>JAPPHA010000090.1 GCA_028874915.1 Paracoccaceae bacterium
GAATAACCCCGAAACCCGAACCGAAACCCCCGCACAGACTTGCCAGAACAGCCGGCGACTGCTAGTCGATGGTCATTCCCAAGGGGTGTAGCTCAGTCGGTAGAGCATCGGTCTCCAAAACCGAGGGTCGGGGGTTCGAGTCCCTCCGCCCCTGCCAGGGATGATGTCGACAGGCATGGCCGGCGACGGTGTCAGAGCCAGGGAGAAGTGAACGGATGATCAATCCCTTCGTGTTCATGCAGCAGGTTCGTGCTGAAGTGTCGCGGGTGGTCTGGCCGACGCGCAAGGAAACGGCCATCACGACGGTCATGGTGTTCCTGATGGCATCGATTGCCGCACTGTTTTTCTTTCTTTCGGATCAGATCATCAGGCTGGGACTGGAAGGCATCCTCGATTTTGTCGCTTGAGTTCAGCCGGGGGACCTGCTAGAAAACAGGCGAAGGATTGAGAGCGGCGCCGATCGAATCGGTGAAGCCGCCCGTTTTGGCGTTCGCACAGGAACCGCAACCCCTTGAAAAATCAGAATCCCGGCGGCTCGGCAGCCGCCAGTCGGCGGGGCATCAGGCAATATGGCTAAGCGTTGGTATTCTGTCAGCGTTCTGTCGAATTTTGAGAAACGGGTTGCCGAGTCGATCCGCGAGGCGGTGCGTGCCGAGGGCATGCAGGATTCGATTGAGGAGGTCTGCGTTCCGACCGAGGAAGTGATCGAGATTCGCCGGGGCAAGAAAGTGAACACCGAGCGCCGTTTCATGCCCGGATATGTGCTGGTCAAGATGGAGATGTCCGAGAAGGGCTTTCACTTGGTCAACAATACGCACCGGGTGACGGGATTTCTCGGCCAGCTCGGCAAGCCGTCGCCGCTTCGCGATGTCGAGGTTGACCGGATCCTGCATCGTGCGCGCGAGGGGAGCGAACGGCCGCGGGCTCTCATCAGCTTTGCCATCGGTGAGAATGTCAGTGTCATCGACGGCCCGTTCGAAGGGTTCTCGGGAATGGTCGAGGATGTCGACGAGGACAACGCCCGTCTCAAGGTCAGTGTTTCGATTTTCGGCCGGGCGACGCCGGTTGACCTCGAATACACCCAGGTCTCGAAGCAGGGCTGAGTGGCGGATGTGGACGCAGGTTCCGTTCGACGCGACCTGACGACCGGGTCTCGTCGGCAGGCGTGAACCGGCGGTGGCCGGACAGCGAACGGGCCCGGCGAGACCGGATTGGCGAAACGGGAATCGCGACCGGACCGGATCAGGGAGGAGGCCAGCATGGCCAAGAAAGTTGTCGGGAAAGTGAAGTTGCAGGTCCCCGCGGGGCAGGCCAACCCGTCGCCACCGGTCGGACCGGCGCTCGGCCAACGCGGCATCAACATCATGGAATTCTGTAAGGCCTTCAACGCCAGGACCCAGGACATGGAACCGGGAGCCCCCTGTCCGACGATCATCACCTATTTTGCCGACAAGTCCTTCGCCATTGAAGTCCGGACGCCGCCGGCGTCCCATTTTCTCAAGAAGGCCGCCGGGCTCCCGAAGGCTGCACAGACGCCGGGACGGATGACGGTCGGCCACGTCACCGCGGCGCAGGTCCGGGAAATCGCTGAAGCGAAGATGAAAGATCTGAACGCCTATGATGTCGACGCCGCCATGAAAATCGTTCTGGGTTCGGCGCGTTCAATGGGTATCGAGGTCAAGGGATAGGCCGGGACGCAATTGCGGCGACTGTTGCGGGAACTACGGGAACAGGAAAATGGCAAAATCTGGAAAGAGAATCCGCAAGGCGCGGGAAACCCTTGAAGGACTGGGCCCGGTTCCGGTTGCGGAGGCCGTCGCCCGGGTCCGCAAGGCCGCGACGGCCCGGTTCGACGAGACCATCGAGATCGCGATGAATCTCGGAGTCGATCCGCGCCACGCCGACCAGATGGTCCGCGGCGTGGTCAGCCTCCCGAACGGGACCGGCAAGACGATCCGCGTTGCAGTCTTTGCCCGCGGCGAGAAGGCCGAGGAAGCGACGGCCGCCGGGGCGGACATCGTTGGGGCGGAAGACCTGGTGGCGACGGTCCAGGGTGGCGACATCGCATTCGACCGCTGCATAGCGACACCGGACATGATGCCGGTAATCGGCCGCATCGGACGAATCCTCGGCCCGCGGAACCTGATGCCCAACCCGAAGGTCGGCACGGTGACGATGGATGTGGCGGCGGCTGTCCAGGCGGCCAAGGGCGGGCAGGTGCAGTTCAGGGTCGAACGGGCCGGTGTCATCCATGCCGGGATCGGAAAGGCGTCCTTCGACGACACCAAGTTGGTGGAAAACGTCAGGGCTTTCGTGTCGGCGGTCAACAGGGCGAAACCGCAGGCCGCCAAAGGCGCCTATCTGCAACGGATCGCCCTGAGTTCAACGATGGGACCCGGCATCGCGGTCGATGTCGCCGACGCGGCCGGGTACTGAAGCGTTCGGCCGGACCCGACGGGTTCCGGCCGGCGGGGGCGGAGGATTCCCTTCGCCCGAAACTGTCCGAGACGGCGGGAGCCCGAAGCGGCTTAATGGCCTGCCTGAGACGGGAAACATTCGAATTGACCGGGGGTTTCGGCCCCAGGGCGGTTGTGGACGGAACCCGTATCCGAGGACGAAAAGATGCCGGTCCGGCCGGGCGTATCCCGACCTACCGGCGAACCCGGAACGGGAGATCTCCTCTCCCGTCAACTGGAGCAAGACTTGTGGATAGAGCCCAGAAAGAACAGGTGGTCGAGGAACTTGGCCAGATCTTTACGGACTCTGGCGTGGTCGTCGTTTCCCATTACCAGGGGCTGACGGTTGCCGAAATGCAGGACTATCGGGGCCGGATGCGCGCATCCGGTGCGGTGGTGCGGGTCGCCAAGAACCGGCTGGCGAAGATCGCCCTCGTGGGAACGCCCTGCGAAGGAATCTCCGGCCTGCTGAACGGAATGATCGTCTTTGCCTATTCGCGGGATCCGGTGACTGCGGCAAAGGTCACAGACGCCTTTGCCCGGGACAACGGCAAGCTCGTTGTCCTCGGTGGATCCATGGCCGGATCGACACTCGATCCAGCCGGGGTGAAGGCCGTGGCCGCACTGCCGTCCCGCGAGGAGTTGATCGCATCCATCGTCAATTGCATTGCCGCACCGGCATCCGGCCTCGCTGCGGCGATCGGTGCACCGGCCGCGAATATCGCGGGCGTGCTGTCGACGGTGGAAGACATGCGGGAAGCGGCCTGAACGGGCGGGGCGCCACGGCGTTCGATGCCGGAACACATGATCTGAATCAGAAACCGAAACTGAATCCTGAAACCCCATAACGGAACAAAGACATGGCAGACCTGAAAAAACTGGCTGAGGACATTGTCGGACTGACACTGCTCGAGGCTCAGGAGCTGAAGACAATCCTGAAGGACGAGTATGGTATCGAACCGGCTGCGGGAGCGGTGATCGCCCCGAGTGCAGGCGGCGGTGGCACCGAGGAGGCTGTGGAGGAGAAGGACTCCTTCGATGTTGTCCTGAAGTCCTTCGGCGACAAGAAGATCAACGTTATCAAGGAAGTCCGCGCGATCACCGGACTCGGCCTCAAGGAGGCGAAGGAACTGGTTGAAGCCGGAGGCAAGACGGTCAAGGAAGGCGTGACCAAGGCCGAGGCCGAGGAGGTCAAGGCCAAGCTGGAGGCCGCCGGTGCCGAGGTCGACCTGACGTGATCGCAGGTGGGCGCGAGCCCGCCGAAGACAGCAATCGGTCGGAACCGGGCCGCTTTCCGGCAACCGGTTCCGGTCTACATACGGGGCGTTCGGAAGAAGCGCCCCGCAGACGCGAATCCGATTCGGGAGCGGGACATGGGATGTCTCGCGGGAATGGAATCCAGCGCGTCGTGGCGGCCGATCCGAGCCGATTCCCAGCGGCTCGGATTGGTGATCCTGTTGCAAGGCAATTAGGCAGATGACTGAGACCACAACCACCAACGGGGCCGGGGGTCCGGGGCGGAGTGCGCGCGCTGTTCACGGCGAGGAGGCGTTTCGCCGTGAAGAATCAGCGGGAAACGGGACTGCCAGGAGGGCGCATGCGCTGACTGGCCAGAAGCGAATCCGCCGTTACTACGGCAAGATCCGCGAAGTTCTGGAAATGCCGAACCTCATCGAAGTCCAGAAGAGCAGCTATGACCTGTTCCTGAACTCCGGTAACGGGTCGGAACCGGCCGACGGATTGGGTATCCAGGGCGTGTTCCAGTCGGTTTTCCCGATCCGGGACTTCAACGAAAACTCCATCCTCGAGTTTGCCGGCTACGAGCTGGAAGCGCCCAAGTACGACGTCGAGGAGTGTCAGCAGCGGGACATGACCTATTCGGCGCCGCTGAAGGTCACCCTGCGGCTGATCGTCTTCGACGTGGACGAGGACAAGGAGACCAAATCGGTCAAGGACATCAAGGAACAGGATGTCTACATGGGAGAGATCCCGTTGATGACCCGGAACGGGACCTTTGTGGTCAATGGGACCGAACGGGTCGTGGTTTCCCAGATGCACCGGTCTCCCGGTGTCTTCTTCGATCACGACAAGGGCAAGTCGCACGCGTCGGGCAAACTGCTATTCGCCTCCCGGATCATTCCATACAGGGGATCCTGGCTGGACTTCGAATTCGATGCCAAGGACCTGGTTTACGCCCGCATCGACCGCAAGCGGAAACTGCCGGTGACCACACTGCTCTACGCTCTGGGCCTGGACCAGGAAGGAATCTGCGACGCGTATTACGAGACGGTCAATTTCCGCTACATTGAGGACAAGAACGCCTGGGCGACGCCGTTCTACCCCGAACGGATCCGCGGAACCAAGCCGGCCTTTGACTATGTCGATGCCGACACGGGTGAAGTGGTTGCGAAGGCCGGCCGCAAGGTCACGCCGCTCACCGTGAAGCGGCTGATCGCCGACGGGTCCGTCAAGGAAGTCCTCTATCCCTTCGATGCCATCGTCGGCCGGTATTCGGCGAAGGATATCTTCGACGAAGAGACCGGTGAAATCTGGGTCGAGGCCGGGGACGAATTGACGCTTGAACTCGACAACGCCGGCGAACCGGCAGGCGGAACCCTCAAGACACTGATGGACAACGGGGTTCACGACATTCCGACCCTCGACATCGATCATATCAACATCGGGCCTTACATCCGGAACACCATGGCGGTGGACAAGAACCACGGCCGGGATTCGGCGCTCATGGACATCTACAGGGTCATGCGGCCGGGCGAACCGCCGACACCGGAGGCCGCCCTGGCCCTCTTCGAGGGGTTGTTCTTCGATCCCGAACGCTATGATCTCTCGGCGGTCGGCCGGGTGAAGATCAACCTTCGCCTCAATCTCGATTCCGAGGATTCCATCCGGACGTTGCGGAGCGAGGATATCGTGGGCGTCATCAAGGCGCTCGTCGACTTGCGGGACGGCATTGGCGAATTCGACGACATTGATCACCTCGGCAACCGTCGGGTCCGCTCTGTGGGCGAACTGATGGAGAACGCCTACCGGCTCGGCCTCCTCCGGATGGAGCGGGCGATCCGGGAACGGATGAGTTCGGTCGACATCGATACGGTCATGCCGCAGGACCTGATCAATTCGAAGCCCGCGGCCTCCGCGGTGCGGGAATTCTTCGGATCCTCGCAACTGTCGCAGTTCATGGACCAGACGAACCCGCTTTCCGAGGTGACCCACAAGCGCCGGCTGTCGGCGCTTGGTCCCGGAGGCCTGACCCGCGAGCGGGCCGGCTTCGAGGTCCGTGACGTCCATCCCACGCATTACGGCCGGATTTGCCCGATCGAAACGCCCGAAGGTCCCAACATCGGGCTGATCAACTCGCTCGCGTCCTATGCACGGGTCAACAAGTACGGCTTCATCGAGACGCCCTACCGGCGAGTCCGGAGCGGTCAGGTGACCGACGATGTGCAATACATGTCGGCGACCGAGGAAATGCGGTATACGGTTGCCCAGGCCAATGCCCAGTTGGACGAAGCGGGTCGGTTCATCAACGAGTTTGCGTCCACCCGCAAGGGCGGTGAGTTCATGCTCAACGCCGCCGAGAACATCGATTTCATCGATGTTTCGCCCAAGCAGCTGGTTTCGGTCGCAGCGTCACTGATTCCCTTCCTCGAAAACGACGATGCCAACCGGGCGCTGATGGGGTCCAACATGCAACGGCAGGCGGTCCCGCTGCTCCGGGCCGAGGCGCCGTTCGTCGGCACTGGAATCGAGCATGTGGTCGCGCGCGACTCCGGCGCCGCCATCACCGCTCTCCGGTCCGGTGTCATCGACCAGGTCGATGCCATGCGGATCGTCATCCGGGTGACCGAGGCGCTCGAACCCGGAGATCCCGGTGTCGACATCTACCGGTTGAGGAAGTTCCAGCGGTCGAATCAGAACACCTGCATCAACCAGCGTCCGCTGGTCAAGGTCGGCGACCGGGTGGCGCGGGGCGAGGTGATTGCCGACGGACCTTCCACCGATCTCGGCGAACTGGCGCTCGGCAAGAACGTTCTGGTCGCATTCATGCCGTGGAACGGCTACAACTACGAGGACTCCATCCTTATCTCCGAGCGCATCGTGCGTGACGATGTGTTCACGTCGGTTCACATCCAGGAATTCGAGATCTCGGCCCGCGACACCAAGCAGGGACCGGAGGAAATCACGCGGGACATTCCCAATGTCGGTGAGGAGGCCCTGCGCAATCTCGACGAAGCGGGAATCGTCTACATCGGAGCCGAGGTCGGACCCGGCGACATTCTCGTCGGCAAGATCACGCCCAAGGGCGAGAGCCCGATGACGCCCGAGGAAAAACTCCTCCGGGCGATTTTCGGGGAGAAGGCGTCCGACGTTCGGGACACGTCACTGAGGTTGCCGCCGGGCGACTTCGGTACGGTTGTCGAGGTGCGGGTGTTCAATCGCCATGGTGTCGACAAGGACGAGCGGGCGCTTCAGATCGAACGGGAGGAGATCGAGCGGCTGTCCCGTGACCGGGACGACGAACTCGCCATTCTCGAACGCAACATCTATGCCCGGTTGCGCGGCATCATCGAAGGCAAGGTCGCGGTCAAGGGGCCGAAAGGTGTCAAGCCCGGGACGCGCATCGACGACCGGCTGCTGCAGTCCCTGAGCTATGGCCAGTACTGGCAACTCGCCCTCGGGGATGAACAGGATGCGTCCCTTGTCGAGGCACTGAACCGGCAGTTCCAGGCGCAGAAGTCGGCTCTGGAGGCCCGGTTCCAGGACAAGGTCGAGAAGGTGCGAAAGGGAGATGACCTGCCGCCGGCCGTGATGAAGCTGGTCAAGGTCTTTGTCGCCGTCAAGCGCAAGCTTCAGCCCGGTGACAAGGTGGCCGGGCGGCATGGCAACAAGGGCGTCATCTCCAAGGTGGTGCCGGAAGAGGACATGCCTTTCCTTGAGGACGGGACGTCCGTCGATGTGGTGCTGAATCCCCTCGGAGTGCCGAGCCGGATGAACGTCGGCCAGATTCTCGAGACCCACATGGGCTGGGCGTCGCACGGACTGGGTCGTGCCGTTGACGAGGCTCTGAAGGCCTATGAGCGCGATGGCAGCGTCGACCCTGTGCGTGGCAGCATGCGCATGGCCTACGGCGATCAGACCTTTGACGAAGAAATCACGGACCTCGACGATGACGCGCTGGTCGAAGCCGCCCGGAACGTCCGGTCCGGAGTTCCGCTGGCGACGCCCGTGTTCGATGGTGCAAAGGAGGGTGACGTGAACGACGCACTGCGTCGGGCGGGCTTCGACAGTTCGGGCCAGTCGACGCTTTACGACGGCCGCACCGGCGAGGTTTTTGCCAGGCCGGTCACGGTCGGCATGAAATACCTTCTGAAGCTGCACCATCTGGTGGACGACAAGATCCACGCCCGATCGACCGGACCCTATTCGCTGGTCACGCAGCAGCCACTGGGCGGAAAGGCCCAGTTTGGCGGCCAGCGATTTGGCGAGATGGAAGTCTGGGCGCTTGAAGCCTATGGCGCCGCCTACACGCTTCAGGAAATGCTGACCGTCAAGTCCGATGACGTCATTGGCCGGACCAAAGTGTACGATTCCATCGTCAAGGGCGAGGACGACTTCAGCGCCGGCGTACCGGAGTCATTCAAGGTTCTCGTCAAGGAAATCCGTTCACTCGGGCTGAATGTCGAGTTGCTGGAGCCGCAGACGGAATGAACCGGATTGACAGGCGGCAAGAAACGATAGCGGGGTCCGGACGAACAAACGGCCGGACCGACGAGGAAAAACGAACCCGCAACGGGCGCCGAACCCGACAGGCATTCGCACACGCCTTCGCGCCAACAGTGCCGGGGGCAGGGAGCAGGACATGAACCAGGAAATCACCACCAATCCGTTCACCACGCAGCAACCGGTCCGGCAGTTTGACGAGATCCGGATTTCACTGGCATCGCCGGAACGAATCTTCAGTTGGTCCTACGGTGAAATCAAGAAGCCGGAGACAATCAACTACCGGACGTTCAAACCGGAGCGCGACGGTTTGTTCTGCGCCCGGATATTCGGTCCGACCAAGGACTACGAATGCCTTTGCGGCAAGTACAAGCGCATGAAGTACCAGGGCGTCACCTGTGAGAAATGCGGTGTCGAGGTCATCAAGCAGAAGGCGCGCCGGGAACGGATGGGGCATGTCGAGCTGGCCGCGCCAGTGGCCCATATCTGGTTTCTCAAGTCGCTGCCGTCACGCATCGGGCTGATGCTGGACATGACCCTTCGGGATCTCGAACGGATCCTCTATTTCGAGCAATATGTGGTCATCGATCCCGGGTTGACGGATCTGAGGCATCGGCAGCTGCTGACCGAGGACCAGTTCTTGCAGGCCCAGGACGATTGGGGCGCAGACGCTTTCAATGCGAACATTGGCGCCGAAGCGATCCGGGAAATGCTGGTCAACATCAATCTCGAAACGGAAGCTGCCGAACTCCGGGCCGACCTTGCAGACGCCACGGGTGAATTGCGGACGAAAAAGATCATCAAGCGCCTGAAGGTCATCGAGAGCTTCATCGAATCGGGCAACCGCCCGGAATGGATGGTCCTGACGGTGCTGCCGGTGATCCCGCCGGAGCTCCGGCCGCTGGTGCCGCTCGATGGCGGCCGCTTCGCGACCTCTGACCTCAATGATCTCTACCGCAGGGTGATCAATCGGAACAACCGGCTCAAACGGCTGATCGAACTGCGGGCGCCTGACATCATCATCCGCAATGAGAAGCGCATGCTGCAGGAGTCTGTCGACGCGCTCTTTGACAATGGTCGTCGGGGACGGGTCATCACCGGAACCAACAAGCGGCCACTGAAGTCGCTGGCCGACATGCTCAAGGGCAAGCAGGGTCGATTCCGGCAGAACCTGCTCGGCAAGCGGGTGGATTTCTCCGGGCGGTCAGTGATCGTTACCGGGCCCGAACTGAAGCTTCACCAATGCGGTCTGCCGAAGAAGATGGCCCTCGAGCTCTTCAAGCCCTTCATCTACGCCCGCCTTGACGCGAAGGGGACCACCTCCACCGTCAAGCATGCAAAAAAATATGTCGAGACCGAACGGCGCGAAGTCTGGGACATCCTTGACGAGGTGATCCGCGAACACCCGGTACTGCTCAATCGGGCGCCCACGCTGCACCGGCTCGGGATTCAGGCCTTCGAGCCGGTCCTGATCGAGGGCAAGGCGATCCAGCTCCATCCGCTGGTCTGTTCGGCCTTCAACGCCGACTTTGACGGTGACCAGATGGCCGTTCACGTGCCGCTCAGCCTGGAGGCCCAGCTCGAGGCGCGGGTTCTGATGATGTCGACCAACAACGTCCTGTCACCCGCCAATGGCAAGCCGATCATCGTTCCCTCGCAGGACATGATCCTGGGACTCTACTACATTTCGATGGAGCGGGCCGGCATGCCAGGTGAAGGGATGATGTTCTCGTCGCCCGACGAGGTCCGGCACGCACTTGATGCCCATGATCGGCAGGTGCTGCATCTGCACGCGAAGATCACCTGCCGAATGGAACAAGTGGACGAGTTCGGCGCTTCCTGCTGGAAGCGGTTCGAGACGACACCCGGCCGGGTGCTTCTCGGGTCGATCCTGCCGTTGAATCACAAGACGCCCTTCGACGTCGTCAACCGGCTTCTTCGAAAGAAGGAGGTCGGCGAGGTGATCGACGTCGTCTACCGCTACTGCGGCCAGAAGGAGTCGGTGATCTTCTGCGACCAGATCATGACCCTCGGGTTCCGTGAGGCCTTCCGCGCCGGCATTTCTTTCGGCAAGGACGACATGGTGATCCCGGAGTCGAAATGGAGCATCGTTTCCGAGACCCGCGACCAGGTCAAGGAATTCGAACAGCAGTACATGGACGGGCTGATCACCCAAGGCGAGAAGTACAACAAGGTGGTCGATGCCTGGTCGAAGTGTTCGGATTCGGTCGCCGATGCGATGATGGACGAGATCTCGTCCCTGCAGAAGGATGTCGGCGGTGCTGAGGGCGAACCGAATTCCGTATACATGATGGCCCATTCCGGTGCCCGCGGATCCCCGGCGCAGATGAAGCAGCTTGGCGGGATGCGGGGGCTGATGGCCAAGCCCAGCGGCGAAATCATCGAGACGCCCATCATCTCGAACTTCAAAGAGGGTTTGACAGTGCTGGAGTATTTCAACTCCACGCATGGCGCCCGAAAAGGCCTGGCCGACACCGCCCTGAAGACCGCGAATTCGGGGTATTTGACCCGTCGCCTTGTCGACGTTGCCCAGGACTGCATCGTCCGGGAACACGATTGCGGAACGGTCAATGGTATCACGGCGAAAGTTGCAGTCAGCGACGGCCAGATCGTGTCGCCGCTTTCGGAACGGATCCTGGGCCGGGTAGTTGCCGAGAAAGTGAAGCATCCTGTCTCCGGCGATACGATCTGCCGCCAGAACGAGCTGGTGGACGAACGCAAGGCGGACAGGATCGAGGAGGTCGGCGTGGCCTCGGTGCAGATCCGGTCACCGCTGACCTGCGAGGCGGAGGACGGCATTTGCGCCATGTGCTATGGCCGCGACCTGGCCCGGGGCACCATCGTCAATCCCGGCGAAGCGGTGGGAATCATCGCGGCCCAGTCGATCGGCGAGCCGGGTACCCAGTTGACGATGCGGACATTCCACATCGGTGGGATCGCGGAGACAGCCGAACAGTCCTTCGTCGAGGCCAGCCAGTCCGGCCAGGTTGCGTTCAGCAACGAGAACATTCTCGAAAGCCGCGATCACCAGCAGATCGTGATGGGCCGGAGCATGGAACTGACGATTACCGACGAGAACGGAGTCGAACGGTCGCGACACCGGCTGACCTACGGATCCAAACTGCTCGTCCGCGACGGCCAGGCTGTCGAACGCGGAACGCGGCTGGTCGAATGGGACCCCTATACGCTGCCGATCATCGTCGAGAAGTCCGGGGTCGTGAAGTTCGTCGATCTGATCACCGGAGTCTCGGTTCGTGACGAAACCGACGAAGCGACCGGCATGACCCAGAAGATCGTCACGGACTGGCGTGTCGGTGCAAAGCGGGAGGATCTCAAGCCTGCGATCGAAGTCGTCAATCCGGAAACCGGTGAACCGGTCCTGCTCGCTTCCGGCGCACCGGAGACCCGGGCGATGTCGGTGGGGGCCATTCTCTCCGTGGAGGATGGTCAGGAGGTGCTGGCCGGCGATGTTCTGGCCCGGATCCCGCGGGAAGGTGCGCGGACCAAGGACATTACCGGTGGCCTGCCCCGCGTCGCCGAGTTGTTCGAGGCCCGTCGCCCGAAGGATCATGCGATCATTGCCGCAACCGATGGCACTGTCGAATTCGGCCGCGACTACAAGAACAAGAAGCGAATCACCATCGATTCGGGTGACGAGACTCAGGAGAAGTCCGTCTACCTGGTTCCCAAGGGAAAGCACATTCCGGTCCAGCATGGCGACTTTGTCCGGAAGGGCGACTACATCATCGAGGGGAATCCGGCACCGCATGACATCCTGCAGATTCTTGGCGTCGAGGCGCTGGCGGAATACCTGATCAACGAAGTCCAGGATGTCTACCGGCTGCAGGGCGTCAAGATTAACGACAAGCACATCGAGGTGATCGTTCGCCAGATGCTGCAGAAATGGGAGGTCCAGGATTCAGGCGGAACGACGCTGCTCAAGGGGGAACAGGTCGACAGGGCGGAATTCGAGGAAATCAACGCCCGCGCGATTCGAGACGGAAGGGAACCGGCAACCGGGGGTCCGGTGCTCCTCGGGATTACCAAGGCCTCCCTACAGACCCGGTCCTTTGTCTCCGCGGCGTCCTTCCAGGAGACCACCCGGGTCCTGACCGAGGCGTCGGTTCGAGGCAAGCGAGACAAACTGATCGGCCTCAAGGAGAATGTCATCGTCGGGCGGCTGATCCCGGCCGGGACTGGCCGGGCGGCGCAGCAGATCCAGCGCGTTGCGGCCGACCGGGACCGGGTTGTCATCGAGGAACGCCGTGCCGCCGAGGAAGAGGCTGCGGCTCAGCTGATGTCGCCGGAGTCGGTATTTGGACCCGACGATGACGTCATCGGAACGGCCTTCGACAAAATCCTCGGCACAGAATCGACGTTCGATCCTCTGGTTGGCGACAGCAAGTCGGTTCCGCTCTGAGGAACAATCTCGGCCGGGGTGCGTCGTCTTGTCACCCCGGCCAGCCAACCCGGTGCGGAGTGCGCACCGACTGCGATGAATCCAAGGGCTGGCGGCCGGTCTCGACCCGTCGACACAAACGGATTCCATTCTCTGTATCGACGGTAATCGACAACACTCGTCTTGCCGCGATGACGTCGAGTCCGGACGCCCGGGAATCAAGTTCACTGCAATACGTGCACCTGTCCGGCCTCTCGTATTCGGGACAATGGCTCGATCATTCGGAGCAGGTACATCAACGTGTTGACGTTTTGGGGTTTCCCCGACGGTGTGTACGCGCATTGTCCCGGGCTGTGTCGAACCGTTGGGTTCATCTTGGCTCGGAATCGTGCGCCGCCATCGAGCGCACTTCCAAAAATTCCACCTGCGCCCGCCAAACGGTGGTGAAGTGCGAACTGTTCAGGCGGCATCGTTCTCCCGGATATTTCTGGCTTTCAGACCTGGGATGTCGAATTCGATTGGGCCCGTTGCGTGAGGGTTCAGCGCCGACGCCGTCGCGCCCGATTCGCGCCGGGGCCGACATAAGGCCCTCGGGCATCGGTGCAACGTTCCGGCCGCCGTTTGGGGGTCACCCAAGGCACGCGTCACCCTGGCCGCCTCGGCCCGGAACGTGGCGTCGACAACGGGACGTAACTCATGGTTCTCGGCACTCCGCCGGGAACAGCGGTGAATGCCGTCCGGACCGCCCGCCGGGCGACCTTCGGAAACCATCGTCTCGACCGTGGCGTCACTTGCCTCCCTTGCCTTGCCGGTCCTTGTCATCCTTCGGTTGTCCTGGCCTTTGCAGCGTCCGCCGCAGCGGCCTTACCACTCGGCTGCATCCGGGGGCACTTCGGAAGATTCCCGAGGGTTCTGATTTCGTCATGGTGAGATGTCATCTCCTCCCCAACACGAAATTCCATCCTTCGATTCAACGAACGTTCAATTGGATCACATGACAAGACATGGGGACACTCCGGGATGGAGCACATTTGGCAATGTACGGTTTCTGTCAATTGAATGGCGAAATCTGCTGCGCGACAGCGTAACATCAGTGTGTAACAGAATGTGCCAATACCGTCGCAGATGCCTGCCGAACATCTTGTGCCAAAGGCAGGCTTCAGGCGATCATGAATCGGGAAGAAATGGCCTCGAGCCTTACGCAGGCTCGCCATTCGGAATCGGGAGGACAAAATGCGAATTCTTTCGGCGATTGTTGCCGCTACCGTCGTTGCGGTTTGTAACGTGGCGTTCTCGCAGACGAACTGGAACTTCGCATCGGCATATCAGGACAATAATTTTCACACCCGGAACATTGCGATGTTCGCAAGGGATGTGGAGAACTTGTCCGGCGGAGTTCTGACAATCACCCTTCATACGAACGCGTCATTGCTCAAGATGCCGGAAATCAAACGTGGCATTCAGACGGGACAGGTGCAGGTTGGCGAAATACTTCTCTCTGCCTATGGAGCTGAAAACCCGTTCTTTGAGGTCGATTGTATCCCTTTCCTGTCGCAGGGACATATGACAGCCTGGCAGGTTTACGAACTCACGCTCCCGTTCATTGCGGTACGCCTCGACGAACAGGGGCTGATGCCGCTATACGCGGTTCCCTGGCCAGGGCAGGGTTTGTACGCACAAAAACCGATAAGCTCGACGAAGGACTACAAGGGCGTGAAGTTTCGGGCATACAATGCCCTCACTGCACGGTTCGCGGAGTTGATGGGGGCAATCCCGACCACCGTGCAATCGGCCGAAGTACCGCAGGCGTTCGCAACGGGGGTGGTCTCGGCCATGATCACGTCAGCTGCAACCGGCAATGACACGAAGGCATGGGATTTTGCGTCCCACTATTACGATGTCAACGCAATGAACAACAAGAATATGGTGATCGTGAACAAGGCCGCGTTCGAGGCGCTTGATTCGAATACCCAGAAGGCCGTACTCGCCGCAGCGGCAAAGGCGGAGGCCCGTGGATGGGTCATGAGCAATGCCGTACAGGAGGGCCTCACACGGAATCTCGCGGCGAACGGTATGACCGTCGAACGTCCGAATCCGGACCTTCTTGCCGAATTGAAAGAGATCGGCGAAACCATGGTAGGAGAATGGAAGGCAAAGGCAGGCGATGCCGGCCAGGCATTCCTTGACGCTTATAACGCCCTGAAATAGATGGGTTTTCGAATGAAGGCAGCCACGGCTACGGCGGTTCGAAGGGCGCTCGATACGATTTACCTCTGGACGGCCTATGCCGGGGCGGTTTCCATCGTCGGAATAGGATTGCTCATCTCGGCCCAGGTCGTAGGCCGTGAACTTGGCGTTCAGGTCAAAGGGGCCGACGACCTAACCGCCTGGAGCGTCGTCGCGGCTGGCTTTCTGCCGCTCGCACACACGTACAGGCAGAATGGCCAAGTCCGCGTTATACTGCTGATCCAGCAGTTCCTGGGGCGGAAAAGGACCATGGTGGAGTTGGTCGTGCTTGCCATGGCTCTGTTCTTCGTCGGATTCCTGTCCTTTTCGGCGCTCGACATGGCGTGGGATTCGTACCGTTTCGGCGATCTCTCGCAAGGCCTGATCGTCATCCCGATCTGGATACCGCAAATCTCGATCGGCGTGGGATCGTGCGTCCTGACGGTCGCAATTCTGGATGACATCGTTGTCGCGGCCTGGGGCGGCGACCCCTCCTATGTGACAGCTGCCGAGGAAACGAGCCGGGAACACAAGAAAATCGGCGTAACACTTGCCGGAACGGCTGAGCCGGTTTCGTCGGAGACGAACTGATGTCGCCGGAAACCGCACAGGTCGCGCTCATCCTGTTGTTCACGATGTTCCTTTTTCTTGGTTCCGGGTTGTGGATTGCGCTGTCCTTGCTCGGTGTCGGCTGGGTTGGATTGACGTTCTTCAGCAGTGTGCCGGTCGAAAAGGCGATGGCGACGTCGATCTGGCAAACCAACGCCTCGTGGACGCTGGCCGCATTGCCGTTGTTCATCTGGATGGGCGAGATACTGTTTCGATCAAGACTGTCCGAAATCCTGTTTCACGGCCTATCGCCATGGCTCGGTTGGCTGCCGGGCCGGCTGCTTCACGTCAATGTTGTCGGTTGCGGCATTTTTGCAGCTGTCTGTGGTTCGTCAGCTGCCACAACGGCCACGATCGGCCGTATGTCGCTGCCCAATCTCCTGTCTCGAGGATATGATCGAAAGATCTCGATCGGGAGCTTGGCGGGCTCTGGTACGCTCGGCCTTTTGATTCCTCCGTCAATCATCATCATTGTTTACGGCATATCTGCCGATGTCTCCATCGTGCGACTGTTTCTCGCCGGGGTCCTTCCCGGCATGATGATGATCAGTATGTTCATGGCTTACATCATGGTTTCAGCCATGATCCGGAAGGGTGTAGCACCTGAACTCACCGAGCTGCTCTCCATGAAAGAGCGCCTGCTCCGCTCGCGTGGCCTCATACCGGTTGTGGCCCTGATCCTTGCGGTCATCGGATCGATCTATTCGGGACTTGCGACGGCGACAGAAGCAGCAGCAGGAGGCGTCATTGGTGCACTCGTCCTGTCTGCATTCACGAGATCGCTGTCATGGCCGATGTTCCGAGAGAGCTTGCTGGCAGCGACCCGCCTTTCCTGCATGATCTTCCTGATTTTATCCGGTGCGGCATTTCTGACAACGTCGCTGGCATATGCCGGAATTCCGGCTGCGCTGGCGAGTTGGGTAGCAGAGATGCAGTTGCACCCATACGCACTTCTGGCGGTGCTTTGCATCATGTATGTCATGCTCGGTTGCTTCATCGAGGGCATCTCGATGATTGTTCTGACGGCCACCGTCGTTTTGCCCCTCGTGAGTCAGGCTGGGTTTGACCTGCTCTGGTTCGGTATTTTCATAATTCTCGTTGTCGAGACTGCACAAATCACGCCGCCGCTGGGCTTCAACCTGTTCGTGATCCAGGGGCTCACGGGTCAGAGCATCTTTCGAGTCGCCGGAGCTGCCTTGCCATTCTTTTTCATGCTCCTGATCGGCATTGTTCTCATCACCTTGTTTCCGGAAATCGCGACATGGTTGCCGTCGACGCTCGATGGAAGACCGATGACGTCAGTGGGACAGGGCGTTTCGTGACCATGCCGATGACGAGCCGATAACCGTTGGCTTCAATCTGGAGAATCGCTTCTTGAGCGCTCCGTTCATCAATGCCGTTGAGCCATTGAGAACGGCCAATCACGTCTGTGGCAAGAAACTGTTCAAATGGACTCTTGTCTCAAACCAGTGTGCTACCGTCGAAGCGACCAAAGGAATGACCATTCTGGTTGATCTGCCGATCGCGGCTGTCGGGTCACTCCCGTCCCGTCAGACGGCTCGCTAAGGAACAGGTATCGCCCAAGATCCATGCCCGCGGGTTGGCCGTGTTGACGCCAGCGAATCGCGTTGACAAGCTGATTCGGCAGCCCTATATGGCCCGCAGCCTGGACGTTGGGGCTTCCGGCGGACGGGCGATTGTCTATTTCTGGCGGGCAAGATCGGGGCCCTTCCCTGATCCTCTGAAGAGTGTCGCCGGGTCCTGCGGGACGGTCCGGGCCGGGCGGTTGCATTGGCTGTCGGATGGGAAATCGAAATGGCTGGCGGGAACGGGCCGGCCGACGGGTCTGCAGAACGATAGACTGCGACAGCACAACTTCCGGGGCGACATCATGCCGACGATCCAGCAACTCATTCGCAAACCGCGCCGGTCGCCTGTCAAGCGCCTGAAGTCGATGCATCTGAATTCCTGTCCGCAACGC
This sequence comes from Paracoccaceae bacterium, assembly GCA_028874915.1. Taxonomy (GTDB): domain Bacteria; phylum Pseudomonadota; class Alphaproteobacteria; order Rhodobacterales; family Rhodobacteraceae; genus JAPPHA01. The sequence goes on from JAPPHA010000090.1 coordinate 17,432, forward strand.
CGGGGCGTCTGCACGCGGGTCTATACAACCACGCCCAAGAAACCGAATTCGGCGATGCGGAAAGTCGCGAAAGTCCGGCTGACCACTGGCTATGAGGTGATCTCGTATATTCCCGGTGAGGGCCACAATCTGCAAGAACACTCGGTGGTTCTGGTTCGGGGAGGTCGGGTCAAGGACCTGCCGGGGGTCCGATACCACATTCTCCGTGGGGTCCATGACACCCAGGGGGTCAAGGATCGGCGACAGCGGCGCTCCAAGTACGGCGCCAAGAAGCCGAAGTAATCGGCACTGACAGCAGCTCCCGCCGCATCCGGCAGTCCCGCGACGCCAGCCGCAAGAGAGAGAGGGAACCATGTCCCGTCGGCACCGCGCAGAAAAACGGGAGATTCTCCCCGACGCCAAATACGGTGATCGGGTCCTCACCAAGTTCATGAACAACCTCATGCAGGACGGCAAGAAATCCGTCGCCGAGCGCATCGTCTACGGCGCCCTCGATCGGGTCGAGACGCGCACGAAGCGGGCGCCGGCGGAAGTGTTCCGGGAAGCGCTTGAGAACATCAAGCCGACTGTGGAAGTGCGATCCCGGCGCGTGGGTGGCGCCACCTACCAGGTTCCGGTGGAGGTCCGGCCCGAACGCCGTGATGCGCTCGCCATCCGCTGGCTGATCACGGCCGCACGCAAGCGGGGAGAGAACACCATGCAGGAACGTCTGGCGGCGGAACTGGTCGATGCCGTCAATTCGCGCGGCGCTGCGGTCAAGCGGCGCGAGGACACGCACAAGATGGCGGAGGCCAATCGCGCCTTCAGCCATTACCGCTGGTGATCCTGAGTCCCGGGGAGTTCGGCTGATGGCCCGCACATTTCCGCTGGAGTGCTACCGGAACTTCGGGATCATGGCGCATATCGATGCCGGCAAGACCACCTGCACAGAGCGGGTTCTCTACTATACGGGCAAGTCGCACAACATAGGTGAAGTCCATGACGGTGCCGCCACCATGGACTGGATGGAACAGGAACAGGAACGCGGCATTACCATCACGTCGGCGGCCACGACCACCTTCTGGGCGCGCACAGAGGATGGACAGAACCCGGATGGCGAACAGGTCCGGCTCAACATCATCGACACGCCAGGCCATGTCGATTTCACCATCGAGGTGGAACGATCGCTCGCGGTTCTGGACGGTGCCGTCTGCGTCCTGGATGCCAATGCCGGAGTCGAACCGCAGACCGAGACAGTCTGGCGTCAGGCGGACAGGTACCGCGTTCCGAGAATCGTCTTTGTCAACAAGATGGACAAGATCGGCGCCGACTTTTTCAATTGCGTCAAGATGATCAGGGAACGGACCGGTGCCCGGCCTTTGCCGGTTCAGCTTCCCATCGGCGTCGAGGGCGGATTCGCCGGAATCATCGATCTCCTGACCCTCAAGGCCTGGGTCTGGACCGGCGAGGACCTGGGCGCGACCTGGGAACTCCGAGACATTCCGGACGATCTTCTTGATCGGGCCGAGAGCATGCGCGCGGAGTTGATCGAGACGGCCATCGAACAGGATGACGCGGTCATGGAGCGCTACCTCGAAGGCGAAGAGATCGATCTCGCCACGTTGCGCGCCCTGATCCGACGGGGGACGCTGAACCTCGACTTCGTGCCGGTCCTGGCCGGCTCAGCATTCAAGAACAAGGGTGTGCAGCCGCTCCTCAACGCGGTGATCGACTTCCTTCCCAGTCCTCTGGATGTCGAGGACTACCTGGGATTCCGCCCCGGCGATGCCCGGGAGGAACGCACGCTTGCCCGGCGGGCCGACGACAGAATGGCCTTCTCGGCACTCGCCTTCAAGATCATGAACGATCCGTTCGTCGGGTCGCTGACGTTCACCCGCATCTATTCCGGGACCCTGAAAAAGGGCAACCTGATGCTGAATTCCACCAAGGGTCGGAAGGAACGTGTCGGCCGGATGATGATGATGCACTCGAACAATCGCCAGGATATCGATGAGGCATATGCCGGCGACATCATCGCCCTTGCCGGCCTCAAGAACACCACAACCGGCGACACGCTCTGTTCGGACCGGGACGCGGTCGTCCTGGAAACCATGACCTTCCCCGACCCGGTGATCGAGATCGCCGTCGAGCCCAAGACCAAGAACGACCAGGAGCGGCTGTCCCAGGGTCTGCAGCGACTTGCGGCGGAAGATCCGTCCTTCCGGGTGGAGACGGACCGGGAGTCCGGCCAGACGATCATGAAGGGCATGGGTGAGTTGCATCTCGACATCCTGGTCGACCGGCTCCGGCGGGAGTTCAAGGTCGAGGCCAATATCGGCGCACCACAGGTCGCCTACCGCGAGACTGTCTCGCGCATGGCCGAGATCGACTACATCCACAAGAAACAGACGGGCGGCGCCGGGCAGTTTGCACGCATCAAGCTGGAGATTTCGCCGTCGAGACCGGGCGAAGGCTACAGTTTTGAATCGAAGATCGTCGGCGGCGCCGTGCCCAAGGAATACATTCCCGGAGTCGAGAAAGGCATCGAGTCGGTCATGGGCAGCGGTCCGCTGGCCGGGTTTCCAGTGATCGACTTCCATGTCGCGCTGGTCGACGGCGGCCATCACGATGTCGATTCCAGCGTCATGGCCTTCGAGATTGCCGCCCGGGCGGCCATGCGGGACGGGCTGAGAAAGGCCGGCGCCCGGCTGCTGGAGCCGATCATGAGGGTGGAGGTGATCACGCCGGGTGAATACACCGGAGGAATCATCGCCGACCTGACATCCCGCCGGGGGCAGGTCAGGGGCCAGGAGACACGCAACAACGCCGCCGCGATCGATGCGCTGGTGCCGCTTGCCAATATGTTCGGCTACATCAACAACCTTCGGTCGATTTCATCGGGACGGGCGAACTTCAGCATGCAGTTCAGCCACTATGAATCGGTACCGAACAACATCTCTGAGGAAATCCAGGCGAAATACGCCTGACGGAAGTCCGGGACGGCGCGCGGCCAGGGCGCCGAAGGGCCGGATGGAGATTACTGGAGGGTCAGACCATGGCGAAGGAGAGATTCGAGCGGACGAAGCCGCATGTGAACATCGGC
>JAPPHA010000024.1 GCA_028874915.1 Paracoccaceae bacterium
ATACTCAACCGTCACAGAGCTGAAACGGTATGTCGAATGAGATGAAGTCTGGCGACCTTTTGAAGATTCTCTGGCACGACTGTATCGGGATATCGCTCTATGCCAAGCGTCTGGAGCATGGCCGGTTCCCGTGGCCGTTGACGGCGGGCGGCACGGTATCGATCAGTGCAGCACAACTGGGCTACCTGCTCGAGGGGATCGACTGGCGCAACCCGGTGCGGACCTGGCGGCCGTCGCGAGCGGGCTGAGCTTGAGAACAGGGCTTGTGCCGAACCGGGGCATTTTAGGAATTGTCAGATGGCAGCGAATCTGATTCGCTCCCGGCCCCATGACCGGCACGGCCCGCTGCGACGTTGAAGCCCTCGAAGCAGCGCTTGCGGCATCGCAGGCGCAGGTATCGGCAGCCGAGGCGCAAATCGCTTCCCTGCAGCTGATGATCGAGAAGCTCCGCCGCGCACTCTACGGGCAGCGGTCTGAGCGCAAGGAGCACCTGCTCGATCAGCTTGAGCTTGAGCTCGCCCTCGACGATCTGACGGCCGACGCCAGCGAGGACGATCTCGCGGCCGAGAAGGCGGCGGCAGCAACGACCGAGGTCGAGGGGTTCGTCCGTCGCAAGCCGGGGCGCAAGCCCTTCCCCGAACATCTGCCGCGCGAAAGGGTGGTGGTACCGGGCCCCACGTCCTGCGCGTGCTGCGGGTCGGAGCAGCTGTCGAAGGTGGGCGAGGACGTGACGGAGACCCTGGAGGTGATCCCGCGCCGGTGGAAGGTGATCCAGACGGTGCCGGAGAAGTTCACCTGCCGGGATTGTGAGAAGATCTCCCAACCGCCGGCGCCCTTCCATGCAACGCCGCGCGGCTGGGCGGGCCCCAACCTGCTGGCGACGATCCTCTTCGAGAAGTATGGGGCGCATCAGCCTCTGAACCAGCAGAGCGAACGCTACGCCAGAGAAGGCGTGGCTCTCAGCGTGTCGACCCTGGCCGACCAGGTCGGCGCATGCGCCGTGGCGCTGAAGCCGCTGCACGACCTGATCGTGGCGCACGTGCTGGCGGCGGAACGTCTTCACGCTGACGACACGCCTGTGCCGGTGCTCGCCAAGGGCAAGACCGGCACGGGGCGAGCCTGGGTCTATGTGCGCGACGATGCGCCGTTCGCGGGCCCGGACCCGCCGGCAACTCTGTTCCGCTACTCGCGGGACCGTTCGGGCGATCATCCGCTCGAGCATCTTCGGACTTTTGCAGGGATTCTGCAGGCTGACGCCTATGCTGGCTACAACCGGCTGTACGACCACGGCCGTTCGCCGGGACCTGTGACCGCAGCTTTTTGCTGGGCCCACGGCCGGAGACGCTTCTACGAGCTTGCTGACATTGCCGCCGGCAAGAGACGAGGCAAGCGCGCGCCGCCGATCTCGCCTTTGGCGCTGGAGGCTGTGAAGCGTATCGACGTGCTCTTCGACATCGAGCGCGAGATCAACGGCGAGACCGCCGAGCGGCGCCTGGCCGTGCGCCGGGAACGGAGCGCGCCGCTCGTCGCGGAGCTCGAAGACTGGATGCGCACCGAGCGCGCCGGGCTCTCGCGCCACGCCGCCGTGGCCAAGGCGATGGATTACATGTTGAAGCGCTGGGACGGCTTCGCCCGTTTCCTCGACGACGGCCGCATCTGTCTCACGAACAACGCCGCGGAGCGGGCGCTCAGGCCGCTCTGTCTCGGCCGCAAGTCCTGGCTCTTCGCCGGCTCCGATCGCGGCGGCGCGCGGGCCGCTGTGATGTACACCCTGATCGGCACGGCCAAGCTCAAAGGCGTCGACCCGCAGGCTTGGCTGGCCGACGTCCTCGACCGCATCGCCGACATACCGCAGACCCGCCTGCACGAACTCCTGCCCTGGCACTGGAAGGCCGGACAGCATCAAGCCCTCGCGGCCTGACCTGCGTCACTCGCTGAAAGCTCTCGCAGGGCCCACCGGCTGGACCATGGTGCTCTACCAGCTGCGGTACCGCTCGGATGGATACGCGGAACCCGCCGCACCTGGGCGAACTCTTCCGCGAGAGCATGGACGATGTGGGCTGGAACGTGACCGAGACGGCGGCGCGTCTTGGGTGCGATCGCGGAACGCTGTCGCGCCTGCTGAACGGCAAGGCGGGCGTATCGGCGAACATGGCGCTGGCGCTTGAGCGCTTTCGATCACACTTCAAGAACAACAAAAATCCCGACCAGGGGCTCCGCCCCTGGACCGCGGAGGTAAAGAGGTAAGAATTCATGAGATGAGCGTCCGGGCAACCCGGAACCCGAACTTGTTGATGCGGACCTCGGGGGGGTACCTGACGCGGACTGCAGAGCGGAGGAGCCACGGAATGTTGCTCCAGGAGCCGCCGCGGAGAACGCGCAGGCCGCAATCGTCGCCCGAGACCCAAGCGCTGCCGTCAACCGGAGCACCAGAATAACTGTCGTGCCAGCAGTCCTCTACCCACTCCCCCACGTTTCCGTGCACGTCGTGCAGCCCGAATCCATTCGCAGAAAACGAGCCGACAGGTACCGTCTTCATCCGGTTTTCATCGTAGTTCGCCTGATCGGTCGAGATCGTCGGCCCAAAATGGAACGGACCGGTCGTCCCCGCCCGCGCCACGTATTCCCACTCCGCCTCCGACAAGAGGCGATATTGCTCTCCGGTCTTGCGCGACAGCCACCCCACATAGGCCTTCGCGTCTGACCAGCTAACGTTGATCACGGGTCGCTCTCCGCGGCCCCAACCACTGTCATCAGGCCGATAGTCATTACAACCGCCTCCAGCTACGCACGCGTCCCACTCTGCAAAACTCACTTCGTACTTGCCGACCGCAAACGACTCTCGGATCGTCACTCGGTGTTGCGGGCCTTCGCTATCGGACCGGCCCTCCTCCGACGATGGCGAGACCATCGTGAACGAGCCCGCCGGTACCACCACCATCTCGGGGCAATCAGGGCAGTCCTGGAAAACATCGCCAGCAGAATAACCGGCGTCTTCCGACGCCACGGGTTCCGACTCCACCGCAGGCTTCTCCTCCTCGTCCTCGGGGGTCGCGTGGGAGTCCGCTGGCAATACCAGGATCGATACGGCCAAGAGTAACAAGAGACCTGCGATAGTCGTTGACGCTCTCACGGGGGCCTGCTCCGGTCGATGGGGATCAACTCCAGTTATGACTCTATCATGGTTGTAAGCGAGGCGTCGGAGGCCGAGACGAAGGCCTGCGAGGCCGAAGCGCGGGCGCCGACCGCCGAGGCGGAAGCCGCGAATGCGCAGGCGAAGGTGTCTGCCGCCGAGGCCGAGATTGCCTTCCTGAAGCTGGCCATCGAGAAGCTGCGGCGCGAGTTCTTCGGCTCGCGCTCGGAGCGCAAGCAGCGTCTTCTCGACCAGCTCGAACTCCAGCTCGACGAGCCCGAGGTGAGCGCGACAGAGGACGAGCTGGCGGCAGAGAAGGCGGCGGCGGAGACCACGCAGGTCAAGGGGTTCACCCGCCGCCGGACGGGGCGCAAGCCGCTGCCCGCGCATCTTCCGCGCGAGCGGGTGGTGGTGCCGGGGCCGACATCCTGCGCGTGCTGCGGCTCGGAGAAGCTGTCGAAGATCGGCCAGGACATCACCGAGGCGCTGGAGGTGATCCCGCGCCAGTGGAAGGTCATCCAGACGGTGCGCGAGAAGTTCACCTGCCGGCGGTGCGAGAAGATCAGCCAGCCGCCGAGCGCGCGCTCAGACCGCTCGCTTTGGGCAGAAAGTCATGGCTGTTCTGCGGTTCCGACCGCGGCGGCGTGCGCGCGGCGGCGATGTACACGTTGATCGGCACCGCCAAGCTCAACAATGTCGATCCTCAGGCCTGGCTCGCCGATGTGCTCGGACGCATCGCCGAGACGCCGCAGAGCCGGCTCCACGAACTCCTCCCCTGGAACTGGGTTCCGGAACAAAAGCTCGATCAGGCCGCATAGGCCAGATCGGACGCGGCCCGCTCCACCCCGAGCCAGCCGCTGCGCAAAATAAGACTGAATACCCCTGCGGTCTTCGGCGGATGCTTACCTCCTCCAGCATGGCATGGTGGTTCAACGGCGGTGGGTCGGCCATCAACGTGAGCAATCGCGCCATCTCGTCGGCGGCGAAGTGGCGTCCATAGTTGCGGCACTCGACCGTGCGGCTCAGCCGACGGGCATCCGCTGGCCGCAGGCCGATCGCGCCCTCCCAGCCCTCCGCCGCCAATGCCTTGCGAACACGGGTGTTCCCCCTGTGTAGCGTCCCGGTCGCGGCGTCTTCCGTCCATTCGATGTCAGCCCCGAGCGGTTGGCAATTCGTAGCTGGTGCTGCGGCCGCCGGCCGGGCCGCGAACGAGGATGCCGCGGTCGATCAGATCGCGGATGTCGCGGTTGGCCGTGTCCTGGGAACAGCGGTTCATCCGCGCCCATTTGGACGACGTGAGCTTGCCCTCGAAGCCGTCCAGCAACCGATTCAGGATCTTGACCTGGCGCTCGTTGAACACGTCAGAGGCATGGGCTTCCCAGAAGCTGGCTTTGGTCAAGACGGCGGAAAGAGTATGCCGAGCGCTTTCGATCGCGCGGCCGAGGCACTCGAGAAACCAGACCTGCCAGTCGGTGATATCCAGGCCGCCCTTCTGCGTTGCCTCCAGGATGTCGTAGTAGGCGTTGCGCTCCAGGCGGATCTGAGCGGACATGCTGTAGAAGCGTTCCGGGCTGTCTTCTGAGCGGGCCAGAGCCATGTCGGCGATCGCCCGCGCGATGCGCCCGTTGCCGTCTTCGAACGGATGGATGGAGACGAACCAGAAATGGGCCAGGCCGGCGGCAAGCACGGGTTCCATGGTCCGCGCGGCCTCGAACCAATCGAGGAAAGCGAACATCTCGTCGCCGAGGCGCTCCGCCGGTGGAGCGCTGTAGTGGACGCGCTGGCGGCCGATCGGACCCGAGACGACCTGCATCGGTCCGTCTGCATCGTCGCGCCATTCACCAACGTGGATCCGGCGCATGCCGCTATAGCCCGTCGGGAACAGAGCGGCGTGCCACGAGAATAGCCGTTCTTCGGTCAGGGGCGCAGCATAGTTCCGGGTTGCATCGAGCGTCATCTCGACGACACCGTCGACATTGCGATCCGGTACCGGCAGGCCGCCGGCATCCAGACCGAGACGGCTTGCTAGGGACGAGCGCACCTGGTCGGGGGCGAGGATTTCGCCCTCGATCTCGCTGGTCTTCACGACATCCTCGGTGAGTATGCGCAGGGTGGCCTCCCTGCGCATCTCGAAACCCAGGGCTTCCATTCGGCCGAGCAGCTTCCCCTGGGCGTGGCGCGTGTCCGCGAGGAGCTGACCGAGCCGAGCGTCATCCTGCCGGAATTGCGGCCATTCGGGGCGCTGCCAGATGAACATGACACATACTCCGCACTATGTGCGGTGAATGTAACGTCCAATCTCCGCATTGGAAAGTATCTCTGCATTCATTGCGGAGATACTTGTCCTCTTCTCCGCAGCCGTCCTACGGAGCGGGCGCACCGATGAGCTCGGCCACTCGGTGTGGGCGATGCCGCGGACATGGCGCTCCGCGAAGTTCTCCACTTGGTCGCCACACCCGCCGACGTTGGCATTGTCCATCGTCGACCATTTGAAAGTCGAACCCCGACCAATTGAAACTCGATGAATGGCAGTTGACCTGATCCGGCCAAGTCATTCAGGTCATCGCAGGCTGCTGTGCCGGTCTTGACTGGTCCGGTCGAACCAACCCGGTTTGCACGGTCCCTGCCCTGTAGCCTCTCGCCCTCGCCGGTGTCTCGCTTTACAGGGGACGTGAAACTGCGCCGTACCAAAGTCAGGCCCGTCAAGCCGCCAGCTTGAAACGCTCGAAGCGAGCAGCGAGACGGTCGCGATCGGGGCGGTCCCTGGATCGATCGGGGAGGTGCAGCACGCCACCCTGAAGCTGTTTCAGCGCTTCCAGAATCGGCCCGTCGCGTTGGTCCAGGAGCCGCCCAGACACATGCACCCGGTAGTCGGGGTCGATGCCGATCAAGTGCGCGTCGAACGCCGCATGGTGGATCTTCGATAACGGCAGGCCGTTGGTGACCACCGGCTGCCCGAACAATTCATCTGCGTCGGAAACGATGTGCGCCGCATCGAGAAGACGATGTTCGCGCAGGCCCGAGAGAGCACAACGTCCCCGGTAGGCCGCGATAACGGCTTCACGGAAAGAAGCCTGATGCAGCCTCTGCTTCACGGTGCGAAGAGCGTAGCGGCGCTCAAGGGCTTCGCGCGGTGCCGTCATCTGGTCCCGGTCCGGCAGGCCGAATGTGATTCTCGCCTTGAGTGCAGCGGGGTCCCATCCGGATATGAACGTGGGGACTATTGCTTGGTACATGCCCGGAGCGACGCCGAGAAAGTAGATGACGGGAACCTGGTTTTCATACGCTTCGCGCAGCCATCGGTTGTCGGCCGCGTCCGGATCCTTGCCCATGAAGGCGTATTCCACGGCTTCATCGCCTTCGAATATCTGCCGATGCACCTCGCGTTGGTCGTCGTACCAGACCTTACCCCCGGGCCTGGGGAAGACGGTTCTGATTGACAGCAGGAATTGCATCTCCTTCGGCTTGAAGATCCCACGCTGCGGATTGACGACCGGGATACGTCTTTCCTCGAAGACAAAGCCGGGTCTGAGCTCGGCCGCGGTCAGGTGATCGTGAAGCTCGCTCAGGCGTCGAATGTGCTCGAAGACGGCGAGGCGCATCCGGGTGTCGAGCGACGGATGTTCGAGACTGTCGGTCATCGTCCGTCAGGTTTCATCGGTAATCCGACCGCGTTCAGCGTGCTGGCAGGCCCGGTCATCGTCAAGGACGGGGCATGGTTACTGTGTGGCGGGCGCCTGCCGCCGTGACTGGATCGGAAAAAACCAGACCCCGGGAGCATGCCGGGTGGCAGAGGCGGGTCTGGGGTTTACGAGGCAACTGTGGTGGATCGGGAAACAGGCGTCAAGACGTCCCCTACCCCGGATGTTGTCGACCGACGGGGCGGCCTGCGTGACCGGCGTGCCGCTGTGGCAGGTGCACCAGATCATCAACGCGGGACTTCTCGGCGGTGCCGCGGCACGGCGCGAGCGATCGCGCACCGTTCATCGCGAGGGCTTGGTGAGCCTGAAGCTCGCCAACGAGACGACGGCGATGCTCTCCAGCTGGGATCGATCCCGTTTTTGCTTGGCAACTCTTCAGCAAGCCTGGCGATGCGCTGTTCTCGGAAGTCGTAGTATGCGTACACGGCCGCTTCGTCGCGGACATCCCTCTTCGATTTCTTTGACGGCCCCTTCGCCCAACACCTGACCGTCACGGGTGGCACTTCGATGTCGAGGATGTAGTGCGCGATCCGACGTTTCTCCGAAGACGGAGTGGTGTTGGGGCCCGCCGCACGAAATTACGCTCCGGCTCTCGCGTGATGCTCATTGTGCCTGGAGTGAGTGGCGGGAGATCTGCACGGTTTCCCGATTCCTCGGAAATACGAAGCTCCCATCGGCCCAATCGAAGGGCGCGTCGGTGCGGTGTATCGCACGGTGATGGTTCGGGCAGATGAGAACCATATTGTGGAGCGCGTCATGGCCGCCGCGGCTAAGCCAGTGTACGTGGTGCGCTTCACAGAGATCCCGTCGGTACAGGGACGTGGGGTTCCATCCGCAAAGCTGGCACATGCCCTCGTACAGCTTCCGTAGCTCTTTGACGTGTTGTGGGTTGCGCCGTGGCGCCTGTTCGAACAGGTAGCGGCGGCGTTCATCCGCGATGCCTGGAGCTTCGGCCGTAATGAGACTGCTTACTGCATCGGGATTTCCGAGGAGAATACGGGCCTCCAGCTCCTCCTCCGGCAGCAGTCGAGCACGTGGCTCAAGAGGCAGGGGCCGAGCGTACTCTACGAGCGCCTGGTGGTCTGCCGGGGTCAGCCGCCGCACAGCTGCGTGACCCTGGTCGGCGCCGTGTTCTCTACCATCGCCTACGCGCTGGCGCGCGACGAGACCGTGGTCATCGCGGGGTTTGGGAAGTTCGACGTGCGAACCCGCGCCGCACGGACCGGGCGCAATCCCCAGACCGGCGCGACCGTTGCAATCGCGGCTTCGAGGGTGCCGTCGTTCAAGCCGGCGAAGGCGCTTCGCGACGCGGTCAACGAATAGCGGGGCGGAACCGGCCCGGTGCCCGCCCTTCGTCGCCCCGGCGTTGCCGCAGCCGAGCGAACCGGCGACGATTCGCGCTCGCCGAGATGCGGCGCGTTTGCCTCAGCAAGGAGATGCGGGGTTTTCGGCGATTCGCCACTGGTGCGAGCACGTGTGCAATCACGCGCCGAGATTGAATGCCTTCGCGCGCGGGTACCTTACATGGCCGGACACGAATTTTCTGCTACGACAGTGCTGCGCGCCGCTGTGCTCCAGTCGAAGCGAACGCACTCCCTGCCCACCTACGACCCCGGACAGCTTCCAGCCAAACACCTCTCACTTCGTCTCCCATGCTAAGCGCATTCGCAAAACTTCTCCTGGTGTCCAGCTCTCTCTCCCCGATCCTCGGGGCAGTGGCCATCATCAACTATTCCAACCAAACACCATGGCTACACTGGGCAGGTTGGTTGGCAGCCGCACTCCTGCTCGTCCTTCTTTGCTGGCTGATGCTTGTTTATGCGGCCAAGAATGCTCAGCAACATTCATTCACGGTAGTGGAGTTTCAGCGCACTGACCAAGAAGTACTGGCTTTCATGTTGGCCTACCTTATTCCATTTGTCTCCGCCGAGAGTGGCGCATTCAACAAGAACTGGCTCGTCGGCACATACATACTGCTCACAATTGTCCTGGTGATTTCTCATGTGGGAGTATTCCATTTCAACCCCGTCATGTGGCTGCTGAGATACCACTTCTACTCGGTCAAGGACTCCGATGGAGTTTCACAGGTGCTCATAAGTCGCACGAGATTCCGCCAAACTGGAATGAATGTTCGAACCGTTCGACTCGCTCACAGCATCTACCTGCACATAGGAGACTGACGTGCTCGACAACTTCCACCTAGCTGCGATTACCAGACAGGGCAACCGACATCGGCTCTATCAGATTCCACTACACCGGAGGCTTCAAGAAACACTTGCTGGACACTGGCAGGACCAATTCAATGCGTTCTACGATGAAGTTGAGGAAATAGACTTTGACCCTGGATACACACCAGAAGACCACGAATGCTTTTCTTTTTCTGAGTATGAATTGCCCGATTGGCTGGAAAACTACGACAGCGGCAATGCACGCAATCTTCGTTCCGTTGTGCACCGTGAAGGTGCCATGAATGCCACTGTCGGCCTGGTAGCTTTCGCGAGAGATAACGAAGACGATGAACTGATGCTGTTTCAGAATTTTACAAGAAGCAAGGTCATTCAGCCCGGCAATTTCATATTCTTGAGTGGCGATACGTTCCGCTCCTCTGGGGACATGGCCCTCTCACTGGATCCTCAACTAAGCGCCATCTATCTGCCCGACAGAGAAACCCTTCTTTTTCGCAGCTATCGCACTGTAAATACGTTCCTTCCTATCGCTGACTATTTCGAGGAAGCGACTACGGAGCAAATTCTGGAGCTGTTGGAACACGAACGTATTGCGGCTGAAGATCCAGATCGAATTGCTTCATTTTCCAACCAGTGGTTTCGCAAGCGATTTGCCATGCTACAACAGTCGAGCATTTTGGATGACTATACAGCGAATGACATAGCAGAGTTTGCCGATGGCTATGGCGTCGACGTTCAGGTGCGCGGAGAGCAAATTGTTTTTCCCGCTAACAGGCAAGAAGCAAAGCGCCTCCTTCAATTCCTCAATGAGGAACGATTCATCGGGGCAATAACTGCCACCCTCTTTGAAACGAACTCGAAACGTGCCGCATCTTGATACGGAAAGAAGGTTTGCAGCTGAGGGTTCTCGGTAGAAGGCGCCATTCCATTCGTCGCAAGACAACCGTTGCCTCCACCGTTCAAGCCGCCCGCGGAGCACGTGTACGCAGACGCGCCGGGAACAGTGGCGTCACGATTGCCTCGTCCTCCTCGGTCGTCCCGCCCCGGGCCTCGCTCACCCTACGCGAACATGTCCTCGCCGATGCTGTCGCCCACCTTCGCTGCTGCCGCCCGCTCGGCGTCACGCCTGAGATGCGCATAGCGCGCGGTCGTCGAGCCCAGTCCGTCTCCGAGGCCGATGGCCGCGTCGAGCTGGTCGAGCGTGCGCGAGGCGGTCCGGGCGAAACCGGAGAACGCCGCGACCGTGTGATTTCGTCGATCGCTACGTCGTGGTTCCCGTCTCTTTCAGCGTGACTGCGAGGTCGCCACGCACCGTGATATCCACCTCTCCGCGTTTCAGTCCCGGTACCAACACTACTCGCTCGACTAGAGCGTATCCGTTTTAGACGGAACCGTATCCGACGTTTCGGATGTAGTTTTGACATTCGCTAGGCTGGATGGTGGCGATGAGGTGTCCGAGATGGCGCCAGGTGTCGTCGAAGTCGCGCTTCTGGGCGTTGCGCATCCAGTGCTTGATCTTGGCGAAGGCCTGCTCGATGGGGTTGAGGTCGGGTGAGTAGGGCGGCAGGAACCAGAGGCGGGCACCGGTGCTGCGGATGGCTTGGCGGACCGCCTTGCTCTTGTGGCTTGCGAGATTGTCGAGGATGACGATGTCGCCGGGCCCCAGGGTGGGGACGAGCTCTTGCTCGACCCAGGCCTGGAAGCATTGGGTGTTGATGGGGCCGTCGAAGACGCAAGGGGCGCCGATCCCTTCTGTGCGCAGGGCGGCGAGGAAGGTCATGGTGCGCCAGTGGCCATGAGGGGCATATCCCTTCAGGCGCCGGCCTCTCTGCGCCCAGCCCCTGAGCGGTGCCATGTTGGTCTTGATCCAGGTTTCGTCCACGAAGACCAGGCGGTCCGGGTCGAGGTGGCGCTTGAGCGCCTGCCAGCGCGCCCGCTTGCGGGCGACGCCGGCGCGCGCCTGCTCAGTCGCGAACAGAGTTTTTTTTGAAGCGCAGCCCCTCGCGCCTGAGGAAGCGCCAGATCGTGTCCCGGCTCACCGCGATCCCCGCAGCGGCCAGCAGGTCCCGAAGCCGGTCGATCGACAGATGCGGCGTCTCGGCGACAAGCCTGTGAACCAACTCCCGATGCGGCTCCAGGAGCCAGGGGCGGTGACCGCCGACCTTGCCCGGCGCCACACTCCCCGTCGCCCGGAAGCGCGCGACCCACTTGGGCACCGAGGAGACGCTGACACCGAAGCGCGCCGCCACCTGGCGGATCGGCTCGCCCGCCAGATGGGCCCGCACGACGCGCTCGCGAAGATCACTGGAACAGGGCTGTGTCATCCATGCTGGCCTCCTTCACCAGTAGCCAGCTTGAATCACATTCCCTAACTAATGGGAATTCCTAATGATTCTCTCAATGACGGATATGCTCTAGACTCCGGATGAGAGATGCTGCAGCGGTACCTCCTTCGATTGCGCACAGGGTCTCGGTGAGACGCGTGACCATATCGCAGTACGTGTCGGTGATCTCGTCGAGGTCTGGCTTTCCAGACGCGCGGCAATCAGCTGTGCAGCAGGAGGACTCTCGTCATGAAAGACGACGCCAAGGGGCTCAAATCAGCTTCTATCATCGGGAAATTAGAAATGCCAACATTTGGCCTGCATGAATTGCGCCAAGAACTTCTAGAGAAATTCAACTACACGTGCCAGTCTTGTGGAAGTACTGAAGCACCTCTTGAACTCTCGCACATAGTCCCTCTTAGCCAAGGTGGCACTAATCAAATCGATAATTTCACCGTTCTCTGCGGCCCCTGTAACCGAAGTTTAGGCAATTTTCGAACGCGCGCAATTGAGTTTAGTTCATTCCTCCAAGATATCCTAGCCCAACATCCAGACTATCGAAACATCGTAGCCGAAGCACAGTTGGATGCACATGTACGAGCTGACCTTACAGCAATACGCTGTGTTGAAGGGAAAGAACAGGTCATTCTAATTGAGCTAAAAAGTCGATCTTATCTGCGTCAAAGACAAATAGAGGATGTAATAGAACAGATCTCTCGTTATCGAACAATTTCGCCGTTTGATGCTACAGTTCTTGCATTTCCTGGTAGAATTTCCAATCGTGAAAAAGTGACACTTAATCGTGCAAATGTTGAAGTCTGGGATTTAGACTATATTGCAAGCACCTTTGCAAAAGAAATTAGCAGTCTGCCCCCTTCGAGGATCAAGCACATCTTTTCGATGCTTGTTACACCGAGTGTTGTCAAAGAAGAAGATGTGCTCCTACAAAGGCTGCACGATTGTCCTCCTGGCAAAAGTCATTGGATGGAGTATCAATCAATTGTGCAAGACATATTCGAGTTCCTTTTTTCACCACCTTTAGGAATCCCAATTTCGGAATCACCTGACCTATCGGGAACCAACAGGCGCGACATCGTATTTCCAAATTACACCTATGATGATTTCTGGAGATTTGTGCGTGAGAGGTACAACGCTGATTTCATTGTTGTCGACGCCAAAAACTACAAGAACAGCATCAAAAAGGCACAAGTGTTGCAGATCGCGAATTATTTGAAACCGCACGGCGCCGGACTGTTCGCTATCATTGCATGCAGGAAGGGGGGAGATTCCGGATGTATACATACACTCCGGGAACAATGGGCAGCCTATGGAAAGCTAATTGTACTAATTTCCGATGACGACATGGTGGCGATGTTGAACGCCAAAGGTGCTCGTGGGCATCCGGAAGATGTTATTGGGGATGTTATTCAAAAGTTCCGTCTCTCGATGTGATAACTGAGTCATTTTATTTGAGTATCAATGGGGTGAAGTCGCTGTTAACACGTTCGCGAAGAATTGCAAAATGGACCTCAACGCGACGGTACAGGAGTAGCTCGGCGGTCCCTTGGGGCGTCAGCTATGTCGGCTACGTGGTTGTCTTAACGTAGCGCCGGTCTGCCGCGAGGTATTCGTGCAGGCGCGAACGTGCCGAGACTTCCGGCGCAGAGCACGGCAGCGGCGTCCAGATGGTCGACACTCGCCACTCGAGTGCGACTTTGCCCAATCATAAATCAGATAAAGTGGAAAAGCGTGACCGCAGGTGGCCGATGTGCTACTTTCACTGATCTGCAGGCGGTGAAGGGCGGAAATGCTGCATCTCGTCGGCGAGACCATCGACAAGCACCGCGCTCGATATGGCGCGGAAACCGGCAGGCTTGTCCAGATCATGCGGGGCATCTACGTCGCAGCGGAGGACGACGCCGACGCCGTCCTCTTCGATCACGCGCTGCGCATCGCCGCCTATCTCTACCCGAACGCCTATCTTTGCGGAGCCAGCGCCGAGCAGCTCGCGCCTATGCCGGACCGGCGTCTGTTCCTGAGCGGCAGATACAACGTACGCACACGGCTGCGCAATCTCGAAATCGTACAGAACCGCGCCCCGGACGCTCCCGAAACGGAGACCGCTCAAACTGCCGACCCTATGGGCGACTTGAGGGTCAGGCGCTCGACGCTGCGTTTTCGCTACCTGGAATCCTTCCGGCGGCGCAGCGAGGCCGGTGCCGCCATGACGATCGAGATGAAGTCCGATATCGCCGCCCGTCTCGTCGAGGCCGCTGGCAGCGAAAAGGAGGCGATCATCGAGTGTTGGCAATTAGCCGAAGCCAACGGGTGGCGGAAGGAGGCCGGGCGGGCCGAAGCGTTCATCGCCACACCGCTGCGAGAGGCACCGCAGCGGGGGACGGCCCTTCATGTCGGCTGGCACGGCGAGAAGATCGGCGTTCTGTCTCATGACGGATCGGCCTGGCGCTGGGAGCCGACCGCCACGGAAGGCGCAACGCCGGTTCGGACCGGTGCGCCGGGCCGGCTTCCGCCCTTCATCGAAAGCCTGCTGCCGGAAGGGTGGCTCGAGCGGGTCTTGAAGCCGAAGTCGGAGCGGGAGCGGGTATCCGCTGGGAAGCGCTACATGTCGAACATCGTCATCTCGGAGAACCCGGACGATCTCCGGGCTCTTCCCGCCGATGTGCTGGAGGGACGGCTCGATGCATATACCCACGGGGGCGTTTTCGCCGGCGGCTACGCCGGGCCTGCGCCCACATTCGACGAGACGCTGGAAGAGCGCATGGCCGCCTTGTACGCGTCGACGGCGACGCCGCGCCTGTCGGGCGTTCAGATCAAGGCGCCGATGAACCTCTCGCACGACGGCGTGTTGCGGCCGGCCGGGGACCGGGCCTTCACGCACATCCTCAAGCCATCTCCGGGCGCCGGTTTCGAGGACCTTCCCCTGGTTGAAGCGGCATGTTTGGCGGCCGCGCGTGCGTGCGGGATCGAGACGGCCGCCCACGCGATCGTCTCGATGCCGGATGACCTGCCCGACGCGCTGCTGGTCGAACGCTTCGACATCCGGCGAGATCGCAACGACCGTCGCAGGATGGCGATGGAAGACATGGCGTCCGTTCGCGGCGTCGGGCCTTCAGAAAAATACGAGGGCTCCATCGAGCAGGTCGCACGGGCGCTGCGGGGCGTCTCGAGCGACGCCGAAGCGGATGTCGCAGCGTTGCTTGGCCGCGCCGTGTTCGCCTGGCTCACAGGCGATGGCGATTTCCACCTGAAGAACATGGCCGTTCTGAGGGTTGCGCCCGATGGTGCGGAAAACTTCACGTCCGTCCGATTCGCGCCGACCTACGATGCCGTGACGACACGGGTCTTTCCGGGGCTGGAGGACGATCACCTGGCGCTCTCGCTTGCGGGCAAACGAAATCGGCTGTCTTCAGACGACTTTGTCCGGGCGGGCGTGACGATGGGCATCAGTGCGGAGGCGGCTCGCAATATCGTCGTGTCTCTGTGCGGTCGACTGAGCACCCATCTCGACGACCTTGATCCTGCCTCCGACCGGGTCGATCGAGCGATCGCGGTCTGGAAGAGGCGAATCGAGATCACCGCCGATTGACGGCGAGGTGCTGACGATGGGATCGACCGAGGTCAGTTCGAGAGCGGCCGACCTCGTCCGCTTCTACCGCGCGCTCGGACGTCTCGAGGCTGCCGTCGGCGGGAAGCGGAGGCTGTTGGACGGCGACGGCAGGATCTGGGGGCGGCGTGTCAGGAGTGGGAACCGGCCAGCGATTTCGTCGCGGATTGATCCTTTGTACGGCGTTCGAGCCAAACTCGCGATCTCCTGCTCAATCTCCGCGAGCTTGCGGTGGGCTACCCTGCTTCCCGCATACTCGATGATCTACTGGGCGATCACCTCCAGGTCTCGCGCCACGAGCGGATGGAAGCGGACGCGGTAGGTCACCCGCGGTGAGACGCCTTCACGGCGGCACGAGCTGCCGAAAACGCCTGTTCGTCGTCGACGTACTCCGAACGCTCTGTCCGCATCCGTGCGCGAATTTCCTCGGCGCGGGCGGAAAGCGCTGTTTCCCGCTCCCGATCGTCCTGCATCATCTGCTCGATGGCGCTGGCCACAGCGGCACTCTGAGTGGCGAAAATGCCCTCACCCACCTTCTCCGAAAGGAAACGGTGGTGGCGATCGGAGAGGCGGAGTGTCGTGTTGATGGTCATCCAGAGTTCCGTTGTATCACTATGTCATGCTGGATATCGACGGTGCGCTCAAGCGCTCAATTCGTACGCCGGCTGCTCTTACTCTTGGTATTTGGGCCCGGGAGAGAGGAGGCGGATCATCGGCCACGGATCACGTCCCGGAGATGCTCGGCGGCTTCCTCGCCTCGCACGCCGACGACGCGCAGGTCGGCGTATACACGGGGCCACGGAGCGAGGCTCAGTCCGTTCTTCACCACGGCAAGCCGTCTGGCCGTAACCGTGGGGAATGGTCGGAGCGTGAGACGCCCGCCTTCGACCGGTCGCAGGTCGGCCTTCGCGGCCACCTCCTCAAGCCCTGCGATCGTCTTCCTGTCGACATAGGCCTCGGCGGTCGAGACCGTGGTGAGATAGGGAGCGAACACAGATGCTGCGACTGTGCTCGTGGCTGCCCACGAAATACCTGTGTTCTTCCATCGCTGACCGGTTTCCGCCAGGGCCGTCGCCGGGTCGCGCCACGTCACACCGACCGTGAGAGCGGTCTCCGGCCTCATCGAGGCGGCCGCAGCCGCGTATGCGTCCAGCAGCCAGTCGTGATCGGGAATTCGGCGTGCGGAGTTGCGCCCACGACGTGCTTCGGCGCCTATGAGTCCGAGTTCCATGAGAGTTCGCAGGGCGTTCGTGGCGCTTCCGGCGGAAAGCCCCGTGGTTTCCTGCATGGCGCCGACGGTGGCGCGCCCGCCGCAGAGCAATGCCTCGGCGACGGCGAGGACGGAGGGCGACCAGCGACGCGACTTCTGCGTCACTTTGATGCGGTGCCCACTCCTGGAAACGATCAAGGACTCCAGCGCGATTTCTGCTGCGCCGGTCTCGTCCACCCAGCCGATCCCGGCAGCCGACAGTGCCTTGCGGGCTCCGGGAGACATATGGCGAGCCGCCGCGACGTCCGGGCGCTCATCGCTGCGAGCGAGCAACTCGCGCGCCTGGCGCAACCCGCCCTCACCCAGCCATTCGACCGAGACAGGCTTTCCGTTGAGCTCGAGGTCGATCACATGACCTTCCTCGCGGCCGCGCCGGATCCGGACCGAAGGAGGGAGCACGGCCGCGACTGCGGCCTCGGAACGGTGGGTCGTGTTGCGCCTTGTCACGTCAATCACCGAAAGGACAATCCTCAATAAGAGATGATACCTCACGTCATGAATGAGGTATTGGACTCTGTAGGGATATGATGCCGGTCACCGGGTACAGCCCCAAGGTTCGACCAAGCGAACTTGGCCCTTTGTCGATGCGGCCAAGGTGTGCCCGGTTGCTCAAGGGGGGAAGGCTTGTCCTTCCCGCGCGGTTCCGGTCCGCGGTTCTGTGGCTTCCAATCTGCGGGTCACTGACTTCCAATCGTCAGTCGTCATAGTTCCAATCGTCGGAGAGGCCGACGCGGAATGTACCCACGGTTCGTGGAGAGGCGGGCGGAGGAGGCCCTTGCGAATCTCCTGATCGCCACTATTCGGTAACGTCCAGGTCGCCGTCGATGCTGTCACCGATGCGGGCGGCGGAGGCCTTAACGGTGTCGCGGGCGAGGTGGGCGTAGCGCGCGGTGGTCTGGACCTGGGTGTGACCGAGCAGCTTGCCGATCATCGGCAGGCCCTCACCCAGCGCGAGAGCCCTGCTGGCAAAGGTATGCCGCAGGTCGTGGATGCGCACGTCATCGAGATCGGCGCGCGTCCGGATGCGGCGCCACGGGTGCTGGAGATCGGTGAGATGGCTGCCCGCCTTCCTGCCGGCGATCACCCAGGGGTTGTCGTCGTCCCGGGGCAGGGATTCCAGTAGCCGCACTGCCGAGGGCGCCAGCGGCACCGCCCGCCCGCCTGTTTTCGAATCCGGCAGGTGGAGCTCGCCCGCCTCGAGGTCGACATGCTCCCAACGGAGCTTCTGGATCTCCGACAGACGGCACCCCGTCAGCATCAGCAGGCGGACCGCCGCCACCACCGAAAGCGACTCCGAGCCGTCCCGGAGGGCCTCGTCGAGAACCTGCCCTAACCGCGCGAACTCTTCGGAGCTCAGGAACCGCTCCCGCTTCTCCTCCTTGTACCGCTTCACGTGACGGCAAGGGTTCGAGGCCTCCGGACGCAGACCCCACATCTCGGCGAGAGAGAAGAGCTTGGAGAGCACCCCCAGCGTCCGGTTGGCCTGATAGGGGGTCTCTCGCAAGTCGTGATGCATCTCTGCAATGTCGCTTCTCTTGATGTCGCGCACCCTCCGCGATCCCATCCGGGGGGTGATGTAGTACTTGACCGAGCGCTCGTACTCGTACGCGGTGGTGGGTTTGCAGTGGGAGGGCACGTATTCCTTCAAGAACCGCGTGCAGAGCTCGCTCATCGTCAAAGACTTGCGGCCCTCATCTCGCGCCGCCGCCGGGTCGCCGCCGCCCTTGGCCTCCACGATCGCCGCCATTGCCCGGCGCCGCGCGGTCTGGGTGGGCACCGCGCCGTGACGGCCCAGGGTCATTCGCCGCACGCGCCCGTCGGCGCGGAATTGGACGACATAGTACTTGCGCCCGGAGGCGCGGACCCGGACCCCGAAGCCGGGGAGCTCCGCGTCCCAATAGAAGCTGTCGTCACCGTCAGCCTGCAACCGGTCGACCATCCGTTTGGTGATCTTGACGCGCGCGGTCACGGCGCTTTCTCCAGCCCTGCAGGCGGACGGACCATACCAGACCGGGGACGATGAAGAGCGCGGTCGACTGGATAGGCCACGCTTATGGAGCGGCCCAGAAAACGGTATTGGGTTTGCGCCTCGCGAGATTCCATTTTCCGTTCATGCACATCCAGCACCGACAGGCAGCGATTGCCAGTTCGAACAACAGGCCGGATTTGCGCGTCTCCGACATCGATGGGCGGCACGAGGACATTGCCGCAGGCATAAGAGGCTCCGGTGTCGGCGCGACGGGCGCGATCACGACCAGCTCCAGGGTATGGAGGCCGCGATGCTCGGCTTGCTGAACCGTGGGGCGACAAGGTGAATGGCTCTCGGCGGGGTCAGGTGGCTGCCTCCGAGGTGATCCCGTGCACAGGTTGGAAGTAAAGCATGCGTTTGATTGCGATCCTACCTCCGGGCAAGGAGAAGGTGATCGGGAAGTGTCAACTCCACAAATACAGGATAGTTCCCAAGGAGGCGCAGGCGATCGGCCTGCCGGAGAGAGACGGAGCCGCCGACGCGGGCGACGAGATCCAGATCATCTGCGACTTCTCCATGCTCCCCGCCCAGACCGGGAAACGCGCAGTTCGAGCGCTGGAGAGCATCGAGGCGGCGCTGCGCGGGGCGGATAAGGACTTCTTTGCAACCGAACCCGACCGTGAGGCGGAGGCAATCGCGTGGCAGGTGTTGACATGCCTGCGCGAGAGGGACTCGATCGGCAAGGGGCCGGTACGGGCGATCGCCCTTCGCGAGGTCACACCTGAGTCGAGTGAGGAAAAGGATAGCCCGGCCGGACGGCATGGAGATGGTCGCGCCGCCGGTTCGCGAAAGGCGGCCACCCGGGCGACAGGGGCCGGTCGCCGCTATCTCAACACCGAGCAAGCGGCGACCTATCTCGGCTTCAGCCCCAAGTCGCTCACCCGCTGGCGCCCCACCGGCGAGGGACCGGAGTTCAGCCAGTTCGGACGGCGGATTCTCTATTACATCGATGATCTGGACAAGTGGGCCAAGAAACACAAACGCCGATTCTCCGGCGAGGACAAAGAGGACTCGTGAGGTGCCGCAGTCGCAAGGGGACGGCCTCTGATCACGGCAAGGTGCACAACCTGAAGGTCGCATGTTCCTGTTCCAGCGGTGCCCTGGAGTAACCTGTTGAAACTACGTCCCTAATGTTGGGACTCTCGTTCATCGACGCAGGATTGGATCGCCATGCTGGGAATCGCATGGAGATCGTCAGGAAAATCATTGTGATCATCTTGGGCAGGCTGCACCGACAGTTGCGGAGCTCCTGAAGGGGGCGGACCCCCGACCGACCGAACAATCGCAGCCCGCGGAGTGAGCGGCGGTCCCGGCAACGGTCAGGCGTGGTGGCGAGGGACAGCAAGGTCTTCCCAAAAGTGGCGGAATTCAGCGGAATCCGCCTCCATTTCGGAGATCGCCGATCAACTGGCTGAACGGGATGGGATGCACCGTGTGCCCGCCTCGACGACCGCCGAGACGGGGCCCTGCGTCCGATGAAACGAAAACCTGCTGCGCCTCACGCACACCTGGGATGCCAGGGGAGCTCCAGACCCCTAGAGTCCATTCCAGTCTGCTCCTGGCTTCTCGAAAGGCTCATAACCTGAAGGTCGTAGGTTCAAATCCTACCCCCGCAACCAAAGAAGCCCCTGAAAACATTGATGTTTTCAGGGGCTTTCTGATTCTGCCCGACCCCCGGAAAAATCACTGTCAACACATAGTCAACACGGCGGTGCGGGCGCG
>JAPPHA010000070.1 GCA_028874915.1 Paracoccaceae bacterium
CTTGCCAGGCGCTGGGATGTCCGGTCTCGGACGCGATTCACGTCGACCGGCCTGCAGCAGGCGGTGCCCGCCACCCGAGCGACGATCACCGGCCCGACCTCTCGGAATTCGGGCTCCTCGAACCGCGCCGGGGGATTGCGCTGGCAAGCAAGGCACGGACCGTGGTCGAAGGGGAGCGTTCAGCATTCCATCGGGCATTTGGCGCCTGGATGGACCATGGGTTCTTTCTCGTGGAAACATTCACGATGCATGGTGACGCGGGCACCAGATACCACACGACCTGGTTCGGAGACGCGAGCCACTCCAGTTCAATGACTTCTCCGAGCGACACCGCGACCTGGTCCGGCGTCATGTCCGGTGTAGAAGCCTTCCCGTCCCGGGGGTCCGGAGCCTTCGTGCACGGCGAATCCGCCATCACCATTTCCGGTCTCGCTGCCGGGGTCGAGGTTTCGGTTAACGTCGCGTTCACCAACATCGCGAATGAGGACACCGGTGCCGGTATTGGCGACATGGTCTGGCGAGGTCTGCCCCTTCAGGACAGAGAGTTCGGGACCGATAGCGTCCTGTTCAATGAAGGAGAGGGGTATTTCCGGGACGGGAGTTTCGGCACTGCGGCACAGGGAAGCCTCTACGGCCGCCTCTACGGCCCCGGTCACGAGGAGGTCGGCGGGCTGTTCCACCGCGATGGCATCGCGGGCGCATTCGCGGGCAAACGTGATCGGTAAGCGATCTCCTTGACGCGACGACCACCCGTCGTCCGGCGCAGTCCACAATGGTCATACGTTTTGCGACAGGAGGAACGAGATCTAACCTGCAATGAAGAGGTGAGAGCTCAAATCGTCTTGCGGCCCGTTCGCTTGACAGTCACGGTGTCGTCTCTGTTCCGCCGGGCCGCAATGACCCCAACTGACGGCGACAGGAAGCCGCCACGAAAGTGGAATTGGAGATCCGCGACCCCTCTGTTGTGCGCAAGACCCGACCATCTCCACGGTCTGTCGGAACGGTTACGATCAAGACTGTCTCACGCTGACAGCAATATCCTCGCATTCAACGTGTTGCGAAACAAAGATCAAATCGACGATTGCTGACCGAGCCAAAACGACCCTGAAAGTTACACGAAAATGAGATTACCCGAATCGCTCAACACAATGAACTGGGTCAGTTGCATCCCAGACGGTAATTTCGGTTGTGCTGGCCAAACTCGTCGGTCAAGACACCGTGCCTGAAAACACGTTGGTCGTCGGCGAGATAGCGGATCCAATTTCGTTCATCGTCTCGAATCAATCCGGAATTGGCCGCGACAACCCAAATATCAGGGTCAGGAACCATCGATGCCACATTCTTGCATTCGTTGCCTGAATCCGCGTTCGCCTACGAACAGCCCCACGGTCTTTCTCCGGTGATTTCCTTTCCGACATCGCCATGGTCCGGCCATGAGCCCTGACCCGCGGACAAGCGGTCGAACCGGATTCGACCGAGGAACGGATTGGCATGGCCGGTCAATTGTCGCCTCGTTCGCGAAGGGCCCGAACCGCCAGTTCGGACCGGGGCCCGTGCCCGCAGACAATCTTGAACCGCCACCCATCGGACAGGTGCGTGGCAAACACCACCGTCCAAGCAGCCGTTGGTCATGACGGGTGTTCCCAACGACCAATCGCTGGACGCGGCCCAACGCGTGCTGAAATCTGTTTTCGGCTTCGCCGGTTTCCGTCCGGGACAGGAAGCCGCCATCAAGACACTTCTCGATCGGCGCCACCTGCTTGCAGTCATGCCGACGGGATCGGGAAAGTCGCTGTGTTTCCAGGTCCCTGCATTGATGACCGGCGGGCTGACCCTGGTCGTGTCTCCACTCGTTGCACTGATGGAAGATCAGGTCGCTGCGCTCCGGTTGGCCGGTGTCGCGGCCGACTGCATCAATTCCAACAGAGACCGCCACCGGAACGTTTCTGCATGGCACCGGGTTGCGGCGGGAGAGACCCGGCTTCTCTACATGGCGCCCGAACGGTTGATGACCGACCGAATGCTGGCGGCGCTATCCCGGCTTTCGGTGAGCCTCATCGCCATCGACGAAGCCCACTGCATCTCGCAGTGGGGCCCGGCATTTCGACCTGAATACGAGGACCTGTCCCGGCTCCGGACGCTTTTCCCCGACGTTCCGATCGCCGCTTTCACCGCGACTGCCGACGAAGTCACTCGCAACGACATCGCCGAAAAACTGTTCGGCAACCCCGTAGAACCGATCGTCCTTGGTTTCGACCGACCCAACATCAGTCTCGCCGTCGAGATGAAGGCCGACTGGAAACGCCAACTCCGGACCTTTGTCGGCGACCGCTTCGGACAGAGCGGGATCGTTTATTGCCTGTCCCGAAAAAAGACCGAAGAGGCCGCCGCCCTGCTCACTGATTTGGGTATCCGGGCTCTGCCGTACCATGCCGGCATGGACAAGGAGGCGCGCGACGCCCATCAGGATCTCTTCATGACGGAACCGGGCTTGGTGATGGTCGCGACCATCGCCTTTGGCATGGGGATCGACAAACCGGACGTTCGCTTCGTCTATCACACGGACCTCCCTGGAAGCATCGAGGCCTACTACCAGGAAATCGGCCGTGCCGGCCGCGATGGCGCGCCGGCCGAGGCGCACATGATCTATGGCCTGTCCGACATTCGAATGCGGCGCCAGTTCATTGAAGACGAGGATTCGGGACCCGAGCGCAAGCGACGCGAGCACAAGCGGCTCGACGCTCTGCTCGGCTTTTGCGAAGCACCAGAATGCCGGCGCGTGGCCCTTCTCGCCTATTTCGGAGAACGGATCGCGCCTTGCGGCGCATGCGACTGTTGCCGCAACCCCGGCGATCGCTTCGACGGAACCGAAGATGCCCGGAAGATCCTGTCGGCCGTCTATCGTTCGGGCCAGAGGTTCGGGTCCGCGCATGTCATCGACATCCTCCGTGGAACCGAGACCGACAAGATCCGGAAATTCGGCCATCATCGGCTTCCAACGTTTGGTGTTGGCAGGGAGCGGTCGCGGAAGGACTGGCAATCCATGATCCGTCAGATGGTGGCGACCGGTCTTTTGCAACTCGACATCGGCGGTTATGGCGGGCTCTCGATATCCCGGACGGGGACCGCCCGGCTGAAGGGTGACGGCACCGTTCACTTTCGGCTGACGGGCCTGGTGCCGACGCCGCAATCCGCCAGCCGGCCGGGATCGGGTTCCGGGAAGGAGGCACGCAGAGCCGGTGCCGATGCGACGGCAGACGAATTCAGTTCAGAACAGAGAGACCTCCTTGACCAACTGAAAGCGCTCCGACTCAAGCTCGCAACGGAACGCGGGGTTCCCGCGTATGTAATATTCCATGATCGAACACTGATCGACATGGTGCGCCGGAACCCCCGCAGCCGGCAGGAGTTTTCCGAAGTTCATGGGGTCGGCGCGGCCAAACTCGAACAATTTGCGGAACCGTTTCTTGCGACCGTCGTCAAAAACCAGCTGGACACCGGTTGACGGCAGCAGCCTTTTTTCTGACCCGGCGAAACTGAACACGAACTGTCATCGCCTCTGCAAGCCTCCTGACGATTCGGAAACCCGAACGGGCTCGATCGTCCGGGAATCAACCCGGGAAAAAGTCGGCGGCCCAAAGCCATGGCGACCCGCCTGCCCTGCTCTTCCACGGGCTGGCCGTGCTTCAGGCTCAGCGGTGCCGATTATTGTCCAATGCATGACCGAACTACCGCACGCACCTGCTTCATCGCGAGAAACATTCGAGCGGGGTTGCTCGCGAAGGTCGCGAAGCCGAAGCTTTCATACCTCGCCTTGCGGCAGGCAAGCTCCACCTCGCCACCAACCGAAATCACGTCGAGAATGATTGCGTGGCACCCGGCCGCGTCAGCAACAACGCATGCCTTTTCGAAAATATGGAGCATGAGGATACTGCCGAAACCTCGGCCACGGGCTCCCTGGTCGACTGCAACCTGCCCAAGGAACAGAACCGGAATCTCTCCTTGGTCGGGCGCACCCCGCGGCCGCCGCTTGAGTTCGTCCACGTTCATCATGCCGAGGTTGATCGCATGGTTGCCCAGTATTCGTGGGCTTCCTTCTTTGACGACGACATAGGCACAAGTCATGCCGTCCTTCTGCTGTTTCCTGGCGTTCAGTCTGAGATAGTTGATCAGGCGGTCCACACCGCAGTCGAAATCAGCGCGGTCGTGCCGCGCCGGGTCGAAATGCTCAATCCTGTAGGCTGGAGGCTCAGTCGGCGTGAACCACGAGCGCCCGGTAGGTTCGGGCGGCTCGAAGCGCGCGCGCGGTTGGAGCGGGTGGTGCGGCGAGGGCAGCAGCAAAAACCTCTGCGTCCTCAGGCGTCAGTGTGTGCCGAGATTGCAAGTCGAGTATACGTATGGCCTCGCGCTCAATCGCGGCACGCAGGAACGCAGACTTGTCCACGGCCAGCGCAAGCGCGGCACGCTCAATCAGATTCGCCAGTCGATCATCGTGGCGAACCTGAGTTGTCTTGGTCCGCCTTGCCGGAACGCTTGACGCAGCATTGAAGTCCAACATTCCTGCCTCCATACGAGCTTTGTCAATGTAGTGCGATCTGCACAACATGTTAACTCTGAGTCGGTGGCACCGGTTCTGATCTTTCAACGCCAGCTTGGACTGGAATCCACGGGGGGCCTCTTGTTTGATCGAGCCTCCAGCGGCGACATCAGCATATCTGCTCTGACCCAGGGTGCCGTTTCGGACTTCGCCCAAGGCCGGTCCTGAGTGCGCCCGCACCCATTTCCACCTGCAAGCACACGGTTACAGCCCTCTGGTCAGATCTGTCCGCCCGTGGCGCCGGACCAAACCTCGAATCCATCTTGCGATGGTCGTGAAGCGAACTGACGACAATCGGTCGTTGGCAACATTCGCGACCAGCGTATCGCGAACTACGCTACTGGATGCTCCCGGACCCTGATATCATTGATTGTGAATTGCAGGGCCCGTCATCGGTGGCCACCCAAGCTTGCTACGTTTGTTCCGCGATCAGCGATTGTCGATTGTCCGGTATAGGAGTTGGTGATGTCCGTCGAAACGTATCTGCTCTACATGGCGGCTCTCGGAGTTTTCTTTGCAACCCCGCCAGATACGAGCCAACTCCTTGTTATCGCCAACAGCGCGCGCCACGGATTGAAAAAGAGCGCCTGGACAATAGCAGGCGACCTGACGGCGAATGCCCTTCAGATGACCGCAGCGGCATTCGGGATTGCCGCCGTGATTGCGGCATCGGCCGAGGTGTTTCAGATCGTGAAATGGCTTGGCGTCGCTTACATCGCATGGATTGGACTTCGGCTCATCCTCTCGAATTCCCGGGACGCGGAACCGGCAACCGCCGGAGTCCGTTCGTCGGCCGCACTGTTCCGCCAAGGCTTCATCACGTCCAGCGCCAACCCCTTCGCGGTCATGTTCTTCGCGGCACTTTTCCCGCAGTTCATCAATCCCGACGTGCCAACGCTTCCACAGCTTGCCATTCTCGGCGGGACCTATCTGCTCGTCGATGGTGTCATCTTGCTTGCCTGGGGCTGGCTCGCCGTCGGAGTTGCAGCACGGATCCGAACGCAGGGGTTCGGCCTTATCAACCGCATCTGCGGAACTTTGATGCTGGGTGCAGCTGTCCTGCTTGCGATCAAAGACGTGGAACCCCAAAGAAACGGATAGACGGTATCGGCTCTGTGCCTGACCTTACGCGTTGACCCATTGACCGAACGAGACGTCGTTGAGCGGCCACTCTGACTTCAGATTTCACGGGGACGTGCCGATCCCCAGTTTTGAAACTCACGGCGTCCTGATTTAATGTTGCCACGAGCCTTCGGTGCCGATGCCGGCACCGGCATTCATCCGGCGGAGGAGGGAGGAATCATGGCCGAGTTCACCTGGTACGGCCAAGCCAGTTTCGGAATCGTTTCCAAGGAGGGGCTGCGGATCGTGACCGATCCTTACGACCCGGACAAGGCGGGGTTCAAGCCATTCCCGGACCCTGCCGACATCGTCATCAAGTCAAGCAGCAACGACGACTTTCACGACAACGACCACCTGGTTCCCAAGAAACCCGACGCGACGGTGATCGACGCCCTGGTCGTTGCACTAAATGGCGGCCGGACCTCGTCCCACGGAATTGACGTGAGCGCAATCGAAGCCATGGAACATGATGACCATCCGAGCGGACATCCCGACCAGAACGCCATGTATCGCTTTGCGGTCGATGGTCTCGACATCGGTCACATGGGGGACATGGGCAATGACTTCTCCGATGCACAACTCTCGTTTTTCGACGGTGTGGATGTCCTTCTGAGCCACGCCGGCGGATTTCCTGTGATCTCTCTCAAGGAACTGATGAGAATCGTCGGACATGTCAGGCCGGGGCTGGTCATCCCGATGCATTACCGGACGCCCGAGTATCTTCTGGACAACATGCACACCATCGACGAATTCCTGAAACGATTCCCGTCCGATCTTGTCGACTTCGCTGACGGGTGCACGGTCAGCCTCGATCGCGGGTCGTTGCCGGACTCCACGAGAGCCCTTGTTTTCGAGCCGTATTGATCTTGAACCGGGGCGGAATCCGGAATCCCGGCCATTGCGGCGACATGACAATTGCCCAGCCGGGAACCGGACCTGGCGCGGTCAGGCCGGTGATCACCAGAATGACTTCAGAATTCGCGGAGCGCGTTTCAGTTGGCAGTCACAGCATCCGCCGGAGCGTGCCGTGACCGTCAATCCACTGATGCTTGATCGCGGCGCCAGCATGGACTGCGACCAGGAATAGCAGACCATAGCTTGCCCAGTAGTGGGCGGCATCCGCCAGGTTCCTCACGGACTCGGAGACCGACATTACAGCGGGAACCGTCCAGAGCCCGAACAGGTCGACACCGGACCCGGCCGATGTTGTCAGTATGAACCCTGATACCGGAAGCAGGATCATCATCAACAGGAGCAGACCATGCATGACCGAGGCCGCCAACCGTTGCCATGCCGGAATTTCCGGTTGAAGTGACGGTGATCTCGAGAACCGTTTCCACAGGACCAGGATGACGGCCAGCCCGAATACGGTCATCCCGAATGACTGATGAAGCAGGAACGCAGGGCTGTAGAGACTGTCATAGTAGTCGAGTCCGACCATCCACCAGCCGAGCCAGACCAGCCCGATCATCAGCGCTGCGATTGACCAGTGGAGAACCTTGCTGACGGCGCCGTATCGGGTCCTCGAATTCAGGATCTGGAGCCGGTTCCACATTACCCTGAGCCTGCCGGTCGTCACTCCGAACCGGCAGCGTCACCCGATTCCGACTACTGCTTAACCGCCTCGATCAGCATTTCGACGATGACCTGTTCAGCACCGGGACCGAGATTGTAGTTCAGCCCGAAATCGGCCGGCGTCAGGACGAAACTCCCTTCGAATCCGGCCCGGTAGCCGCCCCACGGGTCGCCGCCTTCCCCGATGAGAGTGACTTCGAATGCGATGCTCCGCGTTTCTCCCATGAAGGTCAGATCACCGGTCAGAATTCCTCCGGATGCGTCACCGTCGAAACCGGTGCTGACAAATCGGGCTGTCGGATGGGTATCAACGTCAAGGTAGCGTCCTCCCCGCAGATGCCGGTCTCGGGTCGCGTGATTGGTATCAAGGCTGGTGGTGTCGATCGTGACGTCGATCGACTGGTCCGCAAGTTCGCCCCCGGAGTCAAAGGTCATGCCCCCCTCGAACCGGTTGAAACGTCCGACGAGCCAACTGTATCCGAGGTGAAGGGTCCGGAAATTGATGAATGAATGCGCGGTATCGATTTCGTAATCCGCCGCCTGAGCCGGAGCGATCGTTCCGAATTGCAGTCCGGCGGCCATGGCCGCCACGACGAAGATTGAAGACAGTCGACTCTTCATGGCACTCACTCACGGCTTGGGGGTGGGATTGATCGTCCCATTCCTATGAGCGTCCGGCGCGCCATGTCAAATCGATCCAGGTTCCCGGACAAGCGCCAATCGAACGGCGTTCGTTGAGCCATCCCTGGGACAACGAGCCAAAGCGGCAACCTTGCCGGGTGGCCCCCACGCGCCAGATCAGCTGGTGGGGCCGTTCCAAGTCAGCCGTCGGCGACCTCCGTAACCGTGGAAGGAATGTCCGCGATTCCAAGGGCATGTTTGGCCGTGGCGACGATGCTGCCAGCATCCAGGCCCGCGAGCTCAACCTGCCGGGCCGGCGTGTCATGGTCGAAAAACGCATCGGGCATGACCATCGGCCGGAATCGGATGCCCCGGTCCAGAACACCATTCCCCGCCAGAACATGCATGACCTGGGCCGCGAATCCACCGATCGAGCCTTCCTCAACCGTCACCAGCGCCTCGTGATGGTCCGCCAGTTGCAGGACGAGCTTTTCGTCGACCGGCTTGGCGAAGCGGGCGTCGGCCACCGTCGTCGAAATTCCCTGCAGGTCAAGCCTTTCGGCCGCGAGGACACAGTCCGCGAGCCTGGCGCCGTAGGAGAGGAGCGCCACACGGCTGCCCTCGCGCACCACACGGCCTTTCCCGGGCTCGAGGATTTCCGGATGATCCGGCAGATCGACACCGGTCCCGCTTCCCCGAGGATAACGGAACGCGCAGGGTCCCTCGTCGTGCGCGACGGCGGTCGCCACCATGTGGACGAGCTCGGCCTCATCGGCGGCGGCCATCAGCATCATGCCCGGAAGACACCCCAAGTAGGCGATGTCAAAGGCACCGCAATGCGTCTGGCCATCGGCACCGACATATCCGGCCCTGTCGAGCGGAAACCGGACGGGAAGGTTCTGGATCGCCACATCATGCACGATCTGGTCAAAGGCCCGTTGCAGAAACGTTGAATAGATCGTGGCAAATGGTCTCATTCCCTCGGCCGCCAGCCCGGCAGCGAAGGTCACCCCGTGCTGCTCGGCAAGTCCCACATCGAAACATCGATCCGGAAACACGTCCGCAAACCGGTCGAGACCCGTACCCGATGGCATGGCTGCGGTGATGGCAACAATCTTGTCGTCCCGCCTGGCCTGATCGATCAGGCTGTCGGAAAAAACCCGGGTGTAACTCGGAGCGTTGGCCTTGGCCTTGGCCATCTGGCCGGTCGCGACATCGAAACGACTGACGCCGTGGTACTTGTCGCCCGCTTTCTCGGCTGGCGGATAGCCTTTGCCCTTGCGGGTCACGGCATGCACGAGAACCGGGCCATTGACGTCGTTGTCACGGACGTTCCGAAGGAGCGGGATCAGGTGGCCGAGGTCGTGACCGTCAACAGGTCCAACGTAAAAAAGCCCGAGTTCCTCGAACAGTCCACCCCCCGACAGGACGCTCCTGGCAATGCCTTCGGCCCGCTGGGCGGCTGCCCGAACCGGAGCCCGGACCGGATTTGGAATCTGGTCGGTCAGGCTGAAACCGATGTCCCGCAACGTCATGAGGGGTTTTGACGAGATCAGCCGCGAAAGGTAGCTGGACATGGCCCCCACGGGAGGGGCGATCGACATTTCGTTGTCGTTGAGGATGATGATCAGGCGGTTGGCCATCGACCCGGCGTTGTTCAATGCCTCATAGGCCATGCCACCTGTCATCGCACCATCACCGATGACAGCAATGACCCTGTTGGTTCGCTGCTGGAGGTCGCGGGCGACGGCAAATCCCAGCGCTGCCGAGACGGACGTTGACGCATGGGCCGCCCCGAAAGGGTCGTACTCGCTCTCCGACCGCTTGGTGAATCCTGAAAGCCCGCCGCCCTGACGGAGGGTGCGGATACGGTCACGCCGCCCGGTGAGAATCTTGTGAGGATAGACCTGGTGACCGACATCCCAGATGATCCGGTCCGATGGCGTGTCGAACAGGTAGTGCAACGCCACCGTCAATTCGACGACACCGAGACTTGCGCCGAGGTGACCGCCGGTCGTCGAGACTGCATCAATGGTTTCGGCGCGCAATTCGTCGGCGACAGCACGAAGCTGATCACGACGCAACCGCCTCAGATCGCGAGGTTCGTCAATCTGGTCGAGGAGCGGTGTGTCCGGCATTTTTCACCCTTTTGACTTTGTTGGCGGCCGTAAGATCCACAGTCAACAACGATCCATTCGTTGCGCCAAGGCTCGGTTTTCATTGAAATATATGCCAATTCAGAATTGGGTGGAAGATGAACCGTCGGTCCACGGAGGACGGTGCCCGGTTGTGCAAAAGACGCCATGGACATGGACGCAATTCCAGTACACTTGCCAAAGGGATTCTCTCCAAGGGTTTTGGTTGCCAACCAAGCGCAAGGAGGCCCGTGACGGGACGACGGAGCATCGTCACGGCCGCAGTGAGGCGCTTCCCTATCCGAAGCTGGACGGGTTCATCGGCGAGTTTGAGGGTCTCCCTGAAGGCCGATGAGAACCGCAGGAGGCGGGCCCCGGAAACTCTCGAGCCCATCCGGGCGAAGCTTCGCGAACAGGACTACCTGACGGTCAGCAACAGCCAACAGTTCACCGACCGGACCCGTGTTAGCTGAAGTGGAATGTCCGGTGTGCCGGGCAAGCGGTGTGCCCATCCGCCGGCCACGGAGGGACCCGAACGAACGGTCTTGCTCTCTCGCCATCTGCGCTGCAGTTATCCCCTGGAAGAATTGACCGGCATCGCCGGCCTGTACTGAACCATCAAGGAATGCTTCCAGAGGGCCAAGGACGATTTCGGTCTCCATCACCGCGTGAATCCGTTGTGGCACGGTTGGCACCAGCACATGTGTCTCGTCATGGCCGCCGCCGCATTTCTTGTCCTATGGGTTGCGGACTTGCGCCACGCGGTTTGCTGCAAACAGAACAAAATGATCTGGATCCGGCAACTGCAGCCTTGCCGTCATGAACGCACCCGTGCCAAGTGACCCGGAACTCCAATACCTGTTTACCAAGCCCCTCCTCGGACCGCCTGTAACGACGTCATCGGTCATGCGACGGTCCCTCTGGCGCCGAAGACGCCAGCCGACACCGCACGGACCCATTCCGAACGGCGTACGAATAGGCAACGACAGTATGGTTCAAGTCTCGCCATCGTTATCTATCGCGGAACGAATGGCATCTGCGAACTGACAAAGCGATTCATTGTTGTTCGTCAAACACTCTCTAAGTGCGCGGTTGATCTCAATCTGAACTCCCTTCCCTCGCCTGCCACGGTTGCAAATGTCGTCTGGGGAAGTGCCCGTGCCCGCGGTCGCACGCGGTGCAGATCACAACCTGTCGAAGGCACCGGTTGCAGGTGAACAGACGCCCCGTCTCACAACACACCCGTCTGTCTCAAGAGCAGGGTAGACCCGGACGGGAAATTGCCTGATAACAACCAGGAGTCTGGTCCCCGTGACCAACTCGTTCGGGTGCGGTGCCGGGGTTCTCATAGTGGCTTTGAGCCGGCACCGCATCGCTCTGTCTTTCGATACCGGTCTAGCATCTGTTCCGGCGCCCGGCCACGGCATGGCGGACGCCGGCACTTCAAGCGTCAGCTGCCGTGCCCGGACCTGGCGCAAGCGCTCGGACATGACCCGCCCGGGCCTTCGCCACCCGACCGGCGCCCCCCGACGAACACAAAAGGATCAACGCAAGGCCGCAGGAACAAGACAGCCAACACAAAACCGAATGCGGCGACAAGAGGAACCCGACAATGGGGGAAGAACACCAATCTCGCAAAAGCGCGGCGAATTGCCGGAATTGCGCGTTTCCTCTCAGCCACCGACATCCCCGCGAGTTCCCGCGTTTCCTTGATGTCTGCCACCAGCGACAGCGGCGCCTCGCCACAATCGGAGCCAGTTGCTTCGACGGAAGGGCCACCGTGGCCGCCCCGGCGCAGCCGACGGGCCGCCGGATTCGCATGTCCGCCAATTCGCTCAGGCTCCGGCGACGTTCCGCCGGATACCTCACGACGACCTTGATCTCGTCGCGCCCTCTCAGGATCCGTTGCACCTCCGCCCCGTGCAGACTTGCGCGCACCTGCGCTCCCACCGCCGCCGCCGACAGCCGGCGGCCTTGCCTTCCGGCGTCAATTCAATCTCCAGATGCCGCTTCCCGAGGGTCAGGTTGTCGTAGACCCCGTAGACGCCCGGCAAGGCAGACAAGGCGGAATGCAACTCCCCGGTCGCGCCAAGCAACGCTCCCGGATCGTCGTGCCGAATGGAATAGGAAAGATTCGGACTCGTCCTGACAGGCGTTGCCGATCAGATGCAGCCTGCGGAACTGCGGCTCCGGACTCCAGCCGATCCAGCAGTCGCGCACCCCATACTTGAAAGCCCCGGACGTCCCCGGATGCTGGTTTTCAAGGGTGCTTTGCATTAATTGAATTCTGGACCGAGCAATGACCTGGAAGAATGTCTGAATCGCCGCAGAAGGCCGCACCCGAAAACCTGAGTGTCAGCATCTATTCCGACCTGCGGATGAAACTGATCATCGGGGATCTGAAGCCTGCCGCAACCTTGTCGCTTCGGACGTTGGCCGACGAGTATGGCGTCTCTGCGATGCCGGTGCGCGAGGCCTTGCGGCGGTTGGCATCGGAGGGTGCATTGATTGGCGCTGCCAAGAAAGCATACCGCGTTCCGCACTTGACCCCTGCCGAGGCGGCCGATTTGTTCTTCGTCCGCGCCGTACTGGAAGGGGCGGCGGCCGAAATTTCCGCCGAATTGGCCCGCGGGTCGGATTTCAAGGTTCTGGGCAGGCTGGTTGAAGATATGGATAGTGCCTGGGTCAAACGGGACGCCGGTGCGCTGTTGCTGGCGAATTTCC
Source organism: Paracoccaceae bacterium (assembly GCA_028874915.1). GTDB lineage: Bacteria > Pseudomonadota > Alphaproteobacteria > Rhodobacterales > Rhodobacteraceae > JAPPHA01. The sequence continues at coordinate 12,775 of JAPPHA010000070.1, forward strand.
GATTTCATCGCCATATCCACGCCCTGACCGGAAACACGACGCTGCAATCGACGATCGATTTGCTCTTCGTCCGATCCGGTCCGTGGCTGGCGCATGCCATCATCAACCTCGTCGAGCACGACAGTTGGATCGCGCGACATTCTGACATCATCCGGGCCTTGCGCGATCGAGACGGGGCCAAAGCGCGCCGGTTGATGGAAGACGATGTGCGTTGGGGCGTTCAGATATATCGACAGTTGTGCGAAGACGAAGTTTCTTGAAGCACAAAAATTTTGCCTTGCAATGAACTGATCCTGTGATCACAGTTGGCTTCTCTCCTGCCAGTTTAACCGGGCGTCAGAGGGGATCAGGATGAGTTTGCTGGAAATCCTCGGGAAGAGACTGATCTTGGGCGCAGCAACGTTGCTGTTCGTTTCGGTTCTGGTCTTTCTTGGGACCGAAATTCTACCCGGAGACGTGGCTCATGCAATCCTTGGGCAGGGTGCCACGCCTGAGCTTGTCCAGCAAATCCGTGAGCGTCTCGGCCTGAACGAACCGCTACACATGCGCTATCTCGTGTGGCTGGGAAATTTCCTGTCCGGTGATTTCGGCACGTCACTGGCCAATGGCGCGGATATCGGGACGGAAATTGCCCGCCGGTCGAAAAACACGATCATCTTGGCATCATGCACGGCCGTGATCGCGGTTCCGCTGTCGGTCTTGCTTGGTCTGGCAGCGGCCGTGAAACCCGGCGGGATGGTCGATCGGGCGATTTCCTCGACTTCCCTGGCTCTGATCTCCTTTCCGGACTTCCTGGTGGCAGTCGTTCTGGTGACCGTTTTTGCCGTCGAGTTACGTTGGCTGCCCGCGATCGCCTCGATCCGGCCAAGCTACGACCTTCTCGACTGGATTCGGGTTCTGATCCTGCCGGTAACCGGCCTGACATTCACGATCCTGGCACACATGGTGCGGATGACCCGATCGGCCGTGCTCAATGTGCTGGCAAGCCCGGCGATCGAAATGGCGCTTCTCAAGGGCGTTCCGCGCCGCCGGCTGCTGCTGCGTCACGCGTTACCCAACGCACTGGGTCCGATCATTAACGTAGTGGCCCTGAACCTGGCGTATCTGATCAGCGGGGTGGTGGTTATCGAGACGTTGTTCAACTTTCCTGGCCTTGGTCGCTACATGGTCGAGGCCGTGACCAACCGCGACGTACCCATCGTGCAGACCTGTGCGATGATTTTCTGTTCCTTCTATGTCCTTTTGAACATGACAGCCGACATTCTGTCGATCGTCGCCAACCCTCGCGTTCGTTACAAGAAATGAACATTGATAACTACACGTGGCGCGATGAACTGCGGGAGGCGATTTCGGACCTGACCCCCGGCACGGCCCTGTGTGTCCTGTTCCTAGTCGCAGTCATCGTCATTGGTGCATTGGCGCCCGTGATTGCCCCTTATGGCGAAGGCGAGATTCTGACCAACAACAGCTTCGAGCCGCCCAGCACCATGATGTGGCTGGGCAGCGATTACCTGGGAAGGGATGTCCTGTCACGTCTGATCTATGGTGTGCGCATCACGCTTTTTCTGGCACTGGTCATTACATTCCTGTCCTTTTTGGCCGGTGTCAGCCTAGGTTTTCTGGCCGCCGCGTTTGGTGGGTGGGTGGACAATTGGATAAGCCGGCTGAACGACGCCATGTTGAGTTTTCCGGCACTCATGCTGGCGCTCATCGTCATCAACTCGCTGGGATCGTCCCTTGTCGTATTGGTCTTTACGGTCGCTTTCATCGACATGACGCGTGTCTTTCGTGTCGCCCGCGCCCTGGCCGTCAACGTCATGGTGATGGACTATGTCGAAGCCGCCGTGGTCAGGGGTGAAGGCAAGGCGTGGATTGTCTGGCACGAGGTTCTGCCCAATGTGCTGACGCCTCTGGCCGCCGAATTCGGCATCCGCTTTACGTATGCCATCCTGTTCGTCTCGGCGCTCAGCTTTCTCGGCCTGGGGGTGCAGCCGCCGCAATCCGACCTGGGCGTGATGGTCAAGGAGAACTTGCAGGCAATCCTCTACGGCGAATACACCACGTTATATCCTGCGATCGGGATCGCACTGATCGCCATTTCCATGAACGTCTTCGTCGACTGGCTCCTGCAACGGTCAAGCGCAGAATTGCCGGACGAGATCTGAGATGGCCGACTCCCTGCTCAAGGTCCGCAATCTGGAAGTTTCCGCCCGCGGCAGGAAGGGGCGAGAATTCAGTATCGTCGACAACATTTCATTCGATGTACAGAAAGGCGAAGTGATTGCGCTCATCGGCGAGTCCGGCTCGGGCAAGACGACCATTTCGCTGGCGTGCCTCGGGTATTCCCGTCCCGGTTGCCACATCACCGGCGGTTCCGTTCTTCTCGACGGGATCAGCTTGTTGGAACAACCCTTGCCCAAACTGCAGGAATTGCGCGGCAAGGACATCACGTACGTAGCGCAGTCGGCCGCAGCGTCGTTCAACGGTGCCATGACCATCAATGACCAGGTGATCGAGATGCCTGTCATCACCGGTTCCGCGACGCGGCAAGACGCGCTGTCCAAGGCAACAAGGCTCTACAAGGAACTGGAGCTTCCTGATCCGGAAAACATCGGCAAGCGCTATCCCCACCAGGTCTCGGGCGGGCAGTTGCAACGCCTGATGGCCGCAATGGCGATGATCAGCGATCCACGTCTGTTGATCCTGGATGAACCCACGACGGCTCTCGACGTGACCACGCAGATTGAGGTGCTGCACGCCTTCAAGACGCTGATACAAAACCACAACGCCTCAGCTATTTACGTGACGCACGACCTGTCTCTCGTAGCACAGGTGGCCGACCACATCCTGGTGCTCAAGGACGGCAAGATGGTTGAATACGGCGCCACGGAACAGATCATCTCCGTTCCGCGGAATGACTATACTCGGGAACTGATGGCGGCGACGCACCTGATGCCAGAGGAATTTCATGCTCCGCCCCTTGTAACGGCCCAAGAGCCGCCCCTCCTGGATGTGCGCAACGTGTCCGCCGGATACGGGCCCAAGCATGAATTCATCGCGCTGCGTGGTATCGACCTTACGGTCAAGTCCGGAGAAACGGTCGGAGTGATCGGCGAATCCGGATCTGGAAAGACAACACTGGGCCGGGTCATTTCAGGGCTGATGAACGCGGCAAAGGGCGGTGTCTTTCTCAATGGCCAAAGATTGGCAAACCATGTGGATCGGCGTTCGCGCGATGAATTGCGCCAGATTCAGTTTGCCTTCCAAATGGCCGATGTTGCGCTGAATCCTCGCCAGCGGGTGAACAAGATCCTGAGTCGCCCGATCATGTTCTATCACGGACTCCGGCGGTCCGAGGCCACGCGCGAAGTCGCCCGGCTGTTGGAACGGGTTGACCTTCCGTCTTCGTTCGCCTGGCGTTTCCCGCCGGAATTGTCCGGAGGGCAACGCCAACGGGTCAACCTGGCTCGTGCGTTGGCGGCGAGACCCAGCCTGATCATTTGTGACGAGATTACGTCGGCTCTCGATACGATCGTAGCCCAGCAGATCCTGGACTTGCTGGAAAGCCTGCAGGACGACCTCGGGTTGAGCTATATGTTCATCACGCACGATATCGCGACGGTTACGCGAATCTCCGACAGAATCGCAGTGATGCGGCATGGAGAAATCGTGGCGCAGGGACTGGTGGACGAGGTCCTGACCCAGGACTGCCATGAATATACGCAACTGCTGCTGAATTCAGTCCCGGAAATGCGCACCGACTGGCTGGATGAGGCTGTGACTAGACGGCGCAAACTGATCGCGGCGCTAAGCTGACGAGAACGGAGGGCTTCCAGTTGAACAGACGCGTGTCCAACGATGGCACTGGCAAGAGGTCCACCGCACGCGTTGTCGTGATCGGCGGCGGCATTGTCGGCTGTTCGGTGCTGTACCATCTGGCAAGACTTGGCTGGACTGATATCGTCCTGCTGGAGCGGGAGGAACTGACCTCCGGATCCAGTTGGCACGCCGCCGGGGGGCTGTTTTCGGTTACGCAACCGATTCTGGCGGCGGAGATGCACCGCTACGCCTTTCACGTCTACCGCGAACTGGAAGAGGATTTCGGCCAGCCCTGTGGATTTCATCTCACGGGCGGTCTGAACATCTGCCGGACCCACCACGAAATCGAGTCCAATGCACGCATGCAGAGTGCCTGCCGCCGTCTTGGAATCGAAGGGCATTTCATTTCACTCGATGAGGCGAAAGAGCGGGCACCCGTTCTCGACACTTCTCACATGATCGGAGCATTCTGGGAAGAATTGGGCGGGCATGTCGACCCGGCATCGGCGACCCTGGCGCTTGCTGCAGCCGCACAGGAACTGGGCGCATCGATACGCCGGCACACTCCGGTCACGGGGATGAGGCAACGCCCGGATGGAGGATGGCTCGTCGAGACACAGGATGGCTCGTTCCTCGCCGAATATGTCGTGAATGCGGCCGGTCTCTGGGGCCGCGAGGTGGCCCGGTTGGCCGGGGTCGAACTGCCCCTGATGCCTGTCGAGCACCAATACCTCGTGACGGAGGAAATACCCCTGATCCGGGAACTCGGATTTGAACTGCCGCAGATCAATGACAACGAGAACGGGAGTTACGCACGCCAGGAAGGAATGGGGATGCTCCTGGGTGCCTATGAGGATACCGCCACCCACTGGGCCAAGAACGGCACGGCGGCGAATTTCGGACACGAGCTTCTCCCCGACGACCTGAGCCGGATGGAAAAGAACATCAGGAAGTCCGTGGAACTCATTCCGTGTCTGAACGACGCGGGGGTAAAGCGCGTAATCAATGGCCCGATGATATTCTCTCCCGATCTCAGCCCGTTGATCGGACCGCATCCGGCACTCGCCAACTACTATTGTGCGAACGGCGTGATGGCCGGATTCAACCAAGGGGCTGGAATCGGCAGGGTCCTTTCGGAATGGATCATTCACGGCGAGCCTGAATTCGACGTTTTCGCCTGGGATGTTGCACGATTCGGAACCTGGGCAGACAGGAAATATACTGAAGCAACGACACGTTTTTTTTACGAAAGGCGAAGCGAGAGGATCTACCCTTACCAGGAATTCGAAGCCGGTCGCCCTGTGTCCAAGCCGGAAATCCACGACCGGCTTGCCAAGGCGGGCGGAGTGTTCGGCGCATCATTCGGAGAGGAACATCCGAACTGGTTTGCCTCCTCACCCGGAGTCCGGGATAGCCTGACCTACCGTCAGCCAAACTGGTGGGCGCAGGTTGCCCATGAAGGCATGACAATTCGAAACGCAGTCGGGCTCATGGAATTCTCGGCCATTGCCAAGTTCGAAGTGTCGGGGCCGAATGCAAGATGCTGGCTGGATTACGTCCTGGCGAACCGGATGCCCGTCCCCGGCCGCATGACCTTGTCGCCGATGCTCTCGGAAAAAGGCCGGATGATAGGCGACGTTTCAGTTGCCTGCCTGGCCGGGGACCGTTTCATGCTGTTCGGTGCCGACAACATGCAGCTTAGCTTCATGCGTCACTTCAGACGTTTCACTCCGCGCGACGGTGTTTCCATAAGGAACCTGTCCCGCGAGCTCGCCGGGCTCCACATCTGCGGGCCGAATTCCCGGGCGCTCATTGCGCGACTTGCAGAACGTGACATGAGTACGTCGAGTTTCCGCTTCATGTGCGCGGAGACACTGACAGTTGCCGGAATAGAAGATGTCTTGACACTCCGTGTCTCCTTCACGGGAGAATGCGGCTACGAGATGTACTTGCGCCGTGACCGGCAAGGAGCCTTGTTCGATGCCCTTCGAAGTGCAGGAACAGGCCTTGACCTTGAACTCGCCGGTACCCGCAGCCTCATGCATACGCGGCTCGAAAAGAGTTTCCCGGCCTGGGGACTCGAGCTTTCTTCGGACTACACCGCACTGGACTGCGGAATGATGACGCACGTAAGGCCGGGCAAGGGCGAATTTGTCGGGCGCGGCGCGGTTCTGGAATACGGCCCCCGGAAAGAACGTCTTGCGACTCTGGTCGTGGATGCCGGCGAAGGGGTGGTATGGGGAGACGAGGCGATTTTTCTCGATCGTGAACCGGTTGGATATGTGACTTCCGGTGGATGGGGACCGCAAGTCAAACAACATATCGCACTGGGTTACCTGTTGCCCGAAGCTTACCAGGAGCGCGGTAATTACTCGGTGGAGATTCTGGGTAAACGTCATGCCGCACGGCTTTGCATGCAACCGATTTACGATCCGGAAGAGGCAAGAATGAGAGCCTGATCGGGAAACCTCGAGGGCAAGGCATGAACAAACGAGCCGATTCCGGCATCTGTTCGGAGACATGAGTTGACGCCTGAGGGAATGTGTGTTTCTTCGTTTGCGCTAGACGACGAGTATGCTCGTGTTCTGTCGTCGGTGTGCCGGTCGCAGATCCCGGAATGCCGGACATTCAAAACACCCGTTTGGAGAGATCAGGAATCCCCTCCGCCCTGTCGATTTGATTTCGAACGACAAAGTGGAAACAATCCACGGTACGAGCCCGAAGGTGTTACACGGCGCCGGTTTGAATGCCGACTGTGTGCTGTGTGCCGTGGCGCGACAGGCTATCGGGAGCGCAGGTGCGGATGTGATCGGCAATCTCGTGCGAGTTGGTCGAGCGATCAACGAAGACACGATTGTTCGATGTGCCCTCGGAGTTCACAATCCACGCCCGCGATCCGGCAAGGACGGTCACAGTCGGCGGCAATGCGCTGCCGTTTCCCATGACTTGCAATGCGGCCATCACTCGTCTTCGACCTTGATTGAGGTCGCCAGGCCGGTACGCTAGACGGAACTTCATGACGAGTTCTGACAGGAATTCTTCGTGAAGTTAATGGGTTACG
>JAPPHA010000119.1 GCA_028874915.1 Paracoccaceae bacterium
CCAAATCAAGGACTTGCGTCAAGTCGATTCCGTTTTGTTCTCATTGAAGTTCCGGTTAGTCCGCGGTCCTGTCGACGCTTGCATGCGCATGTCACAGTAAAGGCCGCCAATACAAAGAGACGGACTCGAAGGGCATCAGGCGGGCGATGTCTTTGGCAGCGCTATCCACAACAACGATTCAAGACTGTTTTGCACTTCATGTTGCGACCCGTGCGTCAGGTTCTTGCCCGGTTGTATGCATTGGCAAAGTCCCGCAAAGAGTCGAAGAGCTTCGGGTCGCTGATGATCCGGGGCACCTTGTTTTGTCCACCCAGCTTGCCGCGGCTCTTCATCCACGCGGCGAAGCCGCCCGGGTCGACAATGAGTACCTGAGCGGTGTCCATGCCGAACCCACCTGCGCGATGGGACGCATAGTCATCATTGAGGCTGCACAGGGTCTCGTCGAGCCGTTCGGCGAAGCGAGTCTGACGCTTGGCATCCAGCCTGTCCCCATCGCCTCGAACCGCGAATTCGACGATGTAAAGGTGCCCGCCGCGCGCACCGTTCTCCTCCGGAAACACGCTTCCAGCGGCAAAATCGGTGATCGTTGCGCCGATCACTCTTGCAGCCTCGGCCACGGCACGCTCGACCTCGACGCCGATCACATGTTCGCCGAAGGCGGACAGCATGTAGCTCGTCCGTCCAGTAATCAGGATGCGCGGGGGCGAGTGCTCGACCAGGGTCACCGTGTCCCCGACCAAGTAGCGCCACAGACCGGCGCAAGTGGAGACCACCAGTGCATAGTCTACACCCCGTTCGACATCGCCAATCCAGCGGCAGTCCGGGTTTGCGCTGTTGAGTTGGTCGACCGGGACGAACTCGTAGAAGATCCCGGTATCGAGCAGCAACCGGAGCCCGTCGCCATCTGCGCCGTCGGCGATGGCAAAAAACCCTTCGCTGGCCGGATAGACTTCACGTGTTTCCGCTCGGCTGCCTTCGAGCAGGTCGGCGAAGCGTTCGCGATAGGGTGTCCACCCGACGCCGCCGTGTGCCAGGAGTTCGAGCGCGGGAAAGACATCAGCGATCCGGCTCGCTCGTTGGCCCCTCCTGACCGTGGCGCACTCGGCCAGACGCTCGAAGAAAATCAGCAGCCAGTTCGGCGTGCCGGCAATGGCGCCGATCTCCACGTCGAGGGAGCGTTTGGCAATGCGATCGATCTTCTCCTCCCAATCTGCGATGCCTTCGAGATCGCGCGGCGGGAAATACCGCAGTCTTGCCCAGCCCGGCATGGTCGCGGCAGCGATGCCACTGAGGTCGCCGCTATGGACGCCGGGCGCGCGGCGGACCAACCCGGTCGATCCACCGAGCATGAAGACGCGTCCGGCGAGTAGCCGGCTCTCCGGGCGGTTGGCGAGATGGAATGCCAGCAGATCGGCGCCTGCACGGACGTTTGACCGACGCATCTCCCGGCTTACAGGAATGAATTTTGTGGTCCCCGTCGCGGTCCCTGACGACACGGCAAACCACGGGATGAGTCCCGGCCAGGTGCAATCGGTCAGGCGGGGAAAGGGTTCGCGCCAATAGGCTTCCCAGAATGCGTCGTAGTCCCTGAGCGGAACGTGCGAACGGAAATCGTCGAGCGACCAGGCAGGGGAGAAACCGTGGTCCCTCCCGAATGTCGTGCCTCGGGCGCGTTCGACCAGGGACGACAGAACCACACGCTGCGAGTCAAGCATGTCCGTCCGCGCCAGACGCGGGATACGCCTCCGGGCGTAGAGGCGGAGCAGCCAGGTTGCGTCGTACATCGTCGGTCGCCGGTCTCGCGTTCTCCCGTGTCAGTTCTCCTGCGACAGCGCGCGCGGGAAGGTGATGCGGTTTCCGGAAAGCCTAACGGACACCCGGACATGATTGCGAGCGATCATACGAGGACGCTTCCTTACGCGCATTTCTCGGGGCCGTCAGGGACTCGTAACAGCTGGTTCCATCGATTGTGGTATCGCCGTCAACCCCGAACGCGCCACGGCCCAAGTCGAACGCAGGGCCAAATGGGTCCGCAGCGCCACTCCGTCCGGCCGACTTGATCTTCACCAGGGGCGCGGGATGCAGACAAACTTCGGTTCAGCCCATCTGCTGACCGACCGCAAGACGCCGGACATTCGCTCAATCATCCCGGCCGGCGCGAGCGAACCGGTCATTCCTGCAGTTGCTCCGGAGCCGGGCCAAAGACGGTAGACGACACTTCGGTATGCGGTTGTCTCGCTCATGCGGCCAAACCTTCGGACCCCGGTTCGTTCGGTGACGGGAATGACCGGTTTCCCGTGACGCACTCGTTACCTTAAGGACTGAATTTTCGAGGAATTATCCAAATTCAAGACCAAATGTTCGCGCCTCAGTGGCCCGAGAAATCGACACCTTGGCCGCCTGTCTTTGAATTCAGTATACAATCACCCACTCTTTCGCGAACGCATTGGCCGGGCGATCGGGTTCGGCCTGACGTGGTCGCTTTGAGAGAGTGAGCTCTGCGTTTCTTGGGGAGTTGAGATGCGGCGGCCTTGTGACGTCTTGTGGAAAACGTTGGCGTTCGCCCTGACAATCTCCCTTGTCGCGGCCTGCAGCGGGCTTTTTCCGCCATCACCAGGCAGTATTCCGACTTCTGAACGAATTGCGGCGTTTAACCGGCTTCCAACGCCGCCGTTCGAGCGCCCGATTGAGATCCGCTGGAACGCCCACTTGGTGCCCTATGTTCTGGCCGAGACCGATCGCGACGGTGCCTTTGCGCTGGGACTGGTGCACGCGCATCTCAGGCTGGGTCAGATGGAAGTGCTCAAACGCATTGCCCTAGGCCGCGTCTCCGAGATGGCGGGGCCGTTCACGACGGACATCGACGCGGCAATCCGGGCGATCGGGTTTGGGAGGGCAGCGCCGGAGATCCTGCGCAGGATGCCACCCGAGACGCGCGCCTGGCTTGACGCCTATGTCGCCGGGATCAACTTCTACAAGTCCGCGACTGACGCGAGGCCGCCGGAGGTCTCCGCGCTTGGAATCGACGAGGAGCCTTGGACAGCCGAGGACACATTGGCACTGGGTCGGCTGGGCGGCGCAGACTTCACCTGGATTGTCCTTCCGGAGCTCCTGGAGCTCCGCGCCACACCGAATTGGGGGACTGTCTGGGAGCAACTCGCTGAGCAGGGTGGGGAATCCCGGCTGCCGAATTCCGGTGCGGCAACCACAGAGAGCCGGGCGAACAGGTTGGCGGTGTTGCTGAGGCGCACGGCTCGGCTCGGCAGCAATTCTCTTGCCGTCGCACCGGCGCGCAGCGCGACCGGCGGTGCCCTGATCGCGAACGATCCACATCTCGGGCTGCAGCTGCCGAACGCCTGGTTAATGGCCGGGCTCCAAACGCCGTCCTACAAGGCAGTGGGAATGATGGTGCCGGGCTTGCCGGTTTTCGCGTTTGGCCGGACGCCGTGTCTGGCCTGGGGGGGCACGAATTTGCACGGTTGGAACACAGACCTGGTGGACCTGGCCAATCTTCCCACACCGTTACAGCACGAAGTCCACGATATTGGCGTGCGGCTGTGGTTCGACGTGGAGGCCAGGAACCGTCGGTCGGACCACGGGCCCGTAGTCAGCGACGTGGCATTGTTCGAATTCCCTCCCGACCAGACCTACGCGGCCCGGTGGATCGGTCATCTGCCCAGCGACGAAATGACGGCGCTGCTCGAGTTGCTCGAAGCCCCGAATGGCCGTGATCTGTCGAAGACATTCGAGCCCTTTGCGGTGCCGGCACAAAACATCGTCTATGCCGATTGCGAGGGGAACATTGGCCATCTTGTTGCCACATGGCTCCCGGACCGCCCTGCTGCGTTCCCGCAGGACATTGTCGTCGATGCCGAAACATCGCGCCGGCATTGGCAGCGCATCCTGACCTCTCGAGACCTGCCATCGATCGAAAACCCGGAGGCCGGCTACATTGTGTCAGCCAACGACCGTGCATTTGAAACACCGCCGACCCGAATCGGGCTGTCATTCTCGCCGAAGCAGCGCGCCGAGAGGCTAGGGGAATTGGTAGAGGCCCGCGATCGAGTCGAGCTTTCGGACCTGGGTGCGATCCAGGAGGACGTCTACAGCGCGGCGGCCCATACGCTTGCCCAACTCATAATCGCGTCGGCGCCGGCGACCGCAGGTCTTATCTCCGATCTCGCCAGCTGGCAGGGTTCCTACGACGCTGACTCGCGAGGGGCGTTGGTTTACGAGGCCGTCCTGTTCCATCTCGCATCGGGCGCATTCGAGGCGGCCGGACGCGGCGCCGAACTCGCGCTTTGGCAGGAAACCGGGCATCTGGATATCAAGGCAGCCGAGAGTCTCCGGTCCCTTACGGACGCCCGGCGCCGGGAACTGGTAGCGGCATCCCTCGCCGCAGCGGCGCGGGACATCGGTGCGGACGAAGTTTGGGGTGATCGCCACCGGCTGGCGAACCAACATATCCTGGGTCTGGTCCCGATACTTGGCGCGGGATATCGGATTGGCGACCTTCCCAAAGCCGGTGGCCGCGAGACTGTCATGAAGTCGGGCGACGAACTTGAAATTGAACGCCACTCGCCCGGATTTGGGTCCCACGCGCGCCATGTCTCGGACCTCGGCAATCCGGATGCCAACTTCTTCATTCTGCTTGGCGGGCAGGACGGCTGGTTTGGCAGCCATGCCTTCGACGATCAGATTCCTCTCTGGAACACCGGCGCAAGTATCCAGCTCCCTCTATCGCTCAAGGCAATCCAAGAGCAATTCCCAATCGCGAGCCGCTTTCCGACCCGTTGAACTTGTTGGAATTGGAACGATGCATTGGGCATCGCGAGAACGGACGGCAGGCCGTCGGGCTCTGACTCGCTTGGCGACTTGACGCGCATAGGGGAAGTCCTGGGACGGCATCCGCGCGTTTGTGGTGGAGGGGCCTCATTCAAAATTTCCGTATGCCAACTCGAGCCGGTCGTTCGAGGCACCACCAGATCATGCAAAAAGGGTGGTACTCGTTGACCATCGGCACGCCGCCCAGCCGAAGGATCCAAGACGCCTCGACGTAGTGGTGCTTTAGGTCGGAGACCCCCTCGGCGACGGGGCCTCCCGTGAAGACGAGGTCGAAGCTTTCGTCCCCCAGTTTCCGTAGGTCGACGAAATCGGCGCGCACGAAGGCGATGTTGCGGCTGGTTTCGCCGGCCCTGAAGGCGGCCGTATCGGGTTAGGGACAGTGCAGTGCGCCTCAAGGAACCTCGGCGGGCCGCATTTCAAGGCGCAATCGGCAGCAATCATTGGCTGGCACAAATCCAGTTTGATTACTGGGTTTCCAAGGATTCCTAGGATCTTCCCTCGGCATTGATCAACTTCTGCAACCGACGTCTATACAGAAGGGGGCCTGCATCGATGGCAATATCGATGTTTCGAGTGGTCCTGTCATCCATCCCTTTCTGCACCTCGACGAGTACGTCACGGTCTTCTTCGAAGGCTGTCTTGACCGAAGCGGTCATGTAATCGGATATTACTTGATCCTCCGCGCGCAGATTGCGCAGCTGAAACCAATAGTACCGTGTAGTATTTTCATTGATCGGAGTCAGGAAATTGTAGCTGTCCATCTGGAAGTAATTTCCGTCAGGCAGGTCCAAAGCATCGCCACCGGTCCCGGCAGGCGTGAATATCGCCTTGATATAGGCATGCGACGGGTAACGGACTTCGTAGTGTTGTTCGCGGTCGCAATTGCCGTCAAAGGGCACCAGCTTCCTGTAGAAGGGGGCGACCTCGACATCGTACATCCAGCGTGAGACGATCACTCCGGTATCGGTTCCTTTGATGGTCAACGGTTCTTCCTCGCAGGCAGCGTTGCCGAAGGAACCCTGATGTACCCAGGCGACATGGCTGGGATCCAATAGATTGTCGGTAATGTAGAGATAGTTGCAGGCAAACGTCATGGCCTCGCCCCGATTGATGCCCCAGCCCGGATCTTCGTAGTGTTCGATCTTGAAGATCGCATCCTCGTCCGCAAGGGCCGGATCGCCCATCCAAATCCACAACAGTTCGTAGCGGCCGACGGCGGGATAGGCGTGAACATTCGCTGCCGCCGGGATATGATCCTGACCCGGAACGCGCACGCAGGTTCCGGAACAGTCAAAGGTCAGACCGTGATAACCGCATTCGATATGTTCGCCGACAACGCGACCCCTGGAAAGCGGAAGTTTGCGATGCGGGCAAGCGTCAAACAGCGCAACCGGTTTGCCGCCCTCGGTACGGAAGAGCACGATCTTTTCTCCCAGAACCTGGGTCTGGCGGGGAACGCGGGTGACGTCGTTGAGCCAGGCCGCGACATACCAAGTGTTGCGAAGATACATGTTCAACCTCTTCTGTTCGGCGCTTCCGGAGCGGACGGGCGCGGGTGTTTGAATGAATCGCCGGGTTCGTTGCGAACGGCGAGTATGCGCAGGTGATCACAGAACGATTGCGCCAGTGACCGGGCAATCAGCAGGTGCACATCTCGGGTATTGGTCCACCAAATTGTACAGTCATACTGGTTTAGTCGGGTCCGGGCCGTCTTCACCTGCCGCAAGGGGGCGGCAAAGAGATCGACACACGTGTACTGCCCCAGAAAATGCAGTGCTTCGACCCCGCGCAGGCGCAAATGAGTCAAACCGTGACCAATTTCGACGCTGCTGAACTCGCCGGCCGGAGTATCGCCACTTGTCCAGGCGGCGGAGGGACGTACGCGCAATGACCATCCGTCGGGATTGATCCGAGCATTGCCCACAGGAAAGATCGCATCAAGGGCGCTCCTTGAGCCGTTAATTGCACTGAGAGAAAGGAATTCCTCGTCCAGACGCAGGCCAAGAGGGCCCGGGAGGAAACCGCTGGCATCTGTGGCAGGAAGGGGCGGTGGTGGTTCAAACATGCAGGCGGGTGCCTTTCGGGTCGTATGCGCAGTTGCGGGTGACTTGTACGCGGACAGACTTCCCGGCGACGGGAGAGTGGGCCCAGAGCAGATCACCGGAACGCGCAATTCCGTCCTTGAGAAATGCCAACGCGATTGGATGACCGAGGCTGGGACTCTTGATGGTTGCGGTCAGATGGCCAAGCGTTTTGGCGCACCCGTTCCTATCGACCGGCTGGTCGCTCAAGTGTGCGCCACCGGGAATTGGAGTCTTTCGGTCCTGAGGCACCAGACCCACAAGCTGCTCACGGCCGCCTGCCTGCAGCGCAGACCGCTGCAACAGGGTGCGGCCCAGGAAGTCTTTCTCGGTCGACGCCATGGCGGCCATGCCGAGATCGCCCGGAGTGCGGCGCCCGTCGATCTCGGTTCCGGGTGCGATATGTCCTTTCTCGACCCGCAGGACATCCAGGGTCTCCAGCCCGTAGGGGCAGATTTCCCATTGTGCTCCGGCCTCGACTGCACGGTCGAACAGAGTTTCCGCGAATCCGGAAGGCGTGTTGATCTCGTAACTCAACTCTCCCGAGTAGCTGGCAGAAAAGACGCGGGCGGGAAGTTCGCCACCCAGCCTTCCTTCACGCACCGCCGCAAGGGGGAATTCGTCACGGCTGCAACAGAAGTCGGGATCCAGTGCCTGCAACAGATTGCGTGCGTTGGGTCCCGCAATTGACAACGAAGACCAGTGATCGGTGACCTGCGTCAGTGCTACGTCAAGGTCCGGCCAAACCACTTGGGCATACTTCAGCATATGCCGCCAAACCGAAGATGTGTTGGCGGTAGTTGCAGTGACCAGATAGTGGTTTTCGTCCAACCGTGCGACAATACCATCGTCGAATACGTAACCGTCTTCGCGCAGCATCAATGCGTAACGAAGCCGACCCGGTTTGATCGTCTCGACATCGTTGCAGTAGAGGCGGGACAGGAATTGCGAAGCGTCCCGTCCTTGCACATCGATCTTGCCCAGGGTCGACATGTCGACACAGCCCAATGATGAGCGAACCGCTGCGCACTCGCGTTCCACCGCCCCAGCCATGTCTTCGCCTGGTTGCGGAAAATACCTTGGATAGAGCCAGTCTCCGGATGTCTGGAACACGCATCCCAGACTTTCAAAGATCCGATGAAAGGGTGTTCGGCGGATTGGGATCATCCGTGATCCCGTTTCGGTTCCGACCAGTGCGCCAATGGAAACAGGAGAATAAGGCGGGCGCTGGGTTGCATGTCCGATTTCTGTCGGATCGCGACTGGTCATGGAGGCGATCTCCAGGATGCAATTGGTCCAGCTTGTCTTGCCCTGGTCGGTGCCCATGCCGAGTGTCGTATAGCGCTTGATCAACTCCACATCACGGTAACCCTCGCGTTGCGCCAATGCGACATCCGCACCGGTAACGTCGTTCTGCAAGTCGATGAATGTACTGCCGCGGCCGGATTCGAATCCCCGTTTTGTGGCTGGTGTCGGGGCGGATCGGCCGTGCTTGAGAGACTTGTGGATCCCCAATTCGGCCATGGCCAGGTGTGCGCCTCTCTTGCCGTCATCGACACAATCGGCAGCGATAAGAACGCCACGTGCGCCGCCAATCGGGCGGAGCGGACCACATGTCTCTGCGGACGGCAGGAGGCTTTGGGTTTCGGCGCTGAATTCCAATCGGCCTCCCAAGTGAGTGAACAGATGCGCAGTGGGCGTCCATCCGGCCGAAACACAGAGCAGATCGCATGATGTGCGATGGTGCCTGCCCGTCGCGTCGCGCCAGCGAACGCCTTGCAGGTGCAGTCTGCCCCTGGTTCCCGACGGCCGGTCGCCTGGCAATATCTCGGCCACCACAGGGATTGCCGCTTCGTTCAGTGCCGCTGCGGTATCGGCTCTTTCCGCGGGATCAGCCACGGCGACCGCCGCACGTTTGCCGGGGGCGACCGCGAAACGTCTAATGTAGCTTCGCACTGCGCCCGCGAGCATAACGCCGGGACGATCATTTCCGGGAAAGACGACCGGCCGTTCAATTGCACCGGCGGCCAACAGGATGCGCCGGGCACGAATCTTCCAAAGTATGGCGCTGGCGACACTGTCGGAGTGTGGAGTTTCTACCGCATACACCAACCCGTGATCATAGTGGCCGAACGCCAGCGTACGAGGCATTACCGTTACGTTTGACAGCGCATACAGCATGGTCTCAGCTTCTTCGACCCAGTCTGGGGCAGGAAGGCCGTCTATGTTGTCGCGGCTGGAAAGCAGGGCGCCGCCCAACACATGGTCCTGTTCGATCAGGATCGTTGTTGCCCCGGCCCGTCCCGCTGTCACCGCCGCCGACAGGCCTGCCGCGCCGCCACCGACAATGAGTACATCGCAGTGTCGGCGGCGTTTGTCATAATTTGAAGGATCAAACGAAAGATCCACCCGACCGCGTCCGGCGGCACGGCGAATTACGGGGGCGGCAATCCTGTGCCAGGAATTACGGGGCCAAATGAAGGTCTTGTAGTAGAACCCGGCACCAAGCGCCCGGCTGACCAACTGCAACAGCGTTCCCGCATCTCGGTCGAGTCCAGTCCAGGCACTCTGACTGTTCACCTTCAGGCCATCGCGCAAGGGAACTTCGGTGACTTTCAGGTTTGGTGTGCTGCCGGTCGCGTCGGTCACCGTGACCAGGGCTGACGGTTCTTCTAGGCCTGCCGAAAGGATTCCGCGAGGCCGGTGGTACTTGCTCGAGCGTGCCACGAGACACCTGCCGTTTGCCAGCAGGGCCGAAGCCACAGTGTCGCCGGGATGGCCGGTCAATGGCCGGTCGTCGAATGTGAAGCCCAGCACAGAGCTGCGATCGATCAGACCACCCCGGCCAAGGCGGGTCATGGCTCACGCTCTCTTGGATTCGCAAGGCAGGATCTGGTGATCCGGTGGGTAACGGTGTCGCGTGTAATCTGGATCCAGGATTCGCAACCATTGGCGTGGAACCACAGCTCGGTTACCGGACCACGCGGGTTGTAACCGGAATAGAGGGCCGTCCGCCAAGCGTGCGTGCCGTCCTGTCCATCCAGCTCGGGAAGGGCGCGGGCAGGCCCGCCGTAGGCGAACTCAGCCTGGTCGCGGTGGCCGCAAAAGGGGCAGGGGATCAACATCGCAGCGCGGCACCCTAATGCAACCAGGGATAGGGGCCTGCGCCCGCGTCGTCCTGTTCCGATCCGGTTTCGAACCGATTCAGGGAAAACGGAACCAGCAATTCGGGCAGGGTGCCGGTACCCAGAAGCTCGGCCAGGCACCAGCCGGCCGCAGGGGTGGCCTTGAAGCCTGAATATCCCCATCCCGCATTGATCATCAGACCTTCGACTTCCGTGCGTCCCACGATGGCGTTGCCGTCGAAAGTGATGTCGGCTGTACCTGCCCAGTGCCGCATAAGCCGCAGGCGGGAAAGGAAGGGGAATATCTGCAGTGCACGGGCCAATACGTCTTCTATCTTCCCGAAATTGCCGCGCCGAGCGTAAGACGTGTATCCATCGGTGGCTCCGCCCAGCACGAATTCACCCTTGGACGTCTGGCTGGCGTAGCAAAGCCCGGCGTTGTAGTTCACGACCGCGTCCAGGACGGGATTCACGGGTTCAGTTACGAGAGCCTGCACGTTGATGGAATTCAGCGGTAGGTCGAGGCCTGCCATTTCAGCCAATGCAGTACTGGCTCCTGCAACCGTTATCAGTGCCCGGGTGCAGGCAACGCGACCAAGGGCGGTCCGCACGGCCGACAGTCTGCCCCCCGTGATTTCAAACCCGGTGACCGGGCAGTTCTGGATGATGTGGATTCCCGCCGACGCAGCGCTACGGGCAAATCCCCAGGCCACCGCGTCGTGGCGGACAACGCCGCCTGCCTCCTGCGCCAACGCGCCGATGACCGGAAAGCGTTTCTCCCCGGTCAGATCCAGCTGGGGTACGCGGGCGAGCAAGGCATCGCCAGTAAGGATTTCGGCTTCGGCTCCGCGCAGGCGCATTGCATTGGCGCGCAATGTGAATCGTTCCAGCTCATCATCGGAATGCGCCAAGTCCACGTATCCCCGCGGTTCATACATCAGATTGAAATTCAGTTGCCGGGAAAGGTCGTTCCAGAGCCCGAGCGCAAAATTTTTGAGCCTGAAACTGGAGTTCAGCAAGTAATCCGAACGGACGATTCCCGTGTTGCGCGCAGTGTTGCCACCCCCGATCCAAGCTGCCTCGATCACGGCCACATCCGTGATTCCGTGATTGGCCGCCAGATAATGCGCCGTGGCCAGACCGTGGCCGCCGCCGCCAACAATCACCACATCATAGGAGGAGCGCATGTCCGGTGTATTCAGGATTGCCGGCCAGTGCTTGTTCCCCAGAATTGCGTGTCCCAGCAGGGCCGCCGCCGAGTAGGTCAAGGTGGGATCTCCGCCGCCGCCAATCTATGATCACAGTTTTCCGCCCAAGTTGGTGATTTGCAAGGGCAGAAACCGGTTGATCTGTGATCACACATGAGTCATAGCTGTACCGAAAGCCTGCGACTGTCAACGACGGACGAATGAAGAACCACTCTTTGGCACAGATTGAACCCGGTACACGCAATCTGTTGTGCCACTGTGCAGGCGCCAGTGCCGGCGATCTGATCTTGCTGGTCGGCGAGGAGGGAGAAAACCTCTACTTTTCCCCGGAACTGTGTGGCGCCGTGGCACGGGTCGCCGAAGGGATGGGTATGCGGACCGAAGTGATCATGGCTGCTCCCGTACCGGATGCCGCTCATTTCCCGCGAAATGTGCGCGAGGCGATGGACAGAGCGGAATGCACGATCTTCTTCTCGCGGCTCGGTGATCAGGTCCGGTTTTGCTTACCGGAAGGCAAGACACGGCCAGTGATGACCTATACGCTCGGACTCGAATACCTGGCGGCACCCTTTGCAATAGCTGATTTCCGGGTGATGAAGCGGATACATGACGCTCTGCTTGAAGTTATTCTGAACGCACGCAGCTACAGCATCACGGGGGATTGCGGGACCAACCTGATCGGCGAAATCAAACCGTGCCGCGAAGACTCTGTTGCCGAATTCGCGGTTGAATTGTTCCCGGTGATGATCTTTCCTCCGATCAACTGTGTCCAGATGGCGGGAACACTGTCGATCCGAAATTTTGTCACGTCATCGTCTACACGCGAGTACAAAGACAGCACGCTGGTGCTTGACCGGCCGATCCTTGCTGATGTCGAGAATTCGAGGATAGTGGCATTTCGTGGCCCGGCGGGCCTGGTATCACGGCTGAGAGCACAACTCGAGCGCGCGGCTGCACTGACCGGAGGTGATCCATATCGAATCAACTCGTGGCACACCGGGATCAATCCGAACACGTTCTTCGATGCCGACCCTTATGCGAATCTCGAACTCTGGGGGACTGTCGCATATGGCTCGCCGCGCTACACCCACATGCATGTGGCCGGCAATGATCCGGGTGACGCAGCCATTCACCTGATGGACATGACCATCGCCTTTGACGGGCAGATCGTGTGGGATCGCGGACGGTTCCTTTTTCTGGACAGGCCGGAGATTCAGGCAATGGTGGGCGCGGATGAGCGACAACACTTGAACGCTTCGGTGGTGCATGACATCGGCATCTGAAGGGCAGGCTGCGCCATGATCTGCGGCTACCTTTCGGTTCCTTCAATTGCTCTCCAATAGATCCAGGGTTATCTCCCTGAGTTGTTTGCGCATATCGGGAGCACCGGCTGCCTGCCAATCCTCGATGCCTTCACGCCGGAACAAGCGGGGAATCCACATTTCAGTCTTGTATCGTTCCAGGGTATGCGGATCGGTCAGGAAAGAGTTGTCGGCTGCGGCGCGGGCGATAACGTCGGCCGCGATGGTTTCTCCCGTCACCTCGATTCCTGCACCGAACTTGCTGGCCATTGCAGCCAGTTCATTGCAGGCGACCAGCATCTCCATGGATCCGGTGCGGCCACTGGAGAGCACGCCCAGATTGTGGGTCAGCGCAGTGCCGGCCGTGCAGGTGCCGTGCAGGTTCGCGCTGGCCTCGGCAAGTGCCTGAAGACCGATATCATGTGCGTCGGTGCACCCCGACCCGACCCAGCAGGGAATGCCGAGGTGCTGGAATACGTCGGCCGCACCCAGTCCTGCCAGCGTGTATTCTGGCGCGCCGATTGCCATGTCGGCACGGCGCATGTCCATCGGCATGACCGACGCACCAGACATGACCGGTGCGCCTGGCGCCGCGAGCTGGCTGATCACGATACCGGCCAGCGATTCCGCGGTAGCCTGCGTGATTGCGCCAGCCAGTGTCAGGGGGCATGCCATACCCGGAAAGATCGCCGGATAGCACACCACGGGCAGGTGCAGCCGCGCCGCCATGATCAGGCGTTGGCATGACTCGTCGCCCAGTTTCAGGGGAGAGACGGGTCCGATCAGGTCAAGGCCGAATGGCCTGTCCGCGAGGTTTCCCATGCCGCCTGAGCGCACGCCCATCTCTTCCCAGATGGCGCGAACGACTTGGTCGTCATGGCCTGTGAAGAAAACCGGCTTGCGCGTGGTGTCAAGGAGCGCGCGCGCACTGTCCAGGGCCTCCTGTTCGGCCGGCACGTCACCCGGATAGCCGAGTGAGGCGGCAATATCCACATACGTCAGCGCTTCCTGGATTCGCCCGTGGTCGCGAATGTCCGACAAGCGGCAGGGTCGGTATTTTGCCGTGCGCGGATCCAGCACTTGGACACAGTTTACGGCGGTGCCGAACCGAGGGACGGAGTCGTCGGTGGCAAACGCCGGGTCGCCGTCCTGCGTATGAAACTGAATGCGGAGCGGGACGGATTCCAGCGATCGGCGGACCAGATCGGGAGGATAGTGGATACGGCCGCTTTCTTCATGGCAGCCGCCATCAATCAACAGAGCGCGTGCCTCGTCGTCCTCGACCAGAATGCCAACCCGGTCGAGGATCGCCAATACGCTTTCGAAGATTGCCGCGGACCCTTGCGCATCGATGATTTCCAGCCGCGCTTTCCGGGGGTGCCGTGTATTCGGAACATGTGCACCGGTCCTGCGCCGGCCGCGCGAACGTGGCTTCACCGGGAATCTCCGCAAGGAAGGATTGGTTCAGCGAAAATCCCCGGACCCCGGCCGGGAACCGGAACTCGGATCAAGCGTCAATCCAGGCGGTGCGCTGCATCTGGTAGAAACCGAGAGGGCCCGAACCATGCGCGGTGATGCCCTTGACCTCGTTTCGCGCGGCATCCACGAAGTTGCGGAATCCGAGCGTAATGTGCCCGCCTTCGTCGTGCAGCAGCAGTTGCATCTCGCCGTACATTTCCTTGCGTTTGGCGAAATCCGTCACCGAACGCGCCTCGACCAGCAATTGCTCGAACCGGTCATTGTTCCAGAGCGTTTCATTCCAGCTGGATGTTCTGGAAAAGGCGATAGAGAAGATCAGATCGGGGACCGGGCGTGGGTCCCAGCCTGACGTGACGATCGGCTTCTGGATCCAGACGGCCGACCAGAAGCTATCGGCCGGTGGATGGATCACGTTCAGATTGATGCCCGCGGCACCGGCACTATGCTGCACGTGCTGGGCCGAAGCCAGCGCGCCTGTGCCCGCCACATCGGAACCGTAAATGTCGATTGGCGTGTTTTCCAGACCGGCGTTTCTGATGTGGAAGCGGGCCCTGTCGGGATCATATGTCCGCTGCGGAATCTCGCTGTTGTAGTAGGGGTCGATGGGTGCAATCGGATGATCATTGCCGACAGACCCCAGCCCCTTGAGGATGTTGTCACGGATGCCTTCCCGGTCGATGCCGTATTTCATTGCCAGGCGGAAATCAGGATTGTTTGTGGGTTCGCGGTCCACCAGCATCGCCAGGTTGATGAATGCCCCTGACGGTGCATTTATCACGTAACCGATTCCGCTGTTGTCGATCAGTCGCGTTGCCTTCTGATCGAGTTGCAGCAGCACATTGATGTCCCCGGCGATGAGCGCGTTTATCCGTGCGGTGTTGTCGGCAATCCCGACGAACTCCAGCTCGTCGACGAAGGGACCATCGTCGCCCCAGTAGTTCTCGTTGCGTTCGAACACGTAACGGCTGCCAGGAGTGAATTCGACAGCCTTGAACGGACCGGTGCCCGGTGGCGTGCCGGTGAAGTCCTCAAGTCCCCGCTTGGTTACCTGGACGCGCGTATCGGACAGGATCATCGGAAAATCCGCATTTGGGGCCTTCAGATCAAAACGCACCTGGTGTCCGTCCAGCTTTACGATTTCGCTGATCTGACCCATGTAGGATTTCGATGGCGTCTCGGTCCCTTCTCGATAGTGGCGATGCATTGAATAGATTACGTCATCGGCTCCGAAATCGGAGCCGTCATGGAATGTCACGCCCTTGCGAAGATTGAATATCCACGCGGAAGCGTCGGCGTTTGGCTCCCAGGATGTCGCGAGCCATGGCATTGGTTGCAGGTTGGCATCACGGTTCACCAGGTTATCGTGTGCCGCATATCCCATCTGGATATTCGCAGTGCTGAAGTACTTTGTCGGATCGAGACTGTCCTGAGCCTGTGCGGCCTCGATGCCGACCACCAGCCTTCCTCCGTACTTCGGGGTTGCGGCCTGCGCGCGCCCCGCGATCAGCGCATTGATCGCACCTGCTGACACACCGGCTGCGGCGAGGGTCTCCATGAACCTGCGGCGGGACATTCTGCCTGCCGCATATTGACGAAAGAGTTGGTCATTGAACTTGTCGTCGGGCATTTTGTTCCCCTTTGTTGAACGGTTCAAAACGGCACCGTCATTGAAGTGATCAAGGCCTCCAAACCGCTAGGCTGCTAGTTGTCCGGAGAAGTGTGATCACAGAATTGCGGCATTTGCAAGCATCTTTGATCACAGATTGTGCCGTACCATGAACTCAAGATGTCCCTGAGCACATTTCCTCATTCGGAGACTCGGCCGACATCGGTGACGGATGGCGGTGATTTCGGGGTTTCGAAGGCACTACGGCATCGAATTGCCGACTGTCTTGGCCAGGTTTGGGCGTGATTCGCCCGCAGTTCGACTTGAGGGCCGCTTGTTCGGGGTTGGCCTCGGGACTCCGGGACCGCCGAGTTCGGGTTCCCGTCGGTCACCAGACTCAGCGTGAGGTAAGAGCCGCCTCGTTGTTCAGGGCAGAATGCCGGGTCGCCTCCGCGATGCGGGTCGTGTCACGGTTGAGAATGACCGCGAGCGCAAGGCAGTTCAGCAACGTCGCGTTGGCGGTGCGGAACAGGCAAGCGTCCTCTGCGAATTCGACGTCCCCCGCCCTGTGGTTCCAGTTCTCGATTCATCCATCGAACTGCTCCTCGTTTGATCGGAGTTTCTGCCTTTCCTGTCGGCACTTGGCGTTAGGTATTCCGGGTTTTGTATTTCGTGATTACACGTTCCGGCCTCGTTATTCCGGTTCCATGTTGAATTCCGGAGTCTGTGTGCAGGTCCCGGTCCTGTCGCCGGAGGACTGGCAGCGCCTGTTCGCCCGGGAGCCCGCCCGTGCGGAGGCTGGGGCGGCCAGGATCGTGGCACCGGAAGACGACCTCGGGGAAGCGGAAGCCCGGGCCGAGGCCAGGGAACTGGGTCGATCCGGGCCCACTGTGAACTCAACGGACTTCGGAGGGTTTTTGAGAGCAGCCAGGACAAGGTTTCCGCCGCGCGTACGGAGCTGAAGGCCCTGCACCGGAGTCGGAATGCGTGGACCGTGCGCCGTCTGGAGGAGGTGGCGCGGTTGAAAGGGATGCCGAAGGCGGCCGGTATCGACAGTGGCCGGCGGTCGGAACTGCGCAGGGAGATTGTCCGGCTGAGGACCGTGAATGCGGATCAGGCGAAGACCTTGAAGGCCCTCAAGGTCGAGAACCAATAGCTCCGTTCGACGCGTGCGACACTGACAACGGCAATAACGTCCGGCAGGGTGGTCAGCAGGCCGGCAAGCCCGGCCATGGCCGGACCCCGCGGCTGACGCTTGAGACGACTCCCTAGGTCCACGACCTGCCGGAGACGGAGCGCTGCTGTCACTGTTGCGTCAAGGCTTACGTGAAGAAGGTCAGCCACGACACCGGATTCATCGAAGTTCAGGTAAAGGCCCGTGCCCGGCGGATCCGGCGGAACCGCACCCAACGGGCCTGCATGTGCTGAGTCGCGTGCCATGGAAAAAAGACTCAATTGACTTAATCTCTTGAATTTGAAGTGAGCTTCTTTGCCATGTACTGAAGGAAATCCCAAATTGTTCCTTCAAGATCATCGGGCGCCAGCGGTCCTGACGAATAGTGTCGTGTGTTTTGCGCCATTTGCAGCGTTTCAAGCTTTACTCGGTCCTCTGAATTGAATGCATTGCATAGCTCGACATAGGAGATGACGCCCGGATCCGCAGGATCCGTCTTGAACCCGGCTATGCCCCATCTGATCGCAACCTTTTCGACATGCGCGGGACGAAGGCAGAAATAGAGGGTGTAGTTGGCTGCAATTGCAGCAACAAAACACGGGAATACATTGAAGAGGACAGTGTTGCGCTGCTCGTCTTCGGTCATGTCTTCATGAAACGGGCCGCGCGGCGGGAACTCCGGGTGATAGTAGGATCGGTAAGCCGTCCATCGCTTTTCGCCCGGCACTTTTCGGCACAGTTCAGTTGGCGTCATTGGTTGCAGTGTCTTTGGATGCGTGGCGAAGAGATGGTACCCTTCCATGAAATTCTCGTTCAGGTTCTTCCAGTTGGTATTCCACACAGCTTGGTCAGTGTGCAGCAGGTTGCGTTGTTCGTTGTGATAGTTGTGCAATATCCCGTCGAGCGTGGTCAGTTGCGGCGCCAATGGATCGGCCCCGCCGTCAAGATTCACGAAAATGAAACTGTTCCAGACTTCCGACTGGAACTGCGGAAGGTTGCATTCGCTCCTGGCAAAACCCTTTACTGAATTCATCAAGGGTGCAGTCTTGAGTGTGCCGTCGAGATCGTACGTCCAAGCATGGTAGCTGCAGACGAAACTCCGCCGGTTGCCCTTGCCTTCGGCAACAAGATTGCCGCGGTGACGGCACACGTTGGACAGTACGTTGACCTGTCCATTTGCATCACGGGACACGAGGATCTGTTCTCCGACGAGTTCTGTTGTGAAGTAGTCACCAGGACTTGGAATCTCGCCAATATGTCCCAAACAAATCCATTCCTTGCGGAACAACTCCTCCCTTTCCAAGAGATGGAAGTCCGTCGACGTATAAAACAGTGGCGGCATTGTTCTCGCTTCCGCCCGGCTCAGCTCCCTTAGGTTCCGCAGCGCATCGCGTACCGTCTGCATGTCTTTCGTCTGACGCAATTCCATGGCATCCTCCCGCCAAGTTTCTGTGATCACAGTTTCTAGCATACTGAACTCGTCCATGCCAGAAAAAATCGTGGGTTTTCCCGGGCGATCAGTTGCAATCGTCCGTGTACGAAGTCCCGTCTCCGCATCGTGACGCATGCGTACAGTCTTTCTTCCACAGCCGGATCGATCGAATGTCGTACATGGCCGCGCAACAACCTCTTCCGGTTAGCATCCGCCTTGGTCGTCGCTGTCCTTGCACCGTCACCATCCACGTATCGAAGATTCTCCAGTCAGCCGGGATCGGCGCGGAGAACGCATCTTCGTACTGCGCAAGCGTATGGGCCGTACCAAGGTATGGCCGGCTGGCCCCACCTCGGCATTCGCCTCGATTCCGAGCGCATCGACGCAAAAATCGATCGGAGCGGGAAGTGCGGCCTTCAACTGCAAGTGTTCCGTGTCCAAATCGAGCCTTTCGAAAGAGCATGCAATTCCGCCCTCGAGCCAACCGGCCACATGCGTCATCTCGTTCATATGGCCGCTGACGCGAGCAATGATCGCCATGCTGGATTCACAGGTTGGCCGGGCATCGACAATACTTGACACCGTCGTGTTCGTTTCCCTGACTGGTATTATAAAGCGCCGCGCCATCTGACCGGAGACCAGGATCGACTGAGCGGACTCGGGGTTTCGCAATGCAGGCGAGTCTGTTGGCATTTCGACGATTGAAGTCAAGTTCAAGTAATGGATGGGCACACCCGGGCTTGCCGCCTGTCCCCGAATTGTCCCGGCCAGAGCCTCGGAATTCTGCTGCACGGGTGAGCCGCCGATCGAGGCAGGACTGATGCTCCGGCAAGTGCAAACGGAGTTACGTGCACCTGTTGTTCCGCACGCCTGAATTCCATTGCCAATTCGGCCTGTCCTTCGTCGAACAACGGGAGAGGGTTGGTGTTGACACCGCCGAGAATGCCGGGCCGGGCTCGCAGTTCGTCGCCATCGGCCTGCGACGCGACCAATACCATCCCAATGCAATTACGAGCACGGGCGGCCGTGTTCATCCGGCACGGCTGCCAGCCCTTGTCGCATAGGGTCGATTGGCCAAGCATCATGTCAAGTTTCCGGGTCGCGGCCGGCAATTCCTGCGGTTCGCGACCCGCTCCTCCTTCGTGCTGGACGATGCCGATCGTGGCTGAGAACTTCGCAAAGTCTTGCAGGTCGTCTAGCCGGATCTTCATTTTGAAATCTCCGTGTCAACGGCGCGCAAGCCGTT
>JAPPHA010000072.1 GCA_028874915.1 Paracoccaceae bacterium
ACCGGCCTGCGGTCGCGAAGCGTGCGGGTTGCCGCGTAGCTTGGCCGCGAAGCCGCCGTCTTCAGGCGACGGAGTGTTCACAGAGACATTCCGCATGGTCGGGTTGGCAACCGCAACCGACGAGAACGGAGCACGACCGGACGTGGCGAGCAATCTCTTGCGACAACGTCGGATCCGGGTTCGAATGGAATCGGATCAAGCCGAAGGCCTTCAAATTCATCGGGGCCGAGTGCAGATGTACAGATGCCTTGGTCTGCACGGATAAGAACTCGATCGCTGTCGTCGTCTGAAAGTCGTACGCCTTGTGTGCCGAGATTCCTGTATGGTGTTGACATGCGCGTTTCCACGGTCACCGGCCCCTTGGCGTCGCGCCGACAGCACGCCCGTTCACTCATGAGCATCACGGTTGGCAGGCAGATGACGCATTGGCCTCGACTGTATCGGCTGGGCGTCACAAAGGGCGGGAGATCGCTCGAATCCGAAACTCCCGGCCTCGCATCGACGGGTTCTTTCCCGTCGTTCAGGAATCTTGGGGTGTGAGATAACCGCACCGCATGGCGTAGAAGATCGCACCTTCCCCGCGCATCCGCGAAGCGCCGAAGGCCCAGCCACAGCCACAGTAACAGCTTGCAGCCCGCGCGGCGTTTGAGCGCCGCCCTTCCCATCTGTTGGCGGCTGGGCGGCCGCGGCTCTCGCCCGGAGTTGAACTCATTCGTTCCGGGCCGCCGCATCGGTGAAGATGTCGATGCCGCGCGAACGCTTGGTCATCCGCAATCAGACGCCTCTACCCGGCGTCCTCCCATACCCTGCATAGCGCGCCATCATGCGCCCCCTGCAGGCGCTCACCAAACGATACCCGAAACCGGGACAGGCGACGCTCCGCAGACGTGCGCGCTGCGCATGACGTCTTGCCGGGCTACCGATTCGGAGGCGATGCGATCACACGGCGAGCGGCGGCCAGGATCGTGGCGGATGCACAGCTTTACGATGCAACGGTCATCAACCGGGAGGTTTGCGTTGGCCGTAGCGATCCAGCCCCCTGACGGCGTGTGACCGCCGAATGTGTTGGGACACGAAACACTTGAGGCCCGGCTGCACCCGGTAGTGGCGTGACAGGTATGCCGATCCAGGAAACACTTTCCTGACGGCCGGCAAGACACCCTGGTTTTCGCGGATTGTCCCGTCAGAACGACCTGGACCCGGTCGTGCAAGGCTATGCTACATCCGTGTGGAAAGTCTGCAGAACCGGATACGGGCCGCCGGGTCGCCGTCACGTCTCCGGAATCAGGACTGGGCCGGTGGGTTTGAAGCCCACCTTGACGGAGCTGCCGGTCTCCAGCGTGTGTGTGACATCATCCTGAACGGCAAATATCGATCCAAACGACGTGTCCAGCGTGTATTCCATTCGCACGCCGACATAGGTAGCCTTTGCGACCGTCGCGTCGAACCCGTCATCCTCGTCGAGCACGATGCGTGCGGGTCGAACGGCAAGCTTGGCCGGGCCCTTCGGCAATCCACGTGACGCCAGACGGTAGCGATAGCTGTCCACGGAAATCTCCGCAATCTCCCCGTCAATTGCGACGACCTCGCAGGGCAGCAGGTTGGCCTCGCCGATGAAGTCGGCAACGAAGGAATCGACGGGCGAGTCGTACAGTTCACGCGGCGAGCCAATTTGGGCGATCGCCGCGTTCCGCATCACCACGATTTGGTCGCTGACGGCCAGAGCTTCTTCCTGATCGTGGGTCACATAGACAACGGTCAGCCCGAGGTCCCGCTGGATTGCGCGGATATCCTCGCGCACCTGGCGGCGCAACTTGGCATCGAGATTGGACAGCGGTTCGTCGAAGAGCAGGACCTGAGGCTCCAATACCAGTGCGCGGGCCACGGCGACGCGTTGTTGCTGCCCACCCGACAATTCACTCGGCAATCGGTCGTCGAAACCCTTGAGGCCGACGAGATCGAGCCCCGTTCGCGCACGACCGCGGATTTCGGACTTGGGGAATCCGGAGAATCCGAGTCCGTAGGACACGTTTTCCAGTACCGTCATGTGGGGAAACAAAGCATAGGACTGGAACACCATCGCGACATCCCGGTCGGTGGCAGGCAGCGTCGTGACATCCGTATCGCCGATCCGGATCCGACCGGATGTTACCCTTTCGAGTCCGGCGATCATTCGCAGGGTCGTGGTCTTGCCGCAGCCGGACGGACCGAGAAGCGTCACGAGCCTGCCGGCCTCGACAGTGAAATTGATGTTGTCGACGGCGACCACGCCCTCGCCGAAAACCTTGCTGACGTCCTGAAAGACGACCGGGGCGGCCTTGCTGGAGATTTCCGTCTGCACCATGGATCAGGCTCCGGTTGCGAAATGGGCGCGTCTGCCGATCTGTATTCGGCCGACGAGACGATTCAGAAGAGCGACCGCAGCCAGCATCACGAAAATCAGTGTTGTCGAATAGGCGATTGCAAGGCCGTAGTCGTTGTTTTCCACGCGTCCGATGATGTAGCTCGTGGCCATGTCGTATTCGGCGCTGACGAGAAATATGACTGCGCTGATCGCCGTCATCGCGCGAACGAAACTGAAAACCAGGGCAGCCAGAATCGCAGGGCGCAGCAGCGGCAGGATGACACGGCGAAAGGTCTGCCATGAATTGGCACCGAGCGTCAGCGAACTCTCGTCGAGCGACTTGTCAAGCTGGGACATGCTGGCGATGCCGGCGCGGACTCCGACCGGCATGTTTCGGAAGATAAAGCTGACGACCAGGATGATCCCGGTACCGGTGATCTCGATCGGCGGAACGTTGAATGCCAGGATGTAGCTGACGCCGATCACCGTTCCCGGAATGGCAAAGGAGAGCATCGTCCCGAATTCGAATGCGTTCTTTCCGGCAAAGGTCTGCCGCGTCAGAAGGTAAGCGGTGATCAGACCCACCGCAGCCGTCAGCGGCGCCGCGACTGCGGCGATCTGGATCGTCGTCCAGAAGCTGTCCCATGCCGAACCGGACCAGTGCAAACCGTGCTCATTGAAGCGGATCGAAAACGCAGTGATGTAGTGCTTGAGGGTCAGCGTGTTCCGGACGCCCCACAATTCGACGAAACTGCCATAGACGATCATGCCGTAGACTGTGACAGTGAAGGCGCCCCAAATGCCGGCGACGACCATGACAGGTACGGCCAGGCGGCGGGGCATCAGTGGGTGAACGCCTGCGTCGCCCTTGCCGGTCACCGTCGTATAGCCTTTCCTTCCGAGCCACATGCGTTGCACGTAGAATGCCGACAGGGTGAAGAACAGGAGCACCATGGCCAACACGGCGGCGCGGCCCTGGTCGTACTGGGCGCCGACGATCGCAAAGAAGATCTCTGTCGAGAGAACGTCAAAGTTCCCGCCCAGCACCAGCGGGTTGCCGAAGTCCGCCATGCTTTCGATAAACCCCAGGAGAAACGCATTCGCCAGGCCGGGGCGCATCAGAGGTAGCGAAACCGTCCGGAACGTTTGCCAGGTGTTGGCACGAAGCGTCTGGGCGGCTTCCTCCATTGACGGGGACACGCCCTCGACCACTCCGATCAGTACCAGAAACGCGATAGGTGTATAGGCGAGGGTCTGGGCGATCAGCACACCCGGGAGCCCGTACAGCCAGCGGGTCGGCTGGGTACCGAATACCTCCGCAAAGAGAACGGTTACCGTACCGGAAAGGCCAAAGAGCAGTATGAGCGCAAGCCCGATTACGAAGGGTGGCGTGATGATCGGCAGGACCGTCAACATCCTGAGGCCGCGTTTGAACCGGAATCCCGAGCGGGATACGACAAGAGCGAATGACAGGCCCAGCGAGGTCGTCGTTGCGCCTACGATGATCGCCAGGAACAGTGAATTCCAGGCGGCACCGCAACGCGCTCCCCAAAGGCATCCGAGACCCCAAAGCCGGTCGTCGAAGAACTTCGAGGCAAAGACAGCGAGCGAATATCCTCCCGTATCGGTTATGAATGCAGCGAGGAACGTTCGTCCGATCGGAAAGAAGACGAAGGTCGCGACGATGACAATCACGCCGCCGATGGCGCTGACAACGAAGACATCGCCGTTGATTGCCCCCCGCGCGGCGATACCTTGTGTGAACAGGAAAAGAAACGACGACGCGAGAATGAGCGCGCCGTAACCCATGCCGAACTGACGGTCGCCGAGGTCGCCGAACAACGCGGTGAGCCAACTGAAGTTGAAACCGCGGATCCCGATGCCGAATCCCTGGGCAATCAGCCATGCGAATCCGAGGGCGCCGGCAATCGTCAGAACGGTGGCGAATTCCGGATCGGTCTTGCGGCTCCTGACAACGAACAACGGCGCGGCCAGCGGGAGCAACAGCGGCGCCAACCACAGTTTTTCGCCCTGGGCGATCAGGAAGACGGCAGGGGCATACTCTTCATCGAACGGGTAACCGTCAATCAGCCATTCGAACCGGAAGAAACCGTCCTCAATGCCGTACCATGGCAGCAGAAGGTAGCCGACCCACCCGGCGGCTATCCAGAAGACAAGGGCCGGGTGGGCTTCCGCTGCAGGGTTGACACGGCGCACGATCTATTGCGGCAGGGTCGAAACCTCTTCGTCCCACTTTTGCAGGAGCCGCTTGCGTTCATCGGACGAACCATACTTGGCGAAGTCGTAGTCGATGAGCTTGATCATCGACATGTCGGGCGCGCTTGGCGATGTTTCGGCGTTTTTGTTCGACGGCACCTGAAACGCGTTGACCTGAAGCGCCAGGTTTTGCGCCTCGGCGGTCAGCGCCCAGTCATAAAACCGTTTCGCCTCCTCCATGTTGCGGGCACCGGCGATGATCGACATTGAACCGATCTCGTATCCGGTACCCTCGCACGGAGCCACGACCTTGATCGGGAAACCGCTGACCGCCTGCTTGACCGCGTCATGCATGAAGACGATGCCGATCGTGTTCTCGCCGCGTCCGGCCGCCTTGATGGGGGCAGAGCCTGACTTCGTGTACTGGTTGATGTTCGCGTGCAGTCCTTTCATGAAATCGAACCCGCCGTCCTCGCCGAAGATCTGCACCATCGAAGCCAGCGTCGTATAGGCAGTGCCCGACGAATTGGGGTTCGCCATCTGCACATGGCCCTTGTATTCTGGCTTCAGGAGATCATTCCAGCAACCGGGCTCAGGCAGGTTGTTCGCGGCGACCAGATCCGTGTTGTAGCCGTAGCCCAGCGCTCCCGAATAGATACCGATCGTTCGGTTTCCCGCGCTTTCCGCCTGGGAGATCGCCCAATCGTGCAGTTCGCCGCGCATGGGCGACATGTATTCTTCGGTCAGCCCTTCCTCCGCCGCCTGCAGGTGCGGGTCGCCGGTTCCGCCCCACCACACGTCGCCCTTGGGATTCGACGCCTCGGCGCGAATCTGCGCAAAGGTCTCTCCCGACGACTTGCGCGTCATGTTGACGTTGATGCCGGTCGCCTCCTCGAAGCTGCGGGCCATCAGCTGGCACCAGTCTTCCTGAGCGCTGCAGTAATACGTCAGCTTGTCCGCCTGTGCCGTCCCCGAAGACACTGCAACCGCCAGCAGCGACGCCCCAATCTTGAATCTCGTCAAGTTCACGTTCGTTCCTCCGAATTATTTGCTTTCGTGATCGCACGTTAGGAGGTCTCCCGGGTAGCGGCAAGCTGGTTTCTTGACGAAGGCCGGGTTCGCGAGAGGCAACATGAAGCCGATTTGCCGGGGTGAAAGGTGACGGAATCAGGTGACGGGGCGGCGTGACAGGGTGGCCGGATCGGTTGACGCCACGACTCGTTTCTTTTTGTCCGGGGTGGGTTCCGTGCCGGTGTCGGCCCGCGCTATCCCCGTTTCGCGGACAATGGACGGACAGTGTTTCCGGTGTTGGCGAGGATAACAATGCAGGTGACGGGATTTCGGATTTGCTCTTTCCGGCCCCGTGTCCAAGCCCTGCCGAGAATCGTTGCGACATTGCCATGAAGCGCGTTACCGACCTCTCCGTGTCTCTCCCGGACACAGCGCCAAGTGCCTGGATCAGCCACACGACATCCAGGGCTGACCAACGCTTGGAACCCTCAACGAACGTCAGGCAGGCTGACGCCGCGTCCCCTGGGAGGCGCCGGCTCCAATTGGGCGGAGCAGTCACGGGGCTCCCTTCCTGCAGGAACGGACGCTGGCCGCCCGCCGGTTCCGAGACCCGGCTATCCGCATCTGAAACCGTCAAGGACTCGGCACCGGTCCACCGGTGAACAGGCGATGTCCGGACGGGAATCGGCGGACGACCTGACGACGGACGACCTTGACGGAATCGAAACCGGATCCCGGAATTTTGGCCGTTTGCTCACGGCCGTTGCACCGTCAATCTCTTCCGGAGTTCCATTTCACGTTCTACAGTTCTTTGAAGAAACGCAGTCTGTTCCGGGAGGTGATGACGGGGACATGCGGGCGCAACGCCGTCGCCAATTCGTGTTGACCGGTGGTTCCAACAGGGGCAAAGGGGGTGCGGTGCAACGGGCGATTCCGTGGCGAAAACACCGATTCTCGGACGAATATCGGCGAAGAGGGATGGACGGGTTTCCGGGCCCTTGACCGCTTCGGTTTCGGCCTCGGACGTCGGAAACGGGTGAGGAGGATGTCATGAGCTGGTCGCCGGATCGAACGCAGGTCAACAGCTGGAACGAGTGGGACCCGCTGAGACACGTCATCGTCGGTCGTGCGACCGATTGTCACATTCCGCGCCCCGAACCGGCCGTCAACGCCAAGGTCCCGGAGGATTCGGACATGCGCGGCCGCTGGGGAAAGCGCCCGCAGGAGACGATTGATGAAGGCAATGAATTGCTGGACAACTTCGCCGAGAAGTTGCGTCGGCGGGGCATACGAGTGGACCGGCCGGAACCGATCGATTTTTCACAGCCGGTCTTAACCCCGGACTTCGAAACCGGAAGTCAGTTCGGCTGCATGCCACCCCGGGACCTGTTGCTGACCGTCGGCAACCAGATCGTCGAGGCCACCATGTCCTACCGGTGCCGGTGGTTCGAGTACCTGTGCTACAGGCCGCTCCTGCAGCGATACTGGGAGGAGGATCCGGAGTTTCGGCACGAGGCGGCTCCAAAACCCCGTCTGTCGGACCGATCGTATCATTCCGAGTATCTGGCCCATCACATTGATGTCGACACGCGGCTCGAATGGACGCGGAACCGGTTTTTCGTCACCACGGAACATGAACCGCTCTTCGATGCGGCCGATGTCCTCAGGATGGGGCGGGACCTTGTCGTCCAGCACGGGTTCACCACGAATCTGAAGGGGATCGAGTGGTTGCGCCGACACTTTCCGGATCATCGTGTCCATGCGGTGAACTTTCCCGGCGATCCCTATCCGACCCATATCGACGCCACCTTCACGCCGATCCGTCCGGGCCTCATCCTGAACAACCCGGAACGCCGGCTGCCTGATGAGCAACGGCCACTGTTCGAAAAGAATGGCTGGGAGATCGTCGAAGCGGCCCGGCCGGCCCACAACGCGCCTCCGCCCCTCTGCTATTCCTCGGTCTGGCTGTCGATGAACGTTCTTGTCCTCGACCCGAAAACCGTTTGCGTCGAAAAATCGGAGGTCTTCCAGGCGGAACAGCTGGACAGGCTCGGCATGGAGGTAATCGAGATCGACCTCCGGGGCGCTTACGCCTTCGGCGGTGGGCTGCATTGCAGCACTGCGGATGTCTACCGGGAAGGTGATTGCGACGATTACTTTCCGGGTCTGAAAGACCCTTCCGCAGGATAGCCCGTCGTCGGCATCGATCCCGTTCGTGGAGTTCCGGCCCGGCCGCGGGATCCGGAGAAGGGACGAGGTTCAGGGTTCTCCACCTTTCGAAACGGGGGCGGAGCCTGCTATACTCCGGGCGGCCCTAAGGAGAACCGACGCCAGGCAGGGAGAGGACAATGCCAACCATTTCAAGACGCGCAGTCGGCGAAGCCGAAGTCATCGTCCTGCAGGACGGTGCCACCGAGTTTGGGGCTGACGTGTTTCCCAATGCGGAACCGGAGACCATCGATGCCATTCTCAAGGAGGCCGGTGAGTCCGTTATTGAGACAAGTTTCAATGCCTTCCTCGTCCGAATCGGCGGCCAGACTGTCCTCGTCGATTCCGGTGTCCGGGACCTGTTCGGTCCGGTTGCAGGCCGTCTTCCAGAGGCCATGTCCGAGGCGGGAGTTGCACCCGGCGACGTGACTCACCTGGTGCTGACCCATTTGCATCCGGACCACATCGCCGGTGCGGTCGATTCCGATGGCAACGCGGTCTTCGGCAATGCCGAACTCATCGTTACCGAGGCCGAACGGGCATTCTGGATCGATGACGGGAATTTCACAGGGGCAGGAGACGATGTTGCCGCCTGGCAAGCGCTCGCGAAGTCGGTTCTTGCCGCGTATGGCGACCGGCTGTCCCTGGTTGCCGGGGACGCGGAGCCGGTGAGTGGACTGACGCTGATCGACCTTCCGGGTCACACTCCGGGGCATGTCGGATTCCGGATCGATTCCGGAAACGACAGCTTCGTCAGTATTTGCGATGTGGTTCACGGCCAGGTGCTGCAGTTCGCCGACCCGGAGATCTGCGCGGCCTTCGATGGAGACCGGGCACGCGCCATTGCATCCAGGAAACGTGTCCTCGACATGGTCGCGGCTGACCGGTTGCCGTTTTCCGGCGGGCACATTCTTGGTGCCGGCATCGGTTACCTGGAGCGTTCTGGCTCCGGATACCGCCTCGCTTGAGCGGGCCGGTGGACCGTCCGCAATTCCGGACCGGAAACGGTGGGCTGACCAAGGTCTCCCGGGCCCGAAACGAGTCCGTGGATTCCGACAGTTTGGTGGAACGCCTGCTTGAGGCAGCGACGTCTTCGGGCGCCGAATCTGCTGATGCGCTGGTGACGTCCGGGCGCAGCCTGTCCGTTGATGTTCGCAATGGTGCTTTCGAGCATGCGGAGGGCGCGGAAGGCATCCAACTCGGTCTCCGCGCGCTGATCGGTTTGCGGCAGGCCGTCATCTCGGGTTCGGACCCGTCGCCTGCGGCCATCGCTGAAATGGCCGAACGGGCGGTGGCCATGGCGCGAGAGGCTCCCGAGGATGCCTGCTGCGGCCTTGCGGACGCAACGCAACTGGCCGATGTGCGGGATGGTTCGGCCCTGGAACTCGAGAGCCCGGAAACGCCTCCAGACCCCGGGTTTCTCAAAACCCAGGCCCTGGACATGGAAGCGGCCGCGCTCGAGGTCGGTGGCGTGTCCCGAGTCGACTGGGCCAGCACCGGATGGAGCCGGGTTGAAAGCGTGATGGCTGCGACCAACGGGTTTCGCGGACGCCAGTCCCGAACCCGGTTCTCGCATTCTTGTTCGGCAATATCCGGGAGCGGTCTCGAGATGGAACGCGACGGCCGTTTCGAAAGTCGCACCCACCGTGAGGATCTGCCGGACGCCCGCGAGGTCGGCACGACCGCCGGGGAGCGGGCGGCAGCCCGGCAGGGCGCGGCGAAGCCGCCGACTGGCGCCTTTCCGGTGCTCTTTGACGAACGGGTGGCCGGGTCTCTGATCGGGCATCTCTTGTCGGCCATCAACGGGACCATGATCGTCAGGGGCGCGAGTTGGCTGAAGGACGGGATGGGGACGGCGATCCTTCCTGCGGGTTGTTCCCTGGTGGCGGAGCCGCACCGGAAACGGATCTCGGGTTCCCGCTTGTTCGATGCCGAGGGCCTCGCGACCCGAACTCGAATGATCGTCGACGACGGGATTCTGAAGTCCTGGATTCTCGATCTCGGGACCGCCCGGAAACTTGGGTCCGTGAGCACGGCGAACGCTGTACGCGGTGTCGGTGGGCCCCCGTCGCCGGCGGCCGGAAACGTCACGCTGGACGTCTTGACGCGTCCACGGCGCCAGTTGCTTGAGGATATGGGAACTGGCCTCTTGGTGACGTCGATGATGGGCACATCGATCAATCCCACGACCGGCGATTATTCCCGGGGCGCGGCCGGATTCTGGGTCGAAAACGGAACCGTGACCGAGCCGGTCCATGAATGCACGATCGCCGGCAACCTCCGGGAGATGCTGCTATCCATCGTCGCGGCCGACGATGCCCGCCCGCACCGGTCCGTCCAGGTTCCGAGCCTGCTCGTTGAAGGGCTGACGATTGCGGGTTCGTGATCGGACAGGATGCATGATGCCCTTCTGGCCCCGTCGACTGTCTCGGGGCGGCTGACGAACCCGCTGGAGCGCCCGGAAGGGCAATGCGAATGGCAGGAGGAGTGACATGACCCGGCGGTTGCATCTGGTGTTTGGTGGCGAACTCGAGGACCCCAAGCGGATGATCTTCCGAAACCTTGAAGACATCGACATCGTGGGGATCTTTCCCGACTATGAGTCGGCCCGTGATGCCTGGAAGGCCAACGCGCAGCGCACGGTCGACAATGCGAGGATGCGGTATTTCATTGCCGATCTGCACCGGCTCCGGGAGGACCACGACAGTGGATTCGGGTCTTCCGGTACAGGGAGCTGATCAGGTCCGGTTCCGGTCACCGGACTTCATTCCTCACCGAATTCAGCCTCTGTCGACGCCATTGCCATCAATCATTCCCGTCACCGGACGTGCGCCGATTCGGATCGGGAGCGGGATCCCATGAGGCCGCCGGTTTTCTGGTTTCGACCGCCTGCCGCTCCAGGTCCCCTGTCTGCGGCTCTTCTGCCCCTCTCCGGGTTGTGGGCCGCCGCCGTCCGGTGGCGGCTTCGACGGGGTCAAAGGGGAAGGATCGGCGTTCCGGTCATTTGTGTCGGAAACATCGGCATCGGGGGTTCCGGAAAGACACCGACCGTCATTGAGTTGGTCTCGCGGCTTACAGCCTCCGGGCACTGCCCGCATGTTCTCGCCAGGGGATACGGGGGCTCGCTGTCGGGACCCCTGCGGGTCGAACCCGGACGCCACGCCTCCGACGAAGTCGGAGACGAACCCCTCCTCCACGCCGCCTTTACGCCGACCTGGATCGCTCGTGATCGGCTGGCAGGCGGCCAGGCGGCGGCCGCGGCCGGTGCCGGCCTGGTCGTTCTGGATGATGGATTTCAGAACGCGTCCCTCGCCCATGACCTGTCGATCCTCGTCGTCAATGCGGCGGCGGCATTCGGCAATGGCTGTGTCATTCCCGCAGGCCCGCTCCGGGAGCCGGTCGGCGCCGCCCTCGCCCGGGCAGACCTGGTTCTGTCAGTCGGGTCGGACCCCGACCACGACCGGCTGACGGCCGATTGGCCGCAGCTACGACGCCTGCCCGTTCTGCGGGCGTCCCTGGAAGCTCTCCCGACCGGAATGGACTGGTCCGGCCAGCGGGTCTATGCCTTTGCCGGGATTGGTCATCCTTCCGGTTTTTTTGCGATGCTTCGTGCGCTCGGGGCTGAGGTTGTCGGGAGCCGAATTTTTGCCGACCACCAGGCGTTTCCGCCCCGCGTCTTGCGACGTCTCGAAGCCGCGGCGTCCAACCTTGATGCCCAGTTGGTCACCACCGAGAAGGACGCGGTGCGCCTGCCGGAGGCATTTCGGCAGAGGGTCCTGACGCTGCCGGTCCGGCTCGTCGTTCACGACGATGCCCGGCTTCGCGACGCGCTTGCGGCAATCGTGGCGCCCGGCGGATGATAGCGGGCTCCCGTGTTCGAATACGTCCATCGGCTCACGAATGGCCGGCCGGCTGCCGGCCAAGTCGAGGGGTCGACGTGTCCAGCCCGGACAGCGGTTCGTTCCGGTCGAGTATTTCGGAATCGCGTTTGCCAAGCCGTGGCGACGTGAGGCCAGGTTCAGGTATCCAGTCGGAAAACGGGACCGGGCATCGGATCGAGGCCATGCCCTCCGGGTGGATGAAGAGCTTGCGAGGCGGCCTGAGCCGGGAGCGGTCAAACACATCATCGAGCGAATGGATCGGACCCGCCGGATCGCCGAGGGCCTCGCGGGCCTCGAGAATCTCCGTCGCGGATCGCTCACGGGTCCGTTCAGAAAGCGCCATTTCGAGTGCATGCCGGTTTTCGACCCGGAGCGCGTTGGTCTTGGAGGCGCTGATCCTCGGCCAGACTTGACCTGCCGAGGATCGCGCGGAAACCGGCGAATGGATGCGCATTTCCGTCGGCATTTGGCGGCCCAAGGATCGGCGAGCATCCGAGCGAGTTCGATGACCCGAAGTCCGCCGAGTGGCGGCCTCGGGTTCGGGGATGGCATCGCCAATGCGGCGGGGCCGCTCCTGTCGGCGATCCGAGTCAGTCCCCGAGCGCTGCGTCGATAAGCGACGCCAGTTCCGCATACGAGACGGAACGGTGGTTGACGCCATCGACGACCAGTGAAGGCGTCGAATTGATTCCGGCAGCCGTCCGCTGAGCCTCGGAAACCTCAATCATCGCCAAGGCCATGTCGCGATCCTGCAAGCACTGCCCCATGGATTCTTCGGTCATTCCTGCGATTCGTCCGATACGGAAAAGTTCATTGGCCACCTCGGTCGGGTCCGACTTCCGGATCCAGTCGTCCTGGCGCTGGAAAAGCAGGTCGGCGATCCCGAAATACCGGTCCGGACCACCGCAACGGGCAAGCATGGCGGCCCAGAGCGCGACCCGGTCGAAATAGACCTCGCGGGCGATGAAGCGGATTTTGCCGGTATCGATATAGTTGGCCTTCAATTGGGGATAGACGTCCCGGTGAAACCGGGCGCAATGCGGACAGGTGAACGAAAGATACTCCTCGACCTGAACTGCCGCTGTCTCGGATCCGAGCGCCATCTCGACGACTTGGGGATGAGCTTCGTCGCCTTGGCCGAAAGCGCGGGCTGTCAAGGCCAGGAATGCCATCAGGGCAATGAGGATGGCGGTAGCCGGCGTTGCGGCGGTCCGTTTCATGCGGAGAAGTGTCATTCCAAGGTACCTTTCGTTGGGGGTCGGTCTGCGGACGGTATCAACGTTTCGTCGGGACGTGCATTGTTCGTCAATTGCGCCTTCCGAACGCTCCGGCCGAGCGACGTGAGCGCCTGCCTGAGGTCGGGATCCCGGATGCTGTCGATCGTCTGTCTCACGTCACCGGGCAGGCGGGGCCTGGACGGCCCCGAACCCGGGTCAGCGGAATCGGGAACAACGGGTGGACGGGACCGTCTTCGGACTTCGGGCATGGCCGGTGATGTCTGGGTCAGCCGGATGTGCCCGATGGCGGCGTAGCCGAAGCAGGCGTTCACCCGCCGGACAATTTCGGGTTTCAGCATGTCCAGCATCGGACCCCGGGCCCGGTCGATCAGGACGACCAGGGTGGCTTTGCCACCTTTTCGGGGACGCGTGATCCGAAGGGGGCAGGTGTGCTGGGCGAATGCCTCGCCAACGATTTCCGGCCATCGGCTGATGAGCCGGGCCTCGGCGATTCCGCGTTTTCCCAGGATCCTGCGGAACTCGGCATTGAGAACGGTCCCGATCTGTACGAAACCGCTCCGTCGGATGAGATTCGGCCGCGGGCGGGGTGCTTCCGGTTTCGGCATCCGTATTCCGACTCCTGTCCGTCCGGCTGCATTCTACATCATGACGCCGGGACCGATCCATGCCACGGTGACAGGCGATGGGACAGTCAAGACTTCGTGAACCCGGCGGGCATGCGGCAGCCTTGCTGGACTGGTACGACCGGTGTGCCCGGGATCTGCCCTGGCGGGTCGGACCGGCCGAGCGCGCATGCGGGGTCCGACCGGATCCCTACCATGTCTGGCTGTCGGAAATCATGCTCCAGCAGACGACCGTCCGAAGCGCGTGGCGGTATTTCGAGGAATTCATTGACCGCTGGCCGACGATCGGCGATCTGGCGGCGGCGGCCGACGACGATGTCATGGCGGCCTGGGCCGGTCTTGGCTATTACGCCCGAGCCCGCAACCTCCTGAAAACAGCCCGAATCGTGGCACAGTCCCGAGGCGGGCGATTCCCGGAAAAGGAATCAGAACTCCGGAAACTCCCGGGCGTCGGAACCTATACTGCTGCGGCCATGGCGGCGATCGCCTTCGACAGGCCCGCAGCCGTCGTTGACGGCAATGTCAAGCGCGTTCTCGCCCGCCTGGACGGACTGCGGACGCTGTCGACGACGGATCACGACTTCCGGGAACGGGCTCGCCAACTGACACCCACGGCCCGCCCTGGCGATTATGTCCAGGCCGTGATGGATCTCGGGGCAACGGTCTGCCGTCCCCGGGCGCCTCGATGTGCAGATTGTCCTTGGGAGTCCTGCTGCCTGGCCCGCCTTTCCGGCTCACCGGAGTCCTATCCGGGCCGGGTTTCGCGGCTTCCAAAGCCAGTGCACCGGTGCCTGGCCTATGTGGCGGTTCGGGCCGACGGCGCCGTTCTCCTGGAGAAGCGGCCCGAGAGCGGCCTGCTGGGTGGAATGCTGGGTTGGCCCGGTAGCGACTGGGCTGCCCCCGACGAACCGCATGCGCCTCCCTGCGACGCCGAGTGGGAAACGGTCGATGGCGAGGTCAGGCATGTCCTGACCCATCTCGACCTTCGCCTGACGGTCCAAGTGGCACAAGTGGCCGGCGATTGCCGTCCCTGCAAGGGCGATTTCGTCGAACGCGCCCTGTTTGAACCAAGACATCTTCCCAGCGTCATGCAAAAGGTCTGGCGCGTTGCGGAAAAGACCTTGAACAAGTGAGAGTTCGACCGTTCCGGATTCCGGAGATTGTCGTCGGGAGACTGGCATGCGGCCCGCCGGTTCCTCTTGACTGTCGATAATCCGGTCAGTCGAAACTCGCGAGCCAATCGGCAGCGGTGATGGCTTTGAGTTCCGAAAGGTATTGCTCCTTGACATCCCCCTCGCTCAAATCGGCCAACGTGTGGAGGTCCATGACAAATTCGGCAAGCCGATGGGCGATCGCGTGAACAGCGTCATGCCGATCCAGACCTTCGTCCATCAGCCGATCCAGCGTCGCCCGTACCGGTAACTCGTCACCCAACGCGGCTTGGTTTTCGACAATGGCGTGGAAAGTGGCGTGAAGGCGCTCGTTTGGAAGTTTGACTCGGGCCTTTTGGTGGTACCTGCGGATCAGATGGATGCGTTGGCTCTCATCCAGTGACAACCATGCATCGGGGTCCGGTGCCCTGTGGGGATCATATGTGTTCATTGCGAACCCGAATCGGCCATTGTTGGTCAGGCGTCTCGGCGAGAGTGTTTCTGCCGTCCTGCGTTTTCAAGTGGCCAATTGGCCATGTGTACCCGTGGCCCGAACTGCTGCCCGGCACAGGTTCGGCGAATGACTGTTCGATTCTGTTTCCCAAGACAGGCGTGTTTGTCGGATCGTGCGGCATGGACGGGGCCGACGTCCCGCACCCTGGGGACCGCCATGGGTCGGCGATCGGTGACCGACCGGGGTGATGGACACAGGGGCCTTACAGGGCCCGGAGCGCCACGCGGTGCATGCTGTTGTTGAGATAGCCGTTCGGATTCCATGGGAACGCATGAGGTTGCATTTCGCCGGCGTCGTCGGTCGCCCGGGACCAGATTTCGTAGTAGCCGGCGATGGGCAGGGACAGTTGCAGGCGGAAGTCCTGCCAGGCACCGTCGTTGGGGGGTGGATCGAGCAAGGCCGGTTTCCAGGTCGCCCCGAAATCAATGGAGATGTCGACGGCGGCGACAGCCCGGTCCCCGGACCAGGCGTGGCCCCGAACCTCGATTGTACGACCAGTCTCAGCGTTATTGGCGGGATGGGTGATCAGCGACTTCACCGGCATCCGTTCGATGATGACAAAGTCCGCCGGGTCGACCGACTCTCCTGGTGCGACCGGGTACCGGGGAACCCGGTAGGATGTTCCGGTCATTTTGGGGCCATCGTGGATCCGATTCCGGAGCCAAATCCGCCGGAGCCATTTCTGTGAGCAGGACCCCGGCCATCCGGGGACGACCAGACGGAGCGGGGCTCCGTTCAGGGGATGGATAGGCCCGTCGTTCTGGGCAAAGGCGATGAGGACATTTCCGGACATCGCCTTGGCGATCGGCACTCCGCGCGAAATCGGCAGCAATCCGACATCGCCTGACAGATGCGTGTCGGCCCCTTCATGGGCTGTATAGACCACGTCCGGATGCACGCCGGCAGCGGCCAGAACGTCCCGGAGCCGGACGCCGGTCCACTCCGAACAGCCGACCGCGCCATGCGTCCATTGGGCGCCGGTGGCCGGAGGATCGAAGAAGGCCCGCCCGTTGCCGCCGCATTCGAGGGCCAGCGCCAGTTTGACGACTTCGAATGAATTCTGCAGGTCGTCGAT
Organism: Paracoccaceae bacterium; assembly: GCA_028874915.1. Classification (GTDB taxonomy): domain Bacteria; phylum Pseudomonadota; class Alphaproteobacteria; order Rhodobacterales; family Rhodobacteraceae; genus JAPPHA01. Next base: position 16,263 of record JAPPHA010000072.1, read on the forward strand.
GGTGTATGTCCGGGGCTGGTCAACCTGGCCATCGACCGTGAGGGTCCAGGTCCCGGGATCCATGTCCAGCGGCGGGATGCCATTGTTGCGCACGAAGTGGCGCCGGGTGGGGGTAATAGTATCATCGAGCAGGTGGGCTGGAGTCTCCGCGCTGATCGGCCGGTCGACGAGCCGGACCAGACCGTCCTTGCCGTTCAGTGTGCCGGTGCCCGCCAACGCAGCCGGAATCAGTCCCGTGGGCAAGTTCTGGTGAAAGGGGACGGGTGCGCCAACCATGATAGCCACAGACGCGAGCCCGGCACCCCGGAGAAAGGCGCGTCGGTCCGGGCTGAGGTCTCGGCCGCCGACAGTCGGGTCCGCCTTCGCGAGGTCACGGCCCGCGATCGGGGGATCGGATGTCTGATCCCGGTTGGATACAGGGTGTCCTGTCATGACCTTCGCTCTTTCTGGGTCCGGGCTGTTGGACCGTGGGCAAGGCAATCGGACCGGAAACCCGGGGCTCCTGTCAAGGGGAGAGGGCGACGAATTCCGGGTGGCGACCTGTTTGCGGGTCAGTTTCGGTCCCCCGGGGTCGGTGATCGGGCCGGAGGGATGGCCGACGTGAACGCCATGCCGTGATTGCATAACGAAACGCATGGAGTCAGGGGCGACTTCCGGATTGGCCGGGGGGAGCCGATTGCCGTTGCGAATGGCGTCCAGTGTGGCGAGACTGGTTCTACGTGGACCTTGCGTATGGCGCGGGACGAGGTGCGGGACCGGGTATCGGAGGTGAACCATGCAGGACGGGGCAGATTTCAGGCCGCTGGCCGGCGTCCGGGTCGTGGAACTGAGCCATATGGTCTTCGGGCCCGCCTGCGGCTTGTTCCTCTCCTGTCTTGGGGCTGAAGTGGTCAAGGTAGAACCGCCTGGCGGTGACAAGACCCGGCAATTGACCGGAATGGGCGCATCCTTCTTTGCTCTCTTCAACCGGGGAAAGAAATCGGTGGCGCTTGACCTCTCGGTTTCTGCCGGTCAGGAAGCTCTGGACGCGTTGATCGGCACAGCCGACATCCTGGTCGAGAATTTTCGCGACGGTGCCCTTGCCCGGATGGGGATCGATACGGAGTCCTTGCGAAAGCGGCACCCCCGGCTCGTCACTGTCGCCTGCAAGGGATTCCTGACGGGCCCCTATGCCCACCGCCCGGCGCTTGACGAGACCGTTCAGATGATGACCGGGCTTGCGCACATGACCGGCCCCACGGGAATGCCTTTGCGGGTCGGATCGTCGGCCAACGACATCATGGCCGGGCTGGTCGGCGCCACCTCCGCCATGGCGGCGCTTCGGGAACGGGAAACGACTGAAACGGGACGGGACATCCGTGTCGGGCTGTTCGAGAACAGCCTGCTCCTGGTCGCCCAGCACATGGTCCAGTTTGCACTCACCGGCCGCGAACCCGCGCCGATGCCGGAGCGGGAATTTACCTGGCCGGTCTATGACATCTTTGGCACAGGCGACGGGCGGAAGCTGTTCATCGGAGCGGTCACGTCGGGCCACTGGCGGTCTCTCTGCACGTTACTCGGTCTCGGCAGACTTCTGGACGATCCTCGACTTGCGGACAGGATGGACCGGATTGGCGCCCGGGACTGGACAATTCCGATCTTTCGGGAGTCGGTGGCGAAATGGCAGTCGGAGCCTCTCATGGAACGGCTCGAGTCCGAAGGAATGCCTTTCGCACCGATTGCGACCCCGGCGCAGATGTATGGTGACCCGCAGGCGGATGCCGGCCTCGCTACCAGCCGATTGCCGGATGGACGGTCTTTCCGGGCACCGCTGTTACCTGTCGAAATTGATGCACAAAGGGTGGCGTCAAACCTGGATGTCCCGTCGGTTGGGGCCGACACCACCGCGGTTCTCGCGCAACTCGGATGGGACCAGAACAGGGCTGCCGTGGCTATGGGCGCCACCGGATCCGGGGCTGCGAAAGGGTGATGCGGGGGCGCCGGTTATACCCGAACGACCGGGTGATTCTCCGGGAACTGGGTCTCAGGGATGGCCTCCAGCTCGTCAGTCGCTGGCCCGGAACAGCCGCCAAGACCGAGTGGATAAACCGCGCGGCTGCTGCCGGCGTGCGTCACATCGAAGTCGGTTCCTTTCTGCCGACAGAACGGTTCCCGCAGTTCGCCGACATCAGGACCCTGGTAACGGCAGCTGCCGCCCTGCCTGACATTCGGGCCTCTGCGCTGACACTGAACGAACGGGCTGTGGATGACGCCTTGACGACGGCTGTTTCGGAAATTGTTTTGGTAGTTTCGGCGACCGAAGCCCATAGCCGGGCCAACATGCGGCGGTCGCGGCAGTCCGCAGTCGAATTGGTCGGCTACGCCTGTTCGAAACGAAAAGATCACGAGACTGTCGAGCGGCGGTATCCCACCTCAGATGGGGCGGAATCCGGGCCCGTCGTCTGTGCCGCGATTTCCGTCGCTTTCGGCTGTCCGTTCGAGGGAGACGTGTCCACGGATACGGTCCTCGCCGCGGTTGACAAGTGTCTTGAAGCGGGCGCCGACGTCATCGCGGTTGCCGACACGATCGGCGTGGCGGCGCCGCGACAGGTCAGCGATCTCTGCCGGGCCCTTCTGCCGCGGCTCGGCGCGACCCCGCTGGTCGTTCACCTGCATGACACGCGGGGAACCGGTATCGCCAATGCCCACGGGGCGCTCGAAGCCGGAGTGCGGATTCTGGATGGGACGATCGGAGGACTTGGTGGCTGTCCCTTTGCACCGGGCGCGACCGGCAATGTGGTGTTCGAGGATCTCGTCTATCTCTGCGAACGTTGCGGGTTTCCGACCGGAATCAACCTTGAGCTGCTGATCACCATACGGTCAATCCTGGAACGGGACATGGCCGGAGAGCCGCTTTTCGGAGCCCTGGCCCGGGCTGGAATCCCTAAGATGCTCTCTTGGTCGGCGTCCCGGCTTCCGGAAGACCGTGGAGCCCGGGGGAAAAGGGAAGCGGCGTCCGGTCGCTGAATTCCAGGCCCGGGCTCGAATTCGCGATGCGAATCAGCCGCCGTCCCCGTCAGGCGCAGCCGGGCGCGTCACTGTCCCAGCGATACTGCGGGATATGTGGAATCGTGGCGAGCCGCGCCCGCGCCGCTTCCCAACTCCCGAGCCATTGCCGCCAGTCGCGGAGTTCCGATCCCGGATTCGCACGTGACCGTGCCACAAAATCCGGGAACTGGCCGCGCCCCGACGGCTGACCGGTCACATGGTATCTGAGGTCGAATGACCAGCGATAGGCACCGCTTCGGTTGGAAAGGGACGAATGCGGGGTCAGTGGATGGAAGATCACAACCCCACCCGCATTGACCGGGAGCGGAACCGCATTGTTCTGCGGCGTATGGGCGCTCGCCAGTCCCAAATGGTTGCCGGAGGCGCAGTGTTGTAGCAATTTGTCATAGTTGCCGGAAGCCACCTGCAGGCAGCCGTTTTCGACAGTGGCGTCGGTGATGGCAATCCAGACGGTCACCATGGTGGTGATGTCCGCTTCTTCGACGATGGCGCTGCGATCCTGGTGCCAGTCGGTCGAGATGATGTGGGACCGGGTTTCGTCTGCCGGAACCTCGTTTTCCGGGGGTTTGATCCGGACGTGCTGAATCGGATTGGACATGATTTCCGGACCGATCAGCGTCTCGACGATGTCGAGAATGTTCCTGTCCGTGACGAGATCAAAGACGGCCGGCCCGAAATGCATCGGCGTCTCGGCCGTGATCCGCTCACTGGGCAGGCAGATGTCCAGGGGCTGAAACCAGTCCAGCCGGTTCGCAGTACATCGGTCGATCTTGTCCCAGAAGGACAGGCCATCGGGAGGTTCGGGAAGCAGGCCGTCCCGGTGCCAACGCCGATACAGCCTGTCCATGAGCTCCTCGTACTCCGTCCTGACAGCAGCAAGCGTCGCCTCGCCGACAACATTCTCGATGACGATGTAGCCGTCGGTTTCAAATGCAGACAACTGGCCCTGATCAAGCATGCGTCTCCTCCTGCCCGTCTCCCGGGCTTCGAGAATTCTGCGTTCCGGCCTTCCAGTCAAGCCGGAATGATTTCCTTCGTCCGTCCCGCAAACCGGAACCCGCACCAGGCAAACCCGGCTTCGGCTGTTTCCGTCCGGGCCGGAGCGAAGCATGCTCCAGAAAGGACCGGACCTGGCGACGCTGATCTGTGACTTCAGGTCAGTCAGGCAGAGCGCGTGCAGACACCGGTTCAGTTCACTGACTCTGACATTTCACTTGCGACTTGAACCGATTCGCCTGTGTCCGGACAGGCATGAATTCCGACGGGATCGGCCGGAAACGATTGCCAGGAGACGATGCTCCGCCCGGTGAGAACGGGAGTCGACCAGACGCGGCCGGAGCCCGGATCGGCCCGGGCTACGCCTGCATTTCAGCCCGGACCTGTTTCCTCAGCGTGTCAATGGGGAACGGCTTGCCGCGTTTGCGAAAGCACCAGTAGGTCCAGCCGTTGCAGGAGGGCGTACCCTCGAGGGCGGCGCCAACCTTGTGGATCGATCCCCGCTGGTCGTTGGCGAGCAGAGACCCGTCGGCGCAGACAATCGCCGTGTGGCGGCCGTTGATCGACTGCAGCCGGGACCCCGGCTCGAGGAGTCCCCGTTCGACAATGTGGCCGAACGGAACTCGCGGTGCCGCCCGGCCATCAGGACTGACGGTGAGCGATCGGCCGTCGACGCGGCGGATGGCGTCGATCCGGGTCCGGGCGATCCGACGATAGGTCTCGTCCCTTTCGATTCCGATAAAATGACGGCCGAGCCGTTTGGCCATGGCCCCGGTCGTTCCCGTTCCGAAGAAAGGATCGAGCACGACTTCGCCAGGTCGGGTCGTTCCGACGATGACCCGGTGCAGAAGCGCCTCCGGCTTCTGGGTCGGATGGGCCTTCTTTCCGTCATCGCCCCGCAGTCGTTCACCACCCGAACAGAGCGGTAGGTGCCAGTCGGACCGCATCTGAAGATCGTCGTTCAGCGCCTTGAGCGCGGCATAGTTGAATGTGTAACGGGATGTCCGCGAACGGGCAGCCCAGATCAGGGTCTCGTGGGCATTCGTGAGCCGTCGGCCCCGGAAGTTCGGCATGGGGTTGGCCTTTCGCCAGATCACATCATTGAGGATCCAGAAATCCAGGTCCTGAATCGTGGCACCCAGGCGGAAGATGTTGTGATAGCTCCCGATGACCCAGATGGCTCCATCGGGCTTCAGAATCCGGCGGGCTTCCCTCAGCCAGTCCCGCGAAAAGCGGTCATAAGCGGCGAAAGACGAAAAACGGTCCCAGTCATTGTCGACGCCGTCGACTCTCGAATGGTTCGGCCGGTGGAGTTCGTTCTGCAACTGGAGATTGTACGGCGGATCGGCGAACACAAGGTCCACCGAATCCGCGGGCAGCGAATTCATCGCCTCTGCGCAATCCCCGGACAGAATCCTGTCCAGCGGCAACCCGGCCGTATCGGCCAGTGTTGTCGTGCGTGCCATACTGCTCTGCCTCGAAGCGCATTTTCTGCGTCTTGTCCCTTGAGCGTAACGGGGCACGCAATCAGGCGTCAAGCCGTTTTCTTTGGGAAACCGGTGGCACCCGTTCATGCCGGGTGCTGGCGGGATTCCTTACCGTCGTTTCTCGATCTTGATCCGACGCCTCTGCCGATCCCGTATTGTCCGGTTGGGGTTGGCAAAGGAGTCCGGTCGACCGTCCGGCAGAAACGAAACCTGGCCCCGGAGGCTCGAGCCCCGGAACCTGGTCACTGTGACAGAAGGCAGGCGACCGGACGAAATGTCCGCCGGTGATGGCGGCTCACGCCGAATTGGCGAAGCGCCGCCAGATGCGACGCCGTCGGGTACCCTGCATTCCGGTCCCAACCGTAGTCCGGGAACTCGCGTGCAAGGTCACGCATGTGCCGGTCCCGCGTGACCTTGGCCACGATCGAGGCCGCGGCGATACGGACGTCGCTGGCGTCACCCCGGATGATGGCCCGGCCCGGCATCGGCAGACCATCGGGAATTCGTGGTCCATCGATAAGGACCAATTCGGGCCGGGGTCGCAGTTCGCATGCGGCCGTTCGCATGGCGAGCATGGTCGCCTCAAGGATGTTGATCCGGTCGATCGTCACGACATCAACGACAGCGACGGCCGTTTGCGCCGATGCGACGATCTGCTGGCAGAGCCGTTCCCGCGTTGTTGCCGGCAAGGTCTTGGAATCGGCGATGCCGTCGGGGATCCCGTGATCCGGCAGGATCACAGCGGCGGCCACCACCGGTCCGGCGATGGGGCCACGACCGGCTTCGTCGATGCCTGCGACCCGGACCAATCCCGAGGCGTTGGGACCTGGTCGGTCCGGGCACGACTCAGCCATGGCCAGTCCTGGCCGCGTCTTCGGATTTCGGGACTACGCTGCCCCCGGTCGCCCGGGCGTGTTCGACGAATGCCGTCAGGCGGCCGGCATCCAGCGCTCCTCTTGGACGCAGGCCTGAACAGACGTCGACTCCGTAAGGGCCATCGGGCCCGGTGGTCCGCAAAGCCTTGGCAACATTGTCAGGCGTCAGCCCCCCGGCGAGCCAGACCGGAACCGGGCTCTGCCGGATGATCGCGGCAGATATGGACCAGTCGTGAATACGGCCCGTGCCGCCCAACTGCTTCGGGGCGTCGTCCGACCCTGGCCGGCCGCTGTCGAGAAGCAGCATGTCTGCGCCGGGAAGAAGATCCGATTCGAGGCCGTTCAGGGATTCGGGGCCCTCGACATGGACAACCTGGATCAGCGTCAGGTCGGGGTAACGGGCTTTCAGCGACCGACGTGTTCCCGGCGGAACCCGGTCCACCAGTTGCAAGGCTCGCGGTCGCGCCGGCAGGAGGGCGTCGAGCTGCCGGGCAATCGACGGCAGATCCGTCCGGCTGCTCAACAGGACCGAGAATTCCTTTGGAAAGGCCAGCAGAATGGCCCGGATTCGCCCATCGGGGATCGGGCCGGGTCCTGAGGGCATCTCGGACACGAGACCCAGGGCGTCGGCACCAGCGTTGATCGCCATCCTCGCCTCATCGGCGGACTGGATGCAGCAGATCTTGATCCGGACCCCCGAACGTCCACCCGGTGGCCGTGTTTCGGTCATGCCTGGAATCCATGGTGAACGGTTGCCAGAAATGGCGGCCCCGAGTGGATTCGAACCACTGGCCTACCGCTTAGGAGGCGGTCGCTCTATCCTGCTGAGCTACGGGGCCGATCACGCTGGTGGTTATCGCTCAACGGGTCCGGTAATGCACGCGGATTCTCCGAACCCGGACTCCGGGTCGGGGACCGACGGCCAGCCCATGGGGGCGGGCTTTGACCCGCACCATCGACGGGTGTCCGGTCCGGTTGGAGGCAAAGGGCGAAGGGGAGGACGGCGAGGCCCGTGAGAGAAGGGAAACCGGCAGGCCCCGGACACCGGTTGAAGGACCGCCTGGCGGCAAGAGCGGCGGAAAACGGGCTACTCCGTGTGGACGCTGAATGGCAGGTGCTGACGGGAGGCCGGACCAGCCCAGTCTGGCGCGTCCGGTCAGGCCCCGAGGACAGGGTGTGCCGATTTCGCGTGGCCGATCACAGGAATCCGCTGTTCCCCTGCCTCCCCGACGCCGAACGGCGGTGCCTTGAGGCGGTTTCCGGATGCGAATTGGGGCCACCGTTTCTCGGTTCCCTTTCCGCCGAAGGAGGTGAGTTGTTCGTCCTCGAATACTCTTCGGGGACCTCCTGGACCTGTGCGGGGTCCGAGAGACCCGTCGCTGATGTCTGTGAGGTCGCCCGACTGCTGGGACGTTTGCACCGGTTCAGTCCCCTTCCCGACCTTCCGGTCCGTCCGTGCGGCGAAACGGCGCTGCGTCGACAAGTTCGCCGGATCCTGTCGCTATGCAGCGGTGAGGACTCCTCTCGCCTGTCCCGCCTTGAGCCCGGAACTGCGCCCGGATCCGGAACGGAAGATTGTAGACCTCGCTCGCTGGTTCATGGTGATGTGGTCCCCGGGAACATCATCCGCACCCCGAACGGGTTGCTGCTGATTGACTGGCAATGTCCTGGAATCGGCGATCCGGTCGACGACATCGCCTGTTTTCTGTCGCCGGCCATGCAGATGACCAATGGAGGTCGTCCTCTTGGTAGCGCATTGTGCGACTCGTTCCTGGAGGCTTATCCATGCGCGGCAACGGTTGCCCGCTACAGGAGTCTGCGACCGCTGCTTCAGTGGCGGATGGCCGTTTATTGCCTGTGGCGGGTGGTGTGCGGACGACCGGGTTACCCAGAATACCGGCAGGCGATGGAAGCGGAGATCCAGGCGATGACCAGCTGACGATCGATTCGGATTCGTTTGTCCCGAAGGATGTACAACGGTCGGCGCCTTAGCCAGGGCCGGACATTTTCGCCTCGCGCCCGCCAGCCCGTTACAACAGCCTTCCGGTCAACAGTGCGGATGACAGGACGACGGCGGACAGGACCAGCGCGGTCACTGCGGCACCGGCGAGGAACCAGACGAATGCTGCCAGTCGACGTGGGGGTGGCGTCATGACCTGATGGTCGCGTTCGGCGTTGAGAAGGGACTCGATCAGTCCCGGAAGGCGGGGGCCGAAACGGGACATGATCTCGAACGTCCGGCGGAAGTCCCGGATGAAGGCCCGGGGTCCCAGGTTTTCCACGACGTAGCGTTCAACGACCGGCTTTGCCGTATCCCAGATGTTGAGACCCGGATCGAGGGTTCGGGCGACGCCCTCCACGACAACCATCGTTTTTTGGAGGAGAATCAGTTCGGTTCGAGTCTCCATCCCGAATCGTTCGGTGACGTCGAATAGATGCGTCAGCAGGCGGCTCATGGAAATGTGCGCGGCATCCTGACCGAAAATCGGTTCTCCGATGGACCTGAGAGCCTGAGCAAAGGCCTCGATGTCCTGGTCTCTCGGGACATAGCCGGCCTCGAAATGGACGCGGGCCACGCGCTTGTAGTCGCGGCTGATGAAACCGGCGAGGATTTCCGCGTAGACCCGCCGGGTGTAGTCGTCGATTCGTCCCATGATTCCGAAGTCGTAGGCGACAAGCGAACCGTCGGGCTGAACCATGACGTTTCCCTGGTGCATGTCGGCATGAAACAACCCGTCGCGGAGAACGTGGAGAAGGAAACTCCGCACCACGCGAACGGCGAGAGCCTCGAGATTGATGTGGCTCTTCCGGAGGGCGTCGACGTCGTTGAGGGGAATTCCGTCGACCCAGTCGAGTGTCAGAACTCGGCGTGCCGACAATTCCCAGATCACAGCCGGAACGGAAAAATCGTCGTCCCCTTTGGTATTGGCGGCGTATTCCGCCGCCGCCGCCGCTTCCATCCTGAAGTCCAGTTCGGCCAGGACGACGGTCTCGAAGTGGGTGACGACATCCGTCGGCCGCAACCGCCGCGTGGCCGGCAGGAACCATTCAATAACGTGGGCCGAGAGATGGAAGGCATCGATGTCCTTCTGGAAAATCCTCTCGATGTCAGGGCGGAGAATCTTGACAGCCACTTCTCGCCCTGTCAGGCGGACACGCGCCCGATGCACCTGAGCAATGGAGGCCGCAGCCACCGGGGCGCTGAATTCCGAATAGAGCGCATCCACGTCGGAACCGAGTTGGCGGTGGATTTCCGCCTTGGCCTGGGCCTCGGGGAACGGGGGGAGCCGGTCGAGAAGGACCGAGAGTTCGGAGGAGAGTTCCGGCCCGACGATGTCGGGTCGTGTCGCAAGAAGCTGGCCGAACTTGATGTACGCCGGTCCCAGTGCCGTCAGGGCTCGGACCAGCGGTGGGTTGGCAGGATCACCCCTGTGGCCGAGCCACCGGAACGGCCAACCGATGACGCGCCCGGCAGCGCGGACGGTGAGCGGAGCTTCCAGCATCACGAACAGGGTCCCCATGGCACCGGTCCGCTCGAACGTCGCCGCAGTCCGAACCAGGCGCAGGAAATTGTGCGGGCCGCGCATGACTCAGAGTTTCCAGCCGGAATGAAGCGCGACGACGCCCAAGCTCAGCCGCTGGTAGCGGACCCGTTCAAACCCACCGGTCCGGATCATGTCCGCGAGTCTCTCCGGGTCAGGGAATTGCCGGATGCTTTCGACGAGGTAACGGTAACTGTCGCGGTCGTTCGCAATCATGGAGCCGAGTCGGGGAATCACGTTCCAGGAGTAGGCGTCGTAGAGCCGGCGCAAGGACGCGTTCGGCACTTGGCTGAACTCGAGCACCAGGAACCGCCCGCCGAGACGAAGAACCCGCCAAGCCTCCCGGATGGCATCCTCTCGCCTGGCAATATTACGCAGTCCGAACGCCAGCGTGCAGGCGTCGAAACTCCGGTCGTCGAAAGGAAGGGCTGTCGCATCGCCGGCCACCCAGTGGAGCCGTCGGGTTTGACCCGCCCGCCGCGCCCGCCGCCGACCGACATTGAGCATGCTTGCCGTCATGTCGAGCACGATCGCATGAGTGTCATTGGTGCGGTTGAGGAAACGGACGGCGACGTCGCCGGTTCCACCCGCAATGTCGAGAAGCCGCATGCCGGACCATGGTGCCAGCCAGTCGATCATCGCCGATTTCCACAGGCGGTGAACGCCGAAAGACATGGCGTCATTCATAACGTCATATCGGCCCGCCACACTCTCGAAGACCCCGCGGACAAGCGCCGGCTTGGAATCCTGCTTGACCGTTGCGGACCCGAAGTCCACCGTCTGGGCCGTTCGATCTCTATTGTCCAAAGGATGCCTGCCCCGTTGAATCTGCGCGGCCGGCGGCGGCTGGCCGATCGGCGCTGCAGTTCCGGCGGACAACCATACACTGTAAATCGGTCACATTGAACCGATCATCAGGCTTGCAGCTCGGGAGCGATCCATGCCGGAACTGCCGGAAGTCGAAACCATCCGGAGGGGCCTCGAACCCGCAATCGCCGACCGGCGGATCCACCATGCCGAATTCCGGCGGTCGGACCTGCGGTGGCCGCTGCAACCTGACCTGGCGGAGCGGCTGTCCGGCGCCCGCGTCGACCGGCTTTGGCGGCGGTCCAAATTTCTCCTCATGGATTTATCGACCGACGAAACGCTCATGATTCACCTTGGCATGTCCGGCCGGCTCCGGCTGGACCCGGCTCGTGGGGGCAAACCAGCTGGCCGGACCCCGGTCCCGCCATCCACCATGGCAGAGGACGGTCGGCACGATCATGCAGTTTTCCGGTTCGAAGGCGGTTCGAGTGTGATCTACACGGACCCCCGGCGATTCGGGATGATCGAACTGGTTCCCACTCCGACGCTACACGCGCATCCGCTGCTGGCCTCCCTGGGTCCGGAGCCGCTGGGCAACGGGTTCTCGGAACCCTGGCTTGACGCACAACTCGCGGGGCGGCAGGCGCCCATCAAGGCCGTTTTGCTCGACCAGCGCGTGGTCGCCGGCCTTGGCAACATCTACGCGTCCGAGGCCCTCTGGCGATCCGGGATCTCACCGAGGCGGCGGGCACGAACGGTCGCCGGACGCCGGGCGAGCCGATTGTTTCCGGCAATCCGCGAAGTCCTGCGGGAGGCTATCGAGGCCGGCGGCTCGTCGCTTCGTGACTACCGTCAGGCCGATGGCGAACTCGGATATTTCCAGCACGCATTCGCCGTTTACGGCCGGGACGGCGAACCATGCCTGAAGTCCGGTTGCGACGGTGTCATCCGACGAATCCGCCAGGCCGGCCGTTCCACCTTTCTTTGCCCTTGCTGCCAACGATAGTCGGCCGGCGGAATACAGCAGAAAGTCGAGCGTCCGGGTAACGGTTTGAATGGCAGGCGGCAACTGCTATGGATTGGGGATGGTACCATCGCCGGCGACGGCAATCGGGACGGAGGAGGAATTGGCTTACGAGACACTCATCGTCGATATCGAGGACCATGTCGGGATCATCAGGCTGAACCGGCCCGAAGTTCTCAATGCGCTCAATCTCCAGTTGCTCGCGGAGCTTGGCGAGGCCCTGGACTCGATGGAGCGGAACGACACGGTCCGGGCCATAGTGATCACCGGAAACGAACGGGCCTTTGCCGCGGGTGCGGACATTCGGGAAATGGCCGACAAGGAGTTTGTCGACATGTTCGGGAGCGACCGGTTTTCGGCCGAAACCGAGGCGATCCTGAAGTGCCGGAAACCGATCATCGCCGCGGTTTCGGGCTATGCGCTCGGTGGCGGCTGCGAACTGGCAATGATGTGTGACTTCATCATATGTTCGGACACGGCAAAATTCGGGCAACCTGAAATCAACCTCGGCGTGATTGCCGGAATTGGCGGAACCCAGCGGCTGACCCGGTTTGTCGGCAAGTCGAAGTCCATGGAAATGCATTTGACCGGCCGGTTCATGGAGGCCGAGGAAGCTGAACGGTCGGGCCTTGTGTCACGGGTGGTTCCCGAAAAACGCCTCATGGATGAGGCCCTGGCAACGGCACGGAAAATCGCAGAGAAATCCCCGATCGCGGTCAAGGCGGTCAAGGAAACCGTCAACCGATCCTATGAGACAACCCTTCGGGAAGGCACACTTTTCGAGCGGCGCGTGTTTCACTCGCTCTTCGCCACGGAAGACCAGTCCGAAGGCATGGCTGCCTTTGCCGAGAAACGCACGCCGCAGTTTCGTGGCCGTTGACATGGTCCCGGGCCGACCGTAAATGCCGGCAATTCGGCTGGTTGCGCCCGCACGCCGCGAATCCGGAGTGTCGGGCCGTTGGCGGCGAAAGGAATGGATGGACGACAGATGGCAAATTCACTCCAGGCGCGGAAACGGGTAAAACAGACCCGGCGCAGGACCGAGGTCAATCGGGCGCGCCGGTCGCGAATCCGAACCTTTCTGAAATCCGTCGAGGAGGCGGTTGATTCCGGTGATCGACAACGGGCGGCTTCGGCTCTCGCAGCCGCCGAACCCGAAGTCATGCGCGGGGTTACCAAAGGCGTCCTACACAAGAACACGGCTTCAAGGAAAATCTCGCGGCTTTCAGCGCGAATCAAGTCCATGGACGGATAGAACCCGACGGGCGGACGTCCTGCCGGCGTCGTCCCGAGCACGAGCTGATCGGCTCACGAATTCCACTCCCGGGCCAGCGCCGGGAGTCGACTTTTTTGCCATTGGAATCATTGACGTTTTGCTTGCGTGATGGCTCGCGAATGGTGTTGCATGACACCGTGAATCCGGGTTCCATTGGCGTCCGGAGCCGGGCTGACAGCCGTTCCCGATGGGCACAGAAGCGGAACATGGGTCTGTCCGGAATCCGCCGAGCCCCGAATCAAATGTGACAGAATTTTGACAAAAAAAATTACATTTAAGCAAAGTTCTATGTTCGAACGGGTTGAGACCAGGGCAGTTCGGAAAGCAAAATCGGATTGAACCGCTCCCATCGCTGTGATTACCATTTCGGGAGGATCAGAATCACCTTGCGGGGGGCAGACGGTGATCGGTGAATCTGCCGAAGACATTTCCGACATCTCTCCCGACGAAGCGTGGCGTGTTCTTGAGTCTTCTGCAGATACAGTCTTGGTCGATGTCCGGACCCGGCCCGAGTGGCAGTTTGTCGGATTGCCCGATTTGTCCGCCCTCGGACGGAGCGTGCTGACACTTGAGTGGCAGCGTTATCCGGACATGGCAATCGAACGGGATTTTGCCGGAAAACTTTTCCTGGAATTCGGAGACAGGACCCCGTCCCGGCTTCTGTTCATCTGTCGCTCCGGTCAGCGGTCCAAGGCGGCGGCCCGTTGTGTTGCCGCCGCCGCCGCGGGTCAGGATCGGGCGATGGAATGCATTAATGTTGCAGAAGGATTCGAAGGCGACCGCGACTACAGAGGGCGCCGGGGATTGATTAACGGTTGGAAGGCACGGGGACTGGACTGGATCCAGTCCTGATTTTGCGGGTCGGCTGGCGCCGGTGCCCATGCACGGTTTTTGGAGAAGATATGTCGGTCGAGGTATGGCGTCGGATTCGCGGACAATTGCTGGAATCTCTTGGCAGGGATGCCTGCAGAAACTGGATTGACCCCATCGAATTCCTGGAGGTCAGGGACGGGACGGCGTTCCTTTTGACGCCAACTGACTTTGTCAGCGATTGGGTCCGGCGAAACTATGCTGAGCCGATTCGGGCGGCCATACAAGCCGAAGGGCTGGCTGTCGAAAGGTTGTCTTTCCAGGCCCGGGGTGCGCTCGGCGACACTGTTTCCGGTGGCGACGACGGCTCGGCCAATGGCCATGGCACCGAATCGGACACCGAGACTGTTCTGGCCCGGCCTTCCGCCAGCGGGTCAGGTGGCGGAGGACTTCCCGGGGCACCCCTCGATCAGTGCTTTACATTCAATCGCTTCGTTGTTGGAAAGCCGAATGAACTGGCGTATGCCGCGGCGAGAAACGTAGCCGGAAGCGATACGGTCACCTTCAATCCCCTGTTCCTTTACGGCGGTGTCGGGCTCGGGAAAACGCATCTGATGCATGCGATCGCCTGGGACATCCAGGAACGGAATCCGTACGCCAACATTCTCTACCTTTCGGCTGAACAGTTCATGTATCGGTTCATCCAGGCCCTCAGGTCCAATGACACCATGAACTTCAAGGAACTGTTTCGATCCGTCGATGTTCTGCTTGTCGACGACGTTCAGTTCATCGCAGGCAAGGAAAGTACGCAGGAGGAGTTCTTCCACACCTTCAATTCGCTTGTTGACCAGAAGAGGAAGATCGTGATTTCTGCCGACCGGTCGCCGGGCGAGATCGACGGTCTCGGAGAACGCATCCGGACCCGGCTCCAGTCGGGGTTGGTGGTCGATGTCCATCCCACGGACTTCGAACTCAGGCTGGGCGTTCTTCAGGCCAAGGCCGAGGTGCTTTGCAGGGACAATGCCGACATCCATGTTGCGGATGGAGTTCTCGAGTTTCTTGCCAGGCGGATTTCGACGAATGTCCGGGTCCTGGAGGGTGCGCTCCACCGGCTGTTCGCGTTCGCCCTCTTCATTGGCAGAGAGGTGACCCTTGAGATGGCTCAGGATTGCCTGTCCGACATTCTGCGGGCGTCGTCCCGAAAGATTTCCATCGACGAGATCATCCGCAAGACGGCCGAGCACTATAACATCAGGATGGCTGATTTTCTCAGTCCCCGTCGGGCACGCTCCATTGTACGCCCCCGCCAGATCGCCATGTATCTGGCAAAACAGTTGACGACCAAGTCCCTGCCGGAGATCGGCAGGAACTTCGGTGGTCGTGATCACACGACGGTCCTGCATGCGATCCGGAGGATCGAGGAATTGCGGTCTGTCGATCATCATGTCGCGGAAGATCTTGAACTTCTCAGGCGGTCGCTGGAAGCCTGAGCTTCGCGCCGGGCACGAGGTGATGGTGGGCGAAGTCAGCGGATTGCGCGTGGTCACGGATTCGGACAGACACTGAGCGAACCGTCTTCCGATCGACCGTTCTAGCGGTTATCAAAGTGTTGACGAAAGGAGCGATCGGGAGCGCTGACGCTTTCGTTTGTGGCGCACCGTTGGGGAACGACATGAGATTCACGATAGAACGCAGCGACTTGCTGAAGGCGACGGGGATCGCAAATTCAGTGGCCGACCGGCAAAACGCCAAGATCATCCTGGGCTTTGTGCTGATCGAATCCCGGGACGATCGCGTGACCTTTCGCGCTGCCAATTCGACTATCGAAGTCATTGCGACATGTGACGCCGTGGTGGAGACCCCTGGCGCCGCCACGGTCAATGCGGCGACGCTCAATGAAATTGCCAGGAAACTTCCGTCTGGATGCACCGTCAACATCTCGCTTGAGGCCCTCGAACCGCAGGATCAGATCACTGTCGAGGCCGCAAATGCCGTCTTCAGGCTTGGCACCCTGGCCTGGGAAGACTTTCCGGTCATGCCGGAGCATGAATTCAGTTGTCGGTTTGCCCTTCCGGTGTCCGAGTTCGATCGACTGATCAACATGACTCGTTTCGCCATCTGCGAGGATGAAACAAGGCGATACCTGAACGGGACCTATCTCCACATCTATCCGGAAAATGAACCTGACGCCCTTCGCGCTGTCACAACCGACGGGCATCGCCTGGCCTTGGCATGGACAGATCTCCCTGAAGGCGCGGAGGGAATGCCGGGCGTGATCCTTCCAAAAAGAACGGTGCTGGAACTCGGCAAGATCATCAGTGCCGATGACGAGGTGGTGAACCTGTCTGTCTCCCCCAACCTGGTTCGATTCGAAATGGGCCGTCTGGTGTTGACCTCTGGCGTCATCGATGCCCGCTACCCGGACTACACCCGTGTCATCCCGCCCGACAACACCATTCGGCTTGATGTCGACCGAGCTGGTTTCATCCACGCCGTCGACCGGGTGTCCACCGTAAGCCTCGAACAGGATTCTCAGGCCGTTGCCGTGTCCCTGGAACGGGATCGCATCAAGCTCAACCTTAACGCCAGGGAAAGCGGAACGGCGGACGAGGTGCTGGCCGCCGCGTATGACGGGGACGACATGGTCATTGGATTCAACTGTTCCTACTTGATGGATCTGGCCCAAAGCCTTCGGCGTGATCGCGTCATCTTCATGTTGGCCAGTCCGACGCAGCCGGCGATCGCCCGCGATGGAGACGACGAGAAGGCCCTGTTCGTGGTGATGCCGATGCGGGTCTGACCTTGCCCGGAACCGCCATCCGGCAACTGGCGATTTCCTGTTTCCGTTCTCTCAGGCGCGTCCATATCGAGACCGGCGGCCATTCGGTCGTCCTTCATGGCCGCAACGGCGTTGGCAAGACCAACGTGCTGGAGGCCGTCTCGATGCTCTCCCCGGGGCGCGGTCTCAGGAGTGCCCGGGCTGCGGAAATGGTCCGTTCCGGGGAATGCACCGGCTGGAGGATTTCCGGGCAGATCGATCTCCTGTCCCGGGGTCAGCATGCCCCACATGGACACGAAGTCGAGACCCGGTTTGACGGGAGCGGCAGTCGCGATGTTGTTGTCGATGGCAAACCGGCTCCACAGTCGGCGCTGGGCCGTGTGCTTCCGTTGATGTGGCTGGTTCCCGTCATGGACCGCCTATGGCTCGAGGGATCGGAAGGCCGTCGTCGATTCCTTGACCGCATGGCCATGGGATTCGAGCCGGATCACGCCGAACGCAGCCTCGTCTACGCTCGGGCTCTGAGGGAGCGCAACGGGATGCTCAAGGCGGGTGTTAGGGACTCCGGGTGGTATGACGCCATCGAACTGCGCATGGCGGAAGCGGGCGCTGCGATTGAGGCCAACCGTCAGGCGACGATTGACCGCCTGGTTGCAACGGGCAGTCAGATCGGTTCCGGATTTCCCAGGGCGGAGTTGTCGCTTGTCAGTTCCGGTAGGGAGGTGGAAAACGACGGATCTCCGGACTTGGCCAGGATGTCGGCGGCATGCGACGCGTTGGACGAGACGATGTCTCCCGGGGAGGCTGCGTCGATGGAGACCGGGACGGCGGACTGGTTTCGGGATCGCTTTCGGAAAGGGAGATCCGGAGACATTCTCTCCGGGCGGACCCGGAACGGACCGCATCGCACCGATCTCCTGGCGGTTCACGCCGGCACGGGTCTGCCGGCCCGCCAATGCTCAACCGGTGAGCAAAAGGCTCTCTTGTTGTCTCTGATCCTCGCGGGAGCCCGGGCCCAGTCCGAGGACACAGGAATCGGAGCCACGCCGGTCCTTCTGCTCGACGAGGTTTCCGCCCATCTCGACGAAAGCCGCCGCGGCGAACTCTATCACGAGCTCGAACGCCTCGGTGCGCAGGTCTGGATGACCGGGACCGAACCCGAGTTGTTCGCGTCGCTGGGCGGCGATTTCCGGAAGTTTTCTGTCGTGTCCGAGGGCGGAGAAACCCGGATCGCCGCGGACTGAGGGCGTCCCGGACCCGTGCACACAGGAACCGGGTATCCGGCGGCTGGGTGGACGAGGTTGGACGCACCGTACGGAACCGTCCCGGGCCACACTGAATTTCGGCTCGCGGGACGGGATGCAAGACAGGAAACGGCAACGGGAGATGTAAACATGACGGAGACAGCGCTCAGGAACGAACGGGTCAATCTGATCACCCTTGGCGTCGCGGATTTGGCCCGGTCTCGGGATTTCTATGCCAGGCTGGGCTGGAAACCGGTCGAGGATCTGCCGAATGTCACATTTTACAGGTTGCGCGGCGCTATGCTCGGGCTGTTCGGTCGCGAGGCTCTGGCCAAAGACCAGGGACGCCCGGGTACCGATCTGGGAACCGGGGCGATCACCTTGGCGCAGAACTTTCCGTCCGAACGGGATGTGGACGTGGCGTTCGACGCGGCATTGACGGCGGGAGCGACGCCGCTGAAACCGCCCGAAGCCGTTTTCTGGGGCGGTTACTCGGGCTACTTCGCGGATCCCGACGGCCACGTCTGGGAACTTGCCCACAATCCCTTCTGGCCGCTTGATGCGGATGGATTCCTGGCTGAATCCGAAACGGAGACCGGCGCCCCGTGAGCCGGGATCCCGCCTGCGGGCGGGCGGAGAGCCGAGGAATCGACTGTCCGTTGCGCTTGCCCCGGATCCGGGTACCAGGCGTCGAATGACCGGTGCCGTCGCGTGACATTCGGCGGCCCAATCGCTATATGATGGTGAAAACGGGGCAGGCGGAACGACATGCAGGACGAACCGACAGGTGCTGGCGGTTACGACGTCGATGACATTGAGGTCCTGAAGGGGCTGGAACCGGTCAGGCGGCGACCGGGGATGTACATCGGCGACACCGACGACGGATCTGGACTTCACCACATGGTGTATGAAGTCGTCGACAACAGTGTCGATGAAGTCATGGCCGGCTACGCCGACAGCATTGCAGTAACCCTGCATGGTGACGGCAGCGTCTCTGTTCTCGACAATGGACGCGGGATTCCGGTGGGGATCCTTGAAGAGGAGGGTCGCTCCGCTGCCGAAGTGATCATGACCACACTCCATGCCGGCGGCAAGTTTGGCTCTGACGGATACAAGGTGTCGGGCGGTCTGCATGGCGTGGGGGTTTCCGTGGTGAATGCGCTCTCGGAGTGGCTCGAACTGACCGTCTGGCGTGATGGCCGGTCGCATGCCGCCCGTTTCGAGCATGGCGAGACGGTCACCCCCGTGCGCACGACCGGGGAAGCGGGCGACCGGACGGGAACCCATGTTCGATTCCTGGCCTCGGCTGGCACCTTTGCCGAACGGACATTCAACTTTCATGCTCTTGAGAACCGATTCCGCGAACTCGCCTTTCTCAATTCCGGGTTGAAAATCTCCATTCGCGACGAACGGCGGCGAAAGCCGGAGACTGCCGAATTCTGCTTCGAGGGTGGGCTTCGGGAATATGTCCGCTTCCTCGACCGGTCCAAAACCAGCCTCTTGGCGGAACCGGTTCATGCCGAAGGGGAACGCG
The DNA here is from genome assembly GCA_028874915.1 of Paracoccaceae bacterium. Classification (GTDB taxonomy): domain Bacteria; phylum Pseudomonadota; class Alphaproteobacteria; order Rhodobacterales; family Rhodobacteraceae; genus JAPPHA01. The sequence continues at coordinate 35,685 of JAPPHA010000072.1, forward strand.
ACGACGTTCGCATCGAAATGGCCATGTGGTGGACGGACAGTTACCACGAGATGCTGTTGCCCTTTACAAACAACATCCCCCAACAGGACGGTGGCACGCATGTCCAGGGATTCAAGTCGGCGCTGACCCGGACCATCAACAACTATTCGGCCGCAACCGGCGTCGCCCGGAAGGCCAAGGTGACCCTTTCCGGTGAGGATGCCCGGGAAGGGTTGACCTGCGTCCTGTCCGTGATGATTCCGGATCCGAAATTTGCCAGCCAGACGAAGGACAAGCTGGTCTCCTCCGAAGTCCGTCCGGTGGTCGAATCGCTGGTCGCCGAAAAGATCTCGGAATGGCTGGAGGAGAACCCGGATCTGGCGCGACCGGTGATCGACAGGATCGTCGAGGCGGCCCGGCAGCGGGAAATCCTTCGAAAGAAAAAGGAGGAACTCAAGGCTAAGTCGTCGTTGGGCTCGGCCGCGCTTCCGGGAAAGCTCGCCGATTGCCAGGAACGGGAGCCGGCGCTTGCAGAACTGTTCCTGGTGGAGGGCGATTCCGCAGGTGGATCCGCCAAACAGGGCCGGTCCCGGGACAATCAGGCCGTCCTGCCGTTGCGCGGCAAGATTCTCAACATCGAGCGGGCTCGACCACACCGGATCTGGGACAGCGAACAGATCAAGAATCTGGCGGCGGCGCTGGGTACCGGTCTTGACCGGGACGACTTCGACCTGTCGAAGCTCCGTTACCACAAGGTGATCATCATGACGGACGCCGATGTGGACGGCGCCCACATCCGGACGCTGCTCCTGACATTCTTTTTCCGGCAAATGCCCGAGATCATCCGCAACGGCCACCTCTTCATCGCCCAACCTCCCCTCTACAAGGTCACCCGCGGCAAGTCGGAAACCTATCTCAAGGACAAGCGTGAACTCGACGACCTCCTGGTCAGCCAGGGAATCGACGGGGCCGTCCTGAAGCTGGCAAATGGCGATGGGCTCGTCGACGATGACCTTCTCGTCGTCGTTGACGAAGCGCGCCGGACCCGGGCCATCCTCGATGCCTTCCCGACTCGATACAGCCGCCAGGTGCTGGAGAATGCGGCGATCGCCGGTGTCCTTTATCCGGACACGCTTGGCAGCGACCTTCAGGACCTTGCCCGCCGCCTTGCCGGCCGGATGGACAGCATCGCGATCCCCCATGAACGGGGCTGGGCGGGGCGACCGACGCAGGATCGGGGGATCCGGATCAGCCGGACCGTGCGAGGCGTGGAAGAGAGCCATACGCTGGACGGGAACAGCCTTCGGTCGGCGGAATCCCGGCTGCTGGCGGACATGGGCGACCGGCTTCGAACCGTCTACGGGCAGCCAGCGTTGTTTTCCCGCAAGGACCGGCAATGCGACATCGCCATGCCGTCGGTGCTTCTCGATGTCGTGATGGAGGAAGGCGAAAAGGGATCGACGTTGCAGCGTTACAAGGGATTGGGCGAAATGAACCCCGAACAGCTCTGGGAGACGACGCTGGATCCGAAGGCGCGAAGCTTGCTGCAGGTCAAGATTTCGGACCGGGCCGATGCCGAAGACCTGTTTGCCAAACTCATGGGTGGCGAAGTGGAACCCCGGCGGAACTTCATCCAGGAAAATGCCTTGAGCGTCGTCAACCTCGACACCTGATCGCCGGCCAACGTCCCCGTTTCACCCAGCATCCCACACCTCAAATCCGGTTTCCAGCTTGACGTCCATTTCCGGTTCTCCGGAACCGGGCGCATCCCCGATTTGTGAGACGTCACGGGCCTGGTCGGGTGCGCGGTTGGCAGAACGCGATTGGCCCGCATTGATGATTGATCCCCGCATTTGCGGCAGACCGGCGGCAGATTCTCCATTTGCGACCATCGGAGTCGATTTCTGTCCATACAACCGTTCCGATTCCTGACAACTCAGCAACGCGGGAAGGCGAATCGGCCAAGGTCCCGGCGACGACTGTCAGGTTCCGATGCTCGCCATCTCCTTTTCTTCGCTGTTTCTCACGGTTCTGCTGGTTCAGCTCAGTTCAGGTGGGCTGGGTCCGCTCGATGCACTATCCGGTTCCAAACTCGGTTTCGCCACGAGCGAAATCGGGGTCTTGGGATCCGCCCACTTTCTCGGATTTTTTCTTGGTTGCTGGTGGGCGCCCCGTCTCATCGGCCTGATCGGTCACTCCCGTGCCTTTTCCGTTTTCGCTGCGGCCGGAACGGTCGGGACGGCGGCGCATATGCTGCTGCCCGACCCGTGGGTGTGGGCGGCACTTCGGGTCCTTTCCGGCCTGTGCGTTGCCGGCTGCTATACCGTTGTCGAGGGGTGGCTTCATGCCAAGGTTTCCAACGCCACCCGGGGTCGATCTCTCGGGATTTACCGGGTCGTCGACATGGTCGGCGGACTGACCGCGCAGTTGATGATCGGAATTCTGGAACCGGCGGTCTATGCTTCCTACAACATCCTGGCGATGCTGTGCTGCGCATCGCTGCTGCCGTTGGCGCTCACCCGGCTTCCCCAACCGGCGACGGCCGGGACGTTGCGGTTGCATCCGATGATGGCACCGCGGATTTCGCCCATGGCCACGGCGGGAGTCATCGTGGCTGGCCTGACCAGCGCCTGCATCCGAATGGTCGGTCCCGTCTTTGGCGAACGCATCGGCCTTGCCCCGGAGCAGATCGGTATTTTTCTCGCGGTGTTCATCCTTGGAGGGGCGGTCGCGCAAATCCCGGTCGGATGGCTCGCTGACCGGTACGACCGCCGTCACGTCATGGTTTGGCTTTCGCTCGCGGCCATGGGATCGACAATGCTGGTGCTCACGATGGCTGCGCGCGGGCCGGCGGCGATATTCGTCAACTCCTTCCTGGTCGGTGCGACCACCTTCCCAATCTATTCGGTTGCGGCCGCTCACGCGAATGACTTTGCGGAACGGACGCGGACAGTTGAACTCAATTCATCGCTGCTGTTTCACTATGCGATTGGTGCTATCGTCAGCCCCGTTATCGGTGCACTCCTCATCGATGATTTCGGCCCGACCGCCATGTTTGCCTTCATTGGCGCCATCCATGCCGGGCTCGGAATCATCGGGGTATCCCGGATGTTGGTCCGCCCAAGTCCGACCACTCGAACCGCCTATGTCTACATGCCAAGGACAAGCTTTCTGATCGGCCGATTGTTCCGGCGTCACCGCCGGACCGACCGGAAACCGTCGGTGGGTTCGTCTGCCGGTGGTGAGGACACACGGATTCCCGGTTGATCGCTGTCAACGCCGTCCGGCGCGATCGACGTCGGGCGCGTTGAACACCTTTACGTAGCCAAGGTGGACTGTTTCCGGCGAGAATGCCGATCCCGGATTCGTCCAGGCGCCGGGATTCTTGCTGAAGGAAACCCCCAACAAAGGTGAAGGAGAAAACCATTCCAACGTACCATGTGTAAATTCTACTGAGCCAATTCTGCAGTGTGTGCCATGTCCATCGGGTCAAGGTCCTTGAAGAACCGCACGACGACCCGGTCGAGCTTTGCCTCGGGGAATGCGAAGGGTGCATCGTATGCATCACTGACAGGCAGGGCTGCGTCACGACCAATGTCGAGTCCCCAAAAGGAAAGATGATGGGACGCATAGCCGACTTCCGCTTCAGCAAGCAGCTGGTCGTCGGCAAACAGCTGCGCATGGATTCGCCTTTCAGCGTCAAGGTGGTTCACAAGCCGGCAAGTGTGTGTCTCCGAAGGCAGCACGCCGGACAAACAGCGGCGACGCCTGAGCCGAATGTACTCGAATGTCAGCTGTCCATCCTTGACATAGAGCGAGTAGCCACCGATCCTGTCGCCGGTTGCCACGAGGACGCCTTCTTCACCTTGAAGTGGTCCGTTGAAGTCTGCGGTGATTTCCATGGGCCTTTCGCTGGACGTGATCATGCTCATCTGTGGGACGTGACCCTGCCCGGGACGAAACGTGATTTCACGTTCGCACATTAGTCCATTGGGTTGCCGGAAGGCGAGCACATCCAAAAGTGTGCGGTCGTCGAGCGGCATGACGCTGTTCGCTTCCGCCTCTTGCCACCAGATATCCTGCAATTTTGCCAGCCTGTCCGGATAGAGCGTGGCAAGGTCGGTTCGTTCTGAGAAGTCGTTGCGCGTGTCATAGAGGTGCCAGAGGTCTTTGGCATAGTCGTCGCCTTTGTCGTGCTCGGACACAGCCTTCCACCCGTCGCAATAGACGGCACGGCGACCAAACATTTCCCAATACTGGACATTGCGTGGAGCCGGTGTGTCAGGGTTCACCAATGTTGCCTGAAAACTGGCTCCGTCGAATGCCGTACCATGCCGCTCGCCGACAAGGTCCATAAGGGTCGGTGCCACGTCGACCGCGTGCAGGAACTGGTGGCGAATCCCCCCTTTGTTCTCTAGCCCTTTCGGCCAACTGAACACGAGAGGTGAACGTACGCCACCGAGGTCCACGAATTGCTTGTAACGTCGAAATGGCGTGTTGCCGGCCATGGCCCAGCCTTCCGGATAATGGGACGGACCCAACAGGCCTCCTACTTCGTCAAGGCGCGTGACCATTTCGGATACCGGTTCGGTGACCCCCGAATAGGCAGCGTTGCAGTCCACGGCACCGGTGATCCCGCCTTCCATGGAGGCACCATTGTCTGACAGGATGACAAAAATGGTGTTGTCATAGAGATCCAGGCGTTTCAGTTCGGCGACAAGGCGACCGATCTGCACGTCGGAGTGATCCAGGAAGCCTGCATACGCAGCCTGAAGGCGCGAGAAGAGCCGCTGCTCATCGTCGCTAAGGCTGGCCCATTCCGGGACCCCGGGATTGCGCGGGACAAGTTTGGTGTTCTCCGGAACCAGACCGAATTCGATCTGCCGGCCCAGGCGATCTTCCCGCGTCCGGTCCCAGCCCTTGTCAAAGACCCCGTCGTATTTGTCCACGTATTCTCGGTGGACCTGAATGGGGGCGTGTGTCGCGCCAAAGCAGAAATGCATGTAGAAGGGCGTGGCCCTGCGGATACTGGCATGGTCGCGAAAGTAACTTATCGCCCGTTCGCACAGATCCTCCGAAAGGTGGTAACCGGCGGCGAGCGGAGGATCGACCATGTGATTGTCCTGGACAAGTTCTGGTGCGTACTGGTCTGTGCATCCGCCCAGAAATCCGTAATATCGGTCGAACCCGCGATTCACTGGCCAGTTGCGGAAAGGACCAGCCGATGTGATTTCTTGAGTCGGCGTCAAGTGCCATTTGCCAATCATGTAAGTGGCGTAGCCTTGTTCGCGTAACATTTCAGGAAGAAGCGGTACATTCCTGTCGACGGCCCCGCGACCGTTGGGGAAGCCCGTATCAGCGTCGGAAAGGCAACGCACTCCCACGTTGTGGTGGTTCCGGCCTGTCAGAAGGCACGCCCTCGTCGGCGAACACAAGGGCGTTACGTGAAAATTTGTGTAACGAAGGCCGGCGGCCGCAAGCGAGTCGATGTTCGGTGTGCTGATTTCCGAGCCGTAACAGCCGAAATCGGCCCAGCCTGTGTCATCAAAGAGTATGGTGACTATGTTCGGCAGAATCTTGTCGTGCTCCGGAGGGTTTGGCCACCACGGGGTCGATTCTTCGATCGTGCGACCAATCTTGCCAGGAAATTCGGTCATTTCATTCTCCAAAACCAGGATTCATCGCGCGGCGTGCCGCGGGTCGAGAGGAAGGGGCATGTCGCTGTGGGCCGTGCATGCCGGCCCGCGGAATCGAAAGCGGTCACCGAAACGAATTGGTCTCGGAGTGCTGCGCGCAACGAGCCGTCTCGTTAGGCAGTCGAATGGAATTCCGGGGGTTCGTAACAACTTGCCGCAATTGCTGGTGGTCAATTTTCGCCCTGTTGCATCCACCGAGTCCTTGCTTTGCGCCATGCGAGGCCGGTACAATGAGAATGCGGACATGGTTCCATTGTTCGCATCTTCCGATAGTGAGAGAAAAACTTTCTCGGTCGGCGAGAATCCTTGTTCTCGCTGAAACTCTCAGGAGCACAATTTCGCGTGTACAGGGATTGGACTCGGCAAGAACGTAGGAGCCGGGGTGGACAAATTGGTTTCCGGTTCAACCGATCGATTGGAAAGCAGTGAGTTCCCCGTCTGCGACGACCACATTGGCCCAAACAGTTCGGCGAATACCGGTCATGGACGGACTTGCGGGACGGCGGGCTCATTCTGCCCCTCCACGAAGCTACAGGTGGATGAACTGTAGCGCGCTGCTGGCAAAAGGTGCTTCTCCCGGAAGATCCCCGTCTCTCGTAGCCCGCGCCTGGATTTCGAAGGAGAAATACGATATTCCGGACCTCGCGTAAACCGGGCGAAGGCAGGGCGGAGTTCAGGGATCTTGCATCTGAAGTGTTGCCGCACGTGTTCCACAATTTCAGGCGATGCGAACTGTATCAGAAGTCAGAGACATGAGTTTTTGGCTTGGCGAGAAGGTCACTTACAGGCGAGCGCGGAATTGGGCAAAGATAGAGGGGGAAATCCCCGGTTTATGCTGTTTCTCCTGCACGATTGGTTGAAACCGGAAGCAGCACAGCCGGGACATCCGTCTGCGCCTCCATTGCGTTGAATCCTTGCAGGATGTCCGCTGCGGTTACGCGCGATGGCGTCAAGTGGGCCGAGCCGGCATCCATCGCAAGGCAGACTGCCGGTGCCATGAATATGTGAATTTGAACGAGCTACCATCCCCGCCGTTTTCCGACTGAATCCATGAATTATTCCTGCGTCGAGATAACCACCCCGCAATCAACCCATGCGGGGCTTCCGCTGATGCCAGTTCGAGGATATCTTGGCACACGGAAATCCAAAACGTGGGAGGAATGAAAAATGCAAGTAAGGCGTACAATTCTCAAAGGTATAGCCGCCTGCTACGCGGCATCCGCACTCTTGGGCTCATCGGCTGCGGCACACTCCGAACCGTTGAGTGTCCAGTTGAGCTGGCTTGTGGATGCGGGAAGCATCGGCGAGGTGGTTGCACTCCAAAAGGGGTATTTCGCTGATCGCGGCCTGGACGTGGAGTTGCTGCCAGGCGGACCCACTGCGAACGCAATCCAGGAGTTGTTGGGTGGGACCGTCGACATTGCCGTCGGCTACGCTCCGCAAATCATGTATGCGGCAAACAACAAGCTGCCGATCATCTCGTTCGCCGCCACCTTCCAGAAAGCACCGCTCACATTCTTTTCCTTGGGCGAAAAGAACATAATGAGCATCAAGGACTGGAAGGGAATGCGTATCGGATCAGCACAGAGCGCTCTTCCGCAGGTGATCGCCATCCTTGATTACAATGGACTGAGTCTCGAAGACATCACGTTTGTCCAGGCACAGGTGCCCGCCCTGCTGCAAGACCAGGTCGATGTCGTGGGGGCTTGGCCGACCAACACCGCCGCCCTGGAACCGGTCACCTCAAATCCCGGTGGCTACAACACACAGTCCATCTGGGACAACGGCCTGCAATTCCAGTCCAACTACCTGATTGCTACCAAGCCGACGCTTGATGAAAAGGCGGATCTTCTGGCAGCGTATCTGGAAGCCGTAGATGCAGGATGGTCGTTCGCTGCCGACAACCCGGGCGAGGCGATTGACATCCTGGTGGCTTACGCACCCGCGCTCAATCCGGAAAAGGAACGTGCCGCCCTGGACGTGATGGTTTCAGAGTACGTCTTTACGGATGAGACCATGGAGTACGGATTTGGGAACGTGTCGTCGGAACGCTGGCAACAGACGCTGGACACCTACATCGCCATTGGGGAAATCGACAGCAGCATGACGCATGCGGATGTGTTCGACAGCCGGATCCTCGATTCCGTTGAAACAACCAAACGATGAGTCGCTGACTGAACCGTCGCCCGGGAACGGCCGGCAGGTGGCGCAAGTGGCCAAATGCCGGTCGCGATAGATCTCAGTCAAGTCTCCGTGACCTTTGGAACGGGTGACCGTTCCATCGAAGCGATCAGCGAAGTTACCTTGACGGTACAGGAAGGCGAGTTCGTATCGCTCATCGGGCATTCCGGTTGCGGAAAGTCGACGTTGCTCCGCGTCATCGCCGATATCATTCCACCGACGACGGGACATGTGGAAGTGTTGGGCGTGGCGCCGACGGACGCCAGAAGACAACGTGCTGTGAGCATGGTCTTTCAGCAATCGGTTCTGATGCCGTGGGAGACAGTCTTGGCGAATGTTCGCATGCCTCTCGAGGTAGGACCGCAGGTCCGGCGGTCGCCTGATGCAATGTCTCCGCACGATGCCCTGAGGCTCGTGGAGCTGGACGGGTTCGAGAATGCCTACCCGTCCCAGCTCTCGGGAGGTATGCGCCAGCGGGTCTCCATCGCCCGGGCACTGGTGACTCGACCCAGAATCCTTTTGATGGATGAACCGTTCGGTGCGCTGGATGAACTGGTACGAGATACGCTCAACGTCGAGATTTTGCGGATCTGGAAAGAAACCGGCATGACGATCGTGTTCGTCACCCACTCCCTTCAGGAGGCGGTTTTCCTGTCGCAGCGCGTTGCCGTGATGAGCCGCCGACCAAGCAGGATCGCCAGAACGATCCATGTGGACCTCCCCCAGGACCGGCAGATCTCGGTGAAGGACTCGTCGGCACTGGGGCGGCATGTGTCACGATTGCGGGCTGTGTTGGACGAAGGATAAACTCGTGACCCACACGAATTCGACAAGATTTGCGGGTGGGTCCGGGTTTGCTGGCTTGCGTGAAAGGTTCGCCGCATTCCGGGGAGGAATCCGGGGCCTGGTCATGGCAGCCCTCGGGCTGGCAATCGTCTTGCTGGTCTGGCAGGCAATCGTCCGGGCATTTTCGGTGCCGGTCTATCTGGTTCCGGCACCGACCGATGTCCTGGTCGCACTTTACAATGATCGGATACTGTTGGCTCAGAACGCTGTGCCCACGATCACCGAAGCTGCACTGGGATTCCTTCTCGGCAACATTTTTGCGATCCTTGTGGCCATTTCCTTTGTCTACAACAAGATCGTCGAGGATTTGTTCTACCCGGTGGCTATCCTCATCAAGACGATCCCGATCATCGCCATTGCTCCCGTGCTGAAGATCATGCTTGGCAATGGCATCGAGCCAAAGGTGCTTATCGCGGCGCTGATCTGTTTTTTCCCGACACTGGTCAACGCCGTGCAAGGATTTCGCGCAGTAAATCCCCAGCTGATTGAACTCATGCACGTGTTGTCTGCCTCAAAGACGCAAGTGTTCCGCCGCGTAAGGTTCTATGCGGCGCTGCCATATGCCTTCGCAGCCCTCAAGGTCTCGGTCACGATGTGTGTTCTTGGGGCTATTGTCGGTGAATGGATAGGCGCAAACACCGGGATCGGCTATCTGATTCTCCAGAGCATGTATGTGTTTGACACGCCCCGACTCTTCGCCACGATCATCGTTGCGTCCCTGATGGCCATCGCCGGATTTGCTCTTGTGACATGGGTCGAATCCCGCGTCATCCATTGGGATCCGGGCGAGAACTTCTAGGGCGGGTTATCGTGTTCGCCCGGAATTGCAGCAGCTTGGTCCGCCATCGTCACCGTTTGGTCCGTTGATCAAGGCCGGAGTAGGATGACAATTTCGGTTTGTCTCAAATGTGCATGACGAAAACCGGCCGGTACGGAGGCTCCGCGCTGCCCCTCCGGATCAAAGTGTGAATTCGGTTTTCTTGATCCGATAACACGGCGCAGTTGATTGGCTTCCTGCCGGTAGACGAAGCTCAGGCCATGCAGGCACACCCGTGTTCCAATGGCATCGGCAGGAGCCTTCGGGCGTGCATGAACCGCCTGAGGCACCGCGAATAGCACCGTTCAAGAGGACGGCGTGACGGTCCACCTATTCGTCAGCACACGTCCCGACGCTGCCGGAGAGGCTTTTGCGTGTCGGGTCATTGTTGTGGATCAGTGGATTCTGGTCGTCATCCTCCAGAAGATCGCCGACCCTTATGGAGCTCAGGATCCGATCTGGAAGGACATTTGGTTCGCCGTTGAACCGACTGTGATCGGGCATGTAGGCACAGGTAAAGGCTCGTCGCGGATGTGGCGTCATGTTCGCGTTGGCGGCGTGAACCATCAGTCCGTTGTGAAAGGAACATCCGCCCGCAGGTAAGATGACGGGCACGGGTTCCATCCCGCTGAGATCGGGGTAGGCATTGAACAAGGCTCCCACGTGGTTGCCATCCGCCGGGTAGTCATCCAATCTTCGCTTGTGGGATCCTGGCATGAAGAACATGCAGCCGTTCTGAATCGTTACATCATCCAGAGCGACCCAGATTGTTGTGGCATGTTCCGATGCGAATGACCACTTGGGGTTGTCCTGATGCCACGCCGTGGGGTTGGACCAGGGCATCTTGATCAACGCCTGGTCGTGCCATATCCGTATACCGTCGACTCCTTCCAGGTCGGCTGCCATTTTGCCCAGCCGGCGGTCCAGCATCAATGCACGAACGCCGTCATGATCCATCCACAGGTTGATCCGTTGCCGGAATACGGTTTCTTTTTCCGCCTTCTGCGAAATATCGTACGATCCCACGGGCAGCCTGTTGTCGTCCCTGATTGAGACTGCATCTCCCACCACCGCCCGCCATGTGTCCAGTTCGACCTTGTCAAGAAAATCCTCAATGATGAGGAAGCCGTGTTCTCGGTAGGAAGAGATCTGCGCGCCTGTCAATTCGTGGTTCATGAGTGTGCTCGTGTCATATGGGCCGATCGTGCGGCGATGGTTTGTGCGCCAAGAATATTTTGGGAATTCACGCCGCCAGTCAAGGTGAAAGCGATCCCCCGGCGCCCGCTTGTGAATCGGGCATTGTTTCCATGCCAGTGGGTGCCGCACCCCTGATCGGGATTGAATTCGCCCGTGCCATGAAGGGAAAGTGTGGAAACCTCTGCGCTGATCTGTTTTTCGAAACGGGTCAACGCGTGCAACGGTTTCGTGCCGTGAATCCGCAGCTGCTTGAAGCCATGCGCGTGCTGCCTGCCGCAAAGACGCAAGTTTTTTGCCGTTGAGATCCTTTTGCGGCGCTTCCGTATACCCTAGCCATCCTCAAGGTCTCGGTTGCCATGTGTGTCCCCGGGGCCATCGGCGGTGAATGGATATGTGCAAATTCCGGAATCGGTAACCTGATACTCCAGAGCATGTGTGTTTTCGAAACGCCCCGACTTTTCGCCACGGATTTCGTTGCCTCTATGATGGCAATCGTTGGATTGCCCTTGTGATATGGCTGGAATCCCGCGTCATCCACAGGGATCCGGGTTAAAATTTTCATTTCAAAGGCTTGTATCCTTGAACGTATGTGCCGGCATTGGAAGATCAACACGTGATCTGGCGTCTTGCGAGCTCCCCAGGACTGCGGCTCCGTTCGAGAGCTTGGGTCATGGTGCGGCGAGCTGACCGGCGCTTTGGACGTGAGCGTGCTTGTGGGATGGCGGAAGGCGTGGACTTTTAAGAAATTTGTTTTTGGCGGTGGGATGCGATCCGGGACGAGGCCCTGGCGGTAATCCGGGAGACGGATGACCGTGACGCCCGGAAACTCGATTGATCGTGCGGTCAACGCTGGCAGGCACGACCGACCGTGGGTGCGTTGAACCCCGTCACCCGGCCAAGGCGGACTGTTCCCTGCGGATGACGAACACGCCGGTTCCGGCGAGAATTCCGATCCCGAGAATCGTCCAGGCGTCGGGAATTTCGTTGAAGAGAACCCAGCCAAAGGTGACGGAGAACACCATGATGGAGTAGCGGAAGGGCGCCACGGAGAAGGCGTCGCCAATGCGCATCGTGACCACGCCAAAGTAGTAGCCGGCGAAAAGGAAGACCGCCGCCAGGACGAAGAGGGCGAGGTCAGTCGCAGTCACTGGCGTCCACGGGTTGCCGAAAACATGCGGTGCTCCGAAGGCGGCGGTGACGACCGTTGCGGAAACCAGGGTGACAAGGAGGGAGTTCGCATTCGGCGAGAGACTCTGCGAAGCGAAATCCCGGAGGACGACGAAGAAAACTGCTGCGAGTGCCAGAAGGCTGTAGGCATTGAAGCCTTCGGTCCCGGGGCGGATAATGATCAGGACACCCACAAACCCGCACAGGATCGCCAGCCAGCGCATGGGGCCCGCGCGTCGGCGGCCGGTAAGATGCGCCGCAACTCCGATAGCCAGCGGGACGAACTGGAGAATGGCCGTCGCGTTGGCGATCGGCATGTTGAAAACCGCAGTCACGAAACACGCCGATATCCCGATTTCGGATAGTGACCGGACGGCCATGATCTTGCGGTCCCGACTCTCCGGGAGCGTCCGGAAGGTCCCGCGAGCCCAGGCGTAGGTGCCGAACAGGAGACAGAGAAGGGCGCCCCTAAGGAAGATGGACTGGGACAACCCGTATTCGGGTCCGATCAGTTTCATGATCGCGTCGTTGGCCGAAAACCCGGCCATGGACCCGCACATGAACGCGGCGCTCATCCGGTTGTCCGACATCCGGGACATGGGCCGGTTTGTCTGGTGTCCGGTTCGTCCGGCGCGGTCGGGACGACGCGTCGGAACCCTTGGAGTCAGCGGCCTTTCCACACGGGGTCGCGTTTCTCGGCGAAGGCCCTGGCGCCCTCGTCGTGATCTTCGGAACCGTAGAGGTGGTCGACGGTTCGAAGCTGGCGGCCGGTGATGCGATTCATGGCGTCCTGGAAGCGGCTGTTCTCGGCGTCGCGAACGATTTCCTTGATCGCCGCATAAACGAGTGGTGGGCCGGAAGCGAGCAGCCCGGCGAGTTCCGAAGTCTTTTCAGGGAGTGCCTCCGCCGGGTGGACTCGATTGACCAGCCCCCATCGCAGGGCCTCTTCGGCATCAATCCACCGGCCGGTCAACAGCATTTCCATGGCGATGTGGTAGGGTATGCGCTTGGGCAGCTTGATCGTGGCGGCATCGGCAACGGTGCCGGAACGAATCTCCGGAAGCGCGAACCGGGCGTGGTCGGCAGCCAGGATGATGTCGGCGGAGAGCGCCAGTTCAAGTCCGCCACCGCAGCAGATCCCGTTTACGGAGGCGATCACGGGCTTGTTGAGGTCGCGGAGTTCCTGCAACCCGCCGAAACCGCCGACGCCGTAGTCGGCATCGACGGGGTCGCCGCCCGCAGCGGCCTTGAGATCCCAGCCGGCGCAGAAGAACCGGTCACCGGCGCCGGTGACGACGGCGACACGGAGTTCCGGATCGTCCCTGAAACCGGCGAAGACATCCCCCATGATCCTGCTGGTGGCCAAGTCGATGGCATTGGCCTTGGGTCGATCCAGGACCACTTCCAGGACATGGCCGTCCCGCCGGGTTCTGACCGGGGAAGGGGTATCGTTCATTTCGCTCTCCTCGTGACCAATAGTGCGTCTGCCGCCACCGCCCGGTCGGGACAGCACAGAAGCGGGTTAACCTCGAGTTCCTCCAGATGCCGGTGAATGTGGACCGCAGTATCCTGAATCGCCAGGACGGCGCCGAGCACGGCTTCCATGTCGGCAGCGGGCCGGCCGCGCCAGCCGGTCAGTTCCCTGGTGATCCGAAGTCGGCCGATCGCGTCAGCGATGTCCTTCGCCGTCGACGGAATCAGCAGGGATTGGCGGTCCTCGAACAGTTCGGTCCGGATTCCACCGGCACCGACCGTAAGCACGTACCCGTGGGCCGGGTCACGGACGACGCCGACAAGCAATTCGGCGACGGCCCCGGTGATCATTTCTTCCACCAGGTACCGGTTCGAACGCATTCCCGAAGCAGCACGAACAACCGCGTCGTCAGTGCCGAGATTCAGGACAACGCCTCCCACCTCGGTCTTGTGCGCTTTTCCGTCAGTCTTGAGAACGACCGGAAATCCGACTTCCGTCGCAGCTGTTCCAGCCTCCCGCTCGTTTTCGGCCAAACTGCCCCGGGGAACGGCGAGGCCATGGCGTGCAAGGACAGCCTTGGCTTCGGACTCGGTCATCGATTCCAGGCGCCCAAAGCCGGGCGAGGCAGGATGAAGGAGCGGTGGCGGGGACCGGAAGTGAGTCCCTGCCGCGGCGGCGACTGCGTCGAGGGCTTCGTCGAGACCGTTCATAGGCACGACGCCACCATTTGCCAGGTCCGCCGCAATCGGCTCGGGCAAGAGTTCCGGAAGCGTTGAGACCATGGCCACCCGACCTCCCGTTTGTCGACGGGTTTCGAGCGCGGCGGCGATGGCGCAGTCCCAGTCTGCGGTCTTGCAGCGGTCGGTACGCGGAAAGTCGACGATGAGTAGGGTCATCGCCAGAGACGGATCGACGATCGCCGACCATGCCCGGGCCATCGCTTCTGCGTCCCGCCAGACATAGGTATGGTAGTCGAGCGGATTGGCGAGAGCGACGCGTGGGCCGAGGGCGTTGCGGAGTTCCCGTTTCTGCCGGTCGTTCAGTTCGGGAAAGACGATCCCTCGTGAGAACCCGCTGTCGGCGGCAAGGCTGGCTTCGCCGCCCGAACAACTCACCGTCGCAATCCGTTTCGACGGCAGGGGACCGGCGATATGCAGCAATTTGAGCGTTTCGAGGAAGCCGGGCAGGGAGCGGCTTCTGGAAAAGCCGAGGCGTTCAATGAGTGCCCCGGCCCCGGCATCGCTCCCGGCGATTGATGCCGTGTGGGACAGGGTTCCCGCCCGGGCCTCGGATGACCGGCCTACTTTCAGCACAGTCACCGGCTTCTCCAGTGTCCTCGCCCGTTCGGCCAACCGTTCGAGGGCCGCCAGATTTCCGAAGCCCTCGACATGCATTCCAAGACCCGTGATCCGGTCGTCCTCGAGGACCGCAATGCCGATATCGGACATTCCGGTTTGGGCTTGATTGCCGACAGTGGCAATGAAGGCGATCGGCAGGGCCCGGCACTGCATGGTCACGTTGATCGCCATGTTCGATGACTGGGTCAGGATGGCAACACCGGAAGAAACAGCCTTGAGCCCGTGCTGGTCGGGCCAGAGCAATGCGCCGTCGAGGGCATTGATGAACCCGTAACAGTTGGGACCGAGGATCGGCATGGTCCCGGCGGCTTGTCGGAGATGGACCTCGAGCCCTGTAGACCCTGGCAATTCGGCTTCTGCCTCGCGAAAACCGGACGCAAAACAGACGGCCCCGCCCGCTCCGATGTTGGCGAGCTCCCGAACGATCTCGATGGTCGCATCCCGATTGACACCGATGAAGGCGGCATCGGGTGCCGATGGCAGTCGGCTGACGGATGTCACGGCCGGGACGCCGGACAGCGTTTCCCGGGTCGGATGAACAGGCCAGATCTGGCCGGTGAATCCGAAGGCCCGGGATTGCGCGATCACCGAACGGCACCAGGGACCGCCGCCAATGACAGCGATCGAACGCGGACGGAGCAGCCGTTCGAGGGGATTCATCGGCATCGGATCCCGGGGGGAATCCATGGACCCGGCCCGAAACCCGTGGCCGGATCGTTCGACGAGGCATGCGCAACGCGAACACACCAGCAGATCCGGATGACCAGAGTCACTCCGCTGCCGGGCCGCCGGGACCGGACGCCTTCAGGAGCCAAGCGGTCGGAGCAGTTCACGGCTGATAATGTGGCGCTGGATCTCGGAAGTCCCGTCCCAAATCCGCTCGACCCGGGCATCGCGCCAGAAGCGTTCCAACGGAAGATCCGACATCAGCCCCATGCCGCCATGGATCTGGAGTGCGGCATCGGTGACGAAGGCCAGCATTTCCGAGGCATAAAGCTTGGCGCTGGCGATTTCGCGGTTCGCCAACAGTCCCTGGTCGAGCCGGTCGGCGCTCGCCAGCGTCAGAAAGTCGGCGGCGTCGATGCGGGTCACCATGTCGGCGAGTTGGAACCCGACACCCTGAAACCGGCCAATCTTCTGGCCGAACTGTTCACGCTCGGCCGCATGGTTGACGGCAAGGTCGAACACCCGCCTTGCGCGGCCGACGCAGTTGGCAGCGACGGTGATCCGGGTCGCGTAGAGCCAGGTGTTCATGACCGCAAATCCGCCATCGACGGCACCGAGAACCTGCTCGTCAGCCAGGCGGCAGTCGTCAAACTCGAGGATCATGTTGCGGTAACCCCGGTGACTGACGGAGTCATAGCCGTCACGGATGGTGAAACCAGGCGTGCCTCGGTCGACCAGAAAGGCGGTCAATGTCTTTTTCGCCCCGTCGGCATTCTCGTCAACGCCGGTTGCCATGAAGACTATGACAAAATCGGCATGGTCGGCGGCGGAAATGAAGTGCTTCGTCCCGTTGAGGACCCAGTCGCCGCCCTTCCGGACGGCCGTCGCCAGCATGCCACGGATGTCGGATCCGGCGCCCGGTTCCGTCATCGCCAGCGAATCCATCCGTTCGCCCCGGACGGCCGGCAACAGGTAGCGTTCGCGCTGGTCGCCGACACAGGCCATGAGGATGTTCTGTGGCCGGCCGAAGAAATGCGTCAATGCCATGGAACCACGTCCGAGTTCACGTTCCACAAGCGAGAACTCAAGATGATTCAGACCGGCACCGCCCACCTCTTCCGGGAAGTTGCAAGCATAGAATCCAGCGTCGATGGTCTTTTTCTTGATTTCGGTGGCGACATCCGGCGGGACCACTCCGCTCCGTTCGACGTGCTGTTCATGGGGGTAAATTTCGTTTTCGACGAAACGCCTGACCGTCGAGACGATCATGTCCTGATGATCTGTAAGCCCGTACTGCATCCAATGCCTCGTTGACTTCGGGACGTGACTGTTGCCCGTAGCGGGCGAATCACGGCGTCACCGGTTTGCACGACGCGAGGGTTGCCGCAAGGGCCACGGAAAGTGAAGGGACGCCGGGCCAGTGGATGGAACGGGGTCCTGGGACGGGGGCGAAGCAGGATCAGGCGACGATGGAATTCAGGATGCAAGACCCCGCCCCGGTAAACCGGTGAATGAGCCTCGAGGTCCGAGGCGCCGCCCGAGTCCGTCGGGCAAGACTTATGACGGTCGCGGTTCTCCGGTTGGCCGGTCCGGGCGGGCATGCATTCGCGAGCGGCGTTTGCGAGTCTCGGAAGTGGCGGCTTCGCTGCCGTCGTGGAAGGACCCGAACCAGACATCCCACGGCATTTCCGATGTGCCGTAGTTGCATTCGAAATAACGGTGATGGAGCTGGTGAAAGAAGTCGCCGAGTTCCACCTGTTTCCGGTCGCGGACGACGAGACCGTCAAAGCCGGAATGCGAAGCCGACGGGTTCAGCCCGTTTATGAATGCGTGAAACAGGAAGTGAATCGGATGTGACGGGACAATCAGATGAATCCCGAAGGACATGAAGTAGATCAGGTGTTCGATCGGATGCATCGATATTCCCGACCAGGGCCCTACGTTGATGTTCCGGTGATGGAGCGAATGCGCGATGCGATAGAGGGGTGGCCAATGCAGAAAGCGATGGATCCAGTAGAAATAGAGCGATGACCAGATCGGGACCAACAGGATCCAGATAACGAACCACAGGGGATTGTCGGAGAAGCCGACAAGCGGGACAAGTCCGTTCGCCGCCGCCCAGAAGTAGAAGGCCTCATACAGGGTCCAGACGGTAACGCCGCTCGCGAGAGACCAGAACATGTTGTCGAGAAGTTGGCTCCGGAACGTGAAGATGCCGTTGTCGCGGGCCAGTTGACGGCGGTCGAACTTGAGGATCATCCCCTGCGTTTTGAATCCGTGGAAGTAGAGATGCAAGCTGTGAGCGACCAGGAACAGAAGAATCAGGTTCCGTACCCAGATCTGGAGGATCCAGCCAGCTGAGACCGTCTGCATCGTGGCCATGTCAGGCAGGAAAACGGCGTAGACGATGACGGCCAACAGGAACTCCAGCAGCATCATGCTCAACGCCAGCCATGACGCGGCGAGCCATTGCAGGGCTTCTCGTGGCCGGGGCGGCCATGCGAAGAGCGGCGAGACCGGAATCGGCAGGTCCGGATGATGGTTCCAGTCGCGACTGCTTCCTGCCGGGACGGCGGCGGGTGCTGTGGTCATCATCTGTTCACTCCCTGGGCCCTGTCGGGCCAATTGATGGCCCGGTTCACAGCCTACGGTTTTTCATCGGTGAACCGGCAACGTCAGTTTGCGTAGTCTGATCCCTCCCGATCAAGGATGGACTTGATCTCCGAAAAATGCCGATCGGCCTGTCCCGGATACCGGGCAATCTCGTCGGCGGTCCTTGCGGCAACGTCGTTGCCGAGGACGCGAAGTTCCCGCCCGGTCTGCAGGGCCATGATGTAGGTCATGGCTGCGCGTTCAAAGTAGTAAAGCCGGTTGAAGGTCTCGGCGACGGACTCTCCGATGACCAGGATTCCGTGGTTGCCCATCACCATCACGGAAGTTTTCGGATCGGCGAAAAGGGATGCACAGCGCGCGCCTTCCTCCTCGAACGCCAAGCCACCGTAGCTGTCATCGATCACCACGCGATCGTAAAACATCGCGGAATTCTGATCGATCGGAGGGAGCCGGCTGTCCGCTAGGCTCGCGAGTACGGTCGCATAGGGTGTGTGGAGATGCATGGCGCAACGGGCGTGCGGGCAGATTCTGTGGAGAGAGGCATGTAGCCCCCATGCCGTCGGATCCGGCGCGTCCGGCTCGCCGAGTGTATCAGGATTGTGGGCGTCGAGAAGCAGCAGGTTTGACGCGCGGATGCGGGCAAAATGCGTCTGGTTCGGATTCATGAGGAACCGGGTTCCGTCCGGATTGACCGCCAGAGAAAAGTGATTGGCCACGCCCTCGTGCAAATTCAGGCGTTCGGACCAGCGAAACGCGGCCGCCAGGTCGACCCGTTCGCGCCAGAATTCAATGTTGGCCCCAAAAGGCACGGCAGGAGATGGGGCCGCTGCCTGCAATCGTCTCGCCATCTGTCGCACTCCCCCAACTTGATTCCCTTTACACGGCGGGATTCGCTCCCGGTCAATGGGAATCCTTTGGCTGGCGGCCGATCAGGCCGACTGCATGCGGCCGAGAAGAAAGTCTGCGGCCTTCTGAGCCGCACCAGCGGCCTTGAAGATGACCTTGTGATCGGCTTTCAGGCGGTCCGCCCAGTCCCGGATGTAGGACGCCGAATTGCCGATGTCCGGCACCAGTCCGAGACTGGCACAGGCGAAGCACGAGCCGATTTCGGCGACCAACTCTTCGAAGGCGTAGTCGCGATCCGTATCGTCCCGGCTGAGCCTGGCCAGGCGCGACGGATTGCCGGTCCAGTGAATGAGTTCGTGCATCAGCACCGAATAAAATCGTTCGACCGGGGAAAAGCTGTCGCGGTGTGGCATGACAATTCGGTCTGCGCTGACCAGATAGAAGGCATCCCTGGCGTTGCGCCGTTCGCTGATTGTCGCACCAGTCCGTCCGATCAACCTGTCGATTTCCTCCGACTTGGCATTGACCGATTGCGGCGAATCGGGGGCCAGGAACGGCTCCGGAAGATTGTCGATCTGGTCGGCATTGAAGACGCGGTAGTTGCGAAGCAACCTGTGCTCCTCTTCCTCGCCGTCGTCGTTCAGCCGAACCCGGTTCTCGTAATAGATGACCCCTGTCGAACGCTCGCCCCGGCGAACCTGACCGCCCACGTTGCGGGCCTGGCGGTAGGTGAACCAGCGGGACGACGTGAAACCGTTCTTCGCCGCGGACATCCAGAGAACGAGGACATTGATGCCCTGGTAGGAGTCGCCGGTCCAGCGGCGGGGGAGCGACATCGGGATGGTGTCCCGGTCCCATCCCGGCGACCAAGGGTGTCGACCCTTCTCCAGTTCCTCGACGATTTTCATGGTGATTTCCGAATAAGCGCTGGCTCGAGTTGTCAAATCTCACTCCCTGTCCGATAGAAAAGGGAGCCGGGCTAGCAAAAGTGAGAACAAAAGGGGAACCAAATTCGTTCCCAAGTCTGTGGAATCGCAATTTTAGAAAAGAATATGTTGCCATGACGCAACAGTCATCATCACAGGCGTTGATTGCCAGCGATGACAGTCGGGTTCGAGTGCCGGCTCGAACTGAGGTCGACCTAGCCTGGTGGAACATTCGATCATCACGAATCCGGATCGGATGTCATGGATTGAATTGTCCTGGCGTCGAGACTGTGGGTCGACGGTAAGTGAGGACTCGGGTCCGCTCGGGACCCTGGAGTGTGGACCCGGCCGAGAGTTGTACCCTCATCGCTGGACATTCAACAAAATCAATTTCTGTCAGCTGAATAGAGGGCTCCGAGTGGGACTCAACATGAAACCGTCTGGGCGAGGCGCGTTACGGTTTGGTTTCGGACGGATCGATTTCCGGCAATTCAAGGGTGCGGCCGCCGCAGGCCTCAACGGGCACGCAGTACAAGGAACTCGTAACCATAGAACTCCGAGTAAGAATGCCAAATGTCTATTTCCTTCTGGCACTGGCTTGCCAGTTCCTGTGCATCCGGCGCGTCGTGGTGACGTTTTCGGAACGCGGTCACGTTGTCCTGCAGCGGTCGATAATAGTCGTCCCACCATGCGGACGCAGGGAGCGGAAAGTGGCCAACCGTCTCGTAGCCGCACGCCTCGATGGTCTCCAGGAGTGTGGAGGTGTCGCGGATAGAGGGGTACTCCTGGTTCCAGAACGCTGCACATTCGTCGGGCGGATCGGGATTCCGCCAACACACTTCCGTCAGTGCGACGTGCCCGTTGCGTCGTAGCAACCGGTGCCAACCGAGAAGACCCGTTTCGACGCCCACGTTGTAGATGGCGCCTTCGCACCAGATCAGGTCGAAAGAACCGTCGGCGAAGTCGAGTCTGCGCATGTCCGCCACGTGCGCTTCCAGCCGATCCGCGACGCCAAGTTCATGTGCCCTACGGTTCAGTGCTTCAATGAACGGTGGGTGGTTGTCGATGGCGATGATGCACGCCGGCGAGCAGGCCGCCAAGACCAACGTCTGGGCGCCAGTCCCGCAGCCGATATCGAGCACGCGGGATTCCGGCCCGACATCCGGAACGAGTTCGAAGGCCCGACGCGTACTTGCTGCCGCCCCCGGTCCCTGCCTGGGCAGTCCGCTGAACAATTCGAAGAACAGAGCGTCGGCTCGATTCGGATTCATGTCCGGTTGTATCGCTGGTTTCCTGGCTGCAGCCGAAACGTTCAGTTCACGCGGCATTGGGGCTCACGACCGCTTGGGTCGTTTATGGGGCATGCCGCTCCATGTCATGACACGTCGTTCAGTCCGGTCAAGGTTTGGGAGGATTCTCGAGCGGTGCGGGCTGACGATTGCGTTCGCTGAAACGCGAGGAATTCGTACCGCGTGACGACCTCAATGTCGACGGGCGTTTCCTTCCCGGACGAGACGGTCAGGTCTTTCGATCATGTTTCGCGGGCGCTTGGGACCGTCTGCGTTCCAAAGCCGGGAGTTGTTGGGCTGCGTCTGTCGATGGTCAAGGGAATCGCGCGCCTGGGTTGGGGTGATCGTCCGGCCCTCCGGTCGGCACCAAAGGGATGGTACGGCCGTGTCGGCGAAGCAATCCGCCGCGATGGGGACTGTCCGTTTACCGAGGGCAATCCAACACGTCATGGACGATGTGCGGAGTTGATGACAGATTGCGAGTCTCCGTGATGAGGGTGGCTGCGATTCCTCCTTTGAAACAGGACGGGTTCAGGCCGAACCTCTCGGAAACTGGCCTGCAGGAGTGAGCCGAACGTGACAACCGAGAAACCGACAATTCCGGTTCAGTTTACCGGCGACGCCCGGGAGTATTTCGGAATCTTTATCGTCAATCTTCTCCTCTCGATTGTCACCCTCGGGATCTACTCGGCTTGGGCAAAAGTCAGAAACAAGAAGTACTTTCTTGGCAACACGACCATCGATGGCCGGCCTTTTGACTATCATGCGAGGGGGCAGGACATCCTTGTCGGTCGCGTCGTCGTGGTCGCGGCGTTCGTCCTCTATACTTGGCTGTCGTCGATCTCACCGGCTGCCAACGGCATCCTCGCCGTTCTGGTCCTCGCGGTGGCGCCGTGGCTGATCAATCGCGGTCTGCGTTTCAACGCAGCCATGACAAGCTGGTCCAATGTACGTTTCCGATTCGACGGCAACTACTGGCCGGCTTTCCGGGTCTTCCTGCTCTACCCGTTTCTCGCGATATTCACGCTGTATCTGGCGCTTCCCTTCGTGATGCGGGCGCTGATCCGGTATACGGTCGGCCGACATCGCCTGGGCGGGCATCGTTTCGCCTTCGAAAGTGGTATCGGTCCGTTCTATGCAGCGTTTGCCTGGACAGGCCTATGGGCGATCGGCGGCCTCGCATTGGCCGTTGGCTTGGTGGCGATCAACGGATTCGCAGGACGCGTTCTCGGATCCGAAGCGACTGACGGACCGTTCGGAAGTTTCGGGATCCTGGTCCTGTTCGTCGCCGCAATCATTGCGTTTGTCGCGCTCTTTCCGCTGGCCACGATCTACGCGGCATTTATCCGTAACGCGCGATACGCCGGAACCACCCTCGAAGGCGGCCATCGATTTGTATCCGGGGTGTCGGCGATCCGGCTCGTGTGGATCTCTATCAGCAATGCGGTTCTGACCGTGGTGTCCTTGGGTATGCTGCTGCCCTGGGCGCGCATCCGGGTGGCGCGTTATCTCTGCGCGCATACCTGGGTGCAACCGGTCGGTTCGCTCGACGAATTTGTCAGCGAGGCGGAACGGCGACAGACGGCGATCGGTGACGCCTTCCTGGATATCGAGGGAATCGATGTCGGAGCGGCTGTCTGACGGGCTGAAGGCGATGCCTGACCCGGCGGAACGGTTTCCGGTTGGCGATGCCTACGCCCCGAACTCGTCCCGGCGCGTTCCCGCGCATCTCGACGACACGGCGGACGACGGGAGCGTGGACCTCATCGACTCTTCCGACGGCCGCGTTTTGACGAGCGCGCCCATCACGAACATTCTCTTTGAGCACAGACTGGGAAATCTCCCTTATTCAGTTCGGTTTCCCTCCGGATGGCGTTTCCTGTGCCGGGATCACGACAAACTGGACGCAGTTCTCGGTTCTGCCCGCAGTTCCGCCCGATCCGGCCACCTCCACCACTGGGAAGCGTTTCGACCCCGGCTGTTCCTGTTGGTCGCCTTGGCTTTGGCCACCGGAATTGCGGTCTGGCGGTGGGGGCTCGCGGCGTTGGTTGCTGCTGCCATAGCGCTCACGCCGGATTCACTTCCACCCTTGATCGACAGGGGTCACGTTGCCTTCATTGACCAGACATGGGCCGATCCGTCCCGATTGGGCGAAGACGAAAGGCAACGGGTACGGGATATCCTGAACCAGTTGTTGCCTGCGGCGCCGACGCCACGCTTCGGCGACTACACGCTGATATTCCGCAGCGTGCCGGGCATCGGTCCGAACGCCTTTGCACTTCCGGGTGGAACCATCGTCATGACGGATGCGTTGGTCCGGTCGTTTCCCGATTCCGACATGATCGCCGGCATTCTGGGCCATGAGATGGCTCACATCTCCGAGGTGCACGGCCTGAAACAGGTCTACAGCAGTCTCGGTACCTTTCTGCTTGTCGAGGTTGTTTTCGGAAATGTCGGACCTGTGCTGGAAGACATGCTTCTGGAAGGGGGATTGTTGATGTCGCTCTCTCATTCCCGCGATCACGAGCGGCAAGCGGATCGCATCGGAGTGAAGCTGGCGGCAGAATCGGGCTACGACCCGGCCGCATTGGCGCGGTTTCTGGAGCAGGTGAGTGCCGGGGAGACGACGGACGTCCCGTCATGGATGTCCACCCATCCCGATACGGCCGAACGCATCCCGTGGATTCTGGATTTTGCCCGGGAATTCGGCCGCGCAGACTGATCGCTGCGAATTCGGACAGGACGCCCAACATTCAAACGGCAATGCTGCAGGTCCGGTCTCAAACCGTTGACCGGAAGGCAATGCGTGACTAGGTTCGCGAAAAAAGTGAGCAGTCATGGCAGGCAGGCCGACAGGGCGATCGGGCGTGCGTGCCGTTGCGACCACGGGTCGACGGGGTTCGCAAGGCGCGCAAGACCCCGACTCCCGACAGCATCCCCGCCGACGAAACCGGTGGATTCGACGAGGCCTCCTGGCCGGTTGCCGGCTGGGGGTCAAGGTCGGCAGTTGGGTGGCCATTCGCGTTTTCATCCTGTTGCTTTTGATCTTCGCGCCGTGGACGTTTCATTATTTCAACGAGTTGCCGCCAGCGGATTCGCTGATGGACGACCGGTCCCGGGGCTCGGTGACGCTGCTAGATCACGAAGACAGGGTCTTTGCCTGGAGGGGCGACCAGTTTGGCGGACAGGTCACGTCCGAAACGGTGTCCCCGCATCTCAAGCATGCGATCCTGGCCGCAGAAGACAGGCGTTTTTATCGGCATTTCGGCCTTTCGCCGCAGGGGATCGCCGGCGCCATCGTCATCAATCTGCGGGAGGGGCGTTCGCCCTTCAGTGGCCATGGCGGATCGACCATCACACAGCAGGTGGCGAAGAGGGTGTTCTTCGCCGATCTCCGATCCATCGACCGGAAGATCCGCGAAGTCCCGATGGCCGTCGCGATGGAGCTGAAATACAGCAAGGACGAGATTTTTGATATCTATCTCAACCGCGTCTATCTCGGGGCGGGCACTTTCGGTTTCGAGGCGGCTAGCCAACGGTACTTCGGGAAATCGGCGCGGCGGGTCAATCCGGCGGAAGCGGCGATGCTGGCCGGACTCCTCAAGGCCCCGTCGCGATTCGCCCCGACCCGCAATCTCGAGCGGGCTCGTGAACGGGCACGAACAGTGATCAACCAAATGGAGGCGGCGGGTTTCCTCGGCGCCGCGGAAGCCGCGGAGGCCCGGGACCATCCAGCGCGGTTGTCACGGGCTGCCGCCCGGCGGGCCGGGGGATATTTTGCCGACTGGATCATGGCCACCGGGCCCGGTTTTCTGCTCCGGGATTCCACCGAAGATGTCGTGATTCGGACAACCTTTGACGGCCGGATCCAGGACGCGGCGGAAGCGGCGCTGTCCCATGTCTTTGCCACCAAGGTCAGGGCCGGGTCCGGTGCCGAGGCGGCCATTGTCGTTATGACGCCTGATGGAAGCGTCCGGGCCGTCGTCGGAGGCCGGAAGACCGGCGTGGCTGGCGTGTTCAACCGGGCCACCCAAGCCTCCCGGCAGACTGGCTCGGCGTTCAAGCCATTTGTTTACGCCGCCGCGCTCGACGGGGGGTACCGGTCCACCTCACGTGTTGACGACTCGCCGGTCATTGTCGGGGTGCAGGGTTCCGGCGCTTGGCGCCCGAAGAATTATGAGGGTGTTTACCTGGGTCGGACGGACTTCACGACAGCGCTTGCGCAATCTGCGAATGCTGCGGCCGTCCGGGTTTCCGAAGCCGTGGGTCGGGATCGGGTTCGGGCTGTTGCCAGGGGCTTCGGCATCACGTCGGAACTGGCACCCGGGCCCGCCATTGCGCTCGGAGCGTCGGAGGTGACGCTTCTTGAAATGACCGCGGCCTATGCCGGATTCCTGAATGACGGTCAGGCCGTCCCTGCCAACGGCGTGCGGGGAATCTGGCTCCAGGGAGAACGGAATCCGCTCATGGAGGCGACCGACGCGACCGGTCAACGCGTGATCGGCCGTCGGGCGGCCCGACAACTCGTCGGCATGTTGCACCAGGTGATCGAGACGGGAACCGGCAGACGTGCGCGCCTTGAGGGACGGCCGGCAGCCGGCAAGACCGGAACGACCCAGGGCGGACGGGACGCCTGGTTCATCGGGTTTACGGCAGACTATGTGGCCGGCGTCTGGATGGGGTATGACGACAACACCCGGCTGACCGGTGTAACCGGCGGCGGTCTTCCGGCCGAGATCTGGCGGGAGACCATGGAGCGAGCCCATGACGGACTCCCTCTGAAAGCCCTGCCGAGGATCGATGCAACTCCGTCACCTGGCGTCCGGCCAAAGGTAATAGCCGACGGGAGCGACGGATACGGTTCCGGGGAGCGATCCGTGCTGGCACGAATTCTGGGACGTCTGTTCGGATTCGGCAGCGAGTGACGGGATCTTTGCCTTTGGCCATGCGCCGCCCGCCAGCTTCCTCTGTTGGGATTCTGATCCTGGGGCCGACGGATCGAATGTGGCCGCCAGTTCGAATTCGGGACGTATCTGAGCCTCTGATCGAGGTAGGGCTCCGAAAGCACCGGGCCCGGATTCAGCCCGGGGAGTCCAGCGTTGCGATCAGCCTGTCGAGATCGCCGCCCGATTCATCGAGCATAGCCCCGATCTCACCGCGTTCGATGGAGAGCAGACTCACGCCTTCGATGTAGAGATTGAAGATCTTCGCGGCGCCGCTCTTGTCGGAAATCTGCCAGTCGACAGTCATGGGCGACTTCCCCTTCTGGGCAAAGACGCTCTCAACCAGGACACCGCTCCGGACCTTTCGGGACCGCACGATTCTGATGTCTCCATCGATGATCGAACGGAGGCGCCGGCTGTATTTCCTTGTCATGTAGCGTGAGAACGCATTGGTATAGGCACGTCTCTGTTCGGTCGTCGCTGAACGCCATTCCACCCCGAGAGAACTGCGGGCGATGATCGGAAGATCGGCGTAGGTGTTGAGGACGGTCCGAAAACGTTGCAGCAGGGCTGAATCCGAGTCGCTGATGTCTCGGGCATTCTCGAACGCGTCCGCGACTTTCAGGACCAGGTCGGTCGCCTCCTCGGACGAGAGGGCAACCGCCGGTGAAGGCGAAAGGATGTCGACGGCGAGTCCGGAGATCAAGGCCACCGACAGAGAACCGAGGGTCCCTACGATGGCTCCGCGGCGGGTCGGCCTTCGGACGGAGGACATGTCATTCGGCATAGGGATCCTCGAGGTTCTCTTCCAGGATATCCTTGTCGAGTTGTCTTTGCCTGTTCTGGACGTATGACGTTCGCAGCGTCCTGTAACTGTCCGGGGACTCATACAGCAGGGCGTCGATCATGTCACGGGACTGATTCCTGGCACTCAGGCGATCCAGGATAGAGGCCGACCACAATGCGGCGTCATGCCGGCTGGGCAGGAGCCAGGTCACCGGGTCGATGACGGCGTCAACAATCAACCCTGCTGCGGCGCGGGCAGAGCGCGGGCCAACAAACGGGAGTTCGAGATAGACGCCTGGAGCGACATTCCAGGCGTGGAGAGTGGCCCCAAAATCGGTTGGCCTGTCGGAAAGTCCGAAGTCCGTTGCGGGGTCGGCGATTCCGCCGAGTCCGAAAACGGAATTGATCCCGAAGCGCCCAAACGTGCGTGCGCTGGATTCCAGGTCAGCCTGCAAAAGGTAATTGACGGCGCGGGCCGGGTGCCGAAGGTTGTTGACTACGTTTTGGACGACTGTCTCGACAACATCCGGCATGACTGTCCCGTATCCAATCGCTGCCGGACGGAAGAATGCACGGTCGAATCCCTTGTTGAACCGGTGCACGCCCCGATTGAAGTTTTCGTAAGGGTCATGCCAGCCGTGAATACCCGCCACCTGCGCCGAGGCGCCGCTGGTGACTGCTCCAAGGCCGATTGTCGCTGCGAACAGCAGCCGGCGGGCAGCGGATTGGACGGATCGGCGCAGCGTCATTGGTCCCAAGACTCCCGACTCCTCCGGACCGGTGGTTGTGGCCTGCCCGTAGCCGACCCGGAACCGGAAATATCCTCCGTTCAGGTGCGGCCATCAGACACTACGGCGCCGTGGCGGACGATAATGCAAAAGGACCCGGTTGACACGGGTTTTGTCGGCACCGGTTCCACCGCCCCAGACGGGCTCCGATCCGCAAATCCACTTTCGCCTTCGTGGCCTGTCTCTCACCGAAAAAAACCGACCTGGCTTCGCTGGTCACTGCGGCTCTTGCCGCATGCGGCCCGAAGACATAGGACAAGAGCGACTTGGCCGGACGGTAGACGAGTCGGCCCTCAATGCGGTTCAAGGGGAGGAAGGACATGGCAGGCAAAATCGACGGTCGGCTGAAGGAACTCGGGATCGAACTGCCGCCGGCACCGGCGCCGGCAGCGAATTACGTGCCTTTCGTCATCACCGATTCGCTGGTTTTCGTGGCCGGGCAGATTTCCATGGACGAGACCGGTCCGATCTGCGGGCGACTCGGCGACGGGTATTCGGTGGAGCAGGGTCGGGCGGCGGCCCGGAGCTGCGCGCTCAATCTTCTTGCCCAGTTGCGTGAGGCCTGCGACGGCGATCTCGACCGGATTCGCCAGGTAGTCCGGCTCGGCGGCTTCGTGAATTGCACCCCCGATTTCGTCGATCAACCGGCCGTGGTGAACGGGGCGTCCGACCTGATCGTCGAGGTCTTCGGAGATCGGGGCCGGCATGCGCGGACCGCCGTTGGCTGTGGCGCCCTGCCGCTCGGGGTGGCCGTGGAAGTTGACGGAATCGTCCGACTTGATTGATGCGCCTCTCCAATGAATTCCTCGAGATTCCGCTCGCGCATCGGGGACTGCATGACCAAACCAGAGATTGTCCCGAGAACTCCCGGACCGCGGTGCGGGCCGCCGTCGAGGCCGGTTACGGCGTGGAGATTGATGTTCAAGCCAGTCTCGACGGAACGGCAATCGTTTTTCATGATCGCGACCTGGCACGGCTGACTGGTCGGTCGGGGTCGGTCCGCGAGACGCCGGCCCTGGACCTTCGTGGAATGTGTCTTCTCGGTGGCCGGGAGACGATTCCAAGTCTTCGCGAGATCCTCGATCTCATCGCCGGGCGGGCTCCGCTCCTGATCGAGATCAAGGATCGTGATGGCCGGTACCTCCGGATCGAGGGCACGACGGAGCGCGCCGTTGCCGACGAGCTCCGTGACTATTCCGGACCTGTTGCCGTGATGTCCTTTCATCCCGGCTCGGTTGGGCAATTCGGCAGACTTGCGCCAGGCATTCCCCGCGGCCTTGTGGGTTGTGATTTCGAGAATCCGGAATTCGATGGGATTGCTCCGTCCCGTCGTCAAGCCTTCCGGGACTATGCCGCCCTTGAGACCACCGGTGCCAGTTTCGTCTCCCATGACTGGCGCGGCCTGGGGGCACCGGCCGTGGCTTCGGTTCGCGAGCGGGGCGCCGACATTCTCTGCTGGACGGTTCGGTCGCCGGCCGAAGAATTGGTCGCCCGGCGAACGGCCAGCAACATTACGTTCGAAGGTTATCGGCCGGACCTCGAATGCGGGCGACAGACGTGACGGAGTTTGTTCCGGGATCGGGTTGTGCCCCGTTGATTCAGGACAGGCCATCCACGAACCGAACGGTGAGGACTGGCAGACCTCTCTGGACGTGCGGCGCCGGCTGTGGAAAATGACGCCGGGTCCCCAAGACGGGAGGATCCTGTTTTACTGTGAGACGTGGGTGAACGGATGGCACAAAAATCACGCGTGTTGCTGTCAGGTCCGGCTCGGACGGAGGCGATGGATGAACTTGCCAGATCCGGCTGGTTACCAGTCGATGGGCGCGATGCGATCCGCAAGAGCTTTCGCTTTCGGTCCTTTGTCGATGCCTTCGGCTGGATGACCCGGGTGGCGCTCCGTGCGGAAAAGCTCAACCACCACCCCGAGTGGTTCAATGTCTACAACCGGGTTGACGTCACACTGTCGACGCATGATGCCGGGGGGCTGACCGACCTGGACGTGAAGCTGGCAGGACAGATGGACAGAATGGCGGCGGTTGGCCAGGACGGCTGATCGGGTGCTGGACGGCCTGACCTGACGGTCGAGGGAGTTTAAGGGATGGACTGGAGTTTCCTCCTCGAGATCGCATTGAACGTGTTTTATGCGATCCTGATTTTCATCGTCGCATGGGTGGTGAGCGGCTGGGTTCGGAAACGGATCATCAGCGTCTCCTCGTCCTATGAGCAGATCGACGATACCTTCTTCGGCTTCCTCGGCAATGTCCTTCGCTACACGATTCTCGCCTTCGCACTTCTGTTCGTTCTGAGTCGTTTCGGGATCCAGACGACTTCCATCATTGCCATGATCGGTGCGGCCGGCCTCGCGGTCGGCCTGGCGCTGCAGGGCACGCTGTCGAATTTTGCCGCCGGCGTGATGCTGGTGGTTTTCCGACCCGTGAAAGTGGGTGATTACGTGGAAATTGGCGGGAAAGGCGGAACGGTCAAGGAAATTACCCTGTTCTTCACCGAACTGGCTACACCCGGAAATGTGCAGATCATTGTGCCGAACAACGAAGTCTGGTCCGCGTCCATCATAAACCACAGCTACTACGACGTCCGGCGCATCGCCCTCACGTTCGGAGTCGACTACGCCTCGGACCTGAAATTAGTGGAGTCCGTCCTCCTGGAAACGATCACGGCGGACGAGCGGATCCACGCCGAACCCGAACCCTACATCCGGGTGGTTGCACTCAATTCCAGCTCAATCGACTTCGTCGTTCGCGTCTGGTGCGACAGCAGCGACTACTGGGTCTTGCGCCATGACCTGACGCGGGCCGTCAAGGACGCGTTCGACGCCAACGGAATCCAGATTCCGTTCCCCGCGATGACCCTCTACCGCTCGGGTCAGGTTTCGCCCGACAGCGCCGCCAGTTGATCCATGAATTGATCCCCGCTTGCGACTGTGCAGACGCCGGGATTGTCCTCCTGATTCAGGATCCGGACCGTTCCGTCGTCGACCAGCATGGCGTAGCGATGGGACCGCCCAAGAAGTCCTGCGGGCGGAACGTTGAGTTCCATACCGAGAGCCCGGGTCCACGCGGAGTCGGAATCGGCAAGCACCCGGATTCCGGCCACGCCCGCGCCAGTGGCGCTCGCCCAGGCCTCGGCGACAAAGGGGTCGTTGACGGTCACGCAGACGATTTGGTCGACGCCGCTGGCGCGGATCGCGTCCGCGTTCCGTACAAAGCTCGGCATATGCTGATCGCTGCAGGTCGGTGTATAGGCGCCCGGGACCGCGAAGATCACCACGCGCCGGCCGCGGAGAATGCCGCTCAGGGCGACGGTTTCCGGGCCGCTTTCGCCCAGTGTCAGCAGATCAGCTTCGGGGAGTGTGTCGCCGACCGATATTGTCATGTCGCTGTCCTTTCCGTCCCTTCGCCGTAACCGGCGTGTCGTTGCTGACCGGCCTCCCTGCTCCATCCATCCTGTCGTCACCGACGCAGGCAGGACCGGCAGTGCAATGGCGGGTGATTCCGCGTCTGGTTCGTGGCATTACCGGTCCCGGAATGCAACCGCCGGTTGGCGGACAAGGACAGTAACACGGACAGGAATACGCGCATGACCAGAATTGTTGTCGTCGGTGCCGGCCAGGCGGGCACGTCTCTGGTCGCGAGGATGCGCGGTCGCGGGTTCGAGGGTGGAATCACGCTGATCGGCGAAGAACCCGTGCCGCCTTACCAACGGCCTCCGCTTTCGAAAGCCTACCTCCTGGGCGAGTGGCCGGCAGAGCGCCTGTATCTGCGGCCGGAGGCTTACTATGGTGAGCAGGACATTGAGCTCCTGACCGGAATTCGGGTGATGTCGATCGATCCGGATACCAGGACAGTCATCGTGGATGGTGACCGTCTGGCGTACGACGAGTTGGTGCTCGCCACCGGGGCCCGGCCCCGGGACTTGCCTTCGGGCATCGGAGGCGGACTCGACGGTGTCTACCCGGTCCGGACATTGGGAGACGTTGACTCCATGGCGCAGGAGTTTCAGGCGGGTGCCCGTGTCCTGGTCATCGGCGGCGGTTACATTGGATTGGAGGTGGCGGCGGTTGCCGTCAAACGGGGATTGGCCGTCACGGTTGTCGAGATGACGGACCGCATTCTTCAGCGCGTGGCGGCACCACAGACTTCCGAGGCTATCCGCGGTTTGCACCGGACCCGAGGGGTTGATGTCCGGGAGGGCGTCGGAGTTGCCGGACTCACGGGTCAAGGGCGGGTCGATGGCGCGTGCCTGTCTGACGGATCCCGGATCGAGGTCGATTTCGTGATCGTCGGCATCGGTATCCTGCCGGATATTGCCCTGGCCGACGCCGCTGGTCTCGACATCGACAACGGCATACGTACCGACAGTTTCGGTCGAACGTCAGTCCCGGGGATCTGGGCGGCTGGCGACTGCGCGTCCTTCCCGTTTGAGGGAAGGCGAATCCGGCTCGAGAGCGTGCAAAACGCCATCGATCAGGCGGAGGCGGTGGCAGACAACATCACCGGGGCCGAGGCGCCCTACCAACCCGTTCCGTGGTTTTGGTCGGACCAGTACGATCTCAAGCTCCAGATTGCCGGGCTGAACACGGGCTACAGTGATGTCGTGACGCGGCGGGAACCGGGAACAGACGCTCTCAGGGAATCACACTGGTATTTTTGCCCAGACGGGCGACTCCTCGCCGTTGATGCGATGAATGATCCCAGAGCCTACATGGTCGCCAAACGCCTGATCGAGGCCGGGAAGACACCGGATCCGGCCGTTGTGGCCGACCCGTCCAGCAACCTGAAGGCCATGCTGCGGTGAGAATCATTGCCGGACGATACCGCGGGACGCGTCTGTGCGAACCGCCATCCGGGAATCGGCGCGTCTCGCGACCCGGTCCGGCACCCCTTCGCCCGACGGCCGACCGGGTTCGGGAGAACATTTTCAATCTTCTCGTAAACGGCAGATTGGGCGACCGGGTTACGGGGCGGCACGTCCTTGATCTCTTTGCCGGAACCGGTGCGCTTGGCCTGGAGGCGCTGTCCCGTGGCGCGGCGTCGGTCCATTTCGTCGACAACGACTCTGCCGCTCGAACCGTAATCGAGCGAAACATCGGGCGTTTGCGGGCGGATGGTGTCGCCACTTTGAATCGGTGCGACGCGACGAGTCTGGGCCGGTGTCCGGGCCGCCCGTTTGATCTGGTCTTTGCCGACCCTCCGTATCGGCGCGGCCTTGGCGTTCGCGCACTGCTGTCGGCCGCGGAAGGCGGCTGGCTGGCCAGGGACACCGTCGCCGTCTGGGAAGACGGAGAGCGGCAATCGGTGCCCGACGGTTTCGAGACGCATGATGTCCGCCGGTACGGTGGCAGCGTCATTCACGTGCTCCGGTGGCGGCAACGGGAGGCGTTGCCATGCGGAGCGTGACATCGTTCAACGCTGGCTGGGTGTTTCACGAGGACATCGACGAACTCAATCCGGCGGAATTGAGACCAGGCCGGAAGGTCGACATTCCTCACACGGCGATCGAGCTGCCGTATGACTATTTCGATGAGACGGTTTATCAGCGGGCCTTTTCATACCAGAAAATCCTGACGTGGCGATCTGAATTCGACGGCCAGGACGTGAGGCTCGTCTTCGACGGCGCAATGGCGGACTCGACGGTTTATCTGAACGGAAACGCGATCCAGTCCCATACCGACGGTTACACGCCCTTCGAAGCGCGACTGACACCCTATCTCCATTCCGGCGACAACGTGATCACTGTCAGGATCGACGGCCGGGAATCGCCGGACATCCCGCCGTTCGGCGGGCAAATCGACTTTCTTACCTACGCCGGGATCTATCGTGACGCCTGGCTGAAAATCACCGATCCGGTGTCCATCGATCGCCTGGCCGTGCGCGCGGACATCGGCCCGGGCGAGATCGGCCGGGTTGCTGTGGACTGCCACATTGTGGGCCATCACCGGTCCGGGGGGCCAATCCGTGTTGCCGGTTCCCTGACGGACCCGTCCGGCAACGAAGTGGCGGCGGCCGAGAGTGTCGCCGGTCCCGGCGAGACCGTTGTCACTCTGCGGTTCCACGACCTCGACGGAATTGCGCGTTGGGACCTGGATTGTCCGAATCTCTATGCGGCGGTGGTCGAACTGACCTGTCCTGGAGGTTGTGACCGATTGGCGGCCGGGTTCGGCTTCCGGAGCGCACGCTTCACGCCCGACGGATTTTTCCTGAACGACCGACCGGTCAAGATCCGCGGTCTCAACCGGCACCAGTCCTACCCCTACGCCGGTTACGCCATGGGCCGACGCGCCCAGGAACGCGACGCGGAGACCCTCAGGCATGAGCTTGGATGCAACCTTGTCCGGACCTCCCACTATCCCCAGTCGCCCTGGTTTCTCGACCACTGTGACCGCATTGGCCTCCTCGTTTTCGAGGAAATCCCAGGTTGGCAACATATCGGAGGGTCGACGTGGAAACAGAGATCGATCGACACTGTCAGGCGCATGATCGAACGCGATGCCAACCACCCCTCGATTGTTCTGTGGGGCGTACGCATCAACGAATCCGCCGACGATCACCGGTTCTATGTCGATACCAACAATTTGGCGCGTTCCCTCGACCCGACCCGCCAGACGGCCGGTGTCCGGAATTTCACGGGGAGCGAATTCCTCGAGGACGTCTACACGATGAACGACTTCGTCCTCGGGTCGGCTCGGGATCCGCTGATGCGGCCGCCACGGTCCAACCTGCCGGATGCCGCGCTGCGGGAACCGCGTGAAGTCACATGTCTCGACCGGGACGTTCCCTACCTCGTCACCGAGTACAACGGCCACATGTACCCGACACGGCGTACGGATCCCGAGGAACGGCAAATCGAGCATGTCACGCGGCACTTGCAGGTGCTTGACGCGGCAATGGGGATGCCCGGGGTCAGTGGTTGCGTCGGTTGGTGCATGGCGGATTACAATACGCACAAGGATTTCGGTTCGGGCGACCGAATCTGCCATCACGGCGTACTCGACATGTTCCGTGAGCCGAAGTTTGCCGCTTATGCCTACGCAAGCCAACGGTCTCCGGACGACGGAATTGTACTGAAACCGGTGACCGTCTGGGCGCGGGGCGAACGCGCCATCGGGGGCGCCATTCCGCTCATGGTGCTGACCAATTGTGACGACGTGGCATTCCGGCTGGGAGACGGGCCAACCCGGAGGGCACAGCCGGACAGGGACCGTTTCCCCAATCTCCCCCATCCTCCGGTGATCATTGACACGCGGCATCTGTCGCCGGACGAACTCGGCCGCTGGGGCAAGGCTTGGTACGACCTCCAACTCACTGGCTTCATCGGCGGTCTTCCGGTTCGGGAGGTCCGCATGGTCGCCGATCCGGTTCCGACCCGTCTCCAGGTGGACCCCGACGCCCGGGACCTTCTGGCCTCGGAACCAGACGTGGTCCGGGTGGCGGTCCGGACGCTGGACCAGGTTGGCAATCTCCTCACGGGGTTCAGCGATCCTCTGTCCGTCACGCTGGACGGGCCCGCGACCCTGATCGGCCCTCAACACCTGACGTTTCGCGGCGGCGTCGCTGCCTTCTGGCTGCGGTCCGTCCCCGGCCAGGGAGGACAGGTGACGGTGAGGATTGAAACCTCCCGATTCGATCCGGCTGAAATCCGGCTGGAAGCCCGTTGAAGAAGCTTCGTCGCGGACGCACATCCCATCCGACGTATCTGTCAACCGGGGTTTGCCTGGGGACGCGGAATTGCCCGGTATATGGGGGACAACACGTGACGATGCATGGGAAAAAGGGCTCGAACCCGGGGACACGGGTCCCGCCGGGGGCCGGTTGCAATCATCCGGGTGGCACGCCATGAAGTTGTCGTGGTGACGCGGCCCGAACAGTCCCGTCGCGCACGCACAGCAAGAGCAGGGGCAAGGGGCTCCGATTTTGATGAACGCTCGCGTCCGTTCGACGTCTGGCCGGCCGTTGCAGGTTGCTTTTCAGGCAGACCCGCTCGAACCGATGGACATCGATGCCGACAGTACCTTTCGGCTCATGGAAGAAGCCCAGGCGCGCGGGCACCGTCTGTTTCACTACACGCCGGATCAACTCCACTATGCCGGCGGCGCCATCCGCGCCCGGGGTTGCGACGTGACCGTGGTGCGACGTCCGGGCGATCATTTCGAGGCCGGGGCCGTCCGGGAGATCGATCTTTCAGGCTTGGATGTCATCTGGCTCCGCCAGGACCCACCCTTTGACATGGCCTATGTCACAACGACCCATCTTCTGGAACATGTCCATCCCACAACCCTTGTGGTCAATGACCCGATGTGGGTGCGGAACTTCCCAGAGAAACTGATTGTCCTGCGGTTTCCCGAACTGATTCCCCCGACCGTCATCGCCAGGGATCCGGTGGACATTCGTGCCTTCCGGGAGCGCAACGGCGACATTGTCCTCAAGCCCCTGTTCGGCAATGGCGGGGCCGGAGTCTTTCTTCTCAGGCAGGATGACCCGAACCTGAATTCGCTCTGCGAGACCTTTCACGCGATGAATCGGGAGCCGCTTATCGCCCAGCGGTATCTGCCCGAGGTCACGGGCGGCGACAAGCGCATCATCCTTGTCGACGGCCGGCCGATCGGCGCAATCAATCGAATCCCGGCCGTCGGCGAGGCCCGGTCAAACCTGCATGTCGGTGGTCGCGCCGAGGCGGCGGAGTTGACTCGACGGGACCTGGAGATCTGCGAATGCATCGGGTCCGTGCTCCGGGATCACGGGCAGGTGTTTGCGGGAATCGATGTCATCGGAAAGTGGTTGACGGAAATCAACCTGACATCGCCCACGGGAATCCAGGAACTGGAACGGTTCGACGGGACCAACGCTGCCGGGTTGATCTGGGACGCGGTTGAAGCGCGAATGGCCAACTGAGACGGACGGACTCGCGGCTGTCGGCCAATCCTCCGGGGAACTTTCCGACGGACAGTGCGGCGGGCCGTGATCGATACCGCCCGGAACCGTGGCTGGTTCGGGTCAGGGAAGATGGTTGACGAAACGAACCCGCCAATGTCCGGCCGGCCAGGCACCGCACGGATGGAATTCCATGCAGGTTACGGACAGGTTGCCGATCTCGAAGGCAATAGCCGCAACCGGGGGCATTCCGGTTGCGCGCTGGAGTTGCGCAAGGATCACGCCGAAATGCGCAACGGCAATGATGTCTCGTCCACCGTTCTCGCGGGTGAGCCGGGCGACTGCGGCACCGACCCGGTTGCCGACCTGGTTCCAACTTTCGCCGCCCGGAGGCGCGACATCGCCTGGGCACTGCCAGAAGTCGCGGGCCAGCGGTTGATCCTCCGGAACGATCTGGTCAAACCGAAGCCCGTCCCAGGCACCGAAATGCAGTTCCTTTAGGTCGGGTTCGTCGGGGAGCCGTTGCCGATTCCGTTGGATGGCGTCCGCGGTCGCCGACGCCCTGATGAGAGGAGAGGCGACCACAAGGGCATCCCGGGGAAGGAAGGCCTCAAGACGGTGAATTGTGACCGTGTCCGAGAGATCCCCCGGCAGGTCTGTCCAGCCGTAGAGTGCCGTCGAATGCGTCGGCGCGTGGCGCACCCACCACCATCGTGTCATCATCGCGTCTCCGGAACTAAAAGCTGACCCTTGAGCGCCAGGGGCAAACCGGCGGTAACGAGGACCACAAGGTCGGAATCTTCGGCAAATCCCTGGTTCAGGCGCCCATGGCAATCGCGGAAGTGCCGAGTAAGCGGGTTGGCGGGAACGATTCCACCGCTGACGTCATCGGATACACAGATCACCGGGCCCGCATGATGTCGGACCGCCTCACGGAGCGCAGATGCCCTAGCGTCATATTTCTCCACGTCCTGGACGGAAACCACCAGCTCCGACGTCCACAGAGTGAGCGAATCGACAAGGACGACGGAACGGGCGCCCCGTCCCGGTCCCGATGTCAGGAGGTCGACAAGATCGGTGCCCGCTGCTTCGATGGTTGTCCATTGTGTGCCCCTCCGCGACCGGTGTCGATCGATCTTCTGCCGCATTTCGGCATCGCTCGGCCGTGCTGTCGCCACGTAGACCCGCTTCAGGCCGGATGCGACCGCTAGCCGTTCGGCGTAGAGCGACTTGCCCGACGCCGCGCCACCCAGAACGAGCGTCAGATGGGGCAAGGCAATGGTCATGGCATTCCCTCAAAATAATGATTTCTCGACATTGCCGGACATGCCGTGCCCGAGACATCTTCCAGATCGATGACTTGCGCAAGCTCGCCCGAAGAGGTTGTTCGTGAGTCCCGGTTCGGCGACCGGGGCAGATCTCAGATTTGGGTGTAGTGGCGATAGCGACTGGTCACCTCGACACACATATGGTCTTCACCGGCAATCGCGGCGACGGTATTGCGCTTTCAAGGCGTTCTCGCGGTGTCGTCTTGCCAGTTTCCGATGCCGTCTCTACACCCCGTGGAAACTTTCATCGCCCGAGGAGAAACGCTTTGCTTGCCGGCCGGCGCATACTTCTGGTCATCGGCGGTGGAATTGCCGCCTACAAGTCGCTTGACCTGATTCGACGACTCACGGAACAGGGCGCAGAGGTCGTGCCCGTGCTGACCGGAGCCGCGGAAGAGTTTGTGACGGCGCTGTCCGTGTCCGCGCTCGCCGGCCATCGGGTGTATCGGGACCTTTTCGACCTCACCGACGAATCGGAGATGGGGCACATCCGCCTCACGCGCAGCACCGACCTGGCCGTGGTGGCGCCGGCAACGGCCAATCTGATGGCCCGGATGTCGGCTGGAATGGCGACAGACTTGGCGTCGACCCTGCTCCTTGCGACCAACCGGCCAATCCTGGTCGCACCGGCCATGAACGTCGAGATGTGGCGAAACGCAGCCACGCAGCGCAATGTCGAGACGTTGCGTGCCGACGGCGTCGTAGTGGTCGGCCCGGAGGAAGGTGACATGGCCTGCGGCGAATTCGGACCGGGTCGAATGGCGGAGCCGGAGTCGATCCTCGCGGCGATCACGGCCGTTCTCCGGGACGGTCCGCTGAAGGGCCGGCGGATCCTTGTGACCTCGGGTCCGACCCATGAACCGATCGACCCCGTCCGGTATTTGGCCAACCGGTCATCCGGTTTGCAGGGTACCGCGATCGCCAACGCCCTCGCCGGATTCGGGGCCGAGGTCGAGTTCGTGACGGGCCCGGCGAGTGCCCCCATGCCCTCGGGTTGCCGGATCGTCCAGGTGACGACAGCCGAGGAGATGATGTCGGCCGTCATGGCGGCCCTGCCGGTGGATGCCGCGGTCATGGCCGCCGCCGTTGCGGACTGGCGGCCCGACCGCGTGAGCGAATCCAAGATCAGCAAGAATCCATCCGTGGCGAGCGACGCCGGCTCGAGCAGGGGACAAGGCGCTCGCGATGGCCTGGCATTCGGATGTGTCGAGAATCCGGACATCCTGGCCACCCTGTCAAACCGGACACGATCGCGTCCCCGGATCATTGTCGGATTCGCCGCCGAGACCGAGGACATCGTTGAACGGGCCAAAGCGAAACGTCGTCGCAAGGGCTGTGACTGGATCGTTGCCAACGACGTATCCCCGGAGACCGGAGTCATGGGTGGACCGGACAACCAGGTACATTTGGTGACGGAATCGGCCGTGGAAACCTGGCCACGGCAATCAAAGACCGAGGTCGCCCTGGCCCTCGCCGACCGGCTGGCCAAGGCATTGAGCGCTCCGGGATGACTGACGTAGCGGTCAGGGTGGCCTTTGCGGCGGACGCGGATCCGACCCTGGGATTTCCGGTGGCGGCGACTGCCGGTTCGGCCGGTGTCGACCTCCGGGCCAATCTGAAACCGGATTCCCGGCAGGTCGGGCTGACCGTACGCCCAGGCGGGTTCCTGCGGGTACCGTGTGGCATTCGGTTGGACATCCCCGGTGGATATGAAGCCCAGGTCCGGCCACGTTCGGGAATGGCCGGCCGGAATGGCGTCACCGTTCTCAACAGTCCCGGGACCATCGATTCCGACTACCGCGGCGAGATCGGCGTGATCCTGATCAACCACGGGCCGGAACCGTTTCGGGTCAGCCACGGAGACCGAATTGCCCAGCTCGTGGTCCTTCCGGTCGCGACGCCGAAATGGGTGCCGGTCACGACTCTCGCCGAGACCCGGCGTGGCGCCGAAGGATTCGGCTCGACGGGACGGCGATGACGGGAATGGCGAAATCCGGGCGAACCGGCTCTGGACGAACGGGACGCGATGCCTCGGGAATCGCGCCCGGCCGGTCCCGGCCGCCGATGACCACGCAGGAACTCGAACGCTATGCCCGCCACATCGTGCTGCGGGAAATTGGCGGTCCCGGCCAGAACCGGCTCCGTGGCGCCCGCATGCTCGTGGTGGGTGCCGGCGGCCTCGGCTCTCCAGTGCTCGAGTATCTCGCGGCGGCCGGAGTCGGGACCATCAGCGTCATCGACCACGACATCGTCAGCCTGTCGAATCTCCAACGCCAGGTGCTGTTCGACGAAACGCATCTGGGACGACCCAAGGTGGAAGCGGCACGCGAGCGAATCGGTCGGCTCAACCCCGGTGTCCGCGTCCAGCCGATCGAATGCCGCTTCGGTCCCGACAATGCCCGCGCCATCGTCGACGGGACCGATCTGGTTCTCGACGGGACCGACAGTTTCGAGACCCGGCACTGTGTCAATCGGGCAGCTGTCGACGCCGGAGTTCCGTTGGTTTCCGGTGCCATCAGCCAGTGGGAAGGTCAGGTGACCGTGTTCTTTCCCGCGGGCGGGACACCCTGTTACGCGTGCGTGTTTCCGGACGCGCCGACGCCGGGGACCGCGCCGAGCTGCGCGGAAGCCGGGGTGATCGGCGCGCTCCCGGGCATTATTGGCGCCATGATGGCGGCCGAGGCGATCAAGATCGTCACCGGCGCTGGAACGCCGCTCCTCGGTGTGATGCTGATTCATGATGTGCTATTCGGCGAAAGTCGGAAGATTCGGCTGACCCGTCGCGATGAATGCCCGGTTTGCGGCGAGGTGGCCGGGTCATGAACGAAGTGGTCCAGCCGAACAACGGGACGATCCGGTTGCACGGGACGTGCGACGGATCGGTTGGACAGGAGGGGCCGGGCGATGCCCTATGTGACTGAGGCCGAGCTGGACAGGCGACTGGCGTGGATCACCGGGGCGCCGTCCGAGGCGCCGATCGATGTCCTTTGCCAC
The DNA here is from genome assembly GCA_028874915.1 of Paracoccaceae bacterium. GTDB lineage: Bacteria > Pseudomonadota > Alphaproteobacteria > Rhodobacterales > Rhodobacteraceae > JAPPHA01. Next base: position 76,470 of record JAPPHA010000072.1, read on the forward strand.
CGCCCGGGGTTCTCCGAGCGGAGCTTTCCGGACAGCATTTCCGTCAGCGTGGCTGGCGGAATCGACGGGGAGCGATGGCTCGAGCATCCATGGATGAAACTCGCCGACGGCAGTCCAGATCCGCGGATTCAGGTCAGCATTCTGTCGAAACGTCTGGTCGACATCGTCTGGACCGATCGCGAGAACACGATCCACCCCGGCGATACGATCATCGCCGACATCAACCTTTCCGAAGAGAATTTTCCGGCCGGAACGCGAATCTCGGTCGGGAGTGCCGTCCTCGAGGTGTCGGACCTGTTCAACAATGCCTGCGCAAAATGGAAAGTCCGATACGGGCCCGAGTCCTACAAGTGGGTCAACCGGCCGGAATATCGGCATTTGCGCCTGCGGGGCGCGCTCTGCAAGGTTGTGAAGGACGGTATCATTCGCGCCGATGACGTCTTGAGGCGCGTCTGATCAACCGGCACGAAGTCGGTTGCCAATTCGCATCTGGTCACATCCTGCACGGCCCGGTCACGGGCGAGGCGGTCGACCCGGATCCTGGAGAGACGAGTCATGTCGAAAATCGAAACGATGCGACTGACCCCCGCTATCGGGGCTGAGATCGCTGGTGTCGATCTTTCCCGACCGCCCTGTGACGCGGTCTGTGATGCCCTTTACGCGCTTCTCATGGACCATCAGGTCATCTTTCTCAGGGACCAGCGCATGGACCCTGCGACCCAAATGGCGCTGGCGGAGGACTTCGGGGAACCCGAACCGCCGCACCCCGTCTACCCGCATCTCGAAGGTTACCCCTCGATCATGGTGCTCGATTTCGGCGGTGACGTGGTGCCGGACACCGACGTCTGGCACACGGATGTCACATACAGGGGGTCCCCGCCGTTCGCGTCGATTCTCCGGGGTCACAGAGTTCCCGCGGTTGGCGGCGATACGCTCTGGCTTTCGATGACCGCTGCCCATGACGGGCTACCCGACGGTCTCCGGTCGGACCTGACCGGGCTCCGCTGCGTTCATGACCTGGGCGACTTTCGGAACAGCTTCACTCAGGGAGTCCCCGATGGCCCGGCAACGGCGTTGGCAGAGGCGCATGCCCGGATGGGTTGCGCCATCCATCCGCTGGTTCGGACGCATCCGGTGACCGGTCGGGACTTCCTTTTCTGCAATCCGGGATTTACGATTCACGTTGAAGGGTTGACAGCCTCGGATTCCCGAAGCCTGCTCAACCACCTCTTCGACCACATCGTCAGACCTGAGTATCAGGTCCGGTTCCGATGGACGCCGGGTGCCGTGGCGATCTGGGACAATCGCTGCACGATGCACTACCCGCTCGGAGACTATGCTCCCGAGCGGCGCATCATGCATCGGATCACGGTCACTCGGGATCGACGGCTTGACGGACCGGAGCCTGGCGATCGCTGACGCGGTTTCGAGGGCCGCCGCACCAACCCGACCTACAGCATGCTCGGAACCACCAGGTCCGGTGGCCGGTGGCCGTCGTCAAAGGTCTTGATGTTAATGATCACCTTTTCGCCCATTTCGTGACGGGCTTCGTTGGTGGCCGAGGCCATATGCGGCAACAGGAGGACATTGGGCAGACCGCGCAGCCGAGGATTGACCTCTGCGCCGTGTTCGAAGACATCGAGTCCGGCACCGGCCAGTTCTCCTGCACGGAGCATTCGCGTCAGCGCGTTTTCGTCGATCACTTCCCCGCGTGAGGTGTTGACGATAACGCTGGTCGGTTTCATGAGGCGCAGGCGTCGTGCGTTCATCAGGTGAAACGTGGACGGAGTATGCGGGCAGTTGACCGACAGTGCGTCCATGCGTGAGACCATCTGGTCGAGACTTTGCCAGTAGGTTGCAAGCAATTCCGTTTCGGTTTCGACGCGCAGGCGTTTTCGGTTGTGGTAGTGAATCTCCATTCCGAAGGCGAGTGCCCGGCGGGCAACCGCCTGACCGACCCGCCCCATTCCGAGAATGCCGAGCCTCTTTCCGCCAACGCGGCGCCCCTGGAATGCCTGGGGCGACCACCCGGTCCAATCTCCTGACTGCATGTGAAGTGAACCTTCCCGGACCCGCCGCATCACGGCCAGAATCAGCGTCATGGCAATGTCGGCTGTGTCCTCGGCGAGAACATCGGGGGTGTTGGTGACAATGATGCCGCGTTGGCGCGCGGTTTGGACATCGATATGGTCGAATCCCGAGCCATAATTTGCGATCAGCCGCAGCCGGTCGCCGGCCTGGGCCAAGATCGCGGCGTCGATCGTGTCATTGAGCGTCGGGACCAGGACGTCCGCACGCCGGGCGGCCGAGGCCAGCTGGTCGCGGTTGAAGGGCTGGTCCGCGGCATTGCCTTCGACGTCGAACAACTCGCCGAGCCGGTTCTCGACGGCGTCGGGGAGCTTTCGTGTCAGCACGACCCTGAGTTTGGACTTCGGCATTGCGACCCATCCGCTTCTTCAATTGGCGGGACTATTCTGGCAAGAAACCCGAAAACGGGGCAAGGACCAATTGGACGCAGCTCTCGATCCGACTGGCCGGAACGGCGGATGAATCGCGCGGCAGCGGCATGGACGACAGGGCTGGTCGTCTGTCTCCACAGCGTACTGACGGCTCCGGCAGGTGCCGAATCTGCCGTTTCGGCAGCGACAGCCACAGACATCGTGGTCGCCGCCGCCGATGCCGTTGGGCCGGTTACCGGATACCCGCTGCCTCGCTTCGTTTCGATGAAAAGTTCGATCGGCAATGCCCGGAGGGGTCCGGGATTTTCCTACCGCGTCGATTGGGTGTTCAACCATACGGGTACACCGCTTCTGATCACGGCCGAGCACGGTCATTGGCGACGGGTCGAGGACATCGATGGGATGGGTGGCTGGATGCATTTTCGCCTGTTGTCGGGGATCCGGACCGTCGTCCATCGCGAGAGCGAGACGGCTATCCGCGACCGTCCCGACAACGATGGTCGTGTCAACGCATTCGCAGACCGTGGCGTGATTTCCCGGCTCGACCGTTGTACATCCGACTGGTGCCGGATCTACGGTGATGGTTACTCAGGCTGGGTCCTGAAGGAGGAAATCTTCGGCGTCTTTCCGGACGAGGCCGAAGATTGAAGTGACGGACGAGTCAGCCTGCCAAGGCAATCGTGGTTTGTGAATTCCCGGACGCTGGTTGCGCATTACGGCTGCGATGGCGAACCCGGGATTGTCACCACCACCGACCCCATCTTTCCGGCGCGTTCCACGGATTGATGGGCTTCGACGGTTTCTGCAAGTTCGAAATTCTCAGCCACGGAATGTGTCAGCTGTCCGGCCTCAAGCAGTGCCATCAAACCGTCAATCGACGCCTTGCGTGCTGACTCGGTCAACAGATAGACGAGGACCATGCGCAGGGTCACATCCTTGAACATCAACGGGTAGAAAGGGAGAACCGGAGTCATGTCGCCGGCGGACCCGTAGGCCGCGATGACTCCGTTCGGCTTGATGATCTGGGCGGTTATGTCAAGATTCGCGCCGAACTCGACTTCGACGATACGGTCGACGCCGCCGGTCAGGTCCATGATGGCCTCCGCTGCATCCTCGTCGCGATAGTTGACGATGTGATGGGCACCGGCTTTGCGGGCATATTCGGCCTTTTCCGGAGTACTCACCGTCGTGGTGACCGTCGCCCCCAGAGCGGCCGCGATCTGTATGGCATAGCGGCCGACGGTCCCGGCGCCGCCGGTCACGAGAACAGACGTCCCCTCAACCGGGCCGCCGGCCGTCACGCAGCGATAGGCCGTCATGGCGGGAATCCCGAGACAGGCGCCCTCGGCAAAGCCGGTTTCCTCCGGGAGCCGGACCGCCTGGGTTTCCGGCAGGGCAATGTATTCCGCGCAGCTTCCCATTGACCGTTGCCACTGGCCGTTCCAGATCCAGACCCTCTGGCCGATTCGGTCTTTCGTGATGCCGCCGCCGGTCGCGACGATGACGCCGGCGCCATCGGAATGCGGAATGATCCGATCGAAACCCATGGGTCGGGCACCGGCGCGGAGTTTCACATCGGAGGGGTTGCAGCCGGACGCGTGCAGGCGCACCAGAACGTCTCCGGGGCCGGGCTGCGGGATCGGCGTGTCTCCAAGGACAAGGACTTCGTTTGCGGGCCCCTGTGTCTCGTACCAGACGGCCTTCATGGTTCTTTCCATCATGTCTGTCCTCGTATTCCCACCCACTGGCCGGATGCTGTCCGCGCCCGTCCGTCGTTCAGCCCGTCAGGAATCCGCGTTTTCGGAGAAGTGCCTCGACTCCCGGCATCGCACCCCGGAAGGCCGAATAAAGGACTTCCGCTTCGCGTGAGCCACCGGTCGAGAGAATGTGGTCGTGCAGCCGGCCGGCAACGCCGGGATCGAATGGACCGCTCGCTTCTTCGAAGGCGGCGAAGGCATCGGCGTCCATGACCTCCGACCACATGTAGGAATAGTAACCGCTGGCGTATCCGTCGCCCGAGAAGATGTGGGCGAAGTGCGGTGAAGCATGACGCATCGAAATGGTGTCAGGCATGCCGATCTCACGAAGCACCGCTGCTTCGGATGCCATCGGATCCTGTGGTGCCGGATTTTCATGCAGCGTCAGATCGACGAGCGCCGACGCCACGAATTCTACCGACCGGAAGCCCTGGTCGAAATTTTGCGCGGCGACCAGGCGGTCGAGCAGCGTGCGTGGCATCGGATCTTCCGTCTCATGATGGCGGGCGAAACGCTCGAGGACTTCCGGCACGAACAGCCAGTTCTCGAAGAGCTGACTCGGGAGTTCGACGAAGTCGAGCGCCACCGAAGTCCCGGAAATCTGTGCGTAGGTGACATCGGAGAGCATGGAATGCAGCGCGTGGCCGAATTCGTGGAAGAGGGTCCGGGCATCGTCGATTGTGAGCAGGCAGGGCTCGCCCTCGGGAACCTTGGCGAAATTGCAGACGTTGACGACGATCGGCCGCATTTCGCCGTCGAGCTTCGATTGCGGGCGAAACCGCGAACACCAGGCCCCGGAGCGCTTGCTGGAGCGGTGGAAGTAGTCACCCAGGAACACTGCCAAGTGGCGGCCGTTCCGGCGGACGTCCCAGGCCCGGACGTCGGGATGGTAGAGGGGGACATCGACCGGAACAAAGGTCAGGCCAAACAGCCTGCTTGCGCAATCGAATGCCGCCTCGATCATTCGGTCAAGCTGAAGATAGGGTTTCAGCTCGGCTTCATCGAAATCGTGGTCCTGCCGTCTCAGCCGTTCGGAATAGAAATGCCAGTCCCAAGCCTTCAGCGTGTCGGTGACACCGTCGTCTGACAAGAGGGACTGCAGCCGTCCGGCATCCCGCGCCGCTGCGTCCAGGGCCGGTTTCCAGACGGCCATCAGCAGCTCGCGAACCGCGGTCGGGGTTTTCGCCATCTCGGGCTCCAGCCGGTAGTCGGCATAGCAGTCGAAACCGAGCAAACGGGCCCGTTCTTCGCGGAGTTCGAGAGTTTCCCGGATGATGCCCCGGTTGTCGGTGTCGCCGCCGTTCCGTCCGCGGGCCGTCCACGCCCGGTAGGCCCGTTCGCGGAGGTCGCGCCGGGTCGCGTTCTGCAGGAACGGCACAATCAGTGATCGCGAAAGGGTGATGGCGAACCCCTCGACGCCGCGTTCGCGGGCTGCTTCGGCCGCGGCCGACCGGACGAAGCCGGGACACCCCGCCAGATCATCGTCCGTCAGGTCCATGAACCAGTCGCGTTCGTCGGCGAGCAGATTCTGCGAAAAGGCGGTTCCCAGTTCGGCAAGCCGTTCAACGACCGCCGCCAGCCGTTCGCGATCTTTGGCCGCCAGGGCGGCACCGGCGCGGACGAACATGCGGTGAGTCAGGTCAAGGACCCGGATTTGCTCATCCGTCAGTCCGAGTGATTTGCGGTTCTCCTGCAGTTGGCGAACGCGTCCAAAGAGCGGAGCATCCATCAGGACCTCGGATTCGAAGGCCGAGAGTCGTGGCGACAGGTCGCGTTCGAGCGCCTCGATGGTATCGTTCGAATCGGTGCCGCTCAGGTTCCAGAACACGTCCCCGATGCGATCGAGCAAACGGTCGGCCCGCTCCATGGCCTCGATGGTGTTGGAGAAACTCGGGGGTTCCGGGTTGTCGGCGATGGCCCGGACTTCGTTCCGGGTCGTCTCCAGGGCTATGTCATAAGCTGACGCGTAGTGTTCATCTGTGATCTCGTCGAAGGGCGGCAGCCCGAAGGGGCGATCCCAGGTCTCACGAAGAAGTGGGTTGTCGGTCATGTTCGTTCCGGTTCGGGATTCACGGGTCCGATCGAATCCAGAGACGACTTCGCCTCAGGCGATCGGCGTCCGCGCATTCACCATAGCCGACGGCACGATTCAAGCCCGCAGCCGACGAACACGGGGGGTCCATCCGCCGTCGCGGTGACGGCGGAACCACGGATCGCGCCGGTCGATCCGACAAGCCGGCAGCTGCGTCTTTCCCTTTGCCGGGGGTTTTGCGAAAACGGCGGTGAGGACAGGGCCGACCTTCGATCGGGCTGCCCTGAACCGGCGGATGTGCGTGTGGTGACGACGAACCCCGTGTGACCGAAAGCTGCAACCCTGGGACAATGGTGAAACGATCATGAAGACACATGTCAGGGCCTGCGTCATTGGCGGCGGAGCCGTCGGTGTATCGATCGCCTATCATCTTGCAAAGGCCGGCTGGGATGACGTCGTGCTTCTCGAGCGCGATGAACTGACGTCCGGTTCGACCTGGCATGCCGCCGGGCTGCTGCCGCTCTTCAACATGTCCTATGCCACGAGCCATATCCACGATTATTCCGTCAAGTTCTACAAGACGCTCGAGGAGGAGACCGGTCTCAACCCGGGGTTCTTCGTCGTTGGCAACCTTCGAATGGCCCAGACCCGGGACCGTATGGACGAATACAGGCTCTATGCCTCAACGGCCGAGACGGTTGGAATCCCGTATGAATGGCTGTCGCCAAAGGAGATCGGAGACCGCTGGCCGCTGGTGCGTACCGACGGCCTGAAAGGTGCCATCTTTCATCCGACGGACGGCTACGTCAATCCGGCCGACCTGACACAGGCAATGGCCCGGGGCGCCCGGCAGCGCGGCGTCGACATCCATCGCAAGATGCAGGTCGACAGCCTCGACTGGACCGGTTCGCATTGGCGGGTGTGCGGGGCGGTCATGACCGAAAGGGGCGGCAATCTTGTCGCCAGCGACGAAAACTTCGAGATTTGCGCCGAGCAGGTCATCACGGCCACAGGGAACCACGCGCAGCGGACCGCCGGCATGCTGGGAATCCGGATTCCGGCCATCCCGGTCGAGCATCAGTATATCGTAACCGAACCGGATCCGGCTCTCGCCGACTTCCGAGTCGATCACCCGCAGCATCCGGTTCTCCGGGATGCGGATGCCCGATGGTACGTACGTGAAGAACGCGGCGGCTGGATTCTCGGACCCTATGAACGCGGGGCTCCGGCCCGGTTCGGCCATGGGGTTCCGGAAAGCTTCCGGGCCGACCTGTTCCCGCTCGATCTGGATCGGATCGAGACCGAGTACATGTCACTGATCCACCGGATCCCGTCGACCGAGCCTCTTGGGCTCAAGGACGACTTCAACGGTCCGATCTGCTACACGCCCGACGGCAATCCTCTGGTGGGTCCGGCACCGGGATTGCGAAACCTCTGGCTTGCGGAAGGTTTCAGCTTCGGCATCACCGCTGCCGGAGGCGTGGGGCATTACCTGGCCCGGATTCTGGTCGAAGGCGAGGCGGACATCGACATGGCGAGCCTCGACCCGAAACGGTACGGCCGTTGGATGACCACGGAGTATGCGGAACGCAAGAACGAGGAATGCTACGAACATGTCTATATCCTCCACCACCCCGACGAGGAACGCGAAGCCTGCCGGCCCCTGCGGACGGCGCCCTGCTATGACCGCATGAAGGCCCGGGGTGCCCAGTTCGGGCAGGTGAACGGCTGGGAGCGCCCGAATTACTTCGCGCCCAATGGTTTCGATGACCGTTCGTCCCGAAGTTTCCGGCGGGGCGGCTGGTGGGAATATGCGGTCGAAGAGGCCCGCGCCATCCGCAATGGGGTGGGGTTGATCGACGCCACCGCCTTCGCCAAGCACCGCGTGAGTGGTCCGGGCGCGACCGCATTTCTGGATGAGTTGACCTGCAACCGGCTGCCGCCGGTTGGGCGGATCAACCTGACCTACGCGTTGACCGAAGCCGGAACGGTTCGGACAGAATATACAATCGTCCGGCTGGAGGCGGACGTCTACACCCTGGTCTCCGCAGGGGCCTGGGCGGACTACGACGGTGATCATCTCCGGAAGAGTGCGGAAGACGCCGAGCCCCGACTCGGGCGCATCGACATTCAAGACATCACGACTCAATGGGGCGTCTTCGCGCTTGCCGGGCCCCGAGTCCGGGAGGTGCTGCGGCCGATCATCCGGGACGCGAACCCGCAAACGGCCCTGTCAAATGCCCGCTTCCCGTGGCTCTCGGCCCGGACACTGGAGATCGGGATGTGTCCGACTCTCGCGGTGCGGGTGGCCTACACCGGGGAACTGGGCTGGGAACTCCATCATCCGATGGAAATGCAAAACTACCTGTTCGACCGCCTCATGACCGCCGGCGAAGCGCAAGATCTCAGGCTCGTCGGGGCCCGGGCCCAGAACTGGCTCCGGCAGGAAAAGAGCTACCGGGCTTTCGGAACGGAACTCGGCCGGGACGCCACGCCGCTCGAAGGCGGACTCGGGCGTTTCGTCGATCGGACCAAGGCATTCACCGGTCGAACTGCGATGGAAGAGACCGGCGTCCGGTTCCGCTGCGTCACTTGCATGGTCGATGGCCCCGACGATGCCGATCCCTGGGGCCGGGAGGCGCTGTACGATCATGACGGGAACCGGGTCGGCAGACTGACATCGGGCGGATACTCGGTCCATTTCGAACGGTCGATCGGCATGGGCTACGTCGCCCCGGCGGCGGCGGAGGTCGGGCAAAAGCTGAAGGTCCGCATGCAGAACCGCCTGTGGGACGCTGTTCTTGTCGAGGACAGCCCTTACGATCCCCGGAACGAGAGGCTGCGCATGGACGGATAGCCACGGTCGATCTGCCTGTAGGTCGGGCCTCGGCGTCACTGGCGCGAATCAACCGACAGGAAGAAGCCCCGGAGATCGCTGGCCCCGACAGTGCGCACGGTGAGCGCGATTCCTGGCGACCTGAGTCCGGGACAAGTGATGGCGAAGGATGTTTGATGGCCGGCACGTGCAACCGTGGGAAGGGCACATGGAAAGGCTGGGTCGCCTCACCCGTCTGCATGCGGAATAGTGTACGGGCAGGAAACGCAGGGAGCCCGTCTTGCACCGGCAACATGTCGCGGATGGCTCGGGGGGTTGTTGCTCAGGTCGAGCATTTGGCGTTCATCCGTTCCTTCGCCGGGTCTGTGCCATCATAGGGTCGATTCAAGGCCGTGGTCGATGGTGACGATCAGCGAATAAGTCCTTCTCCTTGCGCTTGATTACGACACCGGACGGATCAACCGCGTTTTGCCGGATCACGGCGTGAACACTGCTCTTGGCGGCGCAGTTCTGATGGACTTGGCACTTTACAATCGCACTGACACAGATCTTCACCAGCTCTTTGTCATTGACCCGAGAACCGTCGGGGAGCCGGCCTCGACGTTGCGTTGAGCCGGATCACGACAGACGGAGAGCGACGGGCGCCCGACCACCGGGTGCGCGCATTCGCAAATGACGGCGATACTGTGCGGGCAGCTTGTGGACCGCCTGGTGGACCGCGGGGTTCTGGCACGGGACAGGTATGACCGTTTGTTGGTGATGGCCGCCCGGCACTATGCGGCCACGGACGGTTCACCGTACAGGGATGTCAGACGCCGGCTGGCCAGCGTGTTGATGAACGACGAGTTTCCTGAACCGCACGACGTCATGATCATAAACCTGGCTGAGACATGCTCATTGTGGGACGGTCCTGTAGACGATTCCGCGCTCCCGTGGCTGGCGCCGAGGATCCGCGACTTGGCGAAACCGGACCTGATTGGACAGCCTGTTGCGCGCGTCATGGATGCGCGCCTTGGCGGAACGCGAAAGTCAGCAGTCAGGGCTTGGTCCATGCGAGGTTTCACGGTGGTTGGAGAAGTGTCGTTTCCGCCAGCAGGCCCTTCGGCTGCGCCTGCAGTCCTTGTGGGCCATGGCCGCGAGGCGTTTGTACGGGGCGCGGGGCGCCAGAACGGGCAACCGGCCCTTTTCGATCGATTTGGAATCTCGGGTCACGCCTCGAAACAGTCTCCCATTCCGGGAAAGAATGTTCGATCGAGCTCTCAATCCGATGCGCCGGCGGTTTTCTTTGCGTCGGAGCCAAGACGGTCGAGTGCACGGCGGAACATGGAGGGATCGACGTTGCCGCCGGAAGCCACGGCGACGACGGTATCGCTGCTGATGTGGTCGGGGTGAAACAGGGCTGCGGCCAAGGCGACGGCGCCCCCGGGCTCAATGACAATCTTGAGATGCGCGTAGGCCAGCGCCATGGCTCGGAGGCAATCCTCTTCACTGACAACGATGCCGGCTCCCGCTCCGCAGAGCCGTTTCATGATCGGAAAGGTCAGTTCACCGGGCGCGGGTGTAAGGATGGCGTCGCAGATTGAGCCCGACACACGGGCGTTCGTCTTGATCGTTCCGGCGTCAAGGGATCGGGCGACATCGTCGAATCCTTCCGGTTCGCACGGACGGGGACGAAGTCCGGGCGCTCGGTTCTCCAGGGCCAGGGCAATTCCCGAAGTCAGGCCGCCGCCGCCGCAGCAGACAAGGACCTCGGCCTGGTCTATTCGTGCCTGTCCTGCCTGTTCGGCAATTTCAAGTCCGCAGGTTCCCTGACCGGCAATGACGAGCGGTTCGTCGAATGGCCGGATCAGCGCCAGGTTGCGAACGGCGTTCACCCGCTCCACGACCTCTTCCCGGCTCTCTCGGACGCGGTCATAGAGTACGACGTCGGCGCCAAGTTCCTGCGTGTTCCGGATCTTGGGCCAAGGCGCATCCGACGGCATGATAATGCAGGCCGGAAGCTCTCGGAGTCTTGCGGCCAAGGCGACGCCCTGGGCGTGGTTGCCCGAGGAATAGGCGATCACGCCGCGCCGGATCGATTCCTCCGGCAGCCCCGTGATCGCCGACCAAGCGCCTCGAAACTTGAACGATCCCGTGTGCTGGAGGCACTCCGCCTTCACAAGCAGCCTTCGCCCGGCAATGGCGTCCAGCATCGGCGATGACAGGAGCGGCGTCTGTCGCACATGGCCGGATTGGCGATCCCGTGCCGCCAGAATCTGCCCGATGTCACTCATTGCGCATCGGAGTTTTGGCAGGCCGCCAGCCAGGTCCGGATCACGGCAAGGCTTTCCGGTTCGTCGAGGAATGGGCAGTGACCCCGATCCGGGACTTCGGCAAACACCATGTCCGGTCGCATTGTTCGCATTTTGGCGGCCGCGTCGGCGGACAGAAGACCGGAGTTCGCACCTCGGACGAGAGCAATCGGCAGTCCGTCGAGACTGCGAAACAAACTCCAATTGTCGTCGGTATTGACCTCGGTAGCCAGGACAGCCTCCCGCAGTCTCGGATCATAGTTGATCCGGAGCCCTTCAGCGGTTTCGACGACGTTTCGCAGGGTCTCTTCTCGCCATCTCTCGCGGGGGACATTCCGGAAACCCGGCACTCGTGAACTGATTGTCTCGACCAGCGACTCCAGGTCCGGTTCAGCGGGCTGCCGACCCAGGTATTCAAGAATCGTCATTATTCCCGACATTTCGAGGACAGGCCCGATGTCGTTCAGGAGGACGCCCGCAAGTCGTTGCTTTGCCACACTCGCCATGTGCACCGCCATCAAACCACCCCGCGATGTTCCTATGACGGCGGCGCGGCCGATCTCAAGATGATCGAGAAGTGCCAGCGCGTCTCGGCTTTCGACCGCAACGGTGTAGTTCCGGTAGTCGTGATCGTGTTCGGAATCGCCGCGTCCCCTGCATGTCATGGCAATCAGACGGAAACCGAGCAGATGCGGTTGCAGACAGTCGAAATCCGCATGGTTCCGTGTGAGGCCGGGAAGGCAGAGCACCGGAAACGCTGAGCGGTCGCCGAAATCAGCGTAGGCGATTCCCAGCCCGTCGAATGTTGTAAATCGCGGCATCAGGACGGTCGGGCCAGATTCGGAACGCTCGACAGGTCGGCGAGTTCATGGTCCGGTTTCCAGGGCAGGCGGTCCATTGGTTCTCCGGCGCGGTTAACCCAGACGGAACGGAAGCCGAATCCGGCGCCGGCTGCGGCATCCCATCCATTGGACGAAACGAAGAGCACCTCCTGAGGATCGGTCCCGAATTGAGCCTCGACGAGCGCATAGACGGTTCTGTGTGGCTTGAAAACGCCAACCGACTCGACGCTCAGGATGGCGTCGAGTTCGGCCTCGACTCCGGCCGATCGGACGGCGCCCCGCAACATTCCATGGGACCCGTTCGAAAGAATGGCCGTCTTGACGTTGCCGGCCTTCAATTCGCCAAGCATTGTGGGCACTTCCGGATAGGCTCCCAACTGCCAGTAGAGGGCAAGCAAGCGTTCGCGCAGGCCGGGGTCGCCGGCGAGTCCGGAACTGGCGAGTGCCCAGTCCAGACTATTCTGCGTGACCGTCCAGAAATCCGAATAATCTCCCGTGACGGCCCGAAGCCAAGTGTACTGAAGTTGCTTCATTCGCCAATCGAAGGCGAGTTTCTGCCATTTCCCGTCGAGTTGTTTCCATTCGGGTTCGGAGGCACAGTCTCTGGCGGCGGCAGAGACGTCAAAAAGTGTGCCATAGGCATCAAAGACGCAGACCTTGACCGCCATTGAAACTCTCCTTTCTCGTTGACTTCGGTTGCGTCCGCCCGGGATCTCCGGCGTTCACGGATGGATTCGATGTCGAATTCTGTCCCTTGCCGAACGTTCGTCCGTCCGGCTGCCTCACGGATTCGAACTTGGCGTTGCGTTGCGCAGCAATAGAGAATTCGGGACGCTGATGGAATGCCTGCCGACCGCCTTTGAGGCGGGATTGGATTTGCACGGATTCGACTGTCAGTGGGGTCGAAGCTGGCGACAGGCCGACTTCGGGCTGTCGGCGCCGATGAGTGGAACGCTTGGGGCGTGATCGTTCGCAGAGACGTCTGCGGGCGCCCGCAGAATTTTGTTTTCACCTGCTTGATCCCTGATCCGCAGCAGGGCCTGATGACTCGGAGGATTCCGGTCCGCTTCCCGGTCATGGGAGGTTTGTCGCGTTGGCGTTCACGGTAGCTTCACCTGTCGTGAACTTCTCAGAAATCTCACGACCCGCACAGTGTGGCCATGAAGGTCTCTCAGTTCGGCGCAGAATTCATGGGCGAAGATCACAACATCTTGCAGCAACTATCCATGCTTTTTGTGGGCTCAACTCCAGTGGACAACACACTTGGGTCCTTACCACGAAGTTTTCATTCAAGATCGATGGACCGGGCGTCGAAATCATGATTTCAGACGCCGGGTTCAAGAAACCGCATCAGCGCCGCCATTCGGCGGTGGTGAACCGAAGCTACTGTTGAGAAAAAGATGTCTGCCTGGATCAAGATGATTCCCGACCAAGAAGCCGGATCCGAACTCCGGAAGGCGTTTGATGCGGCCCGGACACCCCACGGGACGGTGGACAACGTGATGCGGGTCCACTCGCTGCGGCCGGCGACAATGCACGGGCACGTTGTCCTGTATCGTGCCGTACTTCACGACGACGGCAATACGCTGCCGGAATGGTTGCAGGAAACCATCGGGAGCTACGTTTCGCTGCTCAACCAGTGCGACTATTCCTTCGCCAATCACTGGAAAAACGCTCGCCACCTCATTGGCGACGATGCGCGTTCGGATGCGATTGCCACGGCGCTGGCCGCCCGGCAGCCGGAACGAGCCTTCTCGGGTGCGGAGCTGGCAGCCCTCGACTATGCGCGGAAACTGACGCTCTCTCCGGGAGACATCACGGAGTCCGACGTGGCCGGGCTTCGTGAGGCCGGGCTCGACGACGGACAGATTCTAGAGGTCAACCAGATCGTTGGATACTTCAACTATGCCAACCGGTTGCTCAATGGACTGGGCGTCACGACGGACGGGGATGTCATCGGCTACTATCCGGAACCGGACGCCGGATGACGGCGGTCCTGCGCCCGCCGGACGGCCGTTTCCGACACTGGTGGCGGATCGGGTGTGCTGTCCGAATGCAGGATGCCAGGCATGGAAATGTGGGTACGGGTTACAGGCTGTCGGTCAGAGTCCGGAGCCTCGCAACGTACGAAGCGGTTATCCGGTTTCGCCGGACATGCTGGCCTTGTTGCACGATGTGCCGGCCGGCCGACCAAAGATCGGTGATCATCCCGTCGGCCCCGCAGAACACGAAACTGTCGAGAATCGTGTCGCCGACTCGGTTGTCAAGGTCCGGGTGGGTGTCGTCGAGGGCCAGGAGATCGGCATAAAGCCCGGCCGTGATGACACCGCCCTGGCGGCCTGTGGCGACCCTCCCCCCGGTACAGGCCGCATCGAACAGAAGCCGTCCGCAGGACCGCTCGGCCTCCGCCAGGACCGCTCGGGACTGGTCACGGAGACGTTGGGAATATTCGAGTGTTCTCAACTCCTCCGCCAGCGAAATGCGGATGTTGGAATCTGTCCCGACACCGAATTGCCCCTCGGCTCCGAGGAAACGCCCGGCAGGGAAGATCCCGTCGCCAAGGCTTGATTCGGTGACGGGGCACAATCCGGTGATGGCGCCGGTCCGCGCCAGACGATCGATCTCTCCCGGGCAGATCTGGGTGCAATGGATCAGGCACCAACGGGACGAGAGATCCGCATTGTCGCACAACCATTCTCCAGGCCGTGCGCCCAGGGCTGCCAGGGATCCGGTCACTTCGTCCGCCTGTTCGGCGAGATGCATGTGGATGGGACCTCCCCCTGAGTCGAGGCTGGCGATCGCTGACAGGTCGGCCGGATCCGCTGCCCGGAGCGAATGAACAGCCGTACCGATCCGGCAATCAGGCGTCAGGCCTGGCAGGGTTGATTCGAGCCTGCCAAACAGGCTGGCGAATCGGTCCGGATCGTTGCCGAATCGGCGCTGCCCGCCCTTGAGAGGACGGCGGCCGAACCCGCCGAACTGGTAGAAAACCGGCAATAGCGTGAGTCCGATGCCGGAATCGGTGGCGGCTGCGAAAATGCGTTCGGACAATTCGGCGAGGTTGTCGTAGGGCCGTCCGCCCACCTGGTGGTGGACATAGTGAAACTCGGCCACGGCCGCATATCCGGCCTCTGCCATCTGCATCTGGGCGAAGGCGTTGATCGCCTCGAAGTCCTCCGGTCCGAGGCGGTCGAGAAAACGGTACATGAGCTGGCGCCAGGTCCAGAAACTCTCGGTCGTATCCGGTCCGCGCCGTTCGGTCAGCCCGGCCATCGCTCGCTGAAACCCGTGGCTGTGGAGGTTTGCCGGTGCCGGCAGAAGGATTCCGACGATGGAATCCGCGGATGACTTGGGCCGGCCGGAGCCGGCGGAAACGGCGGCAATCCTGCCGGCCGCATCGATCTGGACACAGATGTCGTCAAACCAACCGTCGCCCGTGAGGGCCTTGCGGGCATGAATGACGGTCGGTTCCGGCCGCACGGTCAGTATCCCGGGCTCGACCGGCGTGACGGGAGGACGAGTACGGGCCTGGAGCGTCCCGGTCCGATGTCATCGGTGATCGGAAGTGTCCTGTGGGTGCGTGCTGTCATTTGGAGATACGATTGGAGGGCGAGCGATCGATTTGGCCGTTGTATGCAGCGTTGGAACTCGGCATGAAGCGACCCACGCCGTTCGCCGACGGGTCTTCCGGTTCCGTGTCCGGGATACCGGCATCCCGGTTGAGTTGACAACAGGTTTTGTGCACGCTGCACTCGTCGCCGGGTCTTGTCGTCCGGTGGCACCGAGGCAACGAATAGGTCCGAAATGACGGGACAGATTCTCGCTGGAGCTCGGGTCGCGACGCTCGACAGTGTTCAATCATATGGTCTCATTGATCGCGGCGCCGTTGTCGTTTCGGGCGGACGGGTCGACTGGGTCGGACCGGAATGCGAACTGCCGGGACGTGTTTCCGGCTGGCCGCGCCGAAATCTTGGGGGCAGGCTCGTCACGCCCGGTCTGATCGACTGTCACACCCATCTGGTCTATGGCGGTAGCCGCGCCCGCGAATTCGAGATGCGCCTCACCGGCGCAAGCTACGAAGAGATTTCCCGATCCGGTGGCGGGATCATGTCAACCGTGCAAGCGACCCGCGGACTGAGTCTGGAGGACCTGGTCGCGTCCGCGCTCCCGCGCCTCGATGCCTTGATCGCCGAGGGCGTGACAACCCTGGAGATCAAGTCGGGATACGGAATGGATCTCGATACTGAACTCCGGATGCTCAAGGCTGCGCGGCAACTCGGCGAACGCCGTCCTGTACGGGTCGTGACCAGCTTTCTTGGCGCCCACGCCATTCCGGACGAGTTTCGCGATCGATCCGACGCCTACATCGACACCATTTGCCTGCCCGCGCTCGAGGCTGCCCATGAGGCCGGGCTGGCTGACGCCGTCGACGGATTCTGCGAGGGAATCGCTTTCTCGCCGTCGCAGATCGACCGGGTGTTCGCGCGGGCCCGCCAGTTGGGTCTTCCCGTCAAGCTGCACGCTGACCAGCTTTCGGATCTCGGCGGTGCGGCGTTGGCATCCCGCCATGCCGCCTTGTCCGCCGACCACCTGGAGTATGTGTCGGAATCCGGCGTCAAGGCGATGGCGAAGGCCGGAACGGTCGCCGTGTTGCTCCCGGGTGCCTACTACACGCTGCGGGAACCCGTCGCCCCGCCGGTGTCAGCGTTTCGGGACCATGGAGTCCCGATGGCGGTTGCGACCGATGCCAACCCGGGGTCGTCTCCGATCCACTCGATCCTCACCATCTTGAACATGGCCTGCACCCTGTTCCGCCTGACGCCCGAAGAAGCGCTCGCCGGGGTCACCTGCCATGCGGCCGCAGCCCTCGGGTTTCGGGACCGCGGCCGCATTCGGGCCGGCTGTCTCGCCGACCTTGCCGTCTGGGACTTGGATCATCCCCGAGAACTTGCCTGCCGGATCGGCCCCAATCCGCTCGTCGAGCGAATCTCCGGTATCGGTTCTTGACAGACGGGGTGCTGTCAGCAGGAGGCGTCGGCCTCGACGTTCTGGAGGACCTCTATCGGGGCCGGGGGGGTGTCGCGGTTGACCCGGGCGTCCGGGCGGTTGTCGATACGTCATCAACAATTGTCGCTGAGGCCGCCTCCGGCGACGAACCCGTCTACGGAGTCAACACCGGCTTTGGGAAGCTGGCATCGATCCGCATCTCTCCCGACGACACGACGGCGCTCCAGAGGAACCTGATTCTGTCGCACTGCTGCGGCACTGGAGACCCGATCGATCCGGAAACCGTTCGGTTGATGATGATTCTGAAGGTGCTTTCGTTCTGCCGAGGTTGCTCTGGCGTGCGCTGGGCCGTTGTCGAGAGCCTTTTGGCGTTGCTCGCGTCGGACGTCACGCCGGTGATTCCGTCGCAGGGATCGGTTGGCGCATCCGGCGACCTCGCCCCGCTTGCCCATATGTCGGCTGTTCTCATCGGCGAAGGCGAGGCGATCCAGGGTGATCGGCGGGTGACGGGCAAGGAGGCACTGGCGGCCGCTGGAATTCAACCTCTTGTTCTTGGCCCCAAGGAGGGTCTGGCGTTGATCAACGGGACCCAGTTCTCGACTGCGGTCGCCCTTGCCGGACTGTTCGATGCGTGGCGAATCGTCCGGACGTCGATCGTCACGGCTGCCCTCGCGACGGATGCGGCGATGGGGTCGACCTCGCCTCTGGATTCGGACATCCACCGGTTGCGGGGGCATCAAGGCCAGATCGACGTGGCGGTCGCCATGCGGGCTCTGATGGCGGGCTCGGACATTCGCGAGAGCCACCGGAGCGGGGATGCACGGGTACAGGATCCCTATTGCCTTCGCTGCCAGCCGCAGGTCGCCGGCGCGGCAATCGATCTAATGCGTTTTGTGGCCCGGACGTTGACCCTTGAAGCCAACGCCGTGACCGACAACCCGATTGTGCTGACGAAAACCGGGCGGATCATCTCCGGCGGGAACTTCCACGGAGAACCGGTGGCATTCGCCGCCGACCTTCTTGCAATGGCGGTTTCCGAAATCGGGTCCATTTCTCAGCGCCGGGTTGCACTCCTGATCGATCCCGCATTCTCGTTCGGCCTGCCGCCTTTCCTGGCGACCGACCCCGGACTGAATTCGGGATTCATGGCTGCCGAAATCGCCACCGCAGCCTTGATGAGCGAGAACCGGCACCTCGCAAACCCGTGCAGCACTGACACGACGCCAACATCGGCTGGCCAGGAAGACCATGTGTCGATGTCCGCCCATGGCGCCCTCCGGCTCGGGCGGATGAACGAAAACCTGGCCGGGATCATTGCCACCGAAGCCCTGTGTGCGGCCCAGGGCGTTGAAACTCGTGCCCCGCTCCTGACCAGCCCGCCACTCCGACGGGCGCTCCGGTGTATTCGGAAGGACGTTTCGGCGCTTTCGGGCGATCGATACCTGATGCCGGACATTGAGATGGCGCGACGACTCGTTCGGTCCGGCGAACTGGAATCAGCGTGTGGTGTCGACGATCTTCCGCGCCTGACGATGGAGTCGTATCGGTCGGCCCGGTGACGGGGCCCGTTTCCAGGTGCCATCGCCGAGGCTTTCACGGATCCGGTCGGCACCCGTGTTCTCGTGGGACGAATCTCTGTTCAGTTCAAACATTGGCTGTACCAGACCGCCGCCGGTCCGCCGGTCTCCGATCGGGGCGAGATCCTTCCCGACGAAGCCCGGGCCCCGAATGCGGTCGACATTCGGGAGCCGCCAGGAAGCGATCAACGGAATGACGGTCGAAACCGGTCGCGGCGGGATTTCTCGAGACCTGTCCGTGCAAGCGGGGCCGGCCCCCAAGACAAACACCTGAAGGAATGCTCACCGGGTCCGAGCGGGCGAGGCCGTCTGAGACCAGCGGCATGGGGGCTGGCACGACTGCGGCCCGCAATTGTTTCCGGACGGTCGTCCTGTGGCAACCGTCGGGAGCCGCGGAAAAACTCTTGCAATCGGGTAGAATGCCTCGCAACTCTCGGTCATTCCGTGATGCCGGAATTCTTGCCGAGATCGCCGCCCCATAGGCGCGGCCGTTTGGTCGGAAACGCACGGGACGTTGGCGAATCCATGTTGCGTTGGAGACCGGGACGATCGCGATGACCAACACGGATGAGCGAATTCACATCAAGAGGACGGGCACAGTGGACATGGCTCTGACGGCCGTGGAGGCGTTCTCTCTCTTCAACGCCGAGGGCGAACGACGGTGGGTGGCCGGGTGGAACCCGCGCTATGTGTATTCGGACGGACCCAGCGTGGGCGAGGGGGTTGTGTTTCAGACCACCAGGTCGGGGGGCGCAACCGAGACCTGGGTCCAGACACGACATGATCCGGCTGCGGGATTCGCTTCGTTCGTGCGTGTCGTTCCGGATCACCACGTTGCCACCGTGGACGTTAACGTGAAGCCTGCCGGCGAGCTCAAGAGTCAGGCAACCGTGACATATCGCATGATCTCGCTGTCATCCGACGGGGACGAATTCGTCAGGGCGTTTGACTCGGCCTTCGAGGACTTCATGGCCCATTGGGCGGAAGCCATACAGCGACATGTCGTCGAGGGAGTTCCCCTTGACGAAGAGCGGCCGTAGTCGTGGCGGCTGCGTGGGCCTGCGGTGATTCGGGTTCCGCTTGAAGTCGAACGGCTGATCGGGCCGCAGCCTGCCTAACAGCAATCCTCACGCAGGCAGCAGGCCCGAATGTCGGGATTGGCGCCGCAACAATCACTCAAGAGGAAGGAAAGAAGGCCTCCGAGTTGTTCAAACTCGGCGCGGTAAATGGTGTTCCGCGATCGGCGTTCAGACCGAATCAGACCCGCGTTCTCGAGCGCAGAAAGGTGGAAGGAAGCACGGGACGAAGTGGCTTCGACCACCCTTCCGATGTCACCGGCGGAAGCACCGTCATCTCCGCAGCGGACCAGGTATCGCACGATTCGCAACCGGGTTTCCTGAGCGAGCGCGCCAAGAGCGGCGATGGCTTGGGGTTCGTTCACGGGCATTATCTCAATATCTATTGACTTATTGAGATATCGATCATACGGCGTCTCTCATCCGTGTCAATTCCCAAACGAAGCCACCAGCGAACGAGCGATCTCCATGAAAGTCATCAGTTTCAAGATTTGTCCATTTGTCCAACGCGTGACAGCATTGCTCGAAGCCAAGGACGCCCCCTACGATGTCGAATACGTCGATCTGAACGACAAGCCGGACTGGTTCCTCAAGATATCGCCGCACGGTCAGGTGCCGATTCTGCGCACCGATGACGGGCGTATGGTCTTCGAGTCCGACGCGATCGTCGAATACATCGACGAGGTGACAAGGCCGTCGCTGCACGCAAGCGATCCGGTTGAGAAGGCACGGGATCGCGCCTGGGCGCACCTGGCGTCGAAAACCTATTTGGTCCAGTGCGGGGCGCAACGCAGCCCCGACGCCGTAACCCTGGTCGAACGCACCCGGAGATTGGCCGCGGCATTCGGCAAGATCGAACAACGCTTGGGCGATGGTCCTTTCGCCGGCGGGGATTCCATCGGCATGGTGGACATCGCCTGGCTTCCGATGCTGCATCGCGCGGCCATCATTGAAGCCCGTACAGGCTACGACGTTCTTGAAGGATTTCCGCGTGTGAAGGTGTGGCAGGAAGCGGTCCTCGAAACCGGCCTCGCCGAAAAATCCGTCTCGGATGATTTTGACGAAGTGTTCGCCAAGTTCTACCTCGCCGGATCGACCTACCTTGGTCAACTCACACGCGAGAAAAGCGGCCTGGAGTGCGAGAGTGTGGTGCGGAGCGCGGCCGATGATCGGACGTGCTGCCAGTAAGGTCCTGCCAGCCGAATTTCGCGGAAGAAGACCACGGAAGGAATGGACTTGAACGTGACATCCGACGGCACAAGCCCGGCGAGCCGACACGCCGCCCGGTCCGAGGGTCGTCCGGTTCGGAAACGTCGATTTGGCGATCCGAAGGCAATCCATTTTGGCGGTTGCCGAGATGCCACGGCAATTCTGCCGTCGCGTGAACGTGCAAGTACTCGACTCTGACGTGCCGCAGAGGGCACCTGTTGGCGTCCCGCGCGTGGCGAAACATCAGTCGTCTCGGCCCTTCAACGCCTCGATCATCTGCTCTCGCATCCTGAATTTCTGTGGCTTGCCGGTCGCAGTCGTCGGCATTTCAGTGACAATGCGAACGTAGCGAGGAACCTTGGTGTGGGCGATGCGCCCCCGGCAGAATGCCCGAACGGCGTCTTCATCCATGACGCGACCCGGATGAAGAATGATCCAGGCGCAGACGTCCTCACCGTACCTTTCGTCCGGTACGCCGAAGACCTGCGCAGCCGCGATATCGGGATGGGTGAGGAGGAAGTCCTCGATCTCGGCGGGATATATGTTCTCACCGCCACGGATCAGCATGTCCTTGCTGCGACCAACGATCCGGCAATAGCCCCGCGCATCGATCGTGGCGAGGTCACCGGTGCGCATCCAGCCTTCCGAAATCGAATCGGCGGTCCGGTCGGGGTCGTCCCAGTAGCCCTGCATGACCAGATAGCCGCGTGTGAGCAGCTCGCCCTGAACGCCGACCGGTGTTGTCCGGCCGTCCTCGTGGACGACTTTCACCTCCGCATGCGGCTGAATGCGGCCGACGGTCGAAACGCGGTGCTCAATGGAATCATCCGGGCTCGTCTGAAACGAGATCGGGCTGGTTTCGGTCATGCCGTATGCGATCGTGATCTCGCGACATCCCATCTCGTTCACGACTCGGTGCATCAGCGAAACGGGACAGGGCGCACCGGCCATGATTCCGGTACGGATGGCCGAGAGATCGAAACGCTGAAATTCTGGATGGTCAAGCATGGCCGCGAACATCGTCGGCACGCCGTGAACGGCCGCGCAACGTTCCGCATCCAGGGCAGCGAGGGTTTCGGCCGCATCAAATCCCTCGCCCGGGAAGACCATGGTCCCACCGCTGGCCGTCGCGACGAGATTTCCGAGAACCATTCCGAAGCAATGATAAAGCGGTACGGGTATGCACAAGGCTTCGCTGGGCTGCAGACGCATCGCCCGGGCGCAGGAGACGGCATTGTTGATTATGTTGTGGTGGGTGAGAGTTGCGCCTTTCGGAGACCCGGTCGTTCCGGACGTAAACTGGATGTTGATGGGGTCAAAGGGCGACAGCCGATCCGAAATGGCGTCGAGCCGCCACCGGTTGCCGCCGCCACCGCGGTCCATGACGGCGTCGAATCCGAAACAGCCGGGTGCCGGTTCGGGACCAAGCTGGACCACGGTCCTTAACGTCGGCAGGCGGGCCGCGTGCAGACGGCCGGGTCGGCAGCGGTTCAGTTCCGGAGCGAGTTCCCGAAGCATCTCGACATAGGCGGAGCTCTTGAACTGCCGGGAGAGAATCAGCGCCTTGGCGCCCACCTTGTTCAATGCGTACTCAAGCTCCGATACACGATAGGCCGGATTGACGTTGACGAGGACCAGCCCGACGCGCGCGGTTGCGAACTGCGTGATCAGCCATTCGGGACGGTTCGGAGACCAGATTCCGATTCGATCTCCCCGATACAGCCCGAGGCTCAGAAGTCCTGCCGCCAACCGGTCGACCCGCCGCGCGAGTTGGTCCCAGGACCAGCGGTCGCCCGTCGCCCGAAAGACGGCGGCGGTGCGCCCGCGATGACGTCGAACGGCTTCCGTCAGAAAGGCAGGAAGCGTCGTATCCAGCAGGGGCTGATCGCTGGGACCGTGGACGTGCGACAGTCCATCGACCGGAACGAGGCCGCGAGCTGCGAATGCCCGTCGTCTTGCCAGAGGGGTCATGCGGCCGCCCCTGGTCGTCCATACGGGACCATGGCACGCTTCGGGCGACCGGTATGTGCGGACGGTTCTACCCTGTCCTGTGCCGAAGGCATGCGTCCCGCTACTGTGGACAGCGTCAGCGGGGAAACCGGCGATGCGACGGTCACATCGACCGCCAGTCGCACGCCTGCTCAAAGGCGGCCGCGGCGCGGTAGATCGTCGCTTCCTGCCAGGAGCCGCCAACGAGCATCAGCCCGACGGGCAGCCCATCGCTCATTCCGCAGGGAATTGACATCGCCGGGTGACCCGTCACGTCGAACGGCGCCGTGTTCGGAAGCATCTCGAAGGCTCGCTGGCAGGTGAGTGCGAGCGGCGCGTCGGGCGGGGGCAGCGGGGTCGCTTTCATCGGCAGGGTCGGCATGAGGAGAAGGTCGTGGGCCTCGAGCGCGGCATCGTATTCCGCCCGCAGGCGGCGCGCGAGGTTTTGCGCCTTCGCATAATAATGACCGCGGTGGTGCTTGAGGTAGTACTGTCCCATGAACATGCAGATCTTGAGCGTGTCGGAAAGTTCGTCGGCCCGGCTTCGCCAATTCGCGTGAAAGTCGAGCAACGACGTGGTGTACAGGCCCTCCCACCCGGTCCCCATGCCGTTTCCATGCATCATCTGATTCATGAGTCCTTCGAGCGCAATCGGGGTCCAGATGGCGAGACCTTGGTGATGGGCGGGGATCGAGGCGTCATCGACCGTCGCTCCGAGGCGCCTGAAGATCTCGGTCGCGGTCCGGACCTTTGCGTCCACATCCGCTTCCGAAACGGAATGGCCGAAGCCTTCCTTCACGACAGCTATGCGGAGCCCGCCGGCGCCGCGCCCGACGGCACCGGGGTAGTCGTCGAGTTGCGGGTCGTACTGGCGCGGGTCGAGGCCGTCCGCGCCGGCAATCGCTTGCAGCATCACGGCGTTGTCCTGAACGGTCTGCGTCATTGGCCCGGTATGGTCGATGGTCGACTCGATTGGCATGAGCCCGGTGTAGGGGACGAGTCCGTGTGTCGGCTTCATCCCGTAGCAGCCGCAATACGACGACGGGGTTCGAATGGATCCACCCTGGTCGCCTCCGATGGCCATGTCCACGAAATTGCCGCCGACGAGAGCACCGGAGCCCGAGGACGAGCCCCCGGCCGAATAGCCCGGTTTGTGCGGGTTCTGTACCGGACCCGCGGCCCCGGTGTGGCTGCCGCCGGAGAGGCAGAAATACTCACAGTGCGCCTTTCCGACGATCGTCGCACCGGCATCCAGGAGACGGGTGACGATGGTGGCGTCCACATCCGGAGTGTAGCCCTTCAGAGTGGAAGCGCCATTCATCATGGGCACCCCGGCAAGGCATACATTGTCCTTGAGTGCGACCGTTCGCCCGTGAAGGGGTCCGCGTGGCGCCCCGCGCACCTCAGTTCTCACATACCAGGCGTTCAGTGGATTCTCTTCCGGGGACGGCCGATGTCCGGCCGTACGCGGGTAGAGAACCGGAGGCAGGTGGTCGGGCATCGTATCGACTATGTCGTAGGCCCCGAGGGTCCCCTGCATCACGTCGAGGAACTCCTGGATTCGGGTATCCGACATATGCATTCCCAACTCTCCGACGATGGTTTTGAGCTGAGCATGGGTTGGCCGTTGCGCGGTCATGTACGAAATCCTCCGGTCGATTTCGGTGCCGGGCCCGGATTGCGTCCGTGACACCCGTGATTCTGTGGACGCGGCGAGTCCCTGGGGGTCGGGCGGTCGGGGCGACGCTGTGTACAGTCGTCGCGTCGGCCAACGGTCTGGTTCGCCCCTGCGACGACATCGGGGCGCCCGGCGCCGTTGTGGCGCCGAAGCCGGTAAACGCGTCGATAAGCACCGGATCGGTCGCCTTTTCGCCGGTAACCTCGCCACTGATTACGCCCTTTTGCAGGAGCAAGACACGGCTGGACAGCTCGGTGATGAAGTCGAGGTTCTGCTCCACCAACACAACGGCCAACCCGCGCCGGCGGTTGAGTTCGGCGAGCAACGCAGCAATGTCGTCCACGATCGAGGGCTGGATGCCCTCGGTCGGTTCGTCGAGCAATATCAGCTCGGGTTCGGAGATGAGGCAGCGGGCGATCGCGAGAAGTTGCTGCTCGCCACCGGACAGCGTTCCGCCGTCACGATCGAGGAGGTGTTCCAAGCGCGGAAATTCGTCGAGTATCGCCCGAATCGCGGCGTCCTCGTCGCTGTCGCGGTGGGCTGCGATCCCCATGCGAAGGTTGTCACGGACGGTGAGATTGGGAAAGATCCCACGCCCTTGCGGCACATAGCCGATTCCGAGATGTGCCCGGTCGCTCGTTCGCTCCCGCGTGAGGTCGAGTCCCCGAAAGACGATCGCGCCATCGGTGGCGGGGACGATACCCATGATCGACTTGAGCAGCGTGGTCTTTCCCATGCCATTGTGCCCAAGAACGCCGACGACCTCCGTCTCGTCCACCGAGAGATCGATGCCGTGCAGAACGGGCACACGCCCGTAGCCGGCATTCAGGCCCGCGACCTCAAGCAGTGCGCTCACGGTGGTGTCCTCATGCCCGGTGCCCCAGGTAGACCTCGCGGGCACGCGGGTCGGCCGCAATGGCCTCCATCGTGTCCTCCATGAGAATCCGGCCTTCGTGAAACAGCGTGACCGTCTCCGAAATCATTCGGACAAACCGCATGTCGTGCTCCACCACGATCAGGGCCGCATTCTCGTTGATGGCGCGAATGAGCTCTGCTGTGCGTTCCGTCTCCTCATGCGTCATGCCCGCAGTCGGTTCGTCGAGAAGCACGAGCCAGGGCTCGGCCGCCGCTACAATCCCGAGTTCGACCCATTGGCGTTCGCCGTGGGCGAGTTGTCCGACGACGCGCGTCCGGATACGGCCGAGGTCGATTCGGGCAATCGTTTCCTCGGTCAGGGACCGGGCCCGTGCCGGCCCGTGCCAGCGCCGGGCGGAAAGCCCGATGTTCTCCTCGACCGTGAGTCCGTCAAAGACGCTTGGCACCTGGGTCTTGATTCCGACGCCGAGGGCGGCGATCTCGTGGGGCTCGAGTCCGGCCACATGGACCTCGCGAATCACTATATCGCCGGCGCTCGGGCGGAGTTGCCCCGTGAGGCACTTGAAAAACGTCGACTTGCCGGCACCATTCGGGCCGATCAGGCAGCGGAGCTCCCTCTCGCACAGTGTGAAGTCCACGCGGTCCACGGCCCGCACACCGCCGAAATGCATCGAGAGTGCACGGGTCTCCAGGACGATGTCTCCCGTCCTCATCCCTCGCGCCCCCGGGTTCGGGCCGTTAACCCATGTTTAACGCGCACAAAAAAAGATGATTGTTTTTCAGTGGCATGTGC
>JAPPHA010000034.1 GCA_028874915.1 Paracoccaceae bacterium
GGTCAGAAATACGCCGAAATCGGCAGATTCACGCCAAGAAACGTTAAACATGGGCCAGGAGAGCGAGACCTGCGCGTTGCCCGCCGTCGCGGAAAGATTCGTCGGCTTGGCCGGGGGGTCCTGCACTGTAAAGACGGGAGAGAGCGCCAGGAGCCGATTTGAATTGGTCTTGGGAGAGTTGGCCACCCCCAGGTTTCCGCTGCTGCTTGGATTCATCCAATTGACATTGTCCGAGCCGGCCGTTCGCCCCGATCTCGAGTTTCCGCCTGCCCATGTGCCCGTCCATGCAAGACCGGCCTGGCTGGACCCGCTCTCGTTCTTCGCGGCGTTGGAATCCCACGAATTGTCGAAGAAGTCGGCGTAGTTGTCGGCGACCTTTGCCCCCTTCATCCAGTAAATGCGCTCGCCCGTGCCTGTCGTGGCGGTGTTGGACTTGGCACTGGTGGCCGAAGTCGAGATGAACGCCCGGAACTGGTTGGCCTGGGCGGTCGTGAAACAGCTGTTGGTGGCCGCCAGCGTCTTCACGATATCGTTGTAGGTCGAGATGCTGGTCGAGGTGGCCTGCGTCGTGGTGGAAGTGACGAACAGCAGCCGGAAGCTCTGCCCAGCGGTCACCAGCGCGTTGTTGCTGCTGTCCTTCGGGATGCATGCCCAGTCCGCCGCCACGGTCTCCTGCGCCTGGGCCGGTGCGGCGGCGACCAGGCCCATCGCGCCGAACAGCAGTGCCAGGACGGGCAGGAAAAGGGAGAGGCGGGCGTGCCCGCCGCGCGGGTCAGGCCAGGAGCGGTCTTCCGGCGGCGTCCGTCTCGGCGACGGAGACCGGGACGGGGCGGAAGCGGGTGGCCGGTGGGCGCCTGCCTCGCGCCGGGCGCACGTCATGCCGCTGGGCCGCTGGGCCTTATTGTAATTGTAACACCGGCGAACCCGGGCGACGTCAAGCGGATTGTTGTCGTCTCACGCATCAGAATGCCTGCCATATCTGCCTCCCGGAACCTGTGGCGCCGCCGGACGCTTCTTCCCCGGCCGTGGGGTTTCGCGTTGCCCGACTCGCAGGCATTATGCCGGAATTGTGGCCCGATTCTCGTAAATTGTTCGTTTAGGAAATGGGTTTTTTGTGTTGTTTCAATAAAGATCAGGCGAATTTGCCGCCCGCATGCCGACGGCGGCCACGGCCATGAATCGGCTGCGCAGCGCATGGACCCGGAACCGCGCGGGTTTTGCCGTATGCACCTATTGGAACTTCACGCCGGGTCCCGGTCGAGAAACACGCGCTGCGATCGGATTCCCACCGGCCTTTAGCGCGGCTCCGGGAATTCCCGCCCGTTGCCGGTGGTCGGGTGCACGCCGCCGGCCGCGGCCGGCGTCAAATAGGCCCCGTCGTCAGGGTCGCGCAGCCCGAAGTCGAGAACCGCCGGCCTGCGTACCCGACCCGACACTCCTTTCCCCGCTCGTGCGGCGCTCCCTGCCGCATGAGCGGAACGCACCGGTCCGCACCGCCAAAAACGGCGCCGACCGGGCGCGTGACGCGGCCTGTGCCCGGGACTGCCCAAATCGTTTTGTTATCCGCGCTTCCCGTACTGCTGCCCGGAAGCCGCGCGACGGTTCGGGAACTATCTTCGCAAGTGCATAGCGGGCGCTGCCGCTCGATGGACGTGATCACGCCGAGCTCGGCGAGATGGATCCGCGGTCAATCGATCGACTACGTACGTCGCTGTACAAGCGACCGGGTCAAGTCACGAGCGGTCCGTCTGGCAACGCGGACGGTTGATCGGAACAGCGCCATTGCGTTCCGAAGTGTGTTTCGGAACAAACCAGGAGACGGCAGACCGAATTCAACCGTGCAGTGAACGCAGCAGATTGATCAACCAGCCGTGAACCGGACTGTCGGAATCGCGACGATGGCGCACCGCCCGAACGGAAAAGGTCGGCCCTGGAAACGGCAGTGTGGCGAATTCGAGATTGAATCGAGAAGCAAAGGTCTCGGCAACCTGCCGGGGCAGCGTCGCAATCATGTCGGATTGTTCCAGCAAGGTCAGGGCCGGGAAAAACAGGGGGACCGTGGCATGGACATTTCGATGCAGGCCGAGTGCGTCGAGCGAATAATCCACGAGCCCCCTGACCACGCCCGATGGCGTCACGAGCACGTGTTTCGAATCCGCGTAGGTCTGTGCGTCGAACGCATGCCGGAACAACGGGTGTCTCGCCCGGCCTGTCACGACATAGTCTTCGATGTACAGGTCTTCGGAGATGAAGGGCTCGTGCGGGCCGCGCCCCGGCAGCGTTTCGAAGAAGCCGATCGCAAGATCGATTCTTCCCTGAACAAGCGCCTCGAGGGCCTCGCCGCTGGCAAGGGTCTGGGAATGGATGCTGATCCCGCGGCCCACCTGTTCCGTTCTTGCAATCAGCGCCGGAACCAGGAAGGCAAGCTCGTAGTCGAAACCCGCAATTCGCAATGTGATCTCGCTGTCCGCCGGGTCGAATTCTGCCGGTTCGGACAGGGTCTCCCCAAGTGTCCGGACCGCTCTTCGAATCCGCGGTTCGATCTCGCGCGCCAGGGCCGTCGGCTCCAGTCCCCGGGAATTCCGAAGGAAAAGCGGATCACCGTAGAGTGTGCGCAACCGCGTCAGCGCGTGGCTGACCGCGGGCTGGGTCAGGCCCATGTCCTCGGCCACCCGCTTGGCCTTGCGATGGCGCATGAGCCCGAGGAACACGAGAAGCAAGGTTCCGTTTACGAGTCGGAATTCACTTTGGCTGATATCACTCATTGAACGAATTCATTATTCGTAATGTTGCGGGATTGCTAGTCTGACGGCCACAGGCAGGTCCGATGTCCCGGATTCTGCACCCAAACTCATGGAGAAGAGGGAGAAAAGAATGTACGTGAAAAGAATCCTCGCTGCATGCGCCGTTGCCGTCCTCGGGACGGGAGCCCATGCGGCCTGCAACTACGACAACCAAATTCCGGTCAGCATGTCCGCGGCAGCCTTCCAGGCGTGGAAGTCCGCCGCTGCGGCGATGGAGGAATGCGGCAACTTCTCGGCAGAACTGAACCAGGAGTTCCAGGAAAAACAAGCTGCGGGGTTTGCGGCCGATCCGTCGCTTTACGCCATTGGCGGCGTTGCCAATTCCTCTCTGGTCCCGTTGCAGGATGCCGGCCTGATCCGTCCGCTTGACGATCTCGTTGCGGAATTCGGACAGCAGTTGGCACCGTCCCAGCTGATCGAAATCGACGGGCAGGTGATGGCCATCGCGATGATGGTCAATGCTCAACACCTGATGTACCGCGAAGACATCCTGAACGACCTCGGGATTGCCGTCCCGGAAACCTATGAGGATGTCCTTGCGGCCGCCGAAATGATCAAGGCTGCCGGTGTGGTCGACTACCCGCTGGGTGGAAGCTGGAAGACGACATGGCTTGAGTTCGTCAACATGTACCTCGGCTATGGTGGATCGTTCTTCAAGGAGGGCTTCCAGCCCAATGTCAACAATGCCGATGGTGTGGCGGCACTCGAAATGATGAAGGCTCTCAGCGCCTACATGGATCCGGAATACCTGGTTGCGGACTCGACCTACACGCAGCAACAGTTCCAGAAAGGCAAGATCGCCATGGCGAACTTCTGGGCCAGCCGGGCGGGAGCCGTCAACAATCCTGCGGAAAGCGAAGTGGCCGGCAAGATCAAGTTCGCTTCGGCTCCGGCCCCGGTTTCCGGGAAGATTCCGGCAGCGACGCTCTGGTGGGACGGAATCGTGATCGCGAAAAACATTTCGGATGACGCTGCCGAAGCCGCCTTCCGGGTCGCGATGGAAGGAATCGACGCCGAAATGGCTGCGGCCAATCCCGACGACGCCATCTGGATCATTGCCGGGTTCACGCCAGGCGAGGTTGCAAGCGGCGCGGCTGCAACCGCGGCCAACGGCGCCCGGCCCTACCCGGCTTCAAGCCATATGGGGCTGATGCAGAAGGCCATCGCCAACAACATCGCCGCCTATCTGAACGGTGAAAAGGACACGATGACGACACTGGCCGACATGGAGGCCGATTACATCGTTTCCGCCAAGGAAGCCGGCATACTGCAATGACCGGAGAGCCCGGGCGATCGGTCAAGGCCGATCGCCCACTGGGTCCGGGGCCGACTGCCGCGCCCGGTCCGCGGGCTCAACACCAATGGGACCCCGTCATGTCATGATCACACTTCCCGAAGCCAAGGAACGGGCATGGTCGCTGGCCGGCAGCCTGTCGCCTGCGCCCGGCCTTCTGGCGCCGGATCTGCGGTTTTTCGGGCCCGCCCCGATCGGAGACCGGGTCGGGGCGGATGCATTCCTCGAAACCGTACTCGCTCCCCTTCGCCGGGCCATGCCGGCGGCGCGAAAACGGCCGTACATCTACCTCGGCGGCCAGCACCAGGGGCATGTCTGGGTCAGCGCGACAGGCAACATCGAAGGCGAACTGGTTTCGCCCTGGCTCGGAATCCCTGCCAGCCACGCGCCCGGAAAGCTCCGGTTTGGCGAATTCTACCGATTCCAGGGCCGCCAGATCGATGAAATCCGCTGTTTGTTCGACGTGCCCGGACTCGCCGCACAGGCCGGGTTCGAATTGCTGCCGAAGTTTGCCGGCGCGTCGCAGATACCGGAGGGACCGCAGGCCAGCGTCGGCATCGTCAAGACACCGCAAGACCCGGGACTCACGGCGGCGACCCGGGACCTGGTCCGAAACATGATCGTGAATGGATGCAACCGACTCGTCGGGAACGACGTGACTTCACAGGGCCTCGAACGATTCTGGAACGAAGACATGGCATGGCATGGCCCATGGGGGATCGGGTCCGCCTGCGGCATGAACGAGTTCTACAGTCACGCCCAGGACCCGTCGGTCCGGTCATTCCCGGGACGAAAGGGTTCCTGGCCCAAGGTCTCGTTCCTGGCGGAGGGACCGGTCGCGGGATTCGTCGGCTGGCCCTCGTTCATCGGCGACTTCACGGGCGAACCCTTCCGCGGAATTCCCCCGACGGGCGGACCTATCGGCAAGAATGTCATGGACTTCTATACCTGCCGTGGCGGCCGCCTGCACGAGAACTGGGTTCTCATCGACCTGATCCGGTTCGCCGCCGATTGCGGAGTCGACCTGATGGCGCGGCTGCCGGAACAGCCGGCCGAGTAGTCGCCTGCGGATGGCAGGATGAACGCCAGAACCTTTGCCTGGTTCGTCGGACCTTCGGTCCTTATGATGCTCGTGTTCATCGCGGCTCCGCTTGTCTCCGTCTTCATCCAGAGTTTCCACGTCACCTCGCCGGTGCTCGAGACCGTGGAAGTGGAAACCTGCACGCCGGGGTTCGCCGCGCAGATCTGCGAGACCGAGACAAAGACCCGCCCATTGCTGGACGATGCCGGCAAGGTCATCACGTCGACAGAATTCGTCGGCCTCCAGAGTTACCGGAACGTTCTGGAACTCTCTCGGGTCGCCGACGTCTTCGCGAAGGGCAACTGGTCCGGGCTCCTCGCCATCGACTTCTGGAAGGCGCTACGATTCACCCTGACCTTCACGTTCATCACCCTGCCGATCATGCTGTCGACAGGACTCGCCATCGCGCTTGCCGTCAACCTCGCGACCGAACGCATCAAGGGTCAGGTGATCTTCGTTTCGCTCCTGCCATTCATCATCACGCCCGTGATCGGCGCGCTGTCGATCAGGTGGCTGTTCATCGGTGACGGGATCCTGACCGCGCTTCTCGAATGGTGGCTGGAAGCCGACATTGCGATGTTCGCGCAGGCCTGGACCATCGAGATCCTGATGCTCTTCTACCGGGTCTGGCATGTCGCCCCCTTCGCCTTCATCGTGCTTTATGCCGGTCTGCAAACCCTCAACATGGACAGCATCGAAAGCGCGATCATCGACGGTGCCAGCCGCTGGCAACGGCTGCGCTACATCGTGATCCCGCACCTGATGCCGCTCATCGTGTTCCTGTCGATCATCCACCTGATGGACAGTTACAGGGTCTTCGAGGAAATCGTCGGATTCGCGTCGGAGAGCCACGTGATCAGCCTGCAGTGGATCACCTACGATTTCCTGACCCCGGATGATGCCGGCAACCGCTCGATCAGCCGGGCGTCGGCATCGTCGATGCTCACCATGATCGGAATCGCCATCATTCTGATTTTCCCGCTGCGGCAGACCTGGCGGGACTACTACGGCCGGAAGATCTGACGTGTCGCTGCCGCGAGCCTTGCAGCCGTCCGCGTCCCTGAAGGCCTGCGCCTTCGGGTTCCTCGGGTTCTGGTGCGTGATCGCCGCCTTCCCGATCCTCTGGATCACGGTGATGAGCCTCAAGGACCCGATCGACGCCTTCTCGTCGAACCCGTTCCACGTGGTTTTCGGGAGTGCGACGCGGGAAACCGGTACCGGAGTGTCTGCCTTCGGACTGGTGCTGGGACTGGCTTTGGCGGTAGGCGCCATCTCCGCCGTTCCCGCCTTGGCGAAGGGGTTGACGCCGTTGGGCGGCAGGTTCGTCGCGTGGGGTCTTTCCTCTGCCGCCACCCTCGTCGGACTTCTGATTGCGGCGTTTCTCCTGTGGCCGGGCGTTACGGGAGTCCTGGACCCCTGGCTCGGGATCTTCGGCCGGCCGATGATCGGATTCACCGTGGACCACTATGTTTCGGTCTGGGTCCACGGGGAATTCTATCGGAACTTCATCAACTCCATGATCGTGACATCGGGCGTGGTGATGATCTCGATTACCGTCGGGACGTTGGCCGGTTTCGGACTTGCCCGCTGCCGAATGAAAATCGCCTTCTGGATCCTGATTGTCGCTTTGATCTTCCGGGCACTCCCCCATTCTGTTCTCGTCTCGGGCTATCTACCTGTTTTCGTCAATTCTGCCGCGATCCTGCGACCAGTCCTTGGCGAGGCCGCACCGACACTCTACGGCATGCCACTTCCCGTTATCTTCGTTCTCGTCGCCATCAACCAACCGTTCACGATCTGGATGCTGCGTTCGTTCTTCGCGTCCATTCCACCCGAACTGGACGAATCCGCCCGCGTCGACGGGTGTACGTACTTGCAGGCCTTTCGACTGGTGATCATACCGGTGATGTGGCCGGGCGTGATCACCACCGCCCTTTTCAGTTTTCTCCTTGGCTACAATGATTTCCTGGTGACTTCGCTCCTTCTTGACGCCCAGAACCAGACAATGGTCCCGGCCATTACGAGTTTCTTCAACCGTGAAACCACGTCTACCGACCAGGTGCGTGCCGTCGCTGCTGCGGTATCGATCACGGCACCGCTATTCTTCCTGGTGATGATCTTCCAGAAGCAGATTGTCAGCGGGCTCACCGCCGGCGCCGTCAAGGGATAACGTCCCGATTCACACGTCAGCAAGCCAGACAAGGCGCCGGTCCGTTCATTGAACGGAACAGTCGCTGCCGGGCTATCCCGGTGGCGACCAGCCGCGGCAACGCCCTTGGCCGTTCCTTGCCGCCGTCTCGCTCTTTTTTTGCCTCGGTTCCTGCCAGGTCAGGCACGTTCGCGTGCGGCCAGCCGATGATGCTCGATCGTTTGCTTTGCTGCCCGGCGGCGATCGCTCGGGGCTGACTCGCGGTTTCCGCGCTGTCGCCTCACGGCCGCTGCCGTCAGTGGGGCAGGAATGTCAGTTTCCGGGTTTCGGGCTGCCACGGGTCCGGAACCGGTCGAAACCCCGATCCTTGAATCCGGGCCGGGACAGAATTACCGTCTGCCCAGCGATGGGATCCGGAACGCGCAAAGGCGCTCGGCCCGGCGGATGTGGCATGGGCGACACCGGAACACGTCCGCGTCACTTCGGGAGCAAGAGGAGGCACAGTTTACCCATGGGGGAAACGGGAACGCTCGTCATCAGGAATATCGGTCTTCTGCTCTCGGGCAAGATCGAGCAGCCGATTCTCGATGCTGACTGCGTCATTTCCGAGGGTGGCCGGATCGCCGCCATCGGGCGCGAAGCCGATCTCGACACGACCGGTGCCGAAACCGTCGTCGACGCGAAGGGAGTGACGCTGGCGCCCGGGCTGATCGACAGCCACGTCCATCCGGTTGTTGGCGACTACACGCCCCGCCAACAGCAGTTGCACTGGATCGATTCCACCCTCAATGGCGGGGTGACCACCATGATCTCGGCTGGCGAGGTTCACATGCCCGGGCGGCCGAAGGACATCGTCGGGCTGAAGGCGATGGCGATCGCCGCCCAGCGCTGGTACGAGAATGCCCGCCCGTCCGGCGTCAAGGTCCTGGCCGGTGCTCCGGTCATCGAACACGGCATGGAGGAGCAGGACTTCAAAGACCTTGCAGACGCCGGTGTCACCCTGATGGGCGAGATCGGTCTCGGATCGGTCAAGGACGGCGCCACGGCCGGCACGATGGTCGGCTGGGCCCGGAAATACGGCATCCAAAGCACCATCCACACCGGCGGGCCATCGATTCCCGGCTCCGGGCTCATCGACAAGGATGTCGTCCTCGAGGCCGGAACCGATGTCGTCGGCCATATCAATGGCGGCCATTCGGCACTTCCGGACGACCAGATCGTCTGCCTCTGCGAGAGCTGCCGGGCGGCCCTCGAGATCGTACACAACGGCAACGAACGGGCGGCGCTCCTGACCCTCAACACGGCCCGCGAACTCGACAAGCTCGACCAGGTGATTCTCGGAACCGACGGACCGGCCGGTTCCGGCGTGCAACCGCTCGGCATCCTGAGGATGATCGCGCTCCTTTCCAGCCTCGGCACTGTCGCCGCCGAGACGGCCGTCTGTTTCGCGACCGGCAACACGGCCCGCATGCGCAAACTCGACGTCGGGATGATCGAACCGGGCCGGGCCGCGGATTTCGTGCTGATGGACCAGGCCCAGCACGCTCCCGGCAAGACGATCCTTGAATCCATCCAACTCGGCAATCTGCCGGGGGTCGGGATGACCATCATCGACGGTGTCGTCCGGACCGGGCGCAGCCGCAACACGCCGCCGGCCCAGCGGCTGCCGGAAGTTATTCCCGCGTAGACATCCCTCCGGCCGGGACATCGCCAGAATGAAGGCTCGCCTCGGTGGGACCGTCTGCCGCGTTCCCTGCCGCAGACGGTTCAGACGAGTTTCCGGAGGAGATCGAGAAGCACAGCCCGTTCATCGGGCCGGAGTGGCGCGAGGGTGGCATCCGAGACCCGTTGCCCCATGGCCCGAAGACTCCGGATTCGGTCACGGCCCTGCGGCGTCAGTGAAATCAGGTTCCGCCGCCCGTCGTTCGGATCCTTTTCGAGCCGCACAAGCCGTTTCGTTCGCAACCGGTCGACCACCCCCTTGATCGTCGCGGCATCGACGGCGATCAGCCGCCCGAGATGGTTCTGGGAACAGGAACCCGCTTCTGCGATCCGGATCATGGCCGAGAACTGAGTGGGCGTCAGAGCGAGGATCGCCCGGTCCTGGAAGATCACTGTGTGGCGCTGGTTGGCGAGACGCAGGAGATAGCCGACCTGGTCATCCAGCCGATAGGGCGGGTCTTCCGGTCCGGTCCGGGCGCCGTTCTCCGCGACGACAGGATCCTGCGCCCTTGCCGGACGTTCACTCCGAACCTCCGTCACGGGTCGACGGGACGGCAGTGCGATTGTGTCCGGCGTTTGTCCGGGCAGCGACATCGCTCATTCGGACGGAAATCGCTCGTTGTCGACGTCATCGCAGGCCGTCCTTGCCTTCCGCCTCTTCCGTCGTCAGCCCGCCGACGCGCGGGAGTGGCCGTCCGCTGTCGGTCACAGCGACGGCCACCATGATTTCGTCGGCACGCGGCGCATCGTTCAGTCGCACTTCCATGCCGTCGAAATGCGAACGGACATAGGCGGCATCCTTGTGGCCAAGCGGAACGTCCAGCGCCTGTCCCGGTCCGCCCATCTTCTTCGATGACGGCACCAACGCAGCGCCCTTCTCGACGGCCCGGCGGAGCGGCCCTCCCAGCCGCGGGTGCAGGATCGCCGCCGCATGTTCGAGTTCCCCCTTTTCTCCGACCATGGCCGCCTTGCCGTAGCTCTGCGCGTCCGCCGGCGTGATTCCGAGCGCCTCGACGCAACGATCGCCCAGCGTCCCGCCCAGTTCAGCCCCGATGTCCATCAACGGTTCCAGGTCCTCGACGAACCGGCCGGCGAAGGGATTGGCAATGACGGCCACCGCCGCCGCCTTGCGGGTCGCGGGGGTGACGTCCCGGCCGCTTTCCCGATGCGTCTCTTCGACCCAGATGACGATCTTCCGAATTTTCGCGCTCATCGCAGTCCATCCTCTCCCTTGATGTCCTCAACGGCCAATCCGCCGGATCGGGCATGAATCCGTCCGCCGGTGGTCATTACCAGCACGACAGCCAGCTCTTCGGCACCGGGGCTGTCATTGACGCCCACCTCCACCGAGTCGAAATGGCTGCGGACATAGGACGCGTTGATGTGAGTGACCGGGATGTCGATCCGGGTCCCCGGCGCTCCGACCTTCTTGGTCGAGGGGACTATCGCCCGGGCGCCACCAAGCCGTTCGCGCATGGCATAACCGCCGGGAGCGTGCCAGAGCGCCCCGTGTTCGAGTTCGCCGCCAGTCCCGACGATGGCCCCCTTGCCATAACCCTCGACGACCGACGCATCGCCGCCCAGCGCCTGGAGCAGGCAGTCCGCCATTCGGAGTCCAAGCGGCCGCAGGTCGTCCATGAATCCCGTGATCTCCGGGACGAATCGCCCGGCGAAGGGATTGGCGATCACCGCCATTACCCAGGCCCGTCGCAATGCAACCGGCGGGGGCGGACCGCCCTCATGATGAATCTCCTCAAGCGAACTCACCAGCTTGCGCACGAACGGATCCGGCATATCAGGCACCTCCCTTGACGGCCGCAAACCCCTGTGCCCGGCCCGGTTCCGGTCGGGCGAGAACCGCGCCGGAGTCAACGATACGGGACCGGCCTTGCAGGAACAGGGCGGCGCCGCGGACCAGGCCCGTCGTCACCATGTGACGAGCGGCCGTCTCCCCGCCCGTGAGCGCCCGATCCACGTCGGCCGGCTCCAACCGTCGGCAGGCGGTGACGACCCGCTGCCGGCCCAGGTCGCTGTCGGGATCGAGGTCCGTGGCCGGGCACCGGTCGATCGCCGGATGGTCCCCGGAAAGATCGACGGCGTTGGCGATCAGCGTCGCCGCCGCATCGGCCGCCGCGGCCGATGGCCCGAGGACTGTTACCGAATCGGCGATTCCCAACGACAGGCTTCGGCCACCGGTGCCGCTCGTGGCGAGTCCGCCGATACCGGATGCCCGGTCGATCCGCACGTCGCCATGGCATTCGCCGCCGAGACCGGCGATTCGGGCCCGGTAATTCGCCTCCGGAGTCCCGAAATGCAGCGCGATGTCGCCGCCATTGTTCACATAGGCCCGCCGCAGGGGCCCGGAGCCGGTCATGACCTCCAGGATCTCGTCGGCGACAGACCCGGCCACAGCCGCCATCGGTGTAATGAACGCCGTGTTGGCATGGGGCCGGGTGGCCAGGAACATCCGCCGCGCCACCGGGCTCCGGAACCGGCCGTCGAGACTCCCCGTCGGGTGCCGAAGTCGCGGGAGTTCGGCGACCAGCTCGGTGAGGATCGAGCGGAAACGGGTCCAGGCGGCGGCGAACGCCACGTCCCGGCCGCGGCCGTCGTCCCTGTCAACGGTTTCCGCCTCGATGATCAGATCGATCGGCCCATGCTGAAGGTGCAGACGCCGACCGTCGGGCAGACGGGCGGCCACGGGGCCCCCACTGGTCATGGCGGGAGTTCCGCCGGCGGCGCGTCCGGCGGACCGGCGCCACGGCTGGATTCCGTCCCATCGGACGCCACGGTCCGGACCCCCGAATGCATGACGCTGGCAAGGGGCCGCACCGAACCCATGTGCCCGCCGAGGGCTTGATAGTCGGAGCGCCGGAGGGTGAATTCGACAGGGGCCACCAGGGCCGGCGTCGGCACGTAGCCGAAGGCGTTTGTCGGCGTTTGCGTCACGTCGACCATGAAGGTGATGCCGCCCCCGGGCCAGATATAGGCGGGGGCGCCCCCGCAGGAGAGATGGGTGAGCGATTCCTTGATCGACCGGGTCAGCTGCACCGGGTTCTCGGTGACGCCGGCCCGAAGGGAACCGCCGGCGCCGCCCATGAACAGCACCGAGCAGACGGAAGGCTCGCAATTCTCGGAAATCCGCTCGGCCGAAGCGAGAAGCGGCGCCGGAATCTCGGCGGGCACGGGACCGAGCGAGTCGTCAAGTTCGAAATAGGCCCATTGTTCTCCGGTGGTGGACACCATCAAAAGGCGCAGCCCCGGCCGCGCGAAACGAGGGTCGGGCTCCCGCAGGATGTCGAGCGGGTCCTCAATCGTCGTTCCCCCCCAGCCGTTCCCGGGTTCCGCCACCTGAAAGTACCGCCCCGGCGTCGACCGGCGTCCCTTTACCCGGATCCCGGTGGGCGGCAGGTCAAGGAGTTTGCCGGCCTGATGCTCGGAAAGCACGCCGGTGATGTGGTCATCGACCACAACCACCTCGTCGACATGGGGCGCCCATTGCCGGGCGAACATGCCGATGGCGGCCGACCCGCAGCCAACGCGCATGAGCCGTTCGATCTTGCCGTCTATGACAGGGGGCTGACCCGCCTCGACGGTCAGCGACGCCCCGTCGTCAATGGTCATTTCCACCGGCTCCCGGTTGCAGAGCGCCAGGAGCGCCGCGCATGTGACCCGACCTTCCTTCTTGCCGCCACCGGTCAGGTGCTCGACGCCGCCAAGCGAGAGCATCTTGGAGCCGTATTCGCTTGTCATCACATGACCCACGGGTTCGCCATCGACCCGGACCGCGGCGCGTTCCTCGCCGATGTGGCTGTCGGTGTCGATCTTCACCTTGACTCCGCAGTAGCTGAAGATCCCTTCGGTCACGACAGTCACCATGTCGACTCCGTCGACGTCCTGGCTGACGATGAATGGGGCAGGCTTGTAGTCGGGATAGGTCGTTCCGGCGCCGACGGCGGTGACGAACGGCCGATTCGTGCGGATCAAGTCGCCGTCCCAATCTCCGGCATCGTCGCCTCGGAGGAACGGAACGGTTTCGGCCCCGGATTCGAGAACGGTCAGGGGATCGAGCCGCACCAGTTCGCCGCCGTGATTGGCATACCGGTCACAGGCGCCGGAGCGGCCGTCGGCGATGTAGCACATCACCGGGCAGGCGTCGCAGCGGATCTTCTCCGGCCGGTCGCGGCGCGGCCTACGCATGGCCGTGGCTCCTGGAACCGTTTTCGCCGCAGTCGCGGGCGCGGATCGCGGCAGAAATGCGCGACGGCGAAGCCGGCAGTGAATCGAGCCGGATTTCGCAGGCGTCCGCAATGGCATTGAGAATCGCCGGAGCCGTGGGAATCAGCACGTGTTCTCCGAGCCCCTTGGCCCCGTAGGGGCCGTGAGGAT
This sequence comes from Paracoccaceae bacterium, assembly GCA_028874915.1. GTDB lineage: Bacteria > Pseudomonadota > Alphaproteobacteria > Rhodobacterales > Rhodobacteraceae > JAPPHA01. The sequence goes on from JAPPHA010000034.1 coordinate 13,440, forward strand.
CGGCTTCCTCGATGAAGAAAGTCTCGACCGGCGGCATGTCGCCGATGCTCGGAATCAGGTAGTCGTGGAGGTTTTCGGTCCGGCCAGGGAGGTATTCCTCCATCAGGGCCATGCCCAGACCCTGGGCGATACCGCCGTGAACTTGCCCTTCGGCCAGCACCGGATTGATCGCCATGCCGACATCATGCGCGGCGGTAATCCTGAGCGGACGGACCCGCCCGAGCGCCATGTCGACCTCCAGTTCCGCGACATGGGCGGCATAGCCAAACTGGGCGTAGGGAATCCCCTGGCCGTCACGGTCGAGCGGGGTCACCGGCGGGTCATAGGTTTCCTCGGCCCGCAGCACATAGCCATCGGGGCCCTCAGGCAGTGCGGAAAGATCGATCCGGTGTTCGGAGTGCCCGTCGACGAGACGAATATGTCCGGGTTCGAATTCGAGGCGAGCGCTGTCGGACGCGTTCCGGAGCTTGAGAACCTCCAGCCTCAGCGCCTCACCGGCGAGGCGGGCCGCATTGCCGGAAACGAAGGTCTGCCGCGAGGCCGACGTCTTGCCGGCGTCCGGCGTGATGTCGGTGTCGGCGCCGAGTATCGACAGTTGCGAGAGCGGGATGCCGAGTGCCGTCACGAACAACTGAGCGATCACCGTGTTGGCCCCCTGGCCGATATCGACCGCACCCTGATGCAGCACGACCGCGCCGCTTGCCCTGATGCCGGCCCGGATGGTCGACGGGTTCGGCAACGACGTGTTGCCGCATCCGTACCAGCCGGCAGCGATGCCAACGCCGCGGCGACATGGCGCCATGGCGGTTTCCGCCTTCCGATTGAACCGCCATGCATCCGACCGGGCTGTCGTCCAGGCCGGCCGCAACGCCTCCAGACAGGCCCGGATCCCGACACCGGCCGGGAGATGCTGGCCGGTGACCGTCCGGTCGCCGTTCTCGAGGGCGTTCAGTATCCGGAGCTCCAGCGGATCGACGTCCAGTCTTTCGGCCAACTGGTCGAGGAGGGTCTCGATGGCGGCGGCAGCCTGGGGCACGCCAAATCCCCGGAACGCCCCCGCGGGCGGGGCGTGGGTAAGGACCGCCTTCGCCTCGCAGGCATAGTCGGAGACCCGATAGGGACCTGACGCATGCACCGGGACCCGATTGGCGACCGTCGGTCCCCACGACGCATAGGCACCGGTGTTGAACCGGCCCCGGATGTCCAATCCGGTGATCCGGCCATCCGCCCGTGCACCGATCCGGGCGACGATTTCGGAGGGATGCCGCTTGGTTGTCGACTGCATGGATTCGATACGTGAATAGGTGATCCGCACCGGGCGTCCGGTCTTCATGGCTGCAAGGGCCACATAGGGTTGAACGGAGAGGTCGAGCTTGGACCCGAAACCGCCGCCGACGGCGGTGGGACGGATCCGGACATCGCCAGGGGCAAGACCGAGAATGGCGGCGATGCAGTCCCTGTCGAGAACCGGCGCCTGGGTACAGACATGGACAGTCATGCGCCCGTCCTGCCAAACCGCATATCCGGCCTCCGGCTCGATATAGGCATGTTCGACGAAGCTGGTGGAGAAATGGCCTTCGACAGTCACATCCGCCTCGGCCAGCGCCCGGGCGGCATCACCGGTCCGGACGTACCCGGTGCAGAGAATGTTCCCCGGCCTGTCCGGATGCAGGGCCGGCGCCCGATCGGCAAGAGCGTCGGACATCGACGCGACGGCCGGACGTTCATCCCAGGTGACGGGGATGTTCTCCGGACAAAAATCCTGCATGGCCTCCGGCTCCCCGACGACTGCGGCGACCGCCTCGCCCCGGAACCGGGCCTCGGCCTCGGCAAAGACCGGCTGATCCTCGAATCCGGGGATGACACCGAAGCGATTGACGCCCGGAATGTCATTGGCAGTCAGGACGGCCACGATGCCGGGATCCGCAGCCACCAGCGCGTCCAGATCGCCAAAGGCGAATCCGGCCCGCCGAAACGGCGACCGGACCAGTTTGACGACCAGCGCATCCGTGGGTGCGACATCGTCGGCAAAGACCTCTTCTCCCCGGAGTTTCGCCAACCCGTCAACCCGCCGCACAGCGGTCCCGGCCCGACCCGAAACGGCAGTGCCGGACGCGGGAGTCCCTGAACTCGCCCCGGGTGCGCCCTCGGCGACAGCAGCTCCCGCCACGACGACCGCGTCAATGATGGCCCGGTACCCGGTGCAGCGGCAGAGAACGCCACCGAGCGCCTCGAGAACCTCGGCTTCGCAAGGCCGTTGCGACTGCCTCAAAAGTGCGGCTGCCGAAACGACCATCCCCGGCGTGCAAATGCCGCATTGCGCCGCGCCATGATCCTGAAACGTCTCGACAAGCGCGTGCGTCCCGGGGTCGCCGGCCACGAGTCCCGCAAGCGTCTCGACGACGGTTCCGCTGGCTTGCTGTGTCGGTGTCAGGCAGGCGCAGACCGGACACCCGTCCAGGAGGACCGTACAGGCGCCGCAGTCACCGGCATTGCAGCCCACCTTCACGTCGCGGGCGTCGAGGCGTTCGCGAAGGGTGTCGGAGAGCCGCTCTCCGGGCCGCGAGCGGGTCCGGACCTGGCGACCGTTCAGGACGAATTCGACGGTCGACGGATCGAGGCCGCTATCCATGCGCGGAAGTCCCGGCTGACGTCGCCTCGAGAAGCGCCCTGCGGGTGATCTCGGCGGCGGCCTGCCGACGGTAGACGGCACTGCCCCGAAAATCGTCGATGGGAGAGAGACCGTCGAAACCGCCGGATTCCGGGGCAAACAGGGCATCGGACTCCCGGATCCGGCGCCCCATGAGCGCCTGTTCCAACGCGTGCAGGCGCACGGCCACCGGAGAACAGGCCCCAACGGCAATCCTGACCCCGGCAACCCGATCCTCCGAATCGGTCCAGACCGTCACCGCCACCATGGCGATGGAGATCACCAGGTATTTCCGGCTGCCGAGCTTGAGAAACGCACTCCTCGCCTCCCTGGGCACGGTCGGAACGCGAACAGCCTTGACCAGTTCATCCGGCCGCAGTTCGGTTTGGCGGACACCGCATATGAATCGGGAAAGCGGCAGCTCCCGCCGGCTCCTCACGGATTCCAGTTCGACCACGGCATCGAGCGCCAGGAGAGGCGGCACGCCATCTGCTGCCGGTGAGGCATTGCACAGGTTCCCGGCGATCGTACCGGCATTCTGAATCTGGACCGAGCCCACTTCGCGGGCCGCCGCCTTGAGCCCGTCGAAAGCCGGAGGAAGGGGAGTCCTGATGACGTCCGTCCAGGTCGCGCCGCCGCCGAAACGCCAACCCTCGGCGGTCCGGACGATACCCCGGAGTTCGGGAAGACCGGTAACGTCAAGGAGGCGGCGGGGCGGCGGCCGGTCGGACAGTGACGGAAAGACGTCGGTTCCCCCGGCGACAATACGGTGGCCGCCCCCGTCCAAGACGTCGAGGGCCTCCCTGAGGGATTTCGGAGCCTGGTAGTCGGCCGCCGGTTCGGGTTCGCCATAATTCATTTGTATACGAATGATAGGAAGCGGTCACGGATGCTGTCAATTTCAAACTCGCCCCTTGCGCGTGTGCCTGACCGGCCGGCCCCGTTCGTCTTCAGGACCATCATTGCCAGCGACCGGGAATTCCGGGACAAGGGCGCGCGGGCGACCACCGTCACCGAATCCGAGACGGGACCAGTGGCCCGGAACGCTCGACCTGCTTCAACAGGACTCCCAGCCAACCGGATCGCACCGCATGGAATTCAGCGTTCAGCTTTCGGCCTATTATCCGGACAAGGATTATGGCGGAGACCGCCTCTACGCCGACATGCTGGAGCAGGCTGCGCTCTGCGACGCCTGCGGCTACGACGCCGTCTCGATCACCGAACATCACCTGCTCAACATCCTGCTGATGCCGGCGCCGCTCCAGTTTGCCGTGAAGATCGCCTCCCTGACGAAACGGGTGAAGATCATGACGTCCGTCGTGGTCCTGCCAATTCATGACATGCGGATTCTGGCGGGCGAGATTGTCGTTGCCGACATCTTCACTGACGGGCGGCTGCTGCTTGGTGTCGGCCGGGGCGCCTTCGGGTTCGAAATGGACCGGCTCGGCGTGCCCCTGTCCGAGAGCCGGGCCCGATTCGACGAGTTGCTGGACGTGCTGACGGCCCTGCTCCGGGAGGAGGAGGTCGCCTGGGATGGCGACCACTACCAATTTTCTCCGCTTACCATCATGCCGAGACCGATCCGGCCGGGCGGCCCGCCGGTCATGATGGCGGTGATGAACCCGGATGGCATCTATCACTGCACCCGCAGGGGGTTTCACATCCAGACAACGCCACTTGCCGGCAACCACCAGTTGTTGCTTGACCAGGTCGCCGCCTTCACCCGGGCGAAAGCGGAGATGGGGGAAGCCGGTCGGGAACTGACCCTGTCGCTGTCACGGGTCGCCTTTGCTGTTGCCAGCGCCGCCGATGCGAACCGGGCGATCACGTCCGCCGACGACTACTATGCCCGCTTCGACAATGTCTTTACCGGGCCCGGCATCGTCGACGCCGGGATGATCCGGCCACTGCCCCGAAGCCAGACCCGGGCCGAACTCGCCGACAGCCTGCTTGTGGCCACCCCGGACGAGCTGATCGACAAGCTGAAGCCCTACGAAGAGGCCGGGATCGACCGTGTCATCCTCAACATGAACTTCGGTGCCGGACAGGCCGCAACGCTCGAGAGCATCCGTCTGTTCGCGGAAGAGGTCATGCCGCATTTCAGTGGACGGAAATCGGCTGTTGACGCCGGGAAATGATCCATTGGCCCGGATGGGCGACCGGGACCTGCGCCTTGTACGGTTACAATACGTTTGTGACGTCTGACTGTCGGGTCCGTTCGACGTCGGGGTAGCGCCGAGGCGCCAGGAACAACTCATCCCAGCCAATGAAACAGGATCTCGTCGAAAGCGTGCAGAGTGTCATGATGGCATTGTTTTTGGCAGGATTCATGGAGGAATTCGTTAAGTAGGCGGCGCCTGGATGGCGCGTCCGCAAATTCTTGGGAGACCGAAACGACCGAAAGAGCCTCACTCTTCATCGGACTTTGGCACCTGCGCCGTCACTACGCGTCCTGTCTTCCGGCAGGTTTCCGGAGGTCAATTCTGAAGCGACTATCAGTCCATTCTGGTCGTCGCATCAGGAGCATACGCCACGCGGGATCGAGTGTTGCATCGTTGGAGGCACCGGCCACTTTCACCGCGCCCAGAGGCTCACGGACGCCGGGACGGTCGACTTGTCAAGGCCAAAAGCAGTCGACGCCCGCGACGACGCCGGTGATTACGGCGAAGGAGTGCATTCCGCAGACCCGGTAGATACTCAGTCAGCAACGGAGAAATTAATCGTCGCCAGTTCCGATCGCCACGTTCTCAGACGGTAAAGTGCGCACACGTCCTGCCAAAGTCGTCATCCTGATTCAGGACCCGTTCGGTACAAAATCCTTCGCTATAGATCGGATTCGAAAGGATTCTTACGTTCCATTCCCCAGGATACAATCTTGGCTGGTCAAGTACGCCGTGTTGCCCACATGTACCTTGTAATGGGTGTGACGCGCAGCCGCTACAGTGATTTCGTGTTAGGATCCAGTGCAAGGACGGGCAGGAAACCTATCTTATTATCTATGGACATTAGTTTCGGGTGTCAGTTGGGATCTGCAGGCCGTGATGCGCCAAACGATCAACCGCCATAACCGTTCGGCAGTGCGGAAAAACGGGAACTCTGCCCGCAGCTAGATTTCGGCACTTGGGAACAATCTTCGATAGCCGAAAAATCTGTTCCAGTGTTGCTGCAATGTCTTGGATGTTCAGTTCGGTTGCTGCGGTTTGAGGGAAAACCTTACATGTCGGGCGATAAGTCCAGCCTAGTGTTCCGGATATCCTCTGTTGCGTCGGACTCCTATTTCAGTATGACGGTCTCATACAGCAGAATGATCCAAGCGGGAAATGGGAACATCATCAGCCTCGATATTTGCTTCTTCCATCTGCCCAACGCCGACTGTTTTGGACAAAATGAAATGATCCGATTCAGTAAGTCCTGAATCCGGAACGATGTTTCACGCACTGGATGAATTCCCGCAAGCTCCAGAGCCACCCCTGCTGCGCGTCAGTATAGCTTTCCTGAACAGGCTGCGGGACCACGAGCTGAAGGCTGGATTCTTCCATTTGCGCCGTTTGGGTCTCGGAAATTCCCGGTTCCAGCGTCAAGAGATGTTTCCTCGGAATTTTCGACGCCTCCACCAGAACCTGCCGCCAGCGGTCCTTGCAAGTTGACTTGGCGCCGAGCATTGTGAGGCAGGGCGAACCCTCAGGCGGTGCCATTCGGTAAGCCTGGATGCCAGGGAACAGGAAATCCGGCCTGTGATTGTTCTCGGTTACTACACCCCGGATATACTCGACGCCGTATGCTTGAAAGATGGCCTCCAAGTGGTTTTCAAGCGCGTATCCCATCCGGGACTTCCGACGATTGTGCACGCTGAGCGAAAACCGGACGAAGCCATCCACATGCGTTCCGTTATCGTCGATGAACCCCTCTTCCAGTCGGGTTGACACGATTCTTCTCTCAAGCCGACGAAACAGCGCCTCCTCATGGTTCAGCCAAGCGATGAGAGCTGCATCAGGATCATCGTCGACGCATATTCCGGGAAGGGTTGCACGGGCGGTGGCCGAAAACTCGGCCGTCGACGGAAATTCGTTTCCGAACATTTCAATTATTCCGTCCAGCCTGTCGACATCCGGTGCCTCAATCTCGACACCGAGTTCGTCCAGAATGTAATGTGCTGCGAAACCCAGTTCCGGTCCGTCGTCCGAAAGTTCCCGCGACACGAATCCCCGGTCCCCGGGACGCACATCGAACAGCCAGGACAATTGCCGTTCGCTCGTGGAACCGCCTAGTGCAACGATGAAGTAAAGCATCCCGGCACTGTTTATCGCTAGGAACAGGGAATCCCCTTCCTGCATGGCTTCTGTGACCGGATTGGACTGGTAGTAGAGCCTCCACTCCGGTCTCCTGTGGGGCTGTTGTTCGCGCGTGTCGTAGTGGGTAGCGGTTCCCTCGACGGTTTTTCCGTCCTGGTCCCTTCCCAGCCAGATATAGACCGTTGGATTGTCCCGGCGTCGGAACGCACCCAGAAACTGGTCCACCATCTCCCGGGTTGTGCCCACTTCATGTTGATTCGATCTTGCGCGGTCGGCGTCGACCGCCGACAGGCGCTTGACACCTACACCTGCAAAACAGTCACGCAGGCGTCCGCGTCTCATGGCACCTGACCTCCAGTATTTTTCGGTCGGACTCCAGCCATTCCGTGCAACGGTCTGCTATGGCTGCGACTGGAATACGTCCCCGCCCTTTGAGGGCGCATTCCCAGATCGTTGCCACGCGCCATCCTGCGTCAAGCAAAGCGGAACGCTGCCTGCGATCGCGTGCAACATTCGAAGTGATCTTGTCCCTCCAGAACTCTTCGCGGGTCCCGGGCCACCTGAACAGATGACAGTCGTGGCCGTGCCAGAAGCAACCGTGCACAAAGATGACCGCCCTATGTTTCGTCAGCACCAGATCGGGCTTGCCCGGTAGACCCTTGCAACGCAGGCGGAACCGGAAACCGCGCCGGTGCAATGCAGACCTGATCGCGAGTTCCGGCTTCGTATCGTGGCCACGGATGCCGGCCATCATCCGACTGCGGACTTCGGGCGTGACCGTATCCGCGGGCATGATTCAGCCAGCCAATGCCGGTTCCGGAAGAAGGAATTCGGCCTGTCTTGCCGACGGTACCTCCCGCCCCTCCCTCGCAAGAAGGTCTGCAATGTGTGGTTTCATGAGTTGTGCGACGGCACGTACGACGGGAACCACCACAGCATTGCCGAACTGGCGGTAGGCCTGGGTATCGGACACCGGAATCCGAAATCCCGTTTCGCCCTGTTTTTCGAAGCCCATCAGACGGGCGCATTCGCGAGGTGTCAGTCGCCTCGGACGCCTGTCCCTTTGCCTGACGAGAATCTCTGAACCGTCCTTATGGTAGCGGGCCGAAAGGGTGCGGGTGACATCGTCCGGCCCGAAAAGGGAATAACCGAACCCGTTGCCCGCTCGCCTGTGCCGTTCCTTGTATTCCTGCAGGTAATTCCACAGATGCGCGGTAAGTGTATACTTCGGATCAACTACTGTCTCGAGGATGCTCCCCAGAACAGGCCCTGGCCCTGCCGGGATCGCCAGTCTGTCAAAACCGAAGGACGTCCTTTCCCTGAAGCCCACAATGAAAATCCTCTCGCGCTTTTGAGGCACCCAAGGAGAGGAATCGATGACACGGGTACTGACGTTGTAACCGAGATCATGCCCGAGGACGTGCATGATCGTCGCAAACGTCCTGCCCCTGTCATGCCGCTCGAGGTTTCTGACATTCTCGAGCAGGAAGGCAGGAGGTCGATGGTGTTCCAGAATCCTGGCGAGGTCGTAGAAAAGGGTACCCTGGGTATCGCAAAGGAATCCATGCGGCCGTCCGAGTGCGTTCTTCTTGGACACGCCCGCGATGGAAAACGGTTGACACGGGAACCCGGCCAACAGAACGTCATGCTTCGGTATGGTCTGCGGTTCCGCTGCCCAAGGGCGAATGTCGCCCGCGAATTCATGGTCACTGTCTGCCGGTTCCGGGAAGTTTGCGGAATAAGTCTCCCTGCAGAACCGGTCCCACTCCGAACTGAACACGCACCGTCCGCCGATCTCCTCGAACGGCAGGCGCAGACCGCCAATGCCGGCGAACAGGTCGACAAAGCGGAAGCCCTCCGGGCTGCCGTCCCGGCAGCGGTCATCGGCGACCTCACGGAGCAATAACAGCTTAAGCGGATCGATCCGCTTCGTCTCGCCCTTGATGTATCGCCGTACAGTCCTGGAACTGACGCCCAAGAGACCCGAAGCCTCTTCGATTCCCAGCCCCGCTCGGGAAATCAGTCCGGAAAATTCGGTATTGCCGGTCGGATCCAAACCGCGACCTCTGTGTCAATTTTTGACAGAATGTCACAGATTGACACAGCAGACAAGCCTGTCTTCGGCTGACACAATTCGAAGCACGAAAACGTCAAAGAAATAGTGTTGGACACCGGCCCGTGACTCCGGGGTCTGTCTGCTTCTCAAGATTCCTGTTGGAGTTTGCCTCCGCCGAATATACCACGAACCCAACCGAACCCCCGAGAACCCGGTTCTTCCGCCACGCGGTCCATCCCGTTTCCCCGCTCGGAACGGGCCCTCGCGCGTTCCGCACAGGTATCCATGATTTTGTCCACTTCCTCATCGGACATCGTCTCGAACAGAACACCGCCACCGTCCCGGTTGAGAACGATCATGAACTCCCGGAAAGCACGCTCGGTCGAAGTGATCCACAGATTCCGCCGCATGACCCGGACAACAGCTTTTGCCAGAGGTGGCCGGGCCGTCGTGTTCGACCGTTCGACGAAGTTGCTCCGGATATCTGCGGTTTTCAAGATCAGATCCAGCGCACCCTCCGGATCTTCGGGATCCGCTATTGCTGCCACATGCATGTTCCACCACAGGCGGGAAAGCGCATTGTCGTCACGGATCCCGTTAAGGTCATTGCCGAACAGGTGTCGGTGAACCTGACGGTCCAACTGCTCTTCTTCGAGGCCGCGGAGCCATCGGGAACGGGCATAGTCAAGACATTCGACGTGCGACAGGCGGACCCAGACGCGCTCCTCGCGCGCGAGCGCCGGCGTCATACCCGGCAGGGCCCTGTACAGAATTGCGGAAGCCGACCTGTCCCCTTCCGCCGTTCTCCGCATTCCGTCGAGACTTGCCAGAAGATCGCTATCGATGTTCACTCCGCCGGCTTCGATTGCCCATCCGTTTTCCCGTTCGAGGTCTGTGAAATCGCCCGCCGCATATCGCTCGCGATGCCGGGTGACATTCCGGCGCAACTCGCCCAGCTTTGCCTCGGACAGGTAATGCAACCGGTCCTGCTGCATCATTCCGCATCCGCCACCAGTGCCGCGAGCAAACCCGCCGGGCCGCCAAGCAACTTCTGGGCGCTCTCGAGGATCGATGAACCTGCCAAGAGATCGATGCCATTTGCGTCACACTTGGCGACGAAAGTCCCATACCAACGGTATCCCTGAAACCCGTCCCCGGACTGACGCAAGGCATCCAGCACCTCCATCACCGCCGGCAGGTACACGGCGTTCATCACTACGGGACGCCCATCTGCCCTCTCCCGCAGAAGCCGAATTGTTTCGTATGTTCCGGGACCGGCCAAGATCGTGATCCGATCCCGTTCAGGATCCACCTGCAGAGTCCCCTCGGGCACATCCGGAGAACGGTCGAGCTCGAAGATGCTCTCGATCGGTCTGAGCTTCGCCTGCCCCACCGAAATGATATGTTCCGCACCCACCGCGATGATGTCACCCCGATCCAGCGTCACCGGAGGCGAAAACTCCGGATTGATCGTGCCGGGATCCCATTCGACGAGATCCTCAAGGAGCCAGATGACCGGACGCAGCGACACCCGGTTCAGCAGTTCCCCCGCAGCGAAGTCAGACTTGCCCCGAGGCCACGACATGGGCCGCAGTTCGGCAAAGAAGGTATCCGTACAACGTGTAAAGCAACCGGCTGCCGCCCGCTCTGATTCCACCAGCTGCCGGACCCCTGGCTCCGACAGTGTGATGGCGTGCTCGAGAGTCAACGCACCGGATCGCATGTCCTCGATCAATGTGAATTCCACATCAAATCCGCCGACAGTGAAATCGCCTGTCTCCAGACCGAGGACGGGGTGCGGAAAGCGGGTTTCATGCGACAGTCTCATGCCTGCGTCTCCGTCCCGTCACCGTTGACCGCAAGCAGTTCGATCGGTCCTCCATAGGGTTCACCGAACGAAACGATAACCGAACACCGCTCGCCTGCCACGACATCAAGAGAGAGAATGCCCGACCCGATTTCTCCCCTGTCTGCCTCGACAACTCGGAGACTCTCCGCAACGTTGATTCCTGTCGCCTGTACGGTGATATCGATTCGCCCATCCGCCGTTGGCGTGAAATGCAGTTCGCGCGAAAGCGCCGTTCCGTCGCCGCCGCCTTTCCCGATTCGGTTCCTGACGTCCCGCAGGACAATCGACTTGCGCGTCCCTCCGGTGCCCCGTCCTCCGGTGCCCGTTCCGGTTCCTTTTCCCGCACCGCTGCCGTTGTCTCCTCCGGTTCCGGTTCCTGTCCGGCTGTTGCCTCCCTCCTGACCGCCCGAGGGAGTACGAACTCGGGGCTGACGGGTCTTCCTCCTGTGGGATCGATAGATGTATTTCTCGGGATCGCCCTCGGCCGTCGCATCCGACTCCGCATCCGTTCTTCCAAGCTCGGCAAAATACCGGCCCAGTTCGTCCAGGACCACCGCGCCTTCGTGCCTGACACTTGTGGAACCGCGGATCGTCTCGCGGATTTCCCTTCCCAGCTTTCTCATTGCCGCAGTCGCCCTGGAGCGCCGGTCCGAGTCCGGGATACGTTCCGCCGAGAACCCGTCATGCGCCGGATTCTCCAACTGCTTCAGCAGCACCCCGGCATCCTTGTCCTCCGGCTCGACCAATGCCACAAAATCTCGCGAACCCGGGAACCGTGCCAGCGGTTGCCCGAAATGCCGGAGATTGTCTGTAATCAGCATTCCATTGCGGACGAATCCGATCCGACGCGGCATTCCCTCCGCGACCAGAATGCGGACACGGATTCGGCCCAGACGGGACGGAAGAGTGAGGATTTCCTCCTCGGCGATCTCGGAAACGAGGCAGCGGTAGAGCTGCCCCGCGAACTCGAGATCGGCAAGGTGACCGATGTTCTCGGCGGCTTTCCTGATGTCGTCCCGAACCAGCAAATGTTCCAGCGTGTTCCCGTTGATAGTGATCCTACGGTTGTCAACATCGAAGGCCATCTGCTGCCGGTGAACTGCACAGAAGAAGTTGGAGACCAGCGAATACGTCATCCGCTCGGCCCAGTCCCTCGATTCCCGGAAGCCCATGCAGAAGATCGAAGTCCCGACTTCGGTGCGCCTCATCCATTCGGGCACCAGCTTGCGGCTGGTCACCGCACCGAACCGACCGGGATTGCCCCAGTAACCGGTGGCGCGGCAGGGCACGTTGTCAGCACCGGTATGGGAGACAAGCTTGACTTTGCCCTGGGCGGCAAACGCCCCGTTTCCGGTTTCAGGATCCTCATATACGGATGAGTAGAAGACGGTCTGCAGGTCCGAAACCGCAAAGGATGCGTTTTTGCCGATGCCGAAAGATCCACCGGCATCCGCATCGGACTTGACTGTGACCCCTGAGGCCTTGACCAGCGAATGAAACGGTGTGCCGTGAACATCAGGTGGACCTGTCAGCCCCGTTGTATTGCTGTCAGCAATCTCCAGCACCGGAATCGGAGCCGTGCCAATGACATCGGCGGCGTTGTCAAAAAAAGCGGTTTCCCGGTCTTCCGAAGCTTCCGCCCTGCACGCCTCAATCGCTCCTTTCAGCTTTGAATACGATGGAAACTCGTCATGCCCGAGTTTCCGGACATCAAAGGTAATCCGTACCGGCAGTTCCTTGGCCGCATCGCGGCTGTTCTGCCCGGCTTCCCTCGCGCAACTGGCGTAGGGAGTGTCGCGGAAAGTCTCTATTCCCGCGTCGCCTAGCCCTTCCTTCTCCCCGGCCACGTTGGGAAGGAACTTCAGTACCGGATCCGTCATATTTCTCTCTTGGCACGAATTGCCACTGGGCCCGTTACCCGGCCGTGCCGATCAAATCAACCGTCTACGGTCACAGAGTTCGTGCATAAACTGTAGAACTGATTCAGCTCTCGATCCCGGGACCGGGTGGTACCCGTCGCGGGGATACCAATCTTGTTTCCAGCGTGATTCCATCGTTTTCGCCGCAACCCATCAGTCACTGGGCCAAATCGTCTCCCCAACTCCCCGAATTCACGCAGAGGTCATAAAATGGCCCCGTTTGCGACTATGCCCGCCGCCGCCCAGAGTCAGCATCCGGACCTTCTTCATTCGGCTCACCCGGTTGTGGCGACTCATTACAAAAAGGGGCGAATTGTATTGAAAGGTAACATTCTGCTTGAAGGAGCAATCAAATCCGGTACGACCAAACCGTTCCGGAAGCAGTTGACTCTCTTCCGGAAGGCGTCCGATGATCCCGTATCGCCAAACCACCGTGGATGACCTGTGCCGGGTCGCCCGCGAAAGCGGGAATCTATCTATCCACGGTGATTGTTTGGCGACCGGCCCGGCAACCCTGCCGTGCTGCTCTCATGAACGATTTGGAGTACAATCATGAAGAAGATTGCGGCAGCGACAGCTTGCGTGGGCTTGGCCCTCTCGGCGTGCGCACAGTCACCCGACAGCATATCAAGCGCCTATATTTCGCCCCTTCAATATCAAGCGCACACCTGCGACCAACTCCAACAAGAACTCGCCAGGATCAATGCGCGTGTCGCTGAGCTTGCTGGTCATCAGAAAAATGAAGCGACAAAGGATGCAGTCGCGTTGGGAGCGGGGTTGTTTCTTTTCTGGCCAGCGTTGTTCTTCATGATCGGCGGCGACAGGGCAGAAGAATTTGCGCGTTTGAAAGGCGAGATCGAGGCCGTTGAGCAAAGCGCAATCCAGAAGGATTGTACCACAGTGTCAACACAAATTGCACGGCAACGCGAGGCGGCGAAAAAACGGCAGTAAGCAATGCGCCCGGCCTTTGCGAAAGGCCGGGCGCATCAATTCATGACGAGAAAGGAACAAGTTATGCAGCAGAACAGAGCAAAAGGGAAAAAGTAGGACAGCGCCGAAACTTACATGTCCAGCAGCACCCGGTTGGCCGCATGATCGAAGTATGGATGACCTTGAACGGATCCGGGCATGGGGAAATGCACGCCAAGCTAAACCTTGTCAGAGCTTGAAAAGACGATTCGAAAGGACGTGAAACGCTTCAACAGACGGAAAACCACGAAGGAATGCGAACGCGGGTTCGTGGTCCTTTGCATAACGGACGGCATTGAGTTCCGCCCGGCCGCTCTGTTGAACTATGGCGCTGATCGCCGTGAGTGGGTGCCCGAAATGGATTGGGTTCCGGAGCGCGTCGCCGTAAACCTGTCAATGACTGTCGTTCTTGCCGTACGGTAGAAGGTCATGAGTCTTGAAGTCGGCAACGTGTAGAACTCCGAATTACTGTCCTGAGGTCTGGTACTGGACGGCAAGGCGCGGTCACTCGCTTTCATCAGCCGGAAGTTCAATGGTAACTTCATGTTTGTGGACATGGACTGACCGCCTTTCGATCTCCGCGATCTCCCACTTCAATTTCGCCCGTTTGCGGGAATCCCGCGATTGAGCGGGTGCAAGCCCCCACCCCAAGCACACCCAAATTGGCTTGAACTTCACAGCCATGGTGCGGAGATGAACATTATCCCGTGCATGGCCCCGACCCCAGTAAGGACTGCGATCCATTCGTGCGTCCTGTCGCTCATGACCGTACTCCCGTGTCCAGTCCATTGTCGGCCTCCCCGCGGGGCCTGGAATCTTGCTGGTAAAGGCCGCACTGTTCAATGCCACCCGACACGAGAGACGGCATTGTTGTCGCATTCAGTCACTTCCGTATGCTTCGCAATGACTGATCCGCGGCGGTTCTCGACGAGACTCCTTTAATTCACTTGGGAAGCCCCAATAGTTTGCTCGCACGCTGCTGTGCCACTGACTCTCCGACCTCAAACTGTCGGCTTTTCCGTGCCTTCCATGTTGTCTAACGCACCCTCACGCCGGCGAGCGTGCGATCGCAAAAGAGTCTACTGCGAATCGACTGAGCAGGCCCGCTTCATGAAAGGACTGATGGGGTGATGCATGAAACGTGCGCTTTCGGAATCCATCGCTCCATTGGGCGCATTGGCGGTCCTTGCGCCCCAACGTGCCGTCACAGTCGGAGGCAAGGACGTCTCATGCTCCTGCATTGCGCCACGTTTCAGTCTTTCGAACGGAAGATGATCCGCCCGCGCTGGTTCAGCAGAAGCAATTCGCCTGATGCAGGATGAAAGTATGCTTCGACACGTTTGCCTTCGGGTGTCGTACCGTAGACTTCCCAGCAACCGCCGTCGACCTTCATGCGCCGGACCCGCCAGCCATCGGCCTCAAGCATCTCGGTCAGCGAGGCTTCCGGCAACCATTGGCCCTGCGCGACAGGCTCACATTGATACATGCCGGTCGCCATCGCCAATTGTGGAAAGGCGATTGCCACCCCGACTGCAAACACTCCTTTCATGAGCATGCTCCCATGGTTTCAAAACGCTTTCCGGCGGCGGAAGAACAAATGCCAGATACGATAGGTCTCGAGTGCGAACAGCGGGAGGAAGTGCGCCAGTGCCGCGGCCTGGTTGTTGTGAACAAAGATCCAGTGCAGCAGCACGAGGACGGCAGCGGCATAGATGAAACGCTGGAGCGCCTTCCAGCGCCAACCCAGCCTGCGAACGGAAAGGTCGTTGGAGGTCAGGGCAAGCGGAAGCAAAAACAGGATGGCAAACCAACCGGTCCAGATCCCCAGGGCAAAAAACTCTCCCAGGACCGCCTCCACGCTTGCCATGTCGACGAGATAGAAGACCGTATGGAGTGCCGCATAGGCAAAGGCACCAAGTCCCAGATAACGCCGCCGGTTAATCAACCAGCGAAGCGCGTTCGATCCCGGAAACATCAGGCGCAGCGGCGACAGGGCCATCGCGGCGATCATGAGCCGCGCGGAGGTCTCTCCCGTCGGATGCAGCAGAAACTCCGCCACAGGCTCCCCATCCGGTCCGGGCGACTGTGCGGCCAGCTGCCAGAAGATGGGTAGGGCGGGGACCGAAAGCAGACCCCAGAAAAAGAGCTTCGAGTTGAAAAACCGCATCCCTGTTGCCACTCATTGCCGAACGTACCCGTTGTACGCTCCGCCGCGTCCATTCCGTCGGTCCGGGAATCTGGTATCGGATGGCGGCAGGACCTGGATCAGGTTCCGACTGTTGCCAGGGCCGCCGGTGGAATGATCGGATACTGCCGACCACAGGCTGCCTGTCCGGCCGACCCGGTGGCAGCGTCGGAGGGGGTCTTCACCTCTGGATAAGCGGATAGGAACGTTTAACGATCAGGGCGGCAAAGGAGGCCACGATCGCCTTGATCACATCACCGGGGATGAAAACGGCGGAGCCGACAACGGTCTTGCCGAGATCGGCATTCGCGACAAAGGCCAGCCACGGGATGCCGATGGCGTAGACCACGACGATTCCTCCGACAACGTTGCTGAGCAGAAGAGTCCAGAAACCGAGGCGCTTCCAGAATCTTTCAACCATCCATCCGACGACGAATGCGGCCGGAATCCACGAAAGGATGAAGCCGCCCGTTGGCCCGAGGATCACCCCGATTCCCCCGCGCCAGCCGGTGAGGATGGGCATTCCCACCGCCACCAGCACCACGAAAAGCGCCAGCGACAGGCCGCCCCTTCTGGCCCCGAGGATCGATCCGGCCAACATGACCCCGATGTTCTGCACGATGATGGGTGCGGGAACGACGGGCACCTGGACCGGCGGAAATACGGCGCAGGCCGCCGTCAAGGCTGCGAAAAGCGCAACAAACGTCATGTCCCGTGTTGTCATCTGGGCCTCTCCATTTCCCGGGCCGAACCGGCCTGTGTTCTCAGTGCATGGACAATACGCAAGACAGGAGATCAAGGCCAATTGTCGCCGGAACTCCAGAGAGCAACAGGGGAGAGTGCCGGGCCATGAACGCCCCGGACGACGTTTTCATATGCGACGGGTCGAGGCACCGGAATGGACGGGATCGAACCGGACGAGCGGCCGTTCCCGCAGGCTTATACCGGGCCCGGTGCACGTCCACATCGGAATCCAACGCGAAGGGTTCTTTCTCCCGTCCGAAGGCTTCCGCGGCTATCCCGCTTCCGATTCTCCGAAGCGGCAACATATGGCAGCCTTGAAAGTGGAATCGGCGCTCCCGGTTCATGGCGAAACACCGACGGCCCTGAACCCGAGGGGAAAACCCCCGGCCGTCAACGAGTTCCATCCGGAACCTGACGAACGGACCAACGTTTCCATATCGGCACGACAGCTTCTGCATCGTAGCCGCGAGCTTCGAGGGCGTCCGAAAGGTCGTCCGCCATTTTCAGCGTCTTGATCAACAGCGGGATGAGAAGGGCTATGGCGTTCCGATCGAGTCCGCGCGCGCGCTGGGCTTCGAGAATCTCCCGAGCCTCGACCATCAGGAGCGGAACGAAACGGATGGCCATCGACAGCATCATGGCAACCTTCGAGGGATTGATCCCGACATGCCTTAACGGTCCGGCCACCCGTTCCAGGACATCGATCATGTCCGAAAGTTTCGTCGTCAGAGTCACCAGTATGGCCAGAAGGAGAAGCACCAGGATCCTGAGAACCGTCTCAATGCCGAGGGCCCAGTCGGTGAAGACGACGTGAAAGATGAAGATCGGAACGAGAAAGACCAGGGCCGGTCGCAGCTGATGGAGGGTGTCCCGCCAGGGCAGGCCCGCAATTCGGAACAGGACAACAACGCCCAGCAGTTCTGCCCCATGCACGGCGATTCCGGAAACCATGAAGAGCGCGAGGCTCGCGGCGAAGAGAAGCAGAAGCTTCCCTCCGGCCGGGATCCGGTGAATCGGGGAGTCTCCGGATACATAGAGAGAGAACATCAGATCACCCCATACGTATCGATCAGGCACGCCGCCCGGACGGGCCGGCCGTGGCCGTCACGGCGCGCCGGCAAGGAACGGCAGGACTGCCTCCGTTCCACCGAATCACCCGGCCTGGGGGCCACCGGCAACAACCCCTGCATCATTCCATCGAATGCAGGTATTCGCCGACGACGTCTTGGGGCGACCCGTCGGCCCGTACGGCACCGTTGTGGAACATGATGACCCTGTCGAAACTGCGAAGGTGGTCGAGTTCATGGGTCACCAGGACGACGGGTTGGTCGATTTCGCGGATGATCTTCTGGATGAGTTTCCGGTTGCGGAGGTCGAGAAGAGTCATCGGTTCGTCGAGAACAACGATACGGGGTTCCATCACCAGAACCGCTGAAATCGCCAGCATCTGCTTTTCGCCACCGGACAGAAGGTGCGTTGCATGTTCGCGCAGATGTTCCAACCGGTATCGCTCCAGAACCGCATCGACCCGCCGTGAGATTTCGTCCTTGGGCAACTTCAGGTTCTTGAGCCCGAAGGCGATGTCCTCCTCCACCACCGGAAAGACGATCTGGTTGTCGGGGTTCTGGAACACGAAACCCACACGGCGACGCACAGCCTTCACATCGGTCCGGGTATCGATTCCGTCCACAGTCACCCGCCCCTCGTCCGGGATCAGCAGCCCGTTGAGGAGGCGCGCAAATGTGCTCTTGCCCGAACCATTGGCACCGATGATTCCGACCCGGTTTTCGGCGATCGTCAGGTCGATCCTGTCGAGAACGGTCCGCTCACCGAAGCGATGGCTGACAGAGGAGATTTCGATCATGGCCTGTGTCCGTTGCCCTGCCTCTCCTGATCGGTCCTCCGGGCGGATGCCAACGAATGGGAATTCGGGTTTTCCGGGTTCCGGACGTTCCACATTTCCGGAACTGGAGCCCCCGGAATGCCTTGCACGAATCCTCGATCAAGGCGGTCCGGCGCCGACAGTCACATCCCCGAGACTGCACGGTCCGGTCGAGACCCGCCCACGGAAACGCAGTCGTCCGTGGACGGTCGAAGCCCGAATTGCAAGGGCTCGCGGTTCCGGGCGCTCGTCCGAACGGACACCCCGTGCCTCGGACAAAGAGTCCTCCGGGCGCCGCCTGGCCACCGCATTGACGGTCCAGTTCCCTGCGGCCATTCTCGAATCGTCCATCGGAATTCCCGGGTCCGGATTCGCGGCAACCGCGACCGGCGATCGCCAGGGAGCCCGGTCGCGAGAGACACGGTCGGAGGGCTGGCATTGGCGTCGGATTCGACATGGCTATCGGTGGAATCCCGGGAACCGGGATGGCCGGCGTCTGCCCCTGAGCCGGATCTGCGATCTCCGGGCCGAATCGTGGAGAAAGGAATCTGGATTGGCGATCCAGCGGCGGGCCCCGGAGCCGGAGGGCGTCGACACCAGGCAATGACCGACAACGCGCGTTCACGGGTCAGATCGATCCCGCCGGACGTCGACGGAGGAATTCACCGGCCTGCGACCGTTCGGAGACCGGGGCGTCTCTGACCTGTTGTCTGCGACACCTGGCGCCATCGATTGCGAATACACCGTCGAGGGACGCGGCCCGCCCCTCTTTCTCGTTCACGGCATCGGTGCCGCTCGGGACGCCTGGCGTTTTGTCCTGCCGGAACTCTCGAGGCATTTCACGGTGATTATGCATGACCTTCGAGGCCACGGCGCCTCGCCGGTACCGGACGGACCGTTTGGCCTCGACGAACTGGTCGCGGATCTCGAGCGGGTCCGGGAACGAACCGGGTTCGAGACCGGTCACTTTGCCGGCCATTCCCTCGGGGGCATGATCGGTCCGGCCTATGCCCGCCGGTTCGCGAAACGCGTCCGTTCGCTCGGTCTTCTGTCGACGGCTGCGGGCCGGACGGATGCGGACCGCGCCGCTGTCGGCGCCGTCATCGCCGCCATGGAGGAGAAAGGCATCGGGCCGGTGCTGGAAACGCTGACCCGCCGCTGGTTCACCGACCGTTTCATCGCCGAAAACCCCGCAGTGGTCGATCGGCGCCTCAGGCAGGTGACCGACACGAACGCCGCCGTGTTCATGTCGGTCTTCCGGATCTATGCCGAGACGGAAATGCTTCCCTGGCTGCCCAGTGTCACGGCCCCGTCACTGGTCATGACGGGCGAGCACGACGGGGGATGCAGTCCGCGTCTCAATGCGCGGATCACCGACGCCCTCCCTGACGCCAGGCTCGTGATTCTGCCAGGTGTCAAGCATGCCATTCTGATCGAGGCGCCCAACCGCGTGTCAGCGGAGATGATCCGGTTTCACGAATCGGCCGACGCCGCGTTCGCACGGTAGAGCCGGGTCGTTCTCCGCGGAAGCCAGGATTGCGCTCGGGTGGAGATTGGCTGGCTCCGGGTCCGGACCTGGACGCCTGCCGGAATCACCCGACGGGAACCTGTGTGCACCTGAAAAACCCGGTTTCTCGGGCGGGTCGTTGCGTGTATGGAACCCGTTCCCGACTTGCGGTTGATGGAGATCAGCGATGGGCTACCGAATCGCCGTCGCCGGCGCCACCGGCAACGTGGGCTGCGAAATGCTCAACGTCCTGGCGGAACGACAGTTTCCGGTAGACGAAGTGGCAGCGCTTGCGAGCCGCAAGTCCCTTGGAACGGAATGCCAGTTCGGTGACAGAACCCTGGCGGCACAGGATCTCGAACAGTTCGACTTCTCCGGCTGGGACATCGCCCTGTTTGCAATCGGGTCCGAGGCGACCCGAAAGTATGCGCCAAGGGCCGCGCGGGCCGGCTGCACAGTGATCGACAATTCGTCGCTCTACCGATACGATCCGGAGGTTCCGCTGATCGTACCGGAGGTCAATCCGGACGTTATCACGGAGTTCAGCCGCAAGAACATCATTGCCAATCCCAACTGTTCGACGGCCCAGTTGGTCGTCGCGCTCAAGCCGTTGCACGACCGGGCGCAAATCCGCCGGGTGGTGGTATCGACCTATCAATCGGTCTCCGGTGCCGGGAAACAGGGTATGGACGAACTGTGGAGCCAGACCCGGGGCAAGTATGTCCCCGGCCAGGAGGTTGAACCGTCCGTCTTCAGCAAGGACATCGCCTTCAACGTCATTCCGCATATCGACAGTTTCATGGAAGACGGAGTCACCCGCGAAGAATGGAAGATGGTCGCGGAGACCAAGAAGATCGTCGATCCGTCCATCCGGGTCACCGCGACCTGCGTCCGGGTTCCGGTCTTTGTCGGCCACTCCGAGGCCGTCAACATCGAGTTCGAGGAATTCCTTGACGAGGAGGAAGCCCGAGACATCCTTCGGGAGTCTCCGGGGCTGCTGGTGATCGACCAGCGCGAGGACGGTGGTTACATCACCCCCGCCGAATGTGTCGGCGAATACGCCACATTCGTCAGCCGCATCCGTCAGGACCCGACCATCGAGAACGGCCTCAACCTCTGGTGTGTTTCCGACAACCTTCGGAAAGGGGCCGCGCTCAACGCGGTCCAGATCGCGGAGCTTCTCGGCCGTCGCGTCCTCGGCAAGGGATGACAATCACAAGGCAGGCGGTCGATCGGAAGATCCGACCGCCTTAAACCCGGTGGGGTGGTCCGTCCGGCGGGCGGGGACTCCACGCGTCCGATACGGGTCCCGCGTGTTCCGATCACTCCCTGGTGACCACGGAGTTCAGATTCGCGAGGCCCCGCTCGTAGTCCGCACCGACCCAGGAATCGAGCATCAGCCCCATGTAGCGGGCGATGGGATTGTAGCCGAGGTGACTGACCAGACCCCAGGTCACCTCCGTGCGACCATCCGTCTCTGAAAGGTCGAAATATGCCTCGGCCGTCCCCATGGACCCGAAGTCAAGCGCGGTCTCGACCCGTTCGTTCTCGACACTCAGGGTGATTTCCTGCGACCCGGACCCGACGCTTTCATGGTCCGACGTCCATTCCAGACGGTTCCCGACACCCTGCTCCGGACCCGAATAGACAAGCCCGACATCCGGGTCGAGCGCCAGCCACGGTGACCATTCCTCGGTCCGCTGCAAGGAGTTGACATAGGGGAAAATCTCGGTGGCGGACGCCGGAATGACCACCGACCGAACCACCGTAACCGTGCCCGGCAGCAGATAGGCGCCAAGAACGGCGAGGACGACAAGACCGGCGACGATCTGAATGATGCGGACGATGATCTTCATGGTCGACTCCAAGGTTAGGGGACTGGCTCCGCCCAGCAAGAATCAGCCGGGCCCGGTTGTTGAACTCCCGAAGTATCACGGTGAAAGACCCGTTTCGCCGCGGATTTCGGATGGGCCTCATATCCATCGGGCGGAATGTGTCAAGAGGCCCTGGTTGGCATGACCTGACGGACCCCGACGTTCGCACGGGCCGATTTCGGGCCCGGAACGAAACTGTTTTCCGAATCGGAGTGCGGGCGCCAAGCGAACCCGGTTTCTGGGCAAAGCGGACACGGCGTGGAAACGCGAAACCATCGAGCCAGTCTCTGCGGTGATCCACCCCTTGCCGCGGATGCGGAGAGAGTGGCATTGACGACGCGACATCGCTCATGGAGTGAGGGTCAATGACGCGTTTCGCCGAATTCCCGGAATTCCGGAAGCCGCAGGTTCGGTTATGGCGGACATGATGGATCGCCGATTGTTCGCGGCCAATGCCCGGGTTGCGCATGTCTCGCTTTCGGACGATCCTGAGGTGACGCGGCAACGGAACATCCGGTTCGTGGACGGCCATCGTGCAAGCGTCGTCGCGCCCGTCGTCGATCTCCTCCGGTCGCCGGGCGGCGCCCGCGACCGGCAATTGCTTGCAGGCGCAGGGTTCCTGATCCTCGAAGCCGACTCGGGCGGCGGCATGGCTTTCGGCCGATGCGAGGCCGATGGCTACGTCGGCTACGTCGCCCGGGCGGGACTCGGGACCTTTCGGGCGCCGACACACCGGGTGACAAGCCTCGGGGCCCATGTCTATGCCAAACCTGAAATCAGGGCCGAACCCGTTACTGCGCTACCGTTTCGCGCGGGCGTCGTTGTCCGCGAAGGATCCGAGGCGAATTCCCGGGACTGGTTTCGGGAACTGGTGACGGGCGGCTTCATGGCAGCGTCCCAGTTGGAGCCGGTCGCCGTCCAGGCAGCGGATCCGGTGGTGACGGCCGAACGGCTTGAGGGTGCACCCTATCTCTGGGGTGGTGACAGCAACTGGGGCCTCGACTGCTCGGCGCTCGTGCAAATGTCGCTCGAGGCAGCTGGCATCGTGGCGCCCCGGGACAGTGACATGCAGGCCGGCGCTGTCGGGACGCCGCTCGATTCGAACGCCCCGCTCGGCCGCGGTGATCTCGTGTTCTGGAATGGCCATGTCGGAATCATGGCAGACGGGCTCTGCCTGATTCACGCCAATGCCTTTCACATGGCCGTGACCATCGAACCGCTGGACGAGGTCGTCAGCCGTATCCGGTCCGCCGGAGAGGGCGATGTGACCGTCAAGAGACGTCCCTGATGCCAGTCGCAGCCGACAACTCGAAACGGGAACGGTGGATTCGGTAGAGGCGGGAGACCCGGAAGTCCCCGAGCCATCGCGTCCCGTGATCAGGCGACCACCCGGAGGCGTTTGGAGTCGAAGGCCCCGATGACGGCCTTGAGGTCATGGCCGCGACGATAGACCCGTCCGTCCATCCCGATCACGGAATAGACGTGTCCGCCCTTGCCATTGCTGCCGACATCCCGTTTTTCGATTCGATAGATCGGCGTCTCGGATGAGCGCCGGAAAATCGAGAAGACGGCAGAATCCCGGAGACTGGAAATGTCGTAGTCCCGGCAATGGCCGGCCGCCACCATCTGCCCATAGACGGGGAGGATGACTCCGAGTTCCCGCCGGCTGAAGAACATGCGGTCTGTCGATGGACTGCGGGACGGAAAACGCCGGACGTTCTCGAAGCTCATACGACCATCTTGCGTGCCGGTGGGTCCGGGTGCAAGCAAAAACCGGGACAATATTGCCGACCGCGCATTGCGATTGACGCTGATCGGATTTCCGTATTCCCTTGCATGCCGGGAGCCCGATATCCGAGACTAACGGGTTCCCCTGCCTGGCGGAACGGTTCCGGAGATTCCCGAGAGATGCGCGACTTCCAATTGCCCGGTCGATCCCCGGTCTTTGCGACCCGGGGGATCTGCGCGACTTCGCATCCGCTGGCGGCCTCAACAGCTGTCCGGATACTCCAGGATGGGGGCAATGCCGTCGATGCGGCGATTGCTGCTGCCGTCCTCCTCGGAATCTGCGAACCGCCCATGACGGGCCTCGGCGGTGACTGCTTTGCCCTCATCAAGCCCCCCGGCCGCGAATCGGTGATTGCGCTCAACGGCTCCGGGCGAAGCCCGGCTGGTCTTGACGTCGACAGGATTCGCGCGTCCGGGCGGACGACGATGCCGGACCGGGGAATCGAGACCGTCACCATTCCCGGAGCCGTCGACGCCTTCTGCCGTCTGGCCACCGACCACGGTCGGCTCGGGCTGGACACGCTGCTGGCGCCGGCAATTCACTATGCGGAGGCCGGCGTGCCCGTGGGGCCGAGAACCGCCTTCGACTGGGCGCGGGCTGCGGAACGGTTGGAGGGCGCCGCCCGCCGGCACTTTCTCTTCGACGGGTCGCCGCCCTACCCGGGCCAGATCTTCCGTGCGCCCGGGCAGGCGGAAGTCCTTCGCCGAATCGCGAAGGATGGGCGAGAGGCTTTCTATTCCGGCGAGGTGGCCGAGGACATGGTGGCGTCGTTGGGACGCGCCGGAGGCAGCCACGTTGCCGAAGACTTCACGGCCACTGCCTGCGAATACTCGGAGCCGATTTCCGGATCCTACCGGGATATCGAACTGCTCGAACACGCACCGAATGCACAGGGGGCAACCGCCATCCTGATGGCGCGCATCCTGGCTGAATTCGACCTGCAACCATTCGATCCCTCCGGTGCCGAACGAGCCCATCTGGAAGCCGAAGCCGGCAAGCTCGCCTATGACGCCCGCGACCGCTTCATCGGGGACCGGGACCGGGTGACCCGACTGGATCACATGCTATCGGACACGACCGTTCGATCGCTGGCGGCGCTCATCGACCCGGAACGCGCGATGCCGGGTCCGAGGGACCGGACCGAGGCGGTCCATCGGGACACCGTCTATCTGGCCGTTGTGGACCGCGACCTGATGGCGGTGTCGATGATCTATTCGGTCTTCCATGGCTTCGGGTCAGGCCTGGCGTCGGAACGTTTCGGGATCAGTTTTCAGAGCCGGGGTGCCGGGTTCAGTCTCCGGGACAACCTTCCGAACACGGTGGCCGGCGGCGTGCGGCCGCTTCACACGATCATCCCCGCGATGATTCGTTCGAATGACCGGATCACGATGCCCTTCGGCGTCATGGGCGGCCCCTACCAGCCGACGGGTCAAGTGCGCCTCGTGACCAACCTGGTGGACTATGGAATGGATCCGCAGACGGCTATCGACGGCCCCAGGAGTTTTTGGGACGAGGGCACTCTCTTGCTCGAGCGGGGGTACCCGATGGCCGTCCACGACCATCTCCGGGACATCGGTCACTCCGTTTCGATCCCCGAGATACCGCACGGCGGTGCCCAAGCCATCCTCATTGATCACGACGCCGGTGTCCTCCAGGGCGCGTCCGACCCCCGGAAAGACGGCGCTGCAATCGGTTACTGAAATCCGGCGACGGCCGGACCCGGGATACGTGGGATCCCATGAACCGCCCGACCGGTGGAAAATATAGTAGGATTCCGTATTCCTGTACCCTCCTGATGTGATTGAGAGGCCTGCTCCGGATTCGTGTCGAACGACAAATGTCGGAAGACCCGTTTGCGGTCTTCAGGGGACGGAACACGACAGGGGCGGAACGCAAGCCATCGTTCATCTCGAAAATTCGCTGAAGAGATTGCTATGAGCCTGAATGACTGTGTTCTGCATGGCGGCTGGGTTCCGGGTGGGGCCGGTGGGAGTTTCGTGATCTGGGCTGAGGGTTTCGAGACCAGCAACGGAGCGGACCCGGGACAACATCCCTTTCATTTGGACCCGGACACCCTCCACGACGTGATACAGACGGCCTTTCCGGATCCACGGGCGGGTCCATCGGCGAAGCCGGCACCCTTTTCCTTGCACGCCCTTTTGCCCAGCGATTCGAAGGGTCCGGCTCCGTCGCTTGAATGGCGAGCCGGGCACGAAACCGAAACGACAGAGCCGGATTCGTGGCGATGGTGGACTGTCGAAGGGCTTTCGATAGCCAACCCGATGGCCGTGCTCGATTCGATCGACTTCCTTCGGGACTTTCCGGAAATCCGGATCGGCAGCGATCTTCGCTTCTGGGCGGGACTCTCGGCCCGGCTTGATGATGCGATCCGGCGCCACGAGTACCTGCCGGCAGTTTTTCCCAAGGCACGTCCGCTCCCGAAGTCAGGCCGGAAGAGGCGCGGGAAACTGACGGAACAATCCGTGACCTTTGAGACCGGCTGGGAATTGACCGAAGAGGCCACCGCTGCCCTGGTCGAGTCGTTTTCAGTCGCAATTCCGGGAATCTGCAGGTCTCTCCGGACAGACGTTTCGGCGCCCGCAGATGACGGCCCGCGCCTCCATGAGGCCAAGGGCCTGATTCGCCACTTTGTCTCGGCTGAACTCCAACGGCGCATTCGAACCGTCCGGTTCCCGGTCTCGGCCCTGAAGCGATTCCGGGATCCGTTTCCCGGGAAGGCTCTGCCGGATCCAGTTACGCGATTCGGACAGAAACGGTCAGCCCACTACGCAGACGTTGCCGTCACCGAAACCGAGTGGCGGCAATGGCGCCGCTGGCGCGACTCGATCAACCGCTCGGCCGCTGCGGCGGAAGAGAGAATTTGCTTCCGGCTGACGGACCCGGAGGCAGGTGCACCGGACCAATGGTGCCTCGAATGGCTGCTCACGTCCCGTAGCGACCCTTCGCTCGTGATTCCGCTCTCGGAATTCTGGACGACCCAAAGGTCTGCCCGGAGCCTCGCCGAGGTTCTGCTGCAACTGGGTCAGGCTGCACGGCTTTACACGAAGCTCTGGGAGGGCATGGAATCCCGCACCCCCGATTCCGTTTTCC
This sequence comes from Paracoccaceae bacterium, assembly GCA_028874915.1. Classification (GTDB taxonomy): domain Bacteria; phylum Pseudomonadota; class Alphaproteobacteria; order Rhodobacterales; family Rhodobacteraceae; genus JAPPHA01. Next base: position 40,267 of record JAPPHA010000034.1, read on the forward strand.
TCGACAGGAGTGAAGCGTTGGCATTTCTTCGCGAGGACGCTCCGATACTGCAGGGCGCGGGTTTTCAGGTCATTGTCCCCTCGTGGTGGACGGTCACAGGACAGCGGCGGCTCCGGCTCCGGATGTCGGCCCGTTCCACGAGAAGTGGCGGGAAGTCCGGAACCGAGTCGAGTGGAATCCTCGGGATGGACACGGTGGTCGAGTGGCAACCGACGGTGGTTCTCGACGGCATCCCCATGACTCGGGAGGAATGGGAAGCCGTGGTTCGGGCCAAGGAAGGCCTGGTCTTCATGCGGGGCCAATGGATGGAACTCAGCGCCGGGGAAGTCGCGCGGCTGGAGGAATTCTGGCAGGCCGAACCCCGGTTGGAAGAGGCCAGCCTCGCCGACATGTTGCGGGCTTCGGCAGATCCGGAAACGGAGGTGGTCTTCCAGGACGGGCTCGGCCAGGCCATGTCGCAGCTTCGGGAACCGGGCACGCTCGAGGTCCAGGATCAGCCGGATTCCCTGACTGGCACGCTCCGGAACTATCAGTTGCGCGGGCTTTCCTGGCTCTCCTTCCTCGAAGGCCTCGGTTTTGGCGCCTGCCTGGCCGATGACATGGGTCTCGGCAAGACTGTACAGGTTCTGGCCACACTGCTCCGCGATCTTTCGGTCAATCCCGGCGCCGGTCCGACCCTATTGGTCGCACCCACCTCAGTGCTGGGAAATTGGCAGCGCGAGGCCAGCCGTTTCGCACCCACGCTGAAAACCGGTATCCACCATGGAAGCCAGCGACCGAAAACCCTCGAGGACTTGCGGAAGTCCGTTGACGGTCTCGATTTGGTGATCCTGTCCTTTGGCGTCGCCCGCCTGGACAGCAAGCTGCTCAAAAGGATCCGGTGGCGGCGTCTGGTAGTCGATGAAGCCCAAAACCTGAAGAACCCTGCAGCCGCCATCACCAAGGCGCTGGCCGCCATCCCGTCGGAACGGCGGGTCGCGTTGACCGGAACGCCGGTCGAGAACCGGCTCCTGGATCTCTGGTCGCTGTTCAGCGTCGTCAACCCTGGATTCCTTGGAAACGTGACGCAGTTCCGGAGGGAATTCGAACGGCCGATCATGCGCGATGCCGATCGGAAGGCGCTTGCGCGTCTCAAGGAGATGGTCCAACCCTTCATCCTGCGACGTCTGAAGAGCGACAAGTCGATCATCAGGGACCTTCCGGAAAAGATCGAGCAGAACGCCCATTGCAGCCTGACCAGCGAGCAGGCAACGCTCTACGAGTCGGTCGTCAGGGACATCGACGCCCGGCTGACAGAAGAAGACGGAATCAGTCGCCAGGGCCTGATGCTCTCGGCGCTCACACGATTGAAGCAGATCTGCAACCATCCTGCCCAATACCTTCAGGACGGGAGCGACTTTTCGGAATCGCGTTCGCACAAGCTCGCCAGGGTCTGCGAGATGCTCGACGAAATTCATTCGGAAGGTGAAAGCGTTCTCCTGTTCTCGCAGTTCACCGAAGTCTGCAAGGCGCTGGAAGCGCGAATCAGAGGACGCATCGGCTGCCCGGTCCACTATCTCCATGGCGGAACGCCCATTGGCCTTCGCCAGCACATGGTCGACCAGTTCCAGGATCCGGATTCGGAACCATCAGTTTTCGTCCTCTCACTGCGGGCGGCCGGCGTCGGCCTGACGTTGACCCGGGCCAATCACGTGATCCACTTCGACCGGTGGTGGAATCCCGCTGTCGAGAACCAGGCGACCGACCGGGCCTACAGGATCGGCCAAACCAAGGTAGTCTTGGTTCACAAGATGGTGACGCTCGGGACCCTCGAGGAAAGAATAGATCGTCTCATCGAGTCCAAACGAAAGCTGGCGGAGGAGGTGGTGGGAGCCGGCGAATCCTGGCTTGCAGACATGGGGAATGATGCCTTCCGGGACCTGATCCGGCTTGACCGGCAAGACGCCGTGATCGCCTGAGAACCGGAACAGTCGGAAGGGAGGAACCTCGGATGCCGGACCGGGCACGGGCTCCGGGACCACAGTGGCACCGGTGAGGCCGCGCAAAATGGGGAGAAAGGAACGAGCACGATGACCAGTCAAAGCAAGACGTGGTGGGGACGGGAATTCCTGGCTGCACTTGAGGGCTTCATGGATTCTGGCCGGCTAGCCCGCGGCCAAAGCTATGCCGGCCCCCGACGGATCGCGGCTTTCGCCATCAAGGGCAACCACGTGACTGCGACTCTCGAAGGCAACATCAACCCTTATTTCGGCGTCCATGATGTCCCCTACTACGATGTTGAGGTTACACTCACTCGGATCGCACAGAAACATTGGAGGACGGCTCTCAATCGCCTCGGCGACAATGCCAACTGGGTCGCCCACCTGATTATCGGCGAAATGCCTCCAACGATCGACGGAGCGCTGGCTGAAGCTCCGGTGGGGTTGTTGCCTGCCAGCGGGAAGGAAATCCGGTCGAAATGCAGTTGCCCGGATTGGGCCAACCCGTGCAAGCATGTCGCCGGCGTATACTATCGGGTGGCCGGAATGATCGACTATGATCCCTTCCTGCTGTTCGAGCTTCGGGGCCTTGACAGGAAGCGACTCTTCGAGGCCGTCAGGGCGTCGGAATTCGGGGCGGCCCTCGGCAGCAATGCTTCACCATTCGAACCGGATCTCACCGCAGCCCTTGAAGAACCTCGTGTCCCGGTCGTGGACAGCGTCCCACCGGACATCGACCCTGCCGATCAGCGGGACTTCTGGCTGGGGAGGCCCCTGCCCCGGGATCCGGCAGCGGGTCGGCCGCCCCCGCCGGTTTCGGTCCTCCCCATGCGACGGGCTGGCGACTATCCCGAATTCTGGCACAGCGATGCCTCTTTCCTCGAGGCCATGGGCGAAGCCTATGACCGGATCGCAAAGTCCCTGCCGGCGTCCCGGGACCGGGACTTGCAGTTGTTCAACCGATAACCACACTAGGCGTCAAAACCATCGCGGCGGCGCGGTCTCCGGCTCCGGCGGTCGGCGTGCGGCCACCCCGGGGCCATTACCGGCACTGTTGCCATGTCTTCACATTGGATCGACAGGGTCAGGCTCGCCTGGAGTCAGGAGCCCTGTGGGTCATGTCCGGTGATGTCCGGTCTTGTTCGGTCCGGCGTCACTTCAGTGCCGATTCCGTGAGGCCCGGTGACGGACCATCCAGTTGCGCACAGCTGCTCGCGAATCGCGGAGTCACCACATGACCGGAATCGGGACATCCCTCATTCTCGGACAAACCGTCGAACTCATCGCCGATCCTTTCCACGCTTCGCCCGACGCGACCATACGCTATCGTCGGCGCGGAGGCGTCCGGATCCATAACGGTCGAATCGAGCGGGTCGGAGAGGCCGACGCCCTCTGCGCCCTCGACCCGACCGTTCCAGTGACAGACTTCGGGGATTCGCTGATCCTGCCAGGGTTCGTTGACTGCCACGCCCATTATCCCCAGACCGGGATCATCGCCTCCTGGGGGCGGCGGTTGATCGACTGGCTCAACGACTACACTTTCCCCGAAGAAATGCACTTCGGCGACCCGAGCCATTCCCGAACCGTGGCGGATCGCTATCTCGATCTCTGCCTTGCCAACGGTACGACCACCGCCTGCGTGTATTGCACAGTCCACCCCGAGAGCGTCGACGCATTCTTCGAGGCCGCCGCCGCCCGGAATCTGCGGGTCGCGGCAGGAAAGGTGATGATGGACCAGAACGCGCCCGACGGCCTGTGCGACACGGTCAGGAAGGGCTACGAACAGTCCCGGGCACTGATCGACCGCTGGCACGGTCGGGGTCGGGCACTCTATGCCGTCACACCCCGATTTGCCCCCACCTCCTCGCCGGAGCAGCTTGCCGCCGCGGGGGCGCTCTGGGCCGAGACACCCGGTGTCCTCCTTCAGACCCACCTCTCGGAACAAATCGAAGAAGTGGCCTGGGTCCGCAGGCTTTTTCCCGATTCCACCGATTACGTCGCCGTCTACGAGAACCATGGGCTCACGGGGCCCGGGGCCATCATGGGCCACGCCATCCATCTTTCGGACCGGGAACGCCGGGCGCTCGCCGAGACCGGAACCGGCGTCGCCCATTGTCCGACTTCGAACACCTTCATCGGATCCGGGCTCTGCGATGTGGCCGGGCTCCGGCGGCTGGGGATCGGCGTCGGGCTTGCAACCGATGTTGGCGGCGGGTCGAGTTTCTCCATGCTGACAACCATGCGGACGGCCTATGAGGTCAGCCAGCTACGGGGCGAGGTCCTGCATCCGGCACAGCTCCTGTGGCTGGCAACGGTGGGGTCCGCGGATGTCATGGGGCTCACCGGCGTCGTCGGGCGCCTCGCACCGGGAGCGGACGCCGATCTCTGCGTCCTTGATCCGACCGCGACGCCGGTCCTTGCCCAGCGAACCCGCCGGGCCGAGTCCATCCGGGATCTCTTGTTCGCACTCATCATGCTTGGCGACGACCGGGCCGTCCGCGCCGTCTATGTTGCCGGCCAGCCGGCACTCGGAGCCGTCCCGATTGGCAACCTCGATCCCGACTCGCGTCGGGTCCGGTAGCTTTCCGGGGTCAGGACGGCAACTGTTCCCGGCGAGCATGGATCGCTCCGGGACGCTGCAGAGACCGGCGAAATACGCGAGCCCCCTGGTCGACGGCCTCAGGCATGACCCGGCCGGACATCGCGCCCCCCACAGTATGAGGTCGAACCGGGCCGGGAATCGGAAGCAGCGGGGAATGTCCTGCCGCCGGGTGTGTCCCCTACCCACGGGCCTACAGCGAGGGTCTCCTGTAGGGGCCGAAAAGGAACAGATCGGCAAAGGCGGTCTGAAATCGGCGTGGAGACGGTCAGCGGACATCGGCCGCCTTGTGCCTCCAGAACTACACGACAAACAGCCGTCGCGGGAAATTCGTCAGGCGCTCGCATCCGTCGCGCGTGACCGCGATGGTTTCCGACATCCCGAAACCACGGGCCAGGACGTAGGTATGGAACGTCATTCCGATCTCGAACGTCCACTCCGAGCGACGGGTCGCCTCGAGCGGTTCGCCCCCGGACGGGTGCAGGAGCAGGCCGACCGAGTAAAACGTCTTGTTGGTGTAGGTGTCCCGCAGCCCGGCAGACAATACCCCTTCGCGGTAGACGGCGTCCGGAACCGCTGCAGCTCCGCCGGGCTTCACCTCGCCAAGCGCGCTGTTCTGGATCGAGATGAGCGTCTCGACGATGCGGCTGTCTTCACTACTGGCTGTGCCCACGCGGATCGGCCGCATGAAACGGGCGTGGTAATGGCGAACGTTGGGCGTGGTTTCCACCTGGACCAGGTCGCCGCTTCGGAGAACGCGGTCCGAATAGCCTCCGTGCAAGTGAAACGATCGTTCCCCGGATGACAGGACTCCGGGACCGGGAAGATCGCTGCCTGCCCGAATCATTGCGGCGCAGATTTCTGCCGCAATCTCGCGCTCACTGACACCAACCCCCGCGGAATCGATCGCGGCCTGCATTCCCGCTTCGGCGGCAATGCCGGCACGGCGCTGATAGGCGATTTCCGTTTCGCTCTTGACCAGCCGCAAGGTTGCCGCAAGCCGACTTTCGTCTTTCCAGACAACGTTCGCCAGGTGGTTGCGAAGGCCGTCGTAACGACCGGCCGAGAGCGGCCATGCCGACAGCTCGATGCCCAGTCGGGTCGACTGGGCAAATTGCCTGGCGATGGCCCGGGCGGCGGTTTCGACGGGATCGTCGCCGTCGCTCCAGAAGACGGCATCCGGAAAAACGCAGGTCGCTCCGTGATAGTAGTCCTCGACATCTCGGCAGACGATTGACGGCGTCCCGTTCGTGGGGACTATCGCGCATTGGAAACTGCCGTAGCCGCGCGTGAAGAAACCGGTGAGCCACGTCACGGTTTCCGGCTGGAAGGCTATCAGGCCGTCCAGGTTGCGTTCGGTGAGCGATCGCTGGACGCGGTCGAGCCGCTGCTCGTATTCCTGGCGCTCGAACCAGGGGCTGGCGATCCCGCTCATCGATCCGGCCCCGACTGGTTCAACGGCCGGTCTTCAGCAAGGCCGCAAATCGGGAAAGCAGGGTCTTGGCCGACAAGGCCGGATGGGCCTGCGCCTTGAGATGGTCCACATCGGCGCCGTCGTTCTGCATTCGGTCCCGGTTTTCCTCGAACCAGATCGGTGCCTGGGTCTCGGTTATCTCCGGATGTCCCTGGATGCCCCAGATCGGCCGGTCGCGGTAACGCCAGACCTGGTTCGGGCATTCGTCGGAAACGGCAAGGATTGTCATGTCTTCGTGTTCGGATCGCACCTCGTCATTGTGCCAGACGAACATGTGGACAGTCTCGCCCAGTTCCGAACTGATCGCATCGTCCGCCGCCGCATCCGTGACCGGCAGGTCCTTGTAACCAATCTCGCACCGGTGCCTGCGAAAGACCTGGTCACGTCCGCACAGCGCCGAGGCCAGTATCTGGCTCCCGAAACAGATGCCGAGCATGGGCAGTCCGAGATCGGCCGCCTGGACGATCAGGTCGTGCTCGCGGTGGATGAATTCGACATCGTCGTAGGCACCATGCGGGCTGCCGGAGAGAAACAAACCGTCATAGCCGGAGAGCCGTTCGGGGAAGTCACCGCCGTAGGCCCATCTCCGGTCGACATCCAAACCCCAGTTCGCGAAGCGTTCATCGAGCTTCGCGACCGATTCCAGCCTGGGCCCGTTGCAGAGAAAGAGAAGTCGCGCCGGCATCCCACGCCACTTTCGCACTTCGCGCCTAATCGAACTTCGCGCCTTTGACAATTGCTACACGGCCCATATCCTGTTTGCAATCCGGGCCGCGACCTGCGGCTGCAAGCAAGTCGGCTCCCATGCGCATCGATCTCAATTCGGACTTGGGGGAGGGATTCGGTCCCTGGAAGATGGGCGATGATGACAGGATGCTGGACATCGTGACATCGGCGAATGTCGCCTGTGGATTTCATGCCGGCGATCCCGACATCATGGTCGGTATGGCCACGAGGGCGAAGGCCAGAAAGGTCGCTGTCGGCGCCCACCCCGGCTATCATGACCTGATCGGATTTGGCCGTCGGCCGATGGCCGGAGTCACCGGGCGGGAAGTCGAATCGCTCGTGGCCTACCAGGTCGGCGCATTTCAGGCGATCTGCGCCCTGGCCGGCTGCCGGATGACCTACGTCAAGACACACGGCGCGCTGGGCAATGCCTGCAATGACGACGACGGTCTCGCGGATTCTGTTGCGCGGGGGATTGCGGCTGCGGACCCTGACCTTGTCTGGCTGGTCATGCCGGGAACGCCGACGGAACGGGCCGCCGAACGGGCCCGATTGCAGCCGGCACGGGAGATCTATGCCGACCGCACCTATGCCGACAGTTTCAACCTGGCGCCGCGAACTCGCCCGGGCACGGTGATCCATGATGTTGCGATGGCCTGCAAGCGGGCACTGGAAATGGTGTCGGAAGGCAGGCTCGTGTCGGAATCCGGAAAGTCGCTGAAGGTCCAGATCGATTCGATCTGCGTGCATGGCGACAATCCCGAAAGCGTCGAAATGGCTCGCCGGATTCGTTCCGCGCTCGAAACCGATGGCTGGACGGTGGCCCCGTTTGCACCGCCGAAATCAACGCCCGGCCGTGACGCCGCCCACCAGGTTGGCACTGAGTAGGAATTCGGACGTCGGCTCGGCCGGGAAGCGTTCGATTGCTGCCATCCGCTCCTGAAGTCGCTCGGCCGCCCGGCGGGCAGCGGCGATCGATTCTCCAAGCGTAACGGACGCAAAGCGAACGACTTCTCCCGGCGCAGTCTGAGCCAGTCGGCCGAGGTCGGCGCTGATGACCGTGGCGATCTTGGGATAACCGCCGGTCGTCTGGCAGTCGCGCAGAAGGACAGTCGGAATTCCGTCCCCCGGCACCTGGATACTGCCGGCAAGCACGCCGTCCGACACGATGTTGGCGTCGCCCGCATGCCGCAGTCGCGGTCCGGAAAGCCGGTAGGCCATGCGGTCACTGTCGGGACTGACAGTGAATGGCCCACAGGCCAGCAGTTCAAGCGAATCGTCCGTGAAGTGGTCGCCCTGAGGTCCTGCAACGAAGCGGATCGGACCGGAGACCTCGGACGCGGCCGCAACCCGGGACAGTTTTCCGCGTTCCGGTGACCTGGCCGGGAGTCGGTCTCCCGGCACCAGCGCACGACCTCCGATGCCCGAGCGGCGGTGGACCGACAGGCTCCCCATCGCCTCAGGCAGGTCAAACCCGCCGCCAATCGCGAGATAGGCGTAAACCCCGCCGCGAACCGGTCTGACCTCGATGAGGTCGCCGGGTTCGGAACGCGCCGACCATCCGTCGGGGATCGCTTGCCCTCCGATCCGGAGTTTGCACCCTTGGCCGGACGCGGCAATGACTACAGTCCCGCTTTCCACCGCCAGTCGTCCGCCCGCCATCTGGAATTCCACGCATGCCGTGCCGGGAGGATTCCCCGCCAACGCATTGGCCATCGCGGCCGAGTCGCGGTCCATCACTCCGGACGTGGACACTCCGAAGCGGCGAAACCCAAATCGGCCCCAGTCCTGAATCGTTGTTCCGGCACCACATTCGATGACGCGAAGCCCGGTCATCGACATTCACATTTGGCGACGGTTTCTCCGGCGGCCGATTGCGCTTCCAGCCGGTCCCACTGCGCCGCCGGAATTTGCTCGAATACGATTGTGTCACCGGCCTCGAACAGAAACACCGGATCGCGTCGAGGATGAAAGCAACGCACCGGCGTGCGTCCGATCAGGTTCCAGCCGCTTGGGCCGGACACCGATCCAATTGCCGATTGGTGGCCCCCGATGGAGACAGAACTACCGGGTACAGAACTGCGGGGCGTACGCCGTCGCGGCGTCGCCAATCGGGGATCGAGCCCCCCCAGGTAGGTAAATCCCGGCATGAAGCCAACCATGTACACACGGTAAACTGGACGGACATGGAGCTCGACGACCCGTTCGGGAGAAAGACCGCGACGGGCCGCCAGCGATTCGAGATCCTCGCCGTGGTCACCTCCATAGGTCACGGGCACCCGCCAGAGACGACCCTTGCCTGCCCGTACATGCGCACCTGCGCACACCTCGTGGGCGAGCCGCACCAGAGTTGCGGACAGTGTCGCGTGCTCGGCTGTCAACGGGTCCAGATGCACGAGCAACGAGCAGTAAGTCGGGACACATTCGAGGACGCCGGGAAGATTCGATGTCCGCACGGCGCGTTCCAGTTCGATGACGCGTCTGTTGGTATCGGCATCAATCGTGTCGCCGAACTCGACCGCAATGGCAGAGTCGCCATGCGGACGGAGGCGAGGATAGACACCGGTCATTGCGACACAGTTCCGAGGGCCTCGATCACCTTCCTGGCAGCCGCAATGGCGGTGCGGTCCAGGGCCTCACGCGCCGATCCCCCGACATGCGGCGTCACGATGAGATTCGGGCATGCAAACAGAGGGCAGTCACCCGGCAGAGGCTCGGAAGCAAAGACATCCAACGCCGCACTCGACAGCTGCCCGTTCCTCAAGGCCACGACCAGCGCTGCCTCGTCCAGGATGGCGCCACGTGCCGTATTGACCAGAATGGCGCCCCGTCGCAGCGTACCGATCCGAACGGCATCGAATTTACCGTGTCGACCCGGCACGGTATGCAGGGAAACGATATCGGATCGGGAACAGAGCGTATCCATGTCCACCGGTTCGACTCCGTCACCCGCAAGTTCCGCATCGGTGACACTTCGCGTGACGGCCATGACATGCATGGCGAAGGCGTGGGCCAGCGACGCGACCTTTCGCGCGATGCGTCCGTAACCCACAAGCCCAAGGGTCTTGCCGGCGAGCTCGAATCCGGTCTGCCGATACCGAAAGTCGAAATCGCCGCCTCGGGTGGCCCGGTCCGCCTGGGGAATCTGCCGGGCACAGGCGAGGATCAGGGCCATCGTGTGTTCGGCCACGGCAATCGTGTTGGCTCCGGGCGTGGACAGGACCGGGATTCCCCTGGCCACAGCTTCCGTCTTGTCGATCGCATCGGTGCCGGCACCGTGGCTTACGATCACCTCGAGATTCGGGGCGGCCGATATTTCGGTCGCCGACAACCCGTGGTTGCGGGTGATGACAGCGCGGGCGGTGGCGAGGTGAGGCTCGAGTGACGTGAATTCGGTGGTCGCCGGTGTGTGGACGGACAAACCCGCCCCGTTCAGCAACTCCAGACCGGAAGCGGCGATTGGCTGTACGATCAGGCAGTCCGTCATCTCGGAGGCTCCAGACAGAGCTTCATCAGAACCCGTGCGGCAACGGCCAGATCCTCCATTTCCATGGATTCGTGGGGGTTGTGACTGCCGTTCCGGTTGCGGATGAAGAGCATTCCGGTCGGAACACCCATCCCGGCAAAGACGGCCGCATCATGTCCGGCACCGCTCGGCATCGTGATCGTCGGAACGCCTTCAGCGGAGCACGCAGCCTGGAGGGCCGCGACGATCCCTCCATCCATCAAGGCGGGCAGGGTTGCCGTTTTCGGTCCGAGATCGAAGCGTACCGCGTGTTGCCGGGACTGCCGCCCGACCTGTTCGGCGAGGCTGCCGGCGACCCAGTCAAGGGTGCCGGACGACAGGCTTCGTACGTCGAGGGAGAAGTCCACGCGGCCGGCCACCTTGCTGAAGGCATGCTCGGCCGGATCGGTATTCAGCTGGCCGAACGTGATCGAAAGGTCGTCACCGTTCCGCTCTGCGGCATCCCAGACCTCGTCCATCGCCATGACCAGCGCGGCTGTGGCCCTCACGGCGTCGCGCCGCAGCTGACGGGGCGTCGCGCCCGAATGCGCGTAACGGCCCCGGCAGCAAGCCGACCGGTGCCGGAACGATCCGCGTATTCCCGTGACAATTCCGACCGGTTTTTCCTCCGTGACCAGGCATGGGCCCTGCTCGATGTGGGGTTCGATGAAAAGGCCGATTCTGGCGGGTTCGAGATGGGCCTGTCCGGCAGAAAGCCGGGCGACATCGCCGCCGGCCGCCTCGATCGCATCGCCGAGCGACATACCGTCGGACGCCCGGCGGACCCGGCTCAACTCACTCGATGCGAGCCTGCCGAACGCGGCGCGGCTTCCGATGTAGGAAGCCGCAAACCAGTTGCTTTCTTCGGCACGAATCGCCATCAAAGTGACATCGCGCGGTGGGCGCGCTTTTGTCGCGACCAGACCGGCAATGACCGAAAGCCCGCAGAGGACCCCTGCCGCTCCGTCGAAGTTTCCGCCGCAGGGCACGGAATCAAGATGGGAACCGATGATGATGCGGTCCTCGGGCACCCGACCCGGCAGGGTCAGGTACAGATTGCATGCCGAGTCCGTTTCCACCCGCAGACCCAGCCGCTCTCCTTCTCGACGAAGCATGTCATGCGCAATCTGCTCTCCTCTCCCGAAAGAGGGCCGGGTTATGCCTCCCGAATCGCCGGTTCGCACCGCAAGTTCACGGAACATGCGGCCTGCCAGATCAATATCGGGATCAATGCGATCGGTCACAGGGCACATGGTGTTCACCTCGAGCCGCCATCAGGCGAACGAGGCATCCGAATGGAACCGGACCGGGAATGAGCGGTTGAATCCGGGCACGTGCGACCAACTCCGTTCCAGACTCCTGCCCCTTCGATGACTGGACGCGGAATCCTTGTCGCTGGCAGCCCGGATTCTTGGCCCTGATTCTTGGCCCGGGTTATTGCCCGGGTTATTGCCCGGACTCTTGGCACATTGACGTGTGTCTGGCCTCGACCTATCCTGAATGCCAAGGAGGAGGAGCATAGCCCGAATTTCGGGTATGTATGATTGCCAATGGCCACGAAACCCGGGTCGGCTCTGCCTTTCTCCCGGAACGAACATCTGGAACGCCAGGCACGATTGCGCCGACGGCTTCGGGAAGCCGGCTACGACGCGTTGCTCGTCTTTGCCCAGGAGAGCCATTACTGGCTTACCGGCTACGATACCGGCGGTTTCGTCTTCTTCCAGTGTGCAGTGGTCACCGCCGCGGACGAAGCGCCAATCGTTCTTCTGACCCGCCGTCCCGATCTCGTGCAGGCCCGTGTGACCAGCACGATCGAGGACATCAGGATCTGGTGGGACGCTGAAGACGCCAACCCCGCCATGGAACTGCGTGGAATCCTCGCCGAGTTGGGGCTCCGGGGCAAACGTGTCGCGATAGAACTCAATACGCACGGCTTGACCGGGTGGAACCTCTGGCGAATTCAGAATGCACTTGAGGGCTTCTGTACGCTTGAGGATGACAATCACCTGATCCGGGAGCTGCGACTGGTCAAGTCTCCGGCCGAGATTGCGTATACCCGCAAGGCTGCTGAAATCCTCGACCGATCTCTCTCGGCGGTGATTGCGATCGCCCGTCCCGAAATTCTGGATTCGGAGATCAAGGCCGAATACCTTCGTTCGACACTCTGTGACGGTGCTGACATGCCGCCGAATGCCCCGCTCTTCAACTCGGGCCCGCGCGCAGTCTACGGCCGGGGGGTCTCCGAACCCCGCCGGATCGAAGCCCAGGATCAACTGCTTGTGGAATATCCGGTCGCCTTCCGCCGCTACAATGTCAAGACCGAATGGACGATCCTCTTCGGCAATCCCGATCAGCGGCAACTGGATATGTATGACACGGCGCGGGAAACGCTGGAGAAAATGACCGAAATCGCACGCCCGGGATGTACGCTGGGCGAAATCTTCGATGCGCACGCCGATGGCCTGGACACCGCCGGCTACGCCCGGCATCGCTACGGCGCCACGGGTTATTCGGTCGGGTGCACGTTCGCCCCGACAAGCATGGATGTGCCACCAATGATTTATTCCGGCAACCCGACAGTGTGTGAACCGGGAATGACGCTTTTTTACCACGTCATGATCGGCGACGCCGATACCGGACTTGGAATGGGGGTGGGCCATACCCTGTTGATTACCGATGGCGGGCCCGAGGTGTTGACCGGGCTGCCCAACGAACTGACAATCATTTCTTGAGGCGGCGACTTCGCCGCAAGTGTCAAAAGGGAGGAAAAGACATGACAAGACTCGTAGCCAATCGGCGGCAGGTGGTGATCGGACTGGCGGCAACATCCGCCCTTCCGAACATGGGATTCGCGCAGTCGATGTCACCGAAATACGGGGGAACGCTGAAGATCAGCCATTCGACCCGGATTGCCACATTGAATGTGATGCAACTGTCCGGGCCGGCGGAATATCCCTGTGTCGACATGCTCTACTCGGGCCTGACCCGGATCCAGCCGGGCCGAAACTCGGCCGGTCCCGATCTGGCGACAAGCTGGGAAGCCAATGAGGATGCGACCCGGTTCACATACAATCTGCGTCAGGGCGTCACGTTCCACGATGGAACACCGTTCACCTCGGCCGATGTCGTCGCGACCTACGAGGCGATCCTCGACCCGGACTTCGGTTCGCCCGCCCGATCGGTTCTCGACGTCATCGATTCTGTCGAGGCGGTGGACGATCACACCGTTCAGTTCAATCTGAACGCGCCCTACGCCGACCTTGCGATTTCGACCGCCCATGCCAACGCCCGGATCGTATCGGCGGCGGCCCTTGCCGGCGACCGGAACGATCTTGAGACCAAGCCCAACGGAACGGGACCATTCATGCTGGAGAGCTATGATTCGGCCCGAATTACCCGCCTGGTCCGCTTCGACAACTACTACATGGAAGGCCAGCCCTATCTTGACGCCGTCGAGATGCACCTGTTCCCCGATCTGGCGGCAGAAACCGCAAACTACCTGTCCGGAAATGTCGACGTGATGCTCAATGTCCAGCAGGCGGACTTTGCGCGTATCGCTGCCGCCGAGGGCAGCAACGCACTGCGCGTGCCGGCAGGGCGCTATGTCAATGTTGTCATGCGCCAGGACCAGCCACCATTCGACGATGTGCGGTTGAGGAAGGCCCTGGCCATGTCCGTCGACCGCCAGCTCCTTGTTGACCTGGTGCTCGAGGGACTCGGTCGCCCGGCCTACGACAACATCCTGTCGCCGGAATTCCAGTATGCCATCGAAACGCCCGGGATCCCCTATGACCCGGCCGCAGCGAAGGCCCTTCTTGCCGAAGCCGGATATCCGGATGGAATCAAGCTGACGATGGTGGCCTCGAACCGACCGGCAATCCGGGGACAGGTTGCAATCGCGATCAAGGAGATGGCGCGGCCAGCTGGCTTCGACATCGACGTCGAGGCGATGCCGCATGACACCTATCTGGCCAATGTCTGGCGGAAGGGCAATTTCTACATGGCCTACTGGGGAATGCAGCCGACCGAGGACGCAACGTTCAACCTTCTCCTGACCTCGACGGCGTCCTACGAGGACACGGCCTGGTTCAATGAAGAGTTCGACGAACTCGTGCGCCGCGGACGATCAACCTCCGATCCTGCCGAGCGTGCCGCAATCTACGCCGAGGCTCAGGAAATCCAGCTGCGCGACACGCCTTACATCATCGCGATGTACCAGGACGTATTGACCGCCAGCCGGGACTGGGTGGAAGGCTGGATCGTTCATCCGCTGAACCGGGTTTTCTTCATCGAAAGTGTCTGGCTCAACAGGGGCTGACAGGTGAGCCCAGCCTATTTCCTGCGACGCCTGCTGGCGGTCGCGCTGGTGCTCTGGATCGTGACGATCGCGGTTTTCGCGATCACCATGGTCCTGCCCGGCAACGCCGCCATCATGATTCTGGGCGAATACGCGACGCCCGACCAGGTCGCCGCGATGGAAATCAGGCTGGGCCTCAACCGCCCCGCGGCCATCCAGTATCTGGAATGGCTGTTCAATCTGCTGCAGGGGGATTTCGGGATGTCCCTGCGGCTGTCACTCCCGGTGTCCGACGTTGTCGGATCGGCGTTTCGGAACTCCGCGCTGCTGGCGGCGACGGCCCTGGTTGCGGTCACGGTCGTCGCCGTTCCGGTCGGAATGCTGACCGCCGTCAAGCGCGGCACCAAGGCAGACCTGGGGATCAGCCTGGTTGCGTATGTGGGCACCGCAATGCCGGAATTCGTTACGGCGACGCTGCTCCTGGTGATATTCGCGGCCCCCGGGAACCCGCTCCTGCCAGCAGGCGGCTTCATTCCGCCCGGCGAGAGCGTGGCCGGTTTCTTCAATCACGTGATTCTGCCCGCAGGGGCGCTGGGACTGATTCTGACCGCTCATATCGCCCGGCAGGTCCGTTCGGAAATGTCGGATGTCCTGGCGAGCGACTACATTCGTGCAGCCAGGCTGAAGGGCCTGCGCGAGCGCCGCGTCATCTGGGGTCATGCCCTGCCGAATTCGCTGGCACCGGCCGTCGCGGTGATTTCCCTGGACATCGGATACCTTCTCGGCGGAATCATCGTTGTCGAGGAAATTTTCGCCTGGCCCGGTCTTGGCAGACTTCTGATCCTGGCCCTCGAGAACCGCGACCTGCCCGTCATCCAGGCCATCACGCTGTTGCTGGCAATGGTCTATGCATTGTCGAACCTGCTGTCGGACCTCGTGATCGCGGCGCTGGACCCCAGAGTCCGGTATGAATGAACTGGTTCGCCATCCGACCGGTTTGGTCGGATCCGTGCTCTTGTCGCTCGTCGCCATCGCCGTGATTCTCGGACCCTTCCTGGCGCCTTTTGACCCGCAGGCCTTTCATCCGGCCGTTCGACTGGCTGGCCCCTCGGGAACGCACTGGCTCGGCACGGATCAGTTCGGCCGGGACATCCTGTCGCGCCTGTTGACGGGTGCGGGCCCCACAGTCCTTTTTGGTGTCGGTGCGACGGCGCTCGGGGTCCTGGCGGGATCCATCATCGGGGTCACGGCCGCCGTTGCCGGGGGGTGGGTCGACAGTGTCATCATGCGCACGCTCGACGGGCTGCTGGCCGTGCCGGATCTCCTGTTCACCCTGCTCATAGTCACCATCCTCGGCGGAGGCATCGGGGAGGCCATGCTCGCCGTCGCCGTTGCTTTCACGCCGGGAATGGCCCGGATTGCACGATCCTCTGTCCTGTCGATCCGAACCCGGGAATATGTCCTGGCCGCCATCGCCCGCGACGAGAGCCGGGCCTACATTATCGTCCAGGAAGTCATTCCCAACGCGATCGGCCCGATCGTCGTTGAGGCAACGATTCGCGTATCGTTTGCCATCATGATCGGGGCGACACTCGGATTTCTCGGTCTCGGCGCCCAACCTCCAAGCACGGAATGGGGCCTGATGGTCGCCGAAGCCCGCCAGTACATGTACCGTTCGCCCTGGGTCGTTGCCGTGCCCGGACTTGCAATCGCCGTTGCCGCGCTTGGCTTCAACCTGTTCGGTGATGCGCTGCGCGATGCCTTCGATCCGCGGAGACGACGTTGACGAACAGCCGGGCAGCAGCCGCAAACGGCCAACCGGTGCTCGATGTCCGGGATTATTCGCTCGCCTACGGAACGCCTGCCGGGCCCGTTGAGGCCCTGCGCAACGTTTCTTTGTCCATCCGACCGGGCCGAACTCTGGGGCTCGTCGGCGAGTCGGGTTCCGGCAAGACATCGCTGGCCTGGGCGATCATGCGCTACCTTCCCGCCAATGCCGTCGAAACTTCGGGAGAGCTCGTTCTGCTGGGTGAAGATCTTCGCACGAAGTCGCTCGAGGAAATCCAGGATCTGCGGGGCCGCCGGGTCTGCATGGTCTTTCAGGATCCCGGCGCCTCGCTGAATCCCGTCCTGCGTCTCGGGGACCAGATCGCCGAGGCGCTGGTGCGTCACCGGGCTCTTTCTCAGAAGGACGCACGGGATGAAGGCGAGGCATGGCTCGCCCGAACCGGCATCAGCCGCCCGTCCGAAATGATGAACCGCTATCCGCACGAGGCTTCCGGCGGAGAGAAGCAGCGGGTCGTGATCGCCACGGCCTTTGCCTGCAACCCCGAGATGATCATATTCGACGAACCGACGACGGCGCTGGACATCATCACCGCGCGTCAGATCCTCGACCTGTTCGACGACCTGCACGACGAAACGGGAGTCACGGCGCTCTACATTTCGCACGATCTCGGACTGGTTTCGCGCGTTGCGCAGGACGTTGCGGTGATCAACCAGGGCGCGATCGTCGAATTCGGCCCGCGCGAACATGTTTTCACCCGCCCGAGCCACAGCTACACCCGGGACCTCGTCGAGGCGGTACCGAATCCCGACCACCGGATCGTGACCTCGGAGCCTGACGCCGAAGATGCACTCCTGTCACTCGACGAGGTCAACGTCATGTATGGCAGGGGCAAGAACATCCTGAGCTTTCTCCAGCCGAAACGCGAGGTCGTGCAGGGAGCCCGCAATGTCTCGTTCGGATTGCGCGCCGGAGAGATCCTCGGAATCGTCGGCGAATCCGGTTCCGGAAAGTCAACCATCGCCAAGACCCTGGCTGGATTGCAGGACTTTGAAGGCTCGGTCGCATTCGGACCCCGATCCTATTCCGGCCGACACAAGATCGACCGTGCCTACAGGCGTGCCGTGCAAATCGTCTTCCAGCATCCTGACGCATCGTTGAACCCGCGCCAGACCATCGGCAAGATCCTGTCGCGCCCGCTGAAACTCTACGATCTCGTGCCTCGCTCCGAACGGAGCCGGAGGGTGCGGGACCTCCTTCGCAGCGTATTCCTGCCGGAGGACTATGCCGAGCGTTTCCCGCACGAACTCTCCGGTGGAGAAAAGCAACGCGTCGCCATTGCCCGCGCCTTTGCGGCCGAGCCGCGGCTGGTGATCTGCGATGAAATTACGTCCTCCCTCGATGTCTCGGTGCAGGCGTCCGTGGCCCGGTTGCTTGTTGACCTGCAACAGAAGACCGGCACCGCCTGCCTGTTCATCACCCATGACCTGAACCTGGTGCGCCAGCTCGCTCACCGGATCGCCGTCATGCGGAACGGTGACCTCGTGGACCTTTTCGAGTCCTCGCAGGCGCGGGCGCCGGAGCGCCATCCGTACACAACCCAGCTGCTAGATGCGGTGCCGGTTCCCGTCGAGGCCTCCCAAGTGTCCTCCGCGGCGGAACGGGCCCCATGATCGATCCAACGAAGATTGCCCGGAACATTGACGAGGCGGCCTGTCTGGACACTTTGTCAGAACTGGTGCGCCACAAGAGCTACTCGGAAACCCCGGGAGAACGGAAACTCGCCGAACGCATGGTGGATACCATGCGGAGCCTGGGTCTCGAGGCCGAATTGCAACCGGTCGAGGACGGCCGGTTCAATGCCATCGGGGTCTGGCGCGGAACCGGCGCCGGCAACGGCGGGAGCCTGTTGTTCAATGGCCATCTCGACACCAATCCGGCCACAGAGGGTTGGACCGTCGATCCTTGGGGCGGCCTGGTCGATGACGACTTTGTCTATGGTATCGGCGTGTCGAACATGAAGGCCGGTGATGCCGCCTCGCTGTGCGCCGTGCGATCCCTTGTGGAAGCCGGCCTGAAACCAAGGGGTGACGTGATCCTCACCTATGTCGTGGGAGAGTTGCAGGGAGGAGTCGGCACTCTCGCGGCAATCAAACAGGGGATACGGGCAGACTATTTCATCAACTCCGAGCCGACGGACCTGCAGGCACTGACAATGCATGCGGCGGCCTTCGTGTTTCACATCGAGCTCGAGGGTGTCACCCGCCATATGTCGAAGCGAGAGGAGGCGGTTGACGCCATCCGGGCAGCCTGCGCACTGGTGCCGAAACTGACGGAGCTGACCTTTTCCGACGCCCCGTCCGACGAAGTCCGCTCGATCAACAGGGTCCATGTCGGAACAATTCGCGGTGCCCTCTCTCGCAAGTTCCATGAATGGCGCGCTCCCCAGGTTGCCGATTTCGTACGCATGTCCGGTTCGGGTCGCTATGGACCCGGTCAGACCGAGTCGCAGGCGACGGCTGACATCCGTTCGGTGCTGGACCAGCTGGAAGCCGAGTGGCCGGGACTCAAGTCGCGGGTCTGGACCGAAACACGCGATTCCAAACCCGCCATGCCCGCCTTTGAGGTCTCCAGGGATTCCCCGATTGTCACAGCGCTGAACGCGGCCTATTCGACCATTCGTGGGACGGCCCAACCCACGGGTACGATCACGCCACCGGGATTCTATGGCACCGATGCGGGCCATCTCTACGCGGAGGGTGGCATGGAGGGTGTCGTCTGCGGGCCCGGAGGCCGGTACAACACGATGCCTGATGAACGCGTCGACCGCGACGACTACCTGGACATGATCCGGATCTACATGTTGACGATTTGCGACATCTGCGGCGTGGACGGTGGCTTGACCCTGGAATAGCCACGAAATCGAACGGTCACATCGCCGGAACAAATCGTCCGGTAGCAGCCGTGCCCTGTGTCGCCGGCCGATTCCCACTTGCTGCGCCTGCAGCCTTTCGGTTTCGGCTCACCCGCAACAGTCTGCCAGATTCCGAACCGGGAACGGGAACGACCGACTGAATTCGGCTTGCAAACCGGACGATGGGAAAACGGGAACACCGCCGCCGCGCAATCGTCGGATCTTTCCCGCGTTTGGCGTTCGACGACGTTCGGCGAGTCGCTGTTCAGGCCGCTGAACCCGTACGGCCAACCCTGTGATGCCAGTCACGAGTGAAGGCAATTCACGCGTTATCGTTCCACCCGTGCCATCAATCGGTCGATCTCGGCGAAATCCGTGTCCGTGAGGCGATACACGGGTTTGCGGGCGGTTGCATGACGCAAGGCACCGCGCCGCCGCAAGATTTCCTTTCGGACCGGCAACCCGAACCCCAGTTGTTGTTCGTATCGGTTCAACGGCAGATAGCGATCGAAGAGATCCTCCCCCACATCAGCACGTCCCGCCAGAAAGTGGTCGTAGACCTTGACCAGCACGTCTGGAAACGCAAATCCGGTCATGGCTCCGTCGGCTCCCCGGTGAAGCTCTTGCGGGAAGTAGAGCCCGTTGTTGCCAATGAGAATACTGACACGGCGCTGTATTCCCTGTCGTTCCATGTCACGGATTTTCGAAAGTTTGGGAAGTCCCGGGCAATCTTCATGTTTGAGCATGACGAGATCGGGAAACTCCTGCACCATCCGGGACCATGCGGCGGGCGACAGGTGAACATTGCTTGCCTGAGGAAAGTCCTGGTAGACGACCGGAATGCCCGCCCCGATCGCGTCGAAGACCTGCTCGAAATAGCGAAAAACCGCTTCATCGCCTTTCAGGCCTGACGCTGGCTGCAGCATGACTCCCGATGCGCCCAGGTCCATCACGGAATGCGAAAGATCACGCAGGGCTGTCAGCGCGGAATGTGTCACACCGACAATCACCGGCATTCGTTGTCCGATGTGGCGCAGCGCCCGTTCCGCGAACTTGGCCGACTCTGCATCGGTCATCTTGTTGGCTTCGCCCATGACCCCCAGAATCGTGATGCCGGTGACCCCGCATCCGACGTAGAAGTCCAGCAACTGCTCCGTGCCCTCAAGGTCGAGTGATCCGTCCGGACAGAAGGGTGTCGCTGAAATCACGAATACACCCGCGGTTTTCTCGCTCAGCCTGAACATCGCGAATCCCTGTCATTCCTTTCCATGCACCGAAGTGTTTGACACTCGCTGACGGACGCCGAGGGTGTCAAGGCGTTTTCAGCCATTCCGGATTCGGGCAAAATCCGAGTCGAAGGATTCGAAAGCCACGACTCCGGACGCGCCGCACCATGTCCGGCGGGCGATGGGTCCGGGTCCGGATTGCAGGATTCAGGTCCCGTGATTCCGCAGTCGCTTGGCCGAACGCGCAAGTACGGCAGGCGTGGACAGGTATGACAAGCCAGACTTCGTGAACCGACATCATCGCCATCATTTTTCGTGAGAACACGGAGCACTGTCGCCGGAGTCTCGTCGAATATCCGTGACAGCCGTTCCATCCGGTCGACACACGGCCGCCGGTCGCTGCGCGTCTACCGCGCCAAGTCTTGAATCCGGCTCAACCCCTGCGACCGGTGACAGAGGCACCCGCGGACGTTGCGGGTCTCAAGGGCACCGTCGGGCGCCTCTGACCAGAGGGGAGGACATCGATCTCCGCGACCTGGACACGGCCGCATCGCTGGTCCTCGCCCGGCGGACCTACCGGGCCGAGTCCATCCGGGATCCGTCGTTTGCATACATGGCGCTGGCCAGCGACCGGCCCGTCCATGTCGCCGGCCAACCGGTGCCGGGAACCGACCCGATACCGAACTCTCCATCGTACCCGTCCTGAATTCATAACGGTGCCAACCTGGCGAGACCGAAGCTCAGGTGCGGCGGATTGGCAAAAGGTTCTTGTTTTGTTCTTTTCTCCGCGGTAATGATTCCCCGTCAACAGCAACCAGAGCCGTCAACCGCATGCCGAATGGAACGAACCCCGAGACAGCCCGGCGCCTCCCGCCAACGGCCCGGCGAGGCCGGGGCGCCGTCTCGAATCGAACGGCCCGCTACGAGACCGAGACCCGCGAGGCCATCGATGACGGCTGGGATGCCGGGGAGATCGATGACGGACGGGTCGCCACCACGGTCACCGACGAGGCGTCCCGGCAGATCATCACCCGAAACCACTCGCCCGATCTCGGTTTCGACCGGTCCATCAACCCTTATCGGGGTTGCGAACACGGCTGCGTCTACTGTTTTGCCAGGCCGACCCACGCCTTTCTCGGGCTATCGCCGGGGCTGGACTTCGAGACGCGCCTCTTCGCCAAACCCGACGCACCTCGGCTGCTTCGTGGCGAACTCGCCCGGCCCAGTTACCGTCCGCGTTCAATCGCCATTGGGACCAATACCGATCCCTATCAGCCGGTGGAGTCGAATCGCCGCATCATGCGGCAAATCCTCGAGGTTCTCGACGAAGCCCGGCATCCGGTGGGAATCGTGACAAAGGGCGGGCTGATCATGCGGGATACCGACATTCTCGGGCGGATGGGGCGGCGGGGAATCGCGCGGGCGGCCATCTCGGTCACGACACTGGACCGACGTCTGTCCCGGTCCATGGAACCGCGGGCCTCGGTGCCGAACCGGCGTCTGCAGGCGATTCGCAAACTCGCCGCGGCCGGTTGCCCCGTGGGCGTCATGGTCGCCCCGGTTATCCCGGCAGTAAACGACCATGAAATCGAGGCCATCCTGGAGGCGTCAGCGAAGGCCGGAGCCTGTTTTGCCGCCTATACGGCGATCCGGCTGCCGCTGGAGGTCCGGGCGCTGTTCCACGAGTGGCTGGAGACATCCCGGCCCGGGTCGGAACGGCGGGTCATGCGCGGAATCGACGAACTCCACGGGGGCCGGGCCGTCAACCTGGCCTTCGGCGAGCGGCTTACCGGAAAAGGGATTACGGCCGAACTGATCGCCCGGCGGTTCCGCACCGCCTGCGCGCGCCTCGGTCTTCAGACCGATCCGGAGCCTCTTCGGACCGACCTGTTCCGGGCACCGGAACCGGAAGACCGGCCTCCCGACGACCTGCCGCTATTCCGCATGGCCGGACCTGGCGGAATTCCCCATGGTCGAATTGCGGCCGGAAACGGCTGACGGTCGAAACCGGGCGACGCCCGGACAGGGACTGGACCCCGTTAGAACCGAGCAGCCGGATGATCAGGATTCTTGTGGAAAACCGGTCGGGACCACGTCTCAGTTCTTGTGGACGTCGAATGAATAACTGCCGTCCTTGCCCATCGGGCCAAAGAACCGCTTGAGCTCCGGGTGATCAACAGGATCACCGCTCTTGTCCGTTACGAGGTTCTGTTCCGAGACATAGGCGATGTAATAGGAGGTGTCGTTCTCGGCGAGGAGATGATAGAAGGGCTGTTCCTTGCTGGGCCGGCTGTCTTCCGGGATCGATTCCCACCATTCTTCCGTATTCGAAAACGTCGGGTCGACGTCAAAGATGACGCCCCGGAACGGATATTTGCGGTGGCGGACCACCTGCCCGAGCGAAAACTTGGCGTTGGCCTTGAGCATGCGAGCACCCAAACTATTGCCGATACGGTTGACCTCGGCATCCCCTGCAAGAGTCCACATCTCGGCGCCGGATGCAAGTGCCGAAACCGGATGCCGGCTCCTTGAGGCCAGCCGATGACCATCGTAGCGACCGTTCTCCAGATCGTGGCCCCGGTCTTCATCCTGGCAGGCATCGGCGCCCTCTGGGTTCGCTCCGGAATCGAATACCGGGCGGAATTCGTGACCCGGCTGGCAATGACCCTGTCCCTCCCCTGCCTGATCTTCTCGTCGCTCGTGAAGACGGAGATCGGGTCGGGCGAACTGATGGAAACTCTATGGGCCTGCATTGTCGGTTACGGAGTCATTACTCTTGCCTTCTTTGCGCTGGTCCGGCTCACCCGGCTGGAAGTGCCAACGTTTCTTCCGCCGCTCATCTTCGGCAATACCGGCAATCTCGGATTGCCGCTCGCCTATTTCGCCTTCGGCCAACAGGGCCTCGATTTCGCGATCATCATCTTCGCCTTCATGACGGTCTACGCCTTCACCCTGGGTATCTGGATGGTCTCGGGCGGCGGGTCGCCACTCCAAATGTTCAGCGAACCCATGGTTCCGGCCACGCTTCTCGGCGCTCTGTTCCTCGTCATGGGCTGGCGGCTTCCGGTCTGGGCGACAAACACCCTCGACCTCGTCGGCCAGATGGCCATTCCCTTGATGCTGCTGACCCTCGGCGTTGCGCTGTCGCGGCTGAAGTTCTCCCGGCTCACGCAGGCAGCCTGGCTTTCGGCGCTACGGATTCCCGTCTGCATCGCCGTCGCCGTCGCCACCGGTCACATGTTCGGTCTGACGCCGGTTCCCTTTGCCGTTCTGGTGCTCCAGATCTCGACCCCGGTCGCCGTGACCTCCTACATCCTGGCCGAGAAATACGGTGTCGATTCCGAGGCGGTCGCCGGTCTGGTGATCGTCTCGTCTCTTATGTCCGTCGTCGCCATACCGGTGACGCTCGCCTTCCTGATTCCGGGGTAATCCGAACCCGGCCGGAACAGACCGACAGGCGGGAAAACGGGCGGGATTCCCGATCCTCGACCCGCTTCGGGCCACCCATCGGCGAGTCTTGACCCATGGCGGTGGTTCTGGCACTGTTTCCTCGATCCGGCGCAAGACCGGACGGTACGAACGGGTCAGAAAACCCGGGCAACGCGAGCAGGTTCATGTTTTGGGACAGCAATGGCCGGGCCATCCCGGCTTCGCCCCTTGGGCGTCCCGGAATCCATCTGCGATTCCGGAATCCTCTTCAGCGACAACCATCCGGGATCAAAACCGGCGGCCTCCGGCTCGGGGCGCTGGGGTGCCTTTTGCTCCTGGCACTCGGTGCCTGTTCAAACACCGGGCCCAAGGACTACGCAAACGCCTGTGACATCCGGAGCGACCACCCCGTCTGGTTCCGGGACCTCGCCAGGACCGAACGCAAATGGGGGGTGCCTCCCCATGTGATCCTTGCAGTCATGCACCAGGAATCCCGTTTCGAATCCGACGCCAAGACGCCCCGAAAGCGCATTTTCTTCGGTCTGGTTCCCTGGGGGCGACAGTCTTCGGCCTACGGCTATGCGCAGGTTCTCGACGGGACCTGGACGGAGTACAGGCGCAAGAACCACCGGTGGGGCGCCCGGCGTGACCGGTTTCGGGACGCCGTGGACTTCATGGGCTGGTACATGACCACGACGACCCGACGAACCGGTGTCGCCAAGTCCGACGCCTACAACCAGTACCTCGCCTATCACCAGGGGCACGCCGGCTATCTGAGCGGCCGTTACAAATCGAACTCCTGGCTCAAGGACGTCGCGCGATCCGTCGACGCCCGCTCAGGGCGTTACAAGAAACAGTTGCGGCGCTGCGCCTGACAGGGTGCGGGTTGGCCTCCGCCTCCTGTCTCTGGAAAGTCCGGTTCGGGAAGTCGGAACCGCCGCTTGCGGGTCCGGGCGCTTACCGCCCTTCCGCCCGGCGGTCGAGTTCTGCCGGTATGCTGAACAGATGGCCGGCATGCACGGTTCCGGTTTCCAGTTCGCTGACAAGAACCTGGGTTCGCCGCCCGTAGGCGTCAGTGACCGTCCATCCGACAATTCTCGTGGGATCGGACGCAAAACGTAGTGCCAGCGTTCCGAGCCGCGGGCGCTTCGGGTCCTGGACGACGACTTCCGTCCAGTCTTCCTGCTGGACCATCGCCAGAACCGTCGCCTCGGCCGCAAGATCGATCTCGGATTTCAGGAACTGTCCGAGCGGCGAGGCCATCAGCGGATATTGCTGTGCCCGTCGGGCTCCGGCCATGAAAATCGCAATCTGGCCGCCGCCGGCAATCACCAGGTCCGCCCGCCGCCCGTCATACTCGAGGCGCATTCGGCCGGGCCGGCGAATGTAGACGGTTCCGCTCCGAACACTTCCATCCGGATTGACCTGGACGATCTTCGCCTTGGCATGGATCAGGCCGTTCAGGTAGGCGGAAATGTCATCAAGCGAGAGCGCGGTTGCCGCCGTCGCGGATGGAACCGGGAGACCGGCCAGAGCCGCGAGGCCCGCGCACAGGCCGGCGAGGAGATGGCGTCGATTCATCATCGGGCCATTTTCACGCATCCGGCCGCCAAAGGAAAGCGGACTCCGATCACGCGAGGTCACGCATCGATGACGCCGTTCGGTCGGCACCGCGGGTTGCCGTCTCAAGCCGCAACTCAGGATTCTGGCATCAGGATTTCACGCTTGCCGACATGGTCGGCCCGGCTGACGAGTCCCTCGGATTCCATCTGTTCGACCAGCCGGGCGGCCTTGTTGTAGCCGATCGCCAGTTTCCGCTGAATGTAGGACGTCGAACACTTCCGGTCCCGGGCGACGATCATCACCGCCTGTCCGTAGAGCGCGTCATCGCCCGATCCGCTTCCGAGACCCAGAATCTGGTCGATTTCCGATTCCCTGTCCTCGTCCGGGCCCTCGAGAACGCCGGAGACATACTCGGGTGGGCCAAAGACCTTCAGGTGATTGACGATCGACTCGACCTCCCCGTCACTGACGAAGGGGCTGTGGATCCGGGTGATCTTGCCGCCGCCGGCCATGAACAGCATGTCCCCCATGCCCAGGAGTTGTTCCGCACCCATTTCGCCGATGATTGTGCGGCTGTCGATCTTGGAGGTCACCTGGAAGGAGATCCGGGTCGGGAAATTCGCCTTGATCGTACCGGTGATGACATCGACCGAGGGTCTCTGGGTGGCCATGATCAGGTGAATGCCCGATGCCCGCGCCATCTGGGCAAGCCGCTGGATGCACGCTTCGATTTCCTTCCCCGCCACCATCATGAGATCAGCCATTTCGTCGACCACCACCACGATGAAAGGCAGTTTTTCGGTATCCAGCGTCTGCGTCTCCACGACGGGAGCGCCGGTCTCCGGATCGAAACCGGTCTGGACGCTGCGGGTCAGCGCTTCGCCGCTTTCGCGGGCTTCCTCGACTCGGGCGTTGTAGCCGTGGATGTTCCGGACACCGACCCAGGACATCTTCCGGTAGCGATCCTCCATTTCCGACACCACCCATTTGAGGGCGACCACCGCTTTCTTCGGGTCGGTCACCACCGGCGACAGCAAGTGTGGAATGTCGTCATAGACGCTCAGTTCGAGCATCTTCGGATCGATCATGATCAGCCGGCACTCCTCGGGTCTCAGCTTGTAGAGAAGCGAGAGGATCATGGTGTTGATGGCCACCGACTTGCCGGATCCGGTCGTCCCGGCGATCAGGAGATGCGGCATGCGCGACAGATCGGCGATCACCGGCGTTCCGGCGATGTCCTTGCCGAGTGCGAGTGGTAGGAGAAACCCGCCATCGCCGAAGGATTTCGACGACAGGATTTCGTTCAGGAGCACCTTTTCTCGATGCAGGTTCGGCAATTCGATCCCGATCACCGACCGACCGGGAACCGTGGACACTCGCGCTGACAGGGCCGACATCGAACGGGCGATGTCATCGGCGAGCCCGATGACGCGGCTCGCCTTCAGACCGGGCGCTGGTTCGAGTTCGTACATGGTCACGACCGGACCCGGGCGGACCGAGGTGATCTCGCCCTTGACACCGTAGTCATCCAGAACGTTCTCCAACATGCGCGCGTTCTCCTCGAGCGCTTCGTTGCTGAGATGATGGCGAACGATACTGACAGGATTGGCCAGGAGTCCGAGCGGCGGCGGCGTGTAACCACCGATGGGGGGATCGGCGAAGAGACTCGGTTGTGCCTCGGCCCTGGCGCGGGCGCTCGATCGCGGCGCCCCGGGTTTCCGGGCAAGGACGACACTCGGCGTTTCGGAACGCTTCGGGCTGTGCGGTCCCACCGGGACCGGGCCGAGATCGAATTCGGCGATGTCCTCCGGTCGGGAGACCAGGGGCGGCTCCCCATCAGACTCCGACGCAGTGTCATCCGGAACTCCACGTGCGGCCGTTCCCTCTGAGCCGCCATCACCGTGGGCGCCCGGTTGCATGGCCCGGTCGGCCGACAGCACCGGGTCGATGTCGACAGGCGCCGTGAGGGGCGGATCGGCCGGATCGGCCGCCACGCCCCGAGACCGGCCAAAGAGTCCGCCGAGCCCGAACGCGCGCCAGTTCCGGCGATGCCCGGAAACGGTCACCGGTTCCTCCGGCCCATCGGTTCTCTCGATCGGCGCGACGCGCCGGCTTCGTCGGGTCAACGGAGGCTCCCGGAAGACCGGCCGGTCAGCCGTGGCCTCGGATCGCCGTGTCCCCCGTCGTCGGATCAGGCGACCGAGGCTGGCAAAGCAGACACCAAAGGCGAACAGCAGCAGTCGTCCAAGATAAATCAGTTCACCACGATTGAAACCGAGGGCTATAAACGTCAGTCCCAGGGCCAGAACACCGAACCCCGACGTGGTCACCAGCAGTTCCTGGTCCGGGGGGAGCCAATCGAAACTGAAGAGGAATCTGAGCGCCGCGTCCCCGACGAGACCACCCAGGCCGAAACCGTGGTCCCAGGCCTGGTGCGGAACGTTCGACGAAAGGAAGATTGCGCCCACGATCAGGGCGACCGGAATGAAAGGGGATCGGCCAAGGATCCGCGTTTCTCCCTTGTGTGTCAGGAAGCGAATGCCCCAGACACCGATGGCGACCGGAATGAGCCACGCGGCCCAACCAGTGAACAGGATCAACGGATTTGCGAATCCGGCGCCAAGGGTGCCGAGCCAGTTGCTGACCGGCTCGGCCGTGGCCACGAACCAGCCAGCGTCATCGAGCGATGCCGTCGCGAGGGCCGTTCCGAACGCGCCTGCAATGGCCAGAAGGAGGAGGCCCAGGAGTTCTTCCCCGCGCCGGCGAAGGACCGCATACGTCGCCGGATCGAGAAGCGGTGCGCGCTGGCGTGTCAGAAGGGCCATGGAATCAGTGTCCTGCGAACAAGGTGTTACGGATCGCCCGAAATGCGGTTGCGAGCGACTCCCGGGGCGGTGTGAGCGACAGGCGGACATAGGGCCCGG
This sequence comes from Paracoccaceae bacterium, assembly GCA_028874915.1. Taxonomy (GTDB): domain Bacteria; phylum Pseudomonadota; class Alphaproteobacteria; order Rhodobacterales; family Rhodobacteraceae; genus JAPPHA01. The sequence goes on from JAPPHA010000034.1 coordinate 68,689, forward strand.
CCGGATCCGGCTCTCCCGGCCCGACCGGCCCGGCCAGATAGGCGCCCGGAAGGGCCCGGATGCCCGCCCGGCGCCAGAGGGTCAGGACCGCGCGTTCGCCGTCACCGGCCCGGATCCACAGGAACAGCCCGGCCTCCGGAGACCGGTACACTTGTGGACCGAGGCCGGAGAATACCGAGTCGGCGAGTTCGTATTTCCGGACGTATTCGGCCCGGCTCGCAACCACATGGTCTTCATCGGCCCAAACGCGTTCCGAAACCCTCTGGATGGGCAACGGCAGCGGCGCCCCCCCGTAGGCACGGAGCTTGCGAAGGTGACCGATGGTCTTCGGACCGCCGGCCACGAAGCCCGACCGCAGGCCCGGCAGGTTCGACCGCTTGGAAAGCGAGTTGAAGGCGACCACACGCTCCGGGTTCGCACCAACCTGTTCGGCGCACTCGAGAATCCCGGGCGGCGGGTTGCCCCGATAGAGTTCCGAATAGCACTCGTCGGCGAACACCCGGAAATCATGGGTTTCGGCCAGCCGCAGGAGCTCTGCCATGTGATCGAGCGATGCCACGGTTCCCTGCGGGTTGGAGGGCGAGCAGATATAGGCAATCGCCGTCCGGTCGAGGATCTCGCGACCAAGGTTGCCAAAATCCGGCAGGAATCCGGTGTCCTCGGCGGCAGGAACGAGCGCCGGATCGGCTCCGGCAGCGGCGGCAGCCCCTGCATACACCTGATAGAACGGATTGGGCATGGCCACGATCGGCCGCCTGCCCTTTTGGCTCTGGGGGCAAAGGGCCAGGCAGGCACCGAACAGCCCTTCGCGGGACCCGTTGAGCGCCAGGACTCGCGTCTCCGGATCCACCGTCACGCCGTAGCGGAAGTCCAGCCAGCGGCTGATCGCCGCTAGCAGTTCCGGTGTCCCGGCATTTGGCGGGTACCGTCCGAAGGCGTCAACCGTCTCCAACAGCACGGCGGCGATGAACCCGGGAGGGGCGTGCCGCGGATCGCCGATCGACATGTCGAGACCCCGGCCGCCGGGTTCCACGCCGCCGAGATGCGCGCGGAGACGCGAAAACGGATAGGCGGGCAGTTCCGAAAACCGCTCGTTCACCTGCATCAGTTGCCTCAACGACCGGACTTTTCCGGTTCTTCTTGTCGTCGAACCTACCCAAAAACACCTGGAATTCAAGGCCTCCACGCGCGATGCGGCAGCCGAACCGTCCCGTTCCGGCGCCGGTAACCGGCCGCCCTTCGTAGCGCCGGCCTGCAAGCCGAGATCGTCGCGACCCTTTCAGCATGCCGGTTTCCGGGCGCACTCCCGTGACGGGGCGGGTGTCCCTGCCCCTGGTATCCCTCAGAATCGTAAAGGATGCAGAAGCATGCGATGTTCCGAGGGGAGCCAGTCCCGAACTGCCGGACCGGCCACTCGCCGTTCATTCACGGGGATCGATTGACATTAACCGGCTCCATGATCCTGCCAAAGAAACCTGCCAGGTCGTGGTAGGCGTCGAGGGGCAGGACTTCGGCCACGTATTGGTCCGGTCGGACGATCACGACGCACCCCCGGTTTCGGTCGATGCGCCGCATGGCAAAGATGTCATCACCACCCTTCAGATCCGGACAGAATACCTTCTCCCGGTCCTGCAATCCGAGGCGTCCCTTCCTGGGGACCAGGAACGGATGCATGTCGACGATGCTCATGTCGCGATGACCCCATTGCAGAACGGCCCGGACGTCGATGATGGAATCGATGTCTGCACCGGCCGGCGTGTACACGCGGACCGGGGACTCCGGGGACTCCGCCAGGAAGTCGCAAAGGGCCGCCAGGCGCGACGACGGGAGTGTCGGGTCGCCGGAGTCGGCGAAAGCAAAGAGCCTCCAACGGCCATCGGCCTTGACGGTGTGACCCAGGTGCACCGGCTTGGCATCGGCAAGGCGGACGACCGGGGCGGAGTGAAACCGCATTCCGACCGTCAGCCCCTCCGCCAGGCTCTGATGGCGGGCCTCGGAAGTGATGAGCGATGGCATGTACCGGATGGCAGTCCCCGCCGTGTAACGCCCGAACCGCGTAAAGTAGTCCTGGAACTCCCGGGGATCGAGCGAACCGCCCTCGTCCCGGCTGGCCGTCTTCGGGCGCTCGCTAAAGCGACGCGCCCAGTGTCTGTCGAATTCGATGAGTTCCGCAGCGACACGCTGGCGTTCGGCAGAGTAGGTGTCGAGAAGACGCGGCGACGCCTGTCCCTGGATGACCGCCGCCAGTTTCCATCCCAGGTTGAAGGCGTCGGCCAATGCGACGTTCATGCCCTGGCCAGCCTTCGGGCTATGGGTGTGGCAAGCATCGCCCGCGATGAAGACCCTCGGCGTGGCCATCTCGTGGGCAACATCGGAAGAATCGTCGAACCGGTCGCAGATCCGCTGGCCGATTTCGTAGACCGACCACCACGCCACCTCTTTCACGTCCAGCGTATAGGGTCGGAAGATTCGTCGGGCCGCGGCGATCAAGTCATCGAGTGTCACGGTCCGGTCGGCGATCCGTTCGGTTTCAGACAGCCTGTCCATCTCGATGTAGAGCCGGACCATGTAACCGCCTTCCCGGGGAATGATTACGATGTTGCCGTCCCGCGCCGAACGGACGACGCCCTTGAAGCGGATGTCCGGGAAGTCGGTTACGGCCAGCACATCCATGACCCCCCAGGACTGGTTGGCCGAATCTCCGGTCAGGGTGCGTCCCATCGACGCCCGCACGACGCTCCGTGCCCCGTCGCAGCCCACGACGTATCGCGCCTGGACGGACTCGATTTCACCGTTCCGCAGAAACCGTACCGTGACCGGAATGTCCTCTCCCGGGTCGACGCTGAGATCAAGGACCTCGCAGGCATAGTCCGGCCGAAGCCGTCTCGGCGAGTTCCACATGAGATCGAGACAGCAATCGTGGACCCGCGCCTGGTTCAGGATCACATGCGGAAACTCCGACAGGCCGTCCTCGGTGTCCTGGATCCGCCCGCTCCGCGCGATGTGATCCGGGTTGGCCTCCGCCGGTTGCCAGAAGGTGGTTTCGTTCACCCAGTAGGCCTCCTTCAGGATGCGTTCACTGAACCCGAGGGCTTCAAACATCTCCATCGTGCGGCAGGCAATTCCGTCCGCCTGGCCCCGCCGCAGCGGACCGGACTTCCGTTCCAGGATCCGGGTGTTGATCGACGGGAACGCCGACAGTTGGGACGCAAGGGTCAATCCGGCCGGGCCGCATCCGACGATCAGGACATCGACCTCATCCGGCATGCCGTCCGGGAGTCCTGCCGCGGCCTCATGGACATGCGGATCACCGGCTCGGAAACCGTTCAGATGAAACTGCATGGCGTCTCTCCCGGTTGCGCGGCCCGATGGCGTTCGGTTCCCGGTCACCGCCCGGGGGACGGCCTTGGGACGACGAGGGTTCGAACCCCGCAGGCGCGCGCGAATTCGAACGCGCAAGTCCCGACCGCCAGTGACGCCGGGCTCGCGACTTTGGCCATCGCGGAGGACCGACCCTGTCCGCGGCCTCGACCGCCCGGTTACTCGTCTCCCGGACCTTCTACAAATCCGTTTTGGTTACGGAACTCCGATTGGGTTCGGGGATCAGGACTCCCGGCGAAGTTGGATGGCTCCGGCGCCGACGATACCGCCGAATACCGGACTCCTCCGCCGCGAACCGGCCGGTAGGACGGGAATGGCATCGCCTGCCGGTCCCTCACAAATCGTGCCGACAGCCGCTGTGGCGGAATGCCGTGGGCTGCACCTGTTGATCATGAATCCGCCAATCGCGTGCCTTTCCGGGAGCCTGGCCCGCATGGACCGACGCAAAGCTGCTGATGGACACGATTCGTGCTCCTGGCGCACTTGACCGTGAGTCATCATATGAGGGAACTTTCCGCGATCCTGGCGGCGTCCTGATCGTTGCGGACCAGGGATCGCAGTCTGGGCACCTGACGTCGCCGGTCCACGGGCTGTCGGTGGAACGAAAGCCAGGGTTGTCACGAAACGCCGAGACGTCATGGGTACCGGGATCATCGCGATGCCTTCCGGGTTGGGAAAGGACCGCGATATCCGGGTACGGTCGAACGGGAAACCCGGCCGACGTCCCTATCCTGCAACCACGCCGAACAGGGCACCGGCCAGGACGGCGCCCACGATGCCAAAAGCCACATAGGCGGCAAAGACCCCGCGGCGAACGAGCGACCAAACGGCGACCATGGCCGGGATGCAACTCACGGACCCGGCGACCATGAAGGCCATGGCAGCACCCGAGCTCATGCCCTTCTCCATGAGGCCCGCGATAAGGGCCGGGGCGGCGTAACCGTTCACGTAGGCCGGAGCCCCGACCAAGGCACCCATGGCGATGGACCCGAAACCGTCACCTCCGACAAGACCGGCGATCAGTTCGGTCGGCACATAGGTGATGAGCAGGGCCTCGATCAGATAGGCGAGGGACAGCCACTTGAGGAGAAACAGCGCGTTCGCACCCGATTCCGAGCGGAACGTTTCCCGGCGTTTTGCATCGCGCCAGAAACACCACTGAACGGTGGCGTTCGGAAGCCCGCCGTCACAGCCGCTGCTGGCGCAACCGCTGAAGGATTCGCGGAGCGGCGCCGCGAAGGCCCCGTGCCGGGCCAGAAGACGAACGCCGAAGCCACCAAAAAGTCCAAGGCTGACGGCCGCAACCGCCTTTCCCAGCGCGAAATCCCAACCCAGTACACTGGCCGTGATGAGTACGGTCGGCGGGTCAATGAGCGGAGACGACAGCCAGAAGGCCATGATTGCAGAAAGCGGTACGCCGGCAGCCAGGAGAGCGGCAATGAAGGGGACGACTTCGCATGAACAGAATGGGGCGAGACCGCCGAGAAGGGCAGCCAAAACGATCATGCGCGTTTCGCGGCCCTCAAAGGCCTTGGCAACGAGTGCGGTTGCACTGGTTGCCTTGAGCCCTGCGATCAGCACGACTGCAATGGCGATGAACGGCAGCGTTCCGGCCAGCGCGCGGACCGCAATGTCCAGAACCGGACCGAACTGCAATGGATCCAGGGCCGCCACGGCAATCGGAATGGCGAGGATGAGGATCCAGACCGACGTCAGGTTTCGGAAACCGAACTGAAGCCCGTTGAGACCACGAAGAACCAGTTCCGTCATAATGCTGGACTCCTGAGAGCAGCGCGGGCGGCTTGCGCCTGGGCAGACGGCATGGCGTCCGCGCAGCATTCATCGATCAGAAAGGCGGCTAGGGCCTCGATTTGTCCATAGGCTGCGCGGTTGATGACGGTTCGGCCTTGCCGTTCCTGTTCGACCAACCCGCCCGCGGTCAGGAACCGGAGATGGTGCGCGAGGGTGGAAGCCGGAAACCCGGTGCGCTCCTGGACCTGACCGACGGTCAGGCCCCCTTCCCCGGCCCGGACAAGCAGGCGCAGGACCGTGAGTCGCGATTCGGCCCCGCAGGCGGCGAAGCCCTGCGCGGCATCTTCAATGGCCAACGGAGTGACCGTGGCTTGATGTCGGTGAAAATCCATATCACTAGGAATATAGTTATGTTTTGCGGTTGTCAACTCCGAGCATCGAAAGACACCGTTCCTGCGGCACCCGCCGGACCGTGGGGGATCCTGACATCGTCACGCTGGCATCACCGCTGGTCCCGGCAACCGACCGAGGCGGAATGTTCGCCTCCAACCTTCAGTTCCCGGCATCAGAGGTCGATCGGAACGCCCGTCATGAGGTGACGTTTCATGTCGTCGGATTTGGTCGACCCGGCCGCCCGTCCGACGTCGTGCCGCCGGGATTGACTTCACGGCCACCGGGTCGGGACCACGGCTCCGGCACGCGCAGTTCATCGTGGCAGGTATCGCGAATCGGTCCAACCCGGTGCTTACGCGCGGCCCGCGGCTTGTGATAACTCACCCGGGAACGAGAATGATGCCTCGCTGGCATTGTTCGACTTTCCGGAAAACGAACCCGAACTGCCAGTGCGCACCGTGCTCGGTCAATGGCTCCTTGATTGCAACCGTCGCTATCCGGACGGCAACGGACGCATGGCACACTTTCTCATAAGTACCTTGCCTCCGGTGGCGATCCAACGACAGCAGTCCGCGTGGAAACCGCCAATGCCTGTCTCACCGCGCCCGAACGTACCAGCGTCTTTCGGGAAAGTGAGGCATTCGCACGGTTCGTGGCAGACCAGGTGCAGTGGTCAACGAAACGACAAACTCCATGTTGCGGACACTGCCGGCGTGATCATCGGTCCGGGATTGTCCGCAACACGGTCGACAAACATTTCCGAATCGTCAACTCCGAATCCATCCGCGACGTCTCACGCTGACACGGGAGGTTCCGGGATGTCGCCGCCACCGGCGGAATCAAAGTCATTCAAACATCGCTGGCGGCAATCATGACGACAGCGTGCATTGTCCGGGCCCAAGGCCCCAACCCAGGCGGAGCCGGCCTTCTGCTCAACAATGACGGTCAGTCCCGGCGGCACCCGATTTCTCGTCGGCTTGCCGACCGGGTGCGGGCTCCTGTCATCCTCCTGTCAAAGACAGGGGACGTGGAATGGCCCGAGCAGTGAGGCGGTGGCCACGACGGATACGGACCATGCCTTCACTCTGGCGTATCACTCACCGCCAGCGCCTCTTTCCCGAAGCGCTCGACCGCCTCAAGGGTCTCGCGCACGTCATCCCAGGTCGTGGTGTGGTTGATGATGCACATCCGGAGCGCGAACGTCCCCTGCAGCAGCGTGGATGACATGAAAGCAGGGTCGTCCCAAAACATGCGGACGAGCACGGCCCTGTTGACCTTTTCCAGCGCCGCGTCGTCGAGGTCATCGTCCACCGGATTCACGCGGAAGCAAACGATCCCCAGCGTCGCCGTGTTCATGGCCTCCAGAACCGGACTCTCACGGACATAGGCCTCGGCCCGGGCGGACAGTTCCATCACCTTGTCGATCGCCCGCCGAAACGTCGCCATGCCAAAGGTCTGGACCGACATCCACACCTTCAACGCCCGCATTGAGCGGCTCAGTTGCAGGCCGAGATCGGAAATGTTGGGGTGGTTCGCCCCCCACACGGTGTCCTGAAGGATATCGGGACGGACAGCAAAGGCATCCTTGAGAGTGTTCTCGTCCTTCACCAACAGGCAGCCGGCCTCGTAGGGCTGATAGAACCACTTGTGCGCGTCCAGCCCTATCGAATCAGCATGCTCGATCCCGCGCAGGAGCTGCTGGCCCCGCTCCGTCACGATGGCGAAACCGCCATATGCGGCGTCGACATGCAGCCAGAGACCCTCCACCTCGCAGAAGTCGGCCATCGCTTCGAGACGGTCGATGGCGCCGGTGCCTGCCGTGCCGGCATTGGCGGCGACCGCGACGGGCGTAAAGCCGGCGTCACGGTCTTCGGCCACGGCCCGGGCGAGCGCGTCCATGTCCAGGCGGAAGTCCGTATCGCTCGGGATCATGCGAACGCACTCCCGGCGGACGCCGACGATCATCGCCGCGCGGGCGAGGGCGCTGTGGCTCTGGTCGCTCATATAAACGGTGGCGCGCTCCGGATGGCCTGCCGCCTCGCGCGCCGCAACGAATGCATTGACACTTGCTGCCGAGCCACCGCTGGTGAAGAGTCCGCCAGCACCCTCCGGATAGCCGAGCCAACGCCTGAACCAGTCGACAACGACCAATTCCAACTGGCTCGGACCACTCGCGACCAGCCAGGTGCACTGATTGATGTTGTAACCGGCGGCCACGAAGTCGGCGACCACGCCGGGCCAGGTGGGCGAAGACGGGATGAACCCGAAGCAGCGAGGGTGGTCGAGGCGCACTGTGAGCGGGAGAACGTCGCGCGTAACGCTTTCGATCACCTCGTCGGCAGGTCGGCCATCCTCGGGCGGATCCTCCAGCAGCTGGTCTTCGAGAACTTGACGGAATTCGCCATCCCAGGCGTTTTCGCCGGGCAAGTTCTCAATCCGCCCCACCAACAGTTCAAGCGCCCTATGTCCGAGATCGAGCATTTGCTCGCGCGACATTCGCAGTTCGCCAGGCATCCGGGCGTGCGATTCCACCCCAGACTTTCTCCCGTCGACCCGGTGAGTGTCCGTCTGACTCATGATTGGACGATCCATCAATTCCGTTTCTTGGTTATGAACATCCGCAAGTCTTAACTCGAGTGGCGTGGATGAGAGATGTCAATTGGGCAGTAAGTCCGGCGGATGCCGCATATCCTGTAGCATGATTTCTCCGTCAGACAAACTTGGAAAAACCTATGGGAAGGTTGAAGGCTGTGCAGCGAATTCATGCTCACGGCAGACTTTCCAGTGCCGCGAGAAACATTCGTGTAGCCGGGTTTGCGGCAAGTCGTCGATACGATCGAAGACGTTGGCAAGCCGGCAGTATGAGGCCTCTGGCGGTTGCCCCGAAAGCTGGCGGACCCGGAAGATGCAGGACGACCTGTGGCGCGCCTGGCGGAGCCAAAAAACTGTCGCAGTTCGCGCACTTGCCGGTTACCGAACGGGACCTCTTCCCACCCGCGCGATGTCTCCAACGAATCCGCCATCCGTGCCGGACACTGGCCATCTCCCAATAGCCATCGACAGGATCCGTCGTGCCCGTTGGTTCCGGCTCTACAACTCGGGGATGTCGGGCGAGGGCAACTGTCATGCAGGCGGGCCGCAGTGAAGCCCAATCATGAGGATCGAGGCATTCGCACCGTCGTTCGTGCCTGCATCGACGAGAAGATGGCGGAGAACGAAACCGCCACGGCGCCCGGCCCGATTGGCCTCGCCTCGACCGACGCATTGTGCCTCTTGATGGTGCGGACTGCGACCGAAAAAGGCCCGCCAGTGGAACCCTGGCGAAGAATGCGGTGACCGTCCCGACCTCGGCAACAGCGCGGCACGGCGATCAGATTGTGGTCGGCGATGCCATCAACGAGATGGCCGACCTCGATAAGGAGGGATAGGCAGATCGCCGCCTTCAAACGGGATTTCAGGCGTGAGATGACGGGCCGCTTCTCCGGGGTGTTCGATACCGAATTTACGCGTACCGTGGTCGAACTAGCAGAGATCAGATCGCTCGCACCAAGCCATCGCGACCACGCATTCTTCGGGCCATGGACAGATCACCGGGATGGCCACGTCCGGCCCGACCGGACGCTGTTTGACCGCAAACCCGCTGCCGACCATTTCAATCGGGTGCGTCCAGGCACATGCAGTGAATTCGGCCTCTGACCGACTTCAGCTTGATCCTATACCAGGCGTGCAGGACTTGGAGCATTTTGAGCAGCCGATTGCGACCCTATCAGCGGGTCGCGGACAATTTTCGAAGTCCTGTTTCGTTTCATACATGTGTCCATCATTTGCCCCCATACCGAAAATTTGGTCGGACGAGAGATTGTCGTTGTGCTCCACATGGACCCAGGTATGGCCGACATCGCCTTGCAGCAGTCTCTCCGAAAGACACGCGGTTCGCATGTGTTCGATCATCCGGGCACGCCGAGGTAAAATCGGTTTCGATGGGGCCTTCGCCGGAGTCGCAATCATGATCTTCCCCCTCGACATCGGACGGCACGTCGCCGGACCTCACGGAGACGGCCGGCCATGGAGGCCATGATGGGCCTCGCGGATGACGCAAGCTGAATGGATCCCAGCCCCAGCCGAGGCTTGGAGCCGTTGATCAAGATAAACGCGGGAAACATCGAGCGGCGGCGGCGGCTTCGTACAATCAGCCGGTTTTCAACCACTGGCATCATTCCGAAGAAGCGGGAGCCGAGAAATCGGCGATGCCCCAACCAGGAAAAAGACAAATGAATCTCCCTGTAGCAGACTCGCGATCTGTCTTGCGTTGGGGCCCAGATTCGGCGGCCCAGTTCTGGCGAGAAATCAGGAAGGCAAGAAGCAAACGCCGCAATGATGAAAAGCAATCACTCCATGACAGTCGGCATTATCGGTCAACGTAGAGGAGCATTTCCGGCATCGCGCCTCCGGCATGAAACCCACCTTCGACAATCGTTCCTGTCTTCAGATCGATTCTCGTGACTTCGCCGCTGGCGAGGGCAACCAGCAAATGGCGGCCATCGGATTCAGGCAGGGCATGAAACGGCTCGGCAGGGACTTCGACTATCCTGGCGTCCGTCATGTCGACCCTGTTCAACAGTTCGACGTAACCCTGGTTTTTTGACTCATCATAAGTTGTAACGATCACGATCGTGCCGTCATGGCTGTTAAACGGCCAACCTGGAACGCCAACCATGCCAACGGTCTGCACAATTTCCCGTTTTGCCAGATCAATCAAGTGCAACAATGGTCTGTGAAAGTCACCGGCATAGAGTGTTCTGCCATCGGGAGATACTCGAATCGCCTGCGCACCAACCGGAACCGGAATGCGTGAAACAACCTGCCGCGACGAGATATCGACCTCCACGATCACAGGGTATTCCTTTGCTGAAAACCAGACATTCGACCCATCCGGTGCGGCGGCAAGAAAGTGGCCGGGAACCTCCAGCCAAATCGTGTGTTCAATCTCCCTTGAAACCGGGTCAATGATCAGGACACAGCGGTTGTGCTCGACGGTAACCCAGATCTTGCCCATCGGATCCGTCATCATGGCATGGGGGCCACGATAGAGACCCAGATCGACATGTCCATCGAATGTCATGGTCTCCAGGTTCACAACACCCAACCGGTTGTCTGGTGTATTGTGTCCATAATCCTTGTCACCGTACAGCGAGACAAAGGCCATGCATCCGTCGGACGTTACGGCGATCTCGTGCGGCTTCGCTATGCCCTTTTCTCCTACAGGAACGACTGCGAGCGACTCTTTCGTCACGGCATCAAAAACTGTCAGGCTGACGTTTTCCTTAACGGTTGCAAGGATAAACTTTTGCTTGTCAGCCATCGTTGATTCGCTCGCTACAAGCCAGTTCCATCATTGTTGTCCCTCCACCAAGGCCGCACAAACAGAGTAAGAGTTGGGCTGAATTCAAGCTCGTGACACGTCGGTACACTTGTCAGCATCCAAGGCCAGTTCAGTTAGGTTACCCGATCAAACTATTGGGGCCGCAAAACACCAATCTCGGATCACTCCGGATTCGCTCATCTGTTTTCGTCGTACCCTCGCCTTGGAATCTCATGCAGAATCCAACACTCGGCTTGAGTAGCATGTCTCTCCCTTCACCGCATACCCACAAAGCCGACTTCCATCAGCGAGTGCAGTCGAATCGCATTGCCCCTTCCGACAATGCGGGTCTTGACGCTCGCTGTTGTGTCACGGTTTGTCGCTGCAACTGCCACACGCAGTAGGTCTTTCCCCACGATTCACCCGGACCGTCGCAGAAACATAGTGCAGGCTCCGAAAGCATGCCGCATGGAACGACAGTCAGGACGACATGTCCTTGGTGCGGGCCACACAACGGCTTTCTTGCCGTTCCATGACAACTCCAGGTGCAACGCCCGATGCGACACCCCTTCCGTCTCCAGCCGGACGTCGGGAAAATGCGCCCAGTCGACCTGCGCCTGCCCCAGCCGGCGTCAACGCGCGGCAATGATCCCGGATAGACTGCGCCGGAACGTTTCGTATCCGGTATCGCTGAGCCGAACGAGGGCTCCCCCCTATGGCCATGCTCCCGGACCAGCCGGGCATGAAGCGCCGCCAGGGTGGTCGCGCCGTCACCCTGAAGTTCACGCCAGTGGAAAACCGCCTCGACAAAATCCGACACCGCGCCTTTCTGGAGCTACAGCCGTCAATGGCCCATACCGCATCCGTTTGTCGTGACAGCGAACCGTTCCTTCGCTCACGCCCAATAGGCCGAGCCACATCCCACTTCACATGAGCTTCTACAACAAAACTGCCATCGCGGTGCGTTCCTCTCTTTCGAGACGGCCCATCGTCTTCTCCCGGCAGTTCCTCCTCCAAGAAACCTATTTGACCGGGGCGACAATGCAGTTTCATGCCCGTCGCCATAACGAGGACGGGCAATTCTTGAGTGCGTCACCTTCCGGAAGACCGGCAGCGCAGCAGCGGCTGCCGGTCGTCCGCTGATTCAGCGGGTACCCGCCAGACCCAATTCTTCGAGATTCTTCTTCCATCGCGCTGATTCCGTAGCGACGAATTCGGCGAATTCTCCAGGCGTACCCGTTTCCACTGCAGCGCCCGCATTTGCAAACCTCTCGATGACGTTCGGATCTGCGAGGGCCCGGTTCGCCGCGGCATTCACGATGGCGACGATGTCGTCAGGCGTTCCTTTCGCCATGAAGAGCCCGTACCAGGCTTCCGCCGAGTATCCCGGCATAACGGTTTCTGTCAGCGTCGGTACATCGGGGAGCAATGCAAACCGCTGGGCGCTGCTGACCGCCAGAGCGAGAAGTGCTCCGGTCTTGATGTGCGGAATCGCCGGCGGCATTCCCGCCATGAACATGTCCACCTCGCGGGCGAGCACGGCCGTGGTTGCTGCCTTGCCACCCTTGTAGGGGACGTGCACCATTTCGATGCCGTTCATGCTGGCCATCGAGTCCGTGCCCATATGCTGGAGCGAGCCAACGCCCGGACTGGAATAATTCAGTTCGCCGGGTTTCGACCTGGCAAGCTCAATGTAATCCTCGATGGTTTTCGGTCCGAGATCCGGCGAAATGACGACCACATCGGGTATGGACGCGACCCGGCCGACGATCGCGAAGTCCGTAGCCGGATCGAACGGCGGTTCCTTCGGTAACCAGGTGGCGATCGCCATGTTGATGGTACCGATGAAGATCTCGTAACCGTCAGGATCACCGCGTGATACGGCGGCTGCAGCAACGTTTCCGGCGGCGCCCGGCTTGTTTTCCACGACGACCGGTTGCCCAAGCGCTGCAGCCAGTTCTTCGCTCATCGAACGGGCCAGAACGTCCGGCCCGGAGCCCGGAACCGATCCGACGATCATCTTGACCGCCCTGTCGGGGTAGTCCGCCAGGGCAATCGTTGCCGCTCCCGCGATGGACACGATTGCGACAACGGCGCATGCCAGGATGTTTGTCACTCTTTTCATTTTGTCCTCCATGTTTTCGATCGGGCACCACGCCCGGTCCTACGCTGCGTATTCCGGCAAAGGGGATGTCTCCGAATGGGCAATCATCTCGCGGACCAGTCGTTCCATCATTTCGGACCGGACCGGTTGCGCGGAAGGTTCGTCCCAAAGGTTGTCCATTTCGCTCGGGTCATCATTTAGGTTGTAGAGATATCCCAGCCCGACTCCGTCATAAATTGTGAGGCGCCAGCCGTCCGCCATGAGCGTGCGGACTCGACCGCGCAACTCGTGGCCGGGCAATCGGGTCTGGACTTCGTCCTCGACGAGCACGCAATCCCGGCTGGCAACCGGAGTGCCGTCATCATGGACAAATGGCCGGCCCTGCATGCCATTGAACGGGGCAATGCCGGCGGCGTGTATCATCGAGGCGGCAATGTCGATGGCGCTGACGTATCCGCCATGTTGCCTGGGTCCTGGTGAGCGGCCGTCGGCCCAAATCAACGGGATGCGAACGAGCGCCTGGTAATGGTAGGGTCCCTTGAACACGAGTCCGAATTCACCCATCAGGTCACCGTGATCCGACAGGAAAATGACGATCGTATCTTTTTCGAGTCCCAGTTTTCCGAGCTCGCGAAGAATAGCACCGACGGCATCGTCGATCATCGAGATCATGCCGTACGTCAGGGCGACCGCGGCACGAAGTTCCGCTTCGTCAACCGCGATCGCCGCGGTCCCGGTCAAGCTTGACAGGCCGTCTCGTCGCATCTGGCCCAGCCTCGACGGCCAGTCCGCCTTGTCGTTCAGGGCGAATGACACCGGCAGGTCGACCTCTTCGGGATCGTACATGCTCCAGTACCTACCAGGTGGCGTAAAGGGATGGTGCGGATCGTTGAAACTTGCCCAGAGGAAGAAGGGGGTTTCACGGTCCCGGGCGAACTCGTTCAGACGATCAATTGTGCGTTCTTCGATGTATCGCGTTGAATAAAGTTCCTCCGGTATCGCGGTTCGCCATGACTGTGGCGCTGCGCGTTCTTCTCCTTTCAGGGCGTTTTCAGGGCCGCGCAAACGGTCGGGTTCAGGATGTCGTTCAGCCAACCAGCGCGAGTAGTGACCTTCGACAAGATCACCATGTTCGATCGTCAGATCGACCGTTTCGAATCCATAGTAAGGATACGCCAAGTCGTGGCGGGGATCGTCTCGCCAGGTTTGCGCCACCTCCTGATCGTATCGACTGCCAACCGCAATGCGTGCTTCCGGAAAATGCGAATTCGGTACGTGCGTCCTCCTGGCCAGGATCGGTGACATGTTCCGCGTGACCCGCTGGAAATGCGCTTTTCCAACCAGCGCAGTGGTCCAGCCTTCCGCCCGGAGGACATCGCCGATCGTCGTGGTGTCCAGGGACAGGTTGAGCCCGTTGTGCCTCAATCCATGAAGCGACGGCATGCGGCCGGTAATCAGGCTGGCACGATTGGGCATGCATACTGGAGACGCAACATAGGCGCGATCGAATCGAATTCCCCGGGATGCCAGCGAGTCGATATTGGGTGTCCTCAGCACCGTCGCACCGTAACATCCGAGATGATCGGCCCGCTGTTGGTCGGTACTGATGACGAGGAAGTTCGGTCGCCGTCCGCTCATTGTGACGACTCCTGCGAATTATCGGCTTCCGACATGGCGGCGACCGGTCGGCGAAGGGAAAACGCGATTACGGCGACGCTTGCGAGAAGCAGTGACAGGCTGATCGGACGCTCGATGAACACTGCAAGGTCGCCGCGTGAGAGTATCAACGCGCGGCGGAAGTTGTCCTCGAGCAAAGGTCCGAGAACGAAACCCAGCAGCAGGGGAGCCGGTTCCAGTCTTGCCTGCATCATGAGGTAGCCGACAAGTCCGAACAGGAAGACCTGGACAACATCGTAGACGTTGCTGCCGACTGCGTAGACACCAATGCAGATGAGCACGAGAATGACCGGGTAGAGAAATCGGTAAGGTATGGTCAGCAACCGAACCCATACGCCGATCAACGGCAGGTTCATGATCAGCAGAAAGACGTTCCCGATAACAAAACTGGCTACCAGCCCCCAGAACAGGTCGGGGTGACTTTCAATGACGGTAGGCCCCGGTTGAATTCCGTGGATGATCAGAGCACTCATCATCAGTGCCATTACCGCATCCCCGGGAATGCCCAGGGTCAGCGTCGGGATGAATGCTGCCTGTGCGGCCGCGTTGTTCGCTGACTCTGGCGCGACGATGCCGGGAACATGTCCCTTGCCGAAGTCTCCAGGGTTCCTCGAAATCCGTTTTTCGAATCCGTACGCCACGAATGAGGCGATCGACGCTCCGGTCCCCGGCAAAATGCCGAGAAATGCACCGATCACGCCGCCGCGCACAACCGGGCCCGAGGACTGGCGCATGTCAACTCGCGTGGGCACGAGATCGCGCAGGGCGACACGATCGGGCATGCGCCGGCGGTGGGTCCCCGAGACCAGATTTGATATTATCTCGGCAACCCCGAACAGCCCCATGGCCATGGCGATGATGCTGAGGCCATCGGCGAGATCAAGCAGTCCGAAAGTAAAACGGTAGGTCCCCGAAGCAACATCTGTACCAACCATTCCGAGGGTGAGGCCGACTGCAACCATTGCCAGACCGCGCACGACACCGTGCTGTGCAAGTGATGCTGCGGCAATAAGCCCGAGGATCATCAGTGAAAAATAGTCGGCCGCACCGAACGTCAGGGCAAGCCGTGCCGCCAGAGGTGCGATCGTCAACAGGAGTAGGATCGCAAAAATGCTGCCGAGGAAGGACGCGATTGTCGTCAGAAAGATCGCCGGTCCGGCACGGCCTTGCTTGGCCATCGGATAGCCATCGAGGCAGATAACGGCTGACGACGGTGTACCGGGGAGATTCAGGAGAATTGAAGCGATCGAACCGCCGTATTGTGCGCCGTAGTAGATTCCTGCCAGCATGATCAGCCCGACGTCGGGAGACACGTAGAAGGTGACCGGAAGAAGCATCGAAATCGTTGCCATGGCACCGATGCCAGGCAGGACTCCCATCAGCATGCCCATGAATACGCCGAAAAAGCAGTACAGCATCTTCTGGAGCGTGAAGACCGCCGTAAAACCGATTGCTATGTGGTCGAAGACAGCCATCAGAGCGCGAAGAGCCGAAAGGGAATGCCGAGCAATTGGACGAACACGACCGACGTGAAAACCGCCGTTACCGCGGCAATGACGGCGATGACACCGAGTGAGTTGCTCCGTTCGGCGAATCCGGCCGCAGCGACAGAGGCTACGACCGCCGGCACGAGTCCTGCCGATTCCAGGAGCGATGCAATAAGAAGGATCGCAAGGAGAGGCATGCAAAAGGGGCGCCATTGAAGCCTGAGGACGGAAAGGGACAACGAAGTCGTGCGTGAACGTTCTTTGCGCGACATCCGTTCCTTCGCGTCTTGCAGGGCAATCAGCAGGGCAAACAGGCAAAGGGTTGCACCGAGAAGCATCGGAAAATACCCGGGGCCCATGCGCCGCAACTGACCGATTTCATAGGACCACGACAAAACGAATACGGTGGCGCCGAACAGAAACAATATGGCGCTTGCCATCACTTCCGTGTTCTTCCTGATGACACGTCCTGCCTGACTCCCGGTTCGGCCTAGTAGAACAAGATCCAACCGGCAACATCAGGTTAACGTTGCGATCAATGAAAAAAAAACGAATAATAGTTCAAAATCGATGAAGAAAAGTCATAGTGTGCTCCGTTCCCTGCGTATGTTGAATCACTTCCTGGCGGCATCACGGTCAGGCAATATCCATCGGGCAGCCCAAAACCTGTCGCTCACGCAGTCCGGACTTTCGAAGAGCATTCATCAACTTGAGGAAGAACTGGGGGTCACGCTGTTCGAGCGATCGAGCCGGGGCGTTCGTCTGACGCGGTTCGGAGAGGTGCTCTACGAGCGTGCAGCGCAGGTCGAAACCGAGTGCAAACTCATCGAACGCGAAATGTCCGAAATGGCGCAGGGTTTCCGGGGCAATCTCCGGATCGCTGCCGGTGCCGTGTGGTCATCGGTTCTGCTCCCTCAAGTTCTCTCACTGCTGCACACAAGGCTGCCGTCGGCGCAATTCACGATCATTCGGAGTTCAGGGCCGCGGTTCGCTGATCTGTTTGACGAGGGCCGGATCGACATGGCGCTCGGGTCGCTTGAGGCCTTTTCGTCCGTGGACGACACTTTTGCGTGCGAACCCCTGTCGGAGATCGAGACACTGTTCCTAGCGCATCGCGACCATGAGCTGCATCGCAAGTCCGAGGTCACGATTGAAGATCTCGCGGGTTGTTCCTGGTCGATGTTCCGGCTGGATCCGGAACTGGTTCGACGCGTCGGAATTCTCTTTGCCACGAATGGGCTGCGACGTCCGCAGCCGACCCTGTTGGCCGATTCAGTCACGTCGGTGCTGGAGATGCTCCGATCGTCCAGGACTGTCACCTGCCTTCCGTCACCATTGCTGTCGATCGCCGAACCCTTCGGAGTCGTACCGCTGGCAATAGACCTCAGTCCATGGACGTTTCAGTCCGGTGTCATGTTCCGGCGAACGGGCCTTCGATACCCTTTGCTTGCGGACATGCTTTCTATCCTGAGAGAAAAATATGGAAGCGAGCAGTCATTGCCTTGAGGCCGCTGCCACGGGGAACGACTGACACCCGTTTCCCAAGAACGGTCACGGGCCGTGCCAGCCGACATCTCTCTGTCATTTTGGGGAATTCATGCCCACGACTTTCATTGCATGTTGCGGATGCAACTCGCGGCAGCAACCGGCGCTGCCTGCGCGACCGGCATTCCCGAGCCATCCCATGTGTCGCGTGCGATCGGCTACAAGGACAAGAGAGACGGCAATCGCGCAGTTGCGCTTTCCGGAATGGCAAGGTTGGACGCCGAGAAGGGCTGGCTTCGACATATCGTGCCGAAGCCTTACCGCCGTCCTTGACGCCGATGTCATCGATGGCGCACTGGTACCGAATCTTCATTTGAACTTGGCAGAAGCCGGATTCCATCCTGACATCCGCCCCCCATTGCCGCCGATCATGCAGCTCAAGGTCCCGCACCTTCACCGGGACGACGTCACCCTCGGATTCGGGGACCGCGCGGTCTTCGGGGAACAGCGTCAACTGGCGGGTTCCGGTCTTGCCTTCAAGCACCTTGATCGACCGGTGCCAGGCGGTGCGTTCGTTGTCGCCGATTTCTTCGAGACGCAGGACCTGCCTCTGGATCACGGGGCCGCTGGCCCACGGGCGTTCTCGACAAGGCTCCAGTACCAGTGAACCTTGCCGTCTTTGCGACGGGTCCTGCAGCGCACGAGCATGGAGGCATCGTCGCCGATACTTCCCTTGAATCAATGGGCTATGTCGGCACCACAGCGGTTTCCGGAGACCCGGGCATTGAAAACAAACACATTTGCCGCCGGAAACCCGCGAAATCGATTGAATCTGCACTCGAATCCCGGAAGTCGGTTTAGCACGCCAATCGGTGTCCTACAGCAAAGCCGGACGAGTTTACGTTAAACAGTTCGAAGGGGACGCAAACCGACGTCAAGAAACGGGGGCTTCAATGCCTCAACCGGCCACGACCTTTCCCGCTTGATAGAGCCAGCCTGGCATGGGGCGTTCCAGTTCCCACAAAATCTTCATCGGCCGTTCCGCCTCATGACTTCGGTAACGAGCACGGCCGAGGCAGTGGTATGGAAGGGTTTCACCCCGGCCGTCCCTTTTGCGTTCACGTACGAACAGGACAACGTTTGTACCTCGGGCCTGCTGTTCTATGTAGCGCCGTCCGGTGGGCGTATCCGGTGACGCCGTGTTCTGAGACTCCCAGTGAAACAGGGTCGGCGAGATCGGGTAGTCGGCATAGCGTGTTGTAGGTGAGTAGTCCCTGTCTGATTTCTCCAGTGTGACGAACAGCAGATCCGTCCGTGTCGCCTCGTTCCAAAGGACCCCGCCCTGCGGAAGAACCAGTGCACCATGCTTGCCTGTGTGCCCATGCGCAGCAGCGATCTCCCCAAGGGAATAGGTGGCGTGGCTTGCCAGTGGAACTTCGCCGGCGGGATCGAGCGGTTGAGAGACCATGCGAATGCGGTCGGCGAGAATCTCCAGGAGGTCACCGACTTCGCGACGCAGTTCCGGAGACCCGCGGACCCTCTTCAGGACCTGATCTGCTTCATCGATCGACTGACGACGACCGCCCAGAACTGCAAACAACATGAGGCCCAGACGATAATCGCGGCCCTGAAGCCCCGAGATTCCGTCGGGATGATCCGCCTCCAATATGTTCCGCCACGCCTCGATACGCTCGCGATCGTCCACGTGGATCAATCGGCCGATCGCTTTCAGGAGCGCGTCATCCACAACGCCCTGATCGAAGCCTGCGCGCCGGCGAAGCTCGGTGAAGCACTGCCGTGATCCGGGTCTTGCGTAGATTTCGTCGAGTTCGGCGCCAGCGTCGCGCATGAATTGACCGAGCCGTGTCTCGGGTCCAAGAGCCCGCAAGTCATCGGCGAGGCGCGCACGGGCGTTGAGCACCGCTGTTTTCAGGTTGTCCAGCACCGTCTTCTTGGCGACACGGTCCAGCTTGAGTGCACATCCCGGGGGGAGGAGCGGAAAGTCGGCCTCTATGGCGCGCTTGACCTGATGTCGGGTGCCGCCAACCAGAGCCCGATAACGAACATCATAACGGTACTCGCGCCGAACCTGTCCCACGAAGTCCAGGACGGTCAGGACCCGTTTCCCCACGGCCCAGCGCAATCCTCGTCCCAATTGCTGGAGAAACACCGTGGCGCTTTCGGTCGGCCGCAGCATGAGCACAGTGTCGATTTCGGGAAGGTCGACGCCCTCGTTGAAAAGATCGACCGAAAAGATGGCTCGAATGTCTCCACGACCAAGTCTTGCGAGCGCTGCACGCCGATCGCCCCGCGGGGTGCTGGCGTCGAGCGCGACTGCCGGATAGCCGAAACCGGTGAACTGCGTAGCCATGAAGTGGGCGTGACCAATTCCCGCGCAGAATCCCAGCGCTCGCATTCGGTGCGGCTCGGTCACGAATTCTTCGACAGCGTGGCGGATCCGGACCGCCCGAATGTGATCTCCCGTAAACACGTTGTCGAGTTCGCCCGGAACAAAGCGTCCGCGTTCGAAGCGGACCGTCGAGAGATCCGTCCCGTCGTGCACCCCGAAATAGTGAAACGGGCAGAGCAGTCCCTGGTCGAGGGCATCCCAGAGCCGGGACTCCGAAGCGATGCGGCCGTCGAACCACTCCAACACCGACTTGCCGTCGGCGCGCTCGGGCGTCGCCGTGAGGCCAAGCAGAAACTTCGGTTTCAGACGCGACAACAGGCGTTCGTAGCTGGCAGCAGCCGCATGATGAAACTCGTCCACGATAACCACGTCGAAATCATCCGGAGCGATGTCGTCGATCCGGTTGGCGAGCGACTGCACCGAGGCAAAGACATGGCGACCGGCCTGTGGACGCTCGCCGCCGACCAGCCGCTCACCGAAACCCGACTCTCGCAGAACGAGTTGGAAGACCAGCTGGCTTTGACGAAGAATTTCGTCGCGATGCGCAACGAAGAGCAAGGAGTGACCCTCGCCCTGGTCGTGCAGCCGTTTGAAATCGAATGCCGCGATCCAGGTCTTGCCGGTACCGGTCGCCGCCACCACAAGATTGCGGTTGAATCCTGAGAGGCGCTCGGCTTCGAGGGCTTCAAGTGCAACGGCCTGGTGAGGCTTCGGCGCGACGTCAACCAGCAGAGACAACAGTGTGCCGTCATCCAATCCGGCGTCGCCCCGCTGTTTCGAAAGCGCGAGGTCGAGACGCCGTCTGTCACGCTGGGGCGTATAGTCCTCGAACTCCGGCTCTTGCCAATACTGTTCGAAGGTAGCCGCAAAACGCTCGATCACCTCGGGATTCTCGGCCGCGCTCACGCGCACGTTCCATTCCAGGCCGTCAACCTGGGCGGTGTGAGTGAGATTTGACGAACCGATGTAGGCGGTATGAAGGCCACTGTAGCGGTGGAACAGCCAGGCCTTGGCATGAAGCCGGGTCCTCGCGACTTCGTAGGACACTTTCACTTGCGCGCCGAGGTCAACCAGTGCGTCCAGCGCACGGCGTTCTGTCGATCCGGTATAGACGCTTGCGATCACGCGAACCCGTGCGCCCTCTCGCACGCGTTTTTCAAGTTCGGAACGGAACAGTCTCAACCCCGAATAACGTACGAACGCACACAGGAGATCGATCCGATCGGCACTCGGGATCTCTCGCGTGATCTCGCTCGCAATCTGGACGTCACGCCGTCCATTGACGAGAAGGCTGGTCTGACGAAGCGATAGTGTCGGACGAAGGCCCGGTCTGGGCGCCTCGCCCAGGGTGCAGTGTTCGACTGCTTCCAGGAGCAGACGTGCAGCACCGGCGACCCGGTCGTCAGCCATTGCTCCATGTTCGAAAAGAACCTCCACCATCCGGTTCGCAAGGGCGATTTGCATGGCGGACTGCTTGTCGCTGTCATCGGGAATTCCTTCAAGCGCACGGCGAAGAAGTTGGTACACGTGACGGGCCAGGAGTTCGGGACGGACGGTTGAGTCAGCCGAAGTGACGTCAACCCACCAGCCTTCCGCCGTCCGAGCATCGATTTCCGCCTCCAGAGAGGAGGTCAGCAGGTCTTCGTAAAGCCCGGAATACAGTCGACGCGTCATGACCGGCCCCAACGGAAGTGCAGGGTTCTCAGCGCTCGTGTCACCATAAGAATCCGACGCGTTCCTTCATGGCCTGCGTCCTCCCCCTGGGCTCGCCGGACAGCCGATCGATCAAGTTCGTGGACATGCGGCGAAATGAATCCACTGTTACCTCTTCTGTGAGCGCTTCCGCCAGGGCAACCGGCAGCAGAATGCGCACATCGAGCAGGAAGCGCGGGTTGGTCAGCTTGGCGATCATTCGCACTCGGGCATGGGCACGGGAGCTCGCCTGGCCGGAAAACTCGAAATACCGCCCCAACATCTCGGCATGCGAGCGATATCGAAGTTCCTGAAGACCTCCAGTCCGTACGCGAGGTCGCAGAGACCGCGCCCCTGATCGCGCCACAGCAAGGCACGCAGCTTGGTCGCCAGCATCTCCTCGTGCAAGAGCATCGAATTGGCCGCTTCGTCCGAGAACCCGTGTTTGTCAATCTTCAATGGCAACGACGCCGGACCGTCGAACGTCCGGATCTCGCAAGTGCCGATCTCGACCTCAAGCCAGGTCGGCACCCCACGGCCACCTTCGGCATTGACCCGGAAGCAAAACTTCGGCGCAACAGGATCCTGATCGAACCGCGCTCGCCAAGCCACGGTTCCAGCACGACATTCAGTCGATAGAATTCGGGACCGATCGGCCACCGGACGTCCGAACCGGCCCGATGTCTCGGAGTCGCGCATCTCAACCTTACAGGGGCACGATCCGAAAAACCTTCTTGGGAAAGAAATGCCGTCCCGGATTGTCGCTGATTCACTGAAATCCGCCGCCATGAAACGTGGGACAAACCCGCCGCTTCAAGTCCAAACATTCCGTGATGCAACAACCGCCACCCGAGCTGGTAGGGCGGGATGACGTCCCCACCGGCACCCACCTTGCGGTCCAGCGCAACAGATGGAGCCCGCCCAGACAAGAACATGGCCGATGAAGCGGACTTCTTGATTAACGCATGAAACTATAGTCATTATATGACTAACATAGAATATACCGAAGTCCCTTCCCAATCACCATGCCCTGGCTCATCTCCGCGCCTTTCTTCAGCGCCAACCCGGTCTTCCGTCGGGACGAATATGCCGCGGCCGTTGGCCGCCGTCCACAGGACAGGGTCGTCACGGCAATGCTCGCCCAGCATCTCCAGGCCGGCAACATCCGGCGCATCGCCCGTGGCGTCTTCGCCTCGGTGCCCAAGCATGCCGACGCTGCGACATGGCCGGTCGACCGTTTCCTGGCCGCCTCCCGTCTGCGCCATGGCGGGGTGATCGCCTATCACTCGGCCCTCGAACTGCAAGGATTCGCCTTCACGGAGTGGAATGACGTGCAGGTCATCGCGCACGGAGGACCCGGCTTGTTCGAAGCGGCCGGTTTCGCCTGCCGGTTCGTCAGGCCGCCGCGCGGCTTCACGCCCCCGGATGGCATCATGGCGATGGACCGACTGGGGCAAGAGGTCAGGGTGACAACGATCGAGCGGACGATCGCCGATCTGTTCGACCGCTACAATCTGGCCGGGGGCGCAGAGGAACTCTTCAACTCCCTGGATCTGGTGGTGCGGATCGACGCCCCGACGCTCGTCCGCTACGTGCGTGCGCTCGGCAAGGCCACTGCCGCCGGCGCCGTGGGATTCTGGCTGGAGCGTGAGCGGAAGCGGTTGGGCGTCCCGGATGCCGCGCTCAAGAAGTTTCGTACGCTCATGCCGGATCAGCCCCGGTATGCTCTTGGTGCCAAGTCGGGCGAGGGAAAGACAGCGAAGGGTTGGAACGTCATTCTCCCCGTCGACGTCCTCGAACGCCACTTCGAGGGACTATAGATGGCGGCCCATTGTCATTCCGGTCTTCAGTTCGCAAATTGGAGCGCATTGCGCGGGCGACTCCCGATTCGGCCGGCAGGACCTCGACCTCGACCGTTGATGCGCCGGACCGCTCTGTCGATCGCATTTTCCGGAGGACACCGACATGAGACACCATCTGACCTGCGTCCTGGCCGCGCCAGCCATCTATTCCCTCGCGGCCTGCGATGGGAGCGGCGATTTCGGGTCGCGGCCGGCCTTCGGTCTCGATGACATCCGGGAGCTCACCGGCCTGTCCGCGCCGATCGAGACGTCGGCAGAGCAGCAGGCGCGTCAGCAGGACATCGTCTCGCGCGCCGATTCCCTGGTCGTTTCCACGATGCACACGGAACTCGCGCTTCCGGAGGGGACGCTCACGGTCCGCCAGGTGTCGGAGTGCTCCGGGGCCGAGTGCCAACTGCTCGACCCCACAACCGGCGACACCGAGACGGTCGTCCTCGACACGGCCGTGATGGGGCTCGGCGATGCGGAAGCCATCGGCTCGGCGCATGGCATCACCCTGATGTCGAGGACCGGGAGCCAGATGGGTGTCGAGGCGACCTCGCTCGGCGCCTGGATGGAACACGGCTCGTTCGCGCTCAAACGCCTGCACGCGGTCGGCGAGGAGGTGGAGAGCGATACCCTGCATGCGGTGGCCCTGGGAGATCTCACCGACCGCCCGTTGACCGGGTCCGCCTCGTGGCTCGGCATCATGGTGGGAACGCCTGTTTCCGGGGACGATCGGGGCGACCGGCTGGTGGGGACGGTGGCGCTCAACTACGACATGGCCGCGGGCGCGCTCGATGCCGGGTTCAGCGGCATCACGAACATCGACCGCGGGACGGCACATGGCGTCGAGGCGGTGATCTTCTCCGACCTCACAGTCGGGCCGGACGGGACCTTCGCAAGAGGCCAGTCGGGTGCGCGCATCCAAGGCGGCTTCCACGGTGCCGGCCACGCCGAGACGGCGGGGATCTTCGAGCACTCCGACATGATCGGCGCGTTCGGTGCGAAGCGGCAGTAGGCGCCCGATCAGAGGAAGCCCTCTCTGGCTATGGAACCTGGCCTTCCCGTTCCCGCATCCTGCGAGCGAATTTACTGGCGCGCATCCGGGCCGCCGGCCGGTCGCCGATGCCACCTGCCGCCGAACGAAAACACACTTACTGGGGAAGGCGGTTCACGGCGAAGCCTCGCCGTGTTGACTATGTGTTGATCGCGCGAAATTCAGCCAATATCTGGTATCGAAAGTCCTTGAAAACATCAATGTTTTCAGGGGCTTCTTTGGTTGCGGTGGCTCGCAACCCCCGAGACCGACATTCGATCGAAGTCCCGGTCTGATCCGCTGTAACCCTATGAATTCCGGGAAGGTTCTTGCAGCAACAGTGCTCATTGACTGGAATGTAGCAATCATATCGCGAGCGCTACCTACGATCCAGCCCTGTGGTCGGAGCACAGTGCTGGGTCAAGTTCGCCCATATCACCCCACAGGCCAGTAGACTCGTCTCAGTGGCACCAGTCTTTTCGCTTCGGTGTCCATTTGCTCGTAATAGTCGATGAGCAGCTCGACGAGTTCGTCAAGACCCACTAGGGTCCCGAACCTCTCGCTCCGATTTTTGCTCCTTCCCGGCCATCGCCCCGGATTCAATGGGCTCCTTCTTCACCGAGTCTTTTGTTTCCGAAATCCCCTGTTCTCCCAGTTCCTGCTGCTCGGGTTGCGTTGTCCGCATCTACCAAAACCAAAACTAAGATTTTATTTTTGGAACGATAAAATACCAAATCACGGACTTGGCTATTGCTTTAGAGATCAAATGACCGGCGAGACCTCAAAGCATCGGCGAGTGGGCGAATGGCGAGTACGCCGACCTCCCCGTCGGTTTGTCAGTGAGTGTCGCGCGAACTGACGACGGCGGGGATTCTGATCGGCAGATTCGGAGATCGCGGTAGCTGTGGTCCCGTCTGTGAAGGAGCAGGACAAGAAGATCCTTATGGATCGCCTCGGGCAGCACGAGGGGAACGAGGAAACTGGTGTCGAAATAGCGCATTCGAACCGAGCGCCAATCTCACAATCGCTCGTCCCGAGCCTCGCGCAGCAGCTCCGCGGCGGTTCGCCGCAACCGAGGCATGGTCGCTCGAAACCCGGCCAGCTCCCGCAGGGGCAGCGGTTTCTTGGGGCGGACGGCGGCAGAGAGGTGCGCCACGGCCTTGCCACGACGGGTGATGACCACCTCCTGGCCAGCTTCCACCTTGTCCGGAAGTTCGCTAAGACGCGCCTTCGCCTGAGCCAGATTGACGGTGACCATGACAACCTCATCTGGTCATGAAACTGGTCATATGATAGCGGGCTTCTTTCGAGTGGGATACAGCCGCGACCCTGGGTTCTCCCTTGTCCGCTTGTCCTCATTAGCTATCCGGGACGCGCATGAAAAATGCCGATCGCCGGAAAATCCATGCGCGGGCGGCATGCCCTGATGCCGGCATGGATCGGTAAGTGCTGTCAACGGACGAGGACGATGGCATCGGCATGCCGAGGATCCTTCGCCGAGCGCATCTGCCGATCCATCGGGAGGGGCCGGCCTCCGGCCCATACGTGACCCAACCCAGCGGCGCGGCGCCGTAACCCGACTTCCGCAATGCCGCAGCGAGCGCCGCATTTCCCAAGTCCCAACCGGAGAATACGCTCACCGCACCCCTTTCCTCAGTTGCTCGACAACCGGTGCTATCCGGCGCAACTGTACTCTCGTCTGTCCGTCAAATCCGGGGCTTTCCGTCGCGTACAGATGTGCGGGTCGTCGCTTTGCGGCGTTTCTGTGTCGCGTGACATTTCAGAGTCACATCCCGCTCCCCTCTCATCGGTCGCAGCTTCGCCATCGCTTCGGAGACCACAGCGCGTTACGGGCATCTCGCGGACGACCCCCTGCAGCGGGCGTCAGAGCGGATCGCTTCATCGCTAAAGCAGGCCATGAGCGATCAAGGTAAAGAGGGGAACCAGCCGACGGCGCCGGATGCATGATTGCGATTGGTGCGACGACCTGCACGGCGGCGCTGCTGGCCGGGCAAGCTTCTGGGAGACGCCTTCGCGGAGCCGCTGCGCCGAGGGCGGGACGGCGTGCATTGCAAGAGCATCGGAAAGGGCGTGCCGACCTTGACACAATATGACTGGTCATGAATACTGGTCATATGAATACCATCAACGCATCCGAATTCAAGGCGCGGTGCCTTGCCATCCTGGATCGGGTCCACGAGACCGGCGAACGGATGGTGATCCTGAAGCGTGGCCGCCCGGTCGCTGAGTTGTCGCCGGTCACCGGCGAGGGAAGGGCCTATCCTCAGGCCGAGTTGGAGGGAACGGTCACCATAGTCGGCGACGTCGTAGGGCCGGTGCTCCCGGAGGACCATTGGGACAGCCTGAAGCGATGAAGGCGTTGCTCGACACACACATCTTGCTCTGGTGGCACGGAGACCGGGGCCGGCTGTCCCGGGAGCAGCAGGACGTCATTGCGGCCGCCGGCGCGGACTCGCCGCTCGAGGTTTCCGATATCTCGCTCTGGGAAGTGGCCATGCTGTACAACCTGGGACGAATCCGCCTGACGATTCCCCTGCGGGAGTGGCTGGACAAGGCCGTCGCCGCGCCGCTGGTGCGGCGGCATGGCATCTCTCCGGCGGTGGCGGCCGAGTTGGCCTCGTTGCCGGATTCCTTTCATCGCGACCCGGCCGACCGCATTCTGGTGGCGACCGCCCGTGTGCTCGGCGCGACACTTCTGACGCGGGACAGGAGAATCGCCGAAGCGGAGCTGGTCGACACGCTGAGCTGAAATGGGCGCGGCTCGACCGGCTGTCAGTGGCGATCGCAAATCTCCCACTGTTGGGGAAGTGGTGAAACGCTTGCCGCAATAGGTGCACTCGTAGATGTACCGCGGACCGTCCGGCCAAGCGAGTGACCTGGTTCGGCGAGGTGCCGCACCCGACCGCCGCCGCGGCAGGCCAGAGGATTCCGTGCGGCTCGCAGTCGGCGGGATGACGGGCGGGCCCTGCGGGGCAAGCTCCACTGCGAAGCGAGGAATGAAGCTCTGCCGGGTCGCTCGAACGCCCTGAATGTGGTCGATGCGGTAGCTCCAGTGTTCGCCATCGACGGCTCGTGTGGCGCGGCTTGCAGCACGATATTGCCGTCTCGGGTGCAGCGCAGCGAGTACGGCTCGATCTTCGGGACGGAACCTTGATACGCGAGGTCCACGCACAACCGGTTTGAAGCTGCGAAGCGGATGATCTCCAGATACGACTGGACCCTGCCAGGGACCGGAAGTCGCAGGGTACGCTCCCTCAGCAGGGTTTCGCCCGCGGCCATCCGGTACGTGGCCGGCTTAACGGGCGTCACGCCTGTCTGGAGCCAGGCAAAGAACTCGGGCAGTGCTTCCCAGAAGTTTTCGACTGGCGGCAACGCCTGGAGCTCGTGACCCAGCATCGGCTGCCAAGAGCCCTCGAGATCGCCCTTATGCGTCTCCAGCCACCCGAGTGTCGGAACAGCAAGGCTGCGGTGTTCGCATTCCTGCTGCCGGACATCGAGCAGGACGGCGGCCCGAGGCCGCGCTTCAGCGTTGCGGTAGAGATTGATCACATCGTAAAGGTCGCGCGGACGCCCGCGGTCGCCGAGAGCACGCACCTTTTCTGCGAAAGCCTCCTCATAGGCGTAGCACAAGATGGCGATCCCCTCCGCCGGCGCATCGCTGTATTCATGGAAGATGACGCGCTCGACCGGCGGCAGAACGAGAAGCTCATCGGGCGTCAGATCGAGCTTGATGCGCGGGAGACCGCCGGAGCGGGGAGCGATCGGCCCCCGGTAGCTCAGCTTGCCCTGACAGGACACCGTGCCGCGGGGTTTTCGAAGACGTCGAATTCCTGCAGCTCTTCAGGAAGCTCGATTCCCGTCTGTTCGTAGATCCATTCTCCTACGTCGCGAAATATGCCCGCCAGGAAGTCGCGGTCGATTTGAGATCGGTCGGTGAGCGTAAAATCGAGGTCTTCGGAGAAACGGTAGGTCTCGAAATAGCATTTCTTGAGGCAGGTTCCGCCCTTGAATATCCAACTCTCGGCGAGAGCCGTCTGCCGATAGATCCCGGCCAGAACCCAGCCCAGCACATAGTCCTTCTCGACGACCTGAGGCAGCAGACCAAGGGTTCCCACCGTATCGAGGATCTCGCGGCGGTCGATCATGCAGGCGCCGCCGGGATCCAGCTCTCTGGAACAAACAAGCGCCAGCGCGTCACCAGCCGGCGGCAGGGCAGTGCGGTGCACAAGACCGGGATCGGTGGGACGGTAAGGAACATGGGCGGCACCAAACGCTCGCGTGTACGCCGTCCAGCGAAGTAATTCTTCGAGTAGGGCCCAACCCTGCGGATCGTCGCCAGTGCGAAGACGAGGGTTCAGTATGCAAACTGTCATGTCTGCTCGAAGATCCCCATCCGACCTGCGCGGTCGCAGAGGCGAGCCGTCCGCCCGAGTTCCCTCAACGCCTCACTGTCCCGAAACGGCCTGATCTAGACGCGTTCGCTGCCATATTCCGCCACATAATGTTGTGATATAATGTCGGCTGATACGACTCAATAACCGACGATTATTCACATGCCGCCCGCCCTCACGATATCTCAAAAGGATCGGGCTGCCGCCCTTCTCAAGGCCCGCGGCCCCATGCGTGGCATCGAGCTCAGCGACGCCGGCGTCCACCCGGAAACCCTCGCGCGCATGCTCAAGGACCGGACTCTCATCCGCGTCACCCGTGGCCTTTACCAGCTCGCCGATGCCGAAGTCACGGCACCGCATGATCTCGCCGAGGTTGCGAAGCTGGTACCCAAGGGGGTCATATGCCTCGTTTCTGCCCTTCAGTTCCACGAGCTCACGCTCCAGATTCCCGGCCGGGTCTGGCTCGCCATAAGCCCAAAAGCGCGAAAGCCCAGGTTCGACTATCCCCCGACCCGGGTCGTGCGTTTCGGGCCGCAAGCCCTCTCCCTCGGCGTGCAAGTCCACACCGTCGACGGCGTGTCCGTACCCATTTTCGATCCAGCCAAGACGGTCGTCGATTGCTTTCGCTTCAGACAGCACGTCGGTCTCGATGTCGCGCTCGAAGGTCTCCACAACGTCGTGAGGTCCGGCAAGGCCAAACCGGCGCAGATCGTTGAATACGCCCGCGATATCCGCATCTGGTCCGTCCTCCGGCCCTATCTGGAAACGGTGGTCGCCGATGGCGCGTGAACCGAAAAATGTCGCCGCGTCTGTACGCGCACGGCTGCAAAACCTCGCCAGGGAGCAACAAGCCAATTTCCAGCGCGTGCTTACCCGATATGCCCTCGAACGGTTTCTCTTTCGACTCAGTGTCTCGCCTCATAAGGAGCTCTTCATCCTCAAGGGCGCCATGCTCTACGCCGCATGGCTCGACGATCCGTTCCGAACGACCCGTGACCTCGACCTGCTCTCCCTCGCCGACCGCAATACGGCGCCCCTCCTTGAAACAATTCGCGGAGTCTGCGCTCAGCCGGTCGCGGACGACGGATTGCGCTTCGATACCGAAAACATCCTCGCCGCACCGTTCGACGAGGATCGCACCCATGGCGCTTTCCGGGTCCGCACTTCGGCCCAGCTGGGCGCTGCCATCATCCCGGTCCAAATCGATGTCGGATTCGGAGACGCAGTGACTCCCTGACCCCGGGAGCTCGAGTATCCCGTTCTTCTCGATCACCCCACGCCCACCCTCTACGCATACCCACGAGAAACCGTGGCCGCCGAGAAGTTCGAAGCCATCGTTGCGCTTGACCTCGCGAACAGCCGCATGAAGGACTTCTACGATCTTCTAGCGATGTCGAGGCTCTTCTCGTTCGACGGAATGACTCTGGCCGCCGCGATTCGAGCTACCTTCGAAACGCGTGCGACCGCCATTCCACACGAACTCCCTCCGCCCCTCACCCACCCATTCTCGGAAGACCCCCAAAAGCTCCGGCAGTGGCAATCGTTTCTCACTCGAGACCCACTGTTGATCGACGAACCTCACCTGCGCACCGTCATTCGCGAAGTCGGGGACTTCATCATGCCAGCAGCCCTCGCAGCCCTCGATGATCGCCACATCCCGGGACGCTGGACGTTCCACGGCGGCTGGGGGCCGGCCACATGACCGCGTTGAACCGAGATGCCATTTTCATCAGCCACGCCAACCCGGAGGACAACGCATTCACCGTCTGGCTCGGGTCGCGCCTGACTGCGCCCGGATACGAGGTCTGGGCAGACGTGCTCAGACTGCGCGGCGGCCAGGACTGGCAACGCCTGCTGGAGGACGCACTCCGCAACAAGGCATGCAAGGTCCTGCTTGTCGGCACGGAACATGGCGTACAGAAGCAAGGTGTCAGAAACGAGATTTAGATCGCCCACACGGTGGGCCGAAGCATTGGCGACCCTGAATTCGTCATACCGCTACGCCTCGCGAATTTCGACGCTCCGTTCCTGATAGCCCACGCACAGTACATCGACTTCAAGCGCGGCTGGGCCGATAGCCTGGCCGAGCTCCTGGCCACACTCGAGGAAGCTGAGAACGTTCTTCGCAAACGAGATTCCGCCAGCGAGACCATGGACTACTGGAAGCAGGTGCACCTGCGCCACAGCCAGTCTCTATCGCCAACTCCCGAACCTCTCGTCACCAACTGGCTTTCCTTCGAGCAACTACCCGAAACGCTCTATCTCTACGATTTCGACGGACCAATCTCCCATGGTCGCGCAATCACGCATATAAAGAGCGCGAGCTCTCTGCCGTAGCAGGATTTCATTCCAGTCCTTGACGTCGCCGTCGCCGTCCGGCCGCATGCGCCGAACGGTGGGGTTTTGCGCTTCGAGCATTTCGGCGGCCTGGTCGCCGACCGGGTCGGCGTCATATCCGCAGAAGACGGTTTCGAGCTGAAGCCCGCCAATCCATTCCGGCATTCTGCCGGTGGCTCCGGCGGTGGAGATGACGATGTCGATCTGCGTCCTGTCGGCGAGGATCCATGCCGAGAGGGCGTCGATGGCCCCCTCGACGAGGAGCGCGGTTGTCGGCTCTGTCTTTCGCGCGATCCAGAAGCCGCCGTCGGCTTTGCGCGACCCCGTGGTCATGGCCCTGAAGGGCCGGTCGGGGCGGGTTCCGACCAGTTCGGCACCGGTTTCCCTGCGCTCCCGGTTGCGGCAGGTGAAGAGGGCGCCCGGTTCCGCCGCGCGAGTCCCCGCCCAACGCGTCAGGGCAGCGCTCGAAGGCATCGTCCGGGTCCTCGACGTCGCCGCCGGCATCGTCGGCGCCAGCGGCCGAGGACCTGGTGCCATTCCCTGCTGGCCGGGGCGGGCGAGTCAAGCCGACGGCTCGACCTTCGGAAGATTCAGCCACTTCACGGCTTCCAGTTTCCGAAATTTCTCCCTGGCCTGATCCAGGGACATTTCGTTACCGGGCCAAGTGCCTGGTTCGACTTGCAGGAACTTCTCGTGGCTGGCTATGCGTGGAGGGGGCGCCACCAAGACCCTCCCCTGTGGTACCAGTCCAGGGCGCGCAGAAGGCTCTGCTTCCGTTCCAGCGGAAGGTATGGCGACCAGTGGTCCAGAGTCCTCCCGACTTCCCCGAGCATCTCGTTGTAGAGCACAGCGCGCCATTCGTCGGCTCTGGCGAGCCGCGCGGTCAAGTCTTCGGGATCCGGCACGTCCTTCGCGTCGAAGATCAGCCGGCGGTCTTCAACGATGATGTTGCGGATGGCGGCGACTTCCTTGCGTGCTTGCCACACCTTCCACAGTTGGACGAGGCCTGCAAAGGATACCGCCGCGACCACCCCTCCAACGGATGACACAACCAGGCTCTGCCACATACATCCTCCATGAGCATCCGGTGAAGTTGGCGCCCCAGGCGTGATATAGCCTTCAGGTGATGAAGCCGAAGCCGTTCGACCTCCCGTCCGCCTCCGGCCATTCCTGGCCCGCACTCCCGCTGTCCGCGCCCGTTCCTCCGTTCACGAATTTCCCGGATGTCCCAAGATCAATATGTTTCCGGTCAGCGGGCGACGGAGCGGATCGTGCCAGTGCCGATGTCGCGGAAGCGCCGGTCCAACCGGGCTCCTTCAGGACGTTGATCTTCATCGATTCCGATTCCCACTCGGTGACCGGACGCACACCAATCCTCCGCCGGTCACCGACGCCGACACCCAGAATTTCGATTTCCCATGCTTCCCAACACCCAAAACTCCTCTGCCGGGAAATGAAAAAGCCCTTGAAAACATTAATGTTTTCAAGGGCTTCAGTGGTTGCGGGGGCTCGCTACAGCCGAGACCGACACATGCTTGTCGTCGATATCTG
>JAPPHA010000097.1 GCA_028874915.1 Paracoccaceae bacterium
CAAAAGGAGTCCAAATGCGGCAATCCCCGTCTTGCCATGATGAATGCGCTGGTCCCCAGCGTCCCGGAACTCCGAAACCTGTTTGCGAAGCTCCTCTTCACGCCGCCCGTGAACACGGCATTCTTCATGCTGTGGTCCCTCTGGCGCCGGAGGCACCAGGCCGGTGCCGCGCGGGCCCATTACGAGCGGCGCAAAAATATGCAACTGTAGTACTAGGCTGTGAGGCATGCCTAGGCCAAGGATCATTTGAAGGAACGGGCGTCAAGGCTGCGATCAGGCTTGCATCAACTGCGGCAATGCCGCATAGTGGCGGGTCATGCAGGTCTTTTTCACACGCACTTGCGAGCGTGCCATTTGCAAGCTGCTTGGGGAAGAGGCCCGCAGGGAGATGGAGGAAGCGATCGTGGCGGCGCCCGATGCGGCTCCGGTGATTCGGGGCACCGGCGGTATCCGCAAGCTGCGATGGGCCGGCTCCGGGCGTGGGAAGCGGGGAGGCATCCGCACCGTCTACTTCTATCACGCCGGTCCGAACGCCATCTATCTGCTGACGGCTTACGCGAAAGCGGATCGCGAAGACCTGACGCCGGCGGACACCAGGGCGCTGTCGCGTCTGGTCGCCGCGATCAAGAAGGGGACGACGTGACCATGACGGCGGAACGCACCGAGTTCGGACAGGAAATCGAAACGGCGCTGAGCGAGGTTCTCGCTCATGTCCGTGGCGAGACGGAGTTGCCATGCCGGATCGTCGACGATCCCGCGGCCGGCCGAATCGTCGCTCTGCGTAAGCGGTTCCGGTTGAGTCGTCAGAAATTCGCGGACCGCTTCGGTCTTGATGCCCGCGCGCTTCAGGAGTGGGAGCAGGGACGCCGTGTTCCTGACAGAGCGGCCCGCGTACTGCTGACCGTCATAGACCGAAACCCTGAGGCCGTAATCAAGGCGCTCGGCGAGGATGGCGACGGCGGACGGAGAGATCACTCCCTCGTGTCGTGAGAGGCGCGCGCCTGATCGGGTGCCAGGTTCCCGCCGATGCTCCGGGTGATCCGCGCCGCGGCGTTCTGAATCGAATCCCGGGCCGGGTGAGCGTACCGGGCGGTCGAGCGAACGGCATGGGGACCGTCCCCGATTTGCGAAATTCTCGAATGTACGGAAACAACGCGAGTCGACTCGACAACGACCGACCGTCGAAACGCCAACCCCCTTGACGAGTCGAGACCCGGCGCCCGGACTTGGCGGCTACGACATCCCCGGGAATCCTTGGGAACAGGAATCGGACTTGGTACGCTCATGCTGTCTGCGGGCCTGGCGGAACTCTTCGGGCTCGAACGCGCGTTCTGGCTTGATGTGGTCGTCATCATGATTTGGGGTGCCATCTTCGGGTTCAGCGTCTATTCGGGGCTGGAAAAGGGCATCAAGGTTCTGAGCGACATCAACCTTTGGCTGATCGCGTTCATACTCGCGTTCACGTTTCTTTTCGGTCCGACGATCTTCATTCTCGACACGTTCACCAACAGCATCGGGTTGCTGATCCAGAACTTTGTCGAAATGAGTTTCTACGTTGACCCGATCACGAAAGCCGACAACTTCATCACGGCTGCGGGTGAAGGCAAGTCCTATGTGGATTCCGGGGGAACATTCCCGGAATGGTGGACGATATTCTATTGGGCGTGGTGGATAGCGTATGCGCCCTTCATGGGACTGTTTGTCGCGTGGATCTCGCGGGGCAGGACCATTCGCGAATTGATTGCCGCCGAAATCGTTGGTGGTTCACTGGGTTGCTGGATATTCTTCGCGATTCTCGGAAATACCAGCATGTTCTTCCAACTCGAAGGCACTCTTGACCTGAGCCAGATGGTATCCGATGGGCTGGCTCCCGAAGCGATTGTTGCAACTGTGGTTGCGGTAGGCGACCGGGTGTTGCCCCTTGGCGTCCCGTTGCTTGCGGTATTCGTGGTTCTTGCATTCATTTTCGGTGCGACGACGATGGACTCGTCTGCCTACACGCTGTCGTCAGTGGCAACCGAGGAACAGGGTGAAGTCGTCGAACCGGCTCGCTGGCACAGGTTCTTCTGGGCCATCATGCTTGCGGTCGTTTCATTGTCGCTGATGTTCGCCGGCGGGAAGGACAGCCTCAAGGCCTTGCAGTCGGCATCTGTCGTTGTTGCGCTTCCGCTGATGGTTGTGCTCGTCCTCATGACCCTTTCATTCATGAGATGGCTCAAGGAGGACTTTCCCGACGCTGGCCGACGCAAGAACATCACGATTGACCCGTCGGAGACGGCGGCGGAATAGGAAATCGAAGCACAGGAGTGAATGAGCATGCCGAGTCGAATCATTTCACCCTTCGGGACCGTTTCGCTCTTTTCGGGCGAACACGACAACCTGATCGAAAAGGTCTTTGGCCAAGCGTCGGAGATGGTTCAGAAACCAGAAGACACGGTGCTCGCTGTCGATATTTTCGAACACGACCAGGGGTTCGTGGTCAGGACCGATCTACCTGGCGTGAAGAGGAGCGACATCCAGCTGTCATACGCTGACAACGTCTTGACAATTAACGCCGAGTCCCGGCCCGATTCCATGGACGAAGACGGTCAGTGGTTGCGCCGGGAACGCCGTGTGGGCCACCTGGTCCGGAGCATACAGATCGGAAGCGCACCGAATGCAGACGGGATTACAGCCGGTCTCAAGGATGGTGTCCTGGAATTGCGGATTCCCAAGCAAACGAGTGTTGAACGCCGGACGATCGAAATCGAAAGAGAAAAATCGGAAGGAAGCCGGTCCCGAGAGTACCGAATCCATGTCGAGGTGTTCTGGCGCGACTTGGCCCGGCGTTTTCACGGGCACCAGACTTCCGGTTTCGGGTTGATCCGCCCGCGTTCGAGACAGGCACTGCCGAATGTCTCTTTGGCCGGCTCGCAGTAAACGAGGGCGCGATCGCTCCTTCCATGCTGCAGCGAAGTCATTTGTTTCCGTACCTGCGAATCGAGCAGAGGTCGACTGCAGGCGTCCACCGAACGCCAATCCGGAGGGAACTCCGGATTGACCGGAAACCCGTCGATCAACGGATTCGAACCGTCGACACCACCGTTGGCCAGAGTGGCGGAGACTTCAAGGCCATTTCAGGCTGTGGGGCAGGACAGGCTTACGACATGACTCTGGCAACTGCGGACGCTGTCACATAGTCTTTCCGGAATCAGCCACGGGCTCGACAACCGAACTTGAGCCGGTTTCATCAAGGATCCGCGTTCATTGCAGGAACGGGAGAATTGCGATGGCGATCGGCGCAACCGTGGAATTGACCGGGCCGGCCCGGTGCCGGGAGGACCATTGCGAAACAGCGAGGATGGAGCCAATGCCGACAGGATTCACCTGTATCGAAGGTGCGGGCGACATCGGGTGGGCACGACGTCAACGGAACGGCGCGAGATCCCGCGGGTGTCGTGGAGTCGGAACATCTGCAGCCGTTGACGGTTTCGCGGGTCTTCATTGGATGTCCAACGACGACCGGCTCCGGTCCAGCCCAACCTGACGATGCCCAGGGACTCCGACAAAACCGGCCTCGTCACGGCGGGAGGCGCACTTTTCGGAAAGTTAAAGGCGCTTGGCGTGGACTACGTCTTCGCGAACTCCGGTACGGATTTCCCACCCATCATCGAAGGACTGATCGAGGCCAGGAACAAGGGGATTGACCTGCCTCAAGCCGTGACTGTGCCCCATGAACATGTCGCTGTCAGCATGGCCCACGGATACTATCTGGTGTCGGGTCGGGCCCAGGCCGTGATGCTGCACACAAATGTCGGGCTGTCGAACGGGGCCACCGGAGCAATCAATGCAGCATGCGATCAAATACCGATGTTTCTTATGTCGGGCCGGACCCCCGTCGCCGAAGGTGGACGTTTCGGGGCTCGCACCGTTCCGATTGGCTGGGGTCAGGAGATGTACGACCAGGCGGCCCTGGTCCGGGAGGCATGCAAGTGGGACTATGAATTGCGGTTCCCCGATCAAGTCGCCTCAGTGCTCGATCGGGGATGGTCGATTGCAAATTCAACGCCGAAAGGCCCTGTATACCTGAGCTTGCCGAGAGAGGTCCTGTGCGAATCCTGCCCGCCGGATGGTCTGGACGCGCCGACACGGATGTCGCCGGCGAGAATGGCTCCGGACGGGCAGGCGCTTGCCGCAGCGGCCGCGGCGCTTGCCGGTGCCGAGAACCCGCTGATCATTGCGCAACGCGGAGCGGGTTCGAATGAAGCCTTCAACGCCCTGTCGGATTTCGTCGAGGACTGGGCGATCCCCCTCTCGCACTATTGGGCCAACCAGATTGCCATTCCGATGTCGAACCCGTCCCATGTCGGATGGGTTCCGGACGACCTGCTCCGAACGGCCGATGTCGTTCTTGTCATCAACGCCCTTGCACCGTGGTGGCCTGACCGGATCACTCCGGACCCGGAGGCCACCGTCATTCAATTGGGACCCGACCCGCTGTTCGCCAGGTCCTCTCCAATGCGGTCTTTTCGGTCGGACATTACCCTGGCAGGCGATACCGAAGCAGGGGTTTTGGCACTCATCCGGGCCGTCGGTCGCCGACCTCAGGATTGCGATCGGATCATGAAACGGCGATCCCGCATCAGGGCCATCTCCGAGGCCGAGAGAGCCCGGACTCGAAAGCGAGCCAGATCGGGTCGGAGGAGTCCAATGTCAAAGGACTGGATAAGCCATTGTCTGGGCCGGGCCGTCCATGGCCGCAAGGCCAGCGTCTTCCATGAACTTGGATGTCCTCTCCCGCCACTCGAACTCGACGATCACCTCAGCTATTTCCAGGAACCACATTCCGGCGGATTGGGTTGGGGCCTGCCGGCCGCGATGGGGGCGCAACTCGCAGACCCCGACAGGCTCGTGTTCGCCACTCTGGGTGACGGCAGCTATATGTTTGCGAACCCCACAGCCTGTCATCAGGTGTGCGAGGCCCTCGGGCTTCCGGTGATCACTCTCGTTATGAACAATGAGGAATGGGGCGCTGTCCGGCATTCGGTTGAGGAACTCTACAAGGGAGGTCTCACGTCACGGACGAACGATGTTCCGCTGACCTCGCTACGTCCCAGCCCCGATTTCGCGAAAACAGCCGAGGCCAGCCGTGCCCATACCGAGACCGTTTTTGACGGAAACGAGCTTCCCGCTGCACTGGAGCGGGCAATCAGGGTGGCGACCGAAGAAGGGCGGCAGACGCTGCTGAATATCGCCATCGAACGGACCGACCCCCACCCCAATGGGGGAACCCGCAACGAGGACAAGAGGAGGAAATCATGACTGTCTTCAAATCAATCCTGGGCGCCGCCGTCGCCTTGGCAATCTCAACGTTTGCCAACGCGGAAGAGTTGAAACTCGCACATTTTGCGTCGATTAAATACCACCTGCACGTCGA
The DNA here is from genome assembly GCA_028874915.1 of Paracoccaceae bacterium. Classification (GTDB taxonomy): domain Bacteria; phylum Pseudomonadota; class Alphaproteobacteria; order Rhodobacterales; family Rhodobacteraceae; genus JAPPHA01. The sequence continues at coordinate 5,417 of JAPPHA010000097.1, forward strand.
AATGTTCATTCCGCTTTCCGAAAAACTGGCCGAAGCCACAGGTGGCGAAACGACAATTCGCATCTATCCGGGCGGCGAGCTCGGTGCCGGTCCCGTGAAGCAATATGACCGGGTGATCGACGGTGTCGCCGACATTGTCTATGCCCTTCCGGGCTACACTGCGTCTCAGTTCAAGAAGACGCTCCTCGTCGAACTCCCGGGGGTGGTCAATCCGGGAACAAACAAGACCGAGGCGATCTGGGACAATATTGGCATGCTGGAAAGTGAATTCCGGCGGACCAAGCTTCTGGGTTTGTGGACAGCCGGCGATGCCATTCTCCTGATGGCTGAAAAGAAAATCGAGACCCTTTCGGACCTCGACGGGTTGAAGATCCGGGTGCCGTCCAAGAATACGGGCCGGCTTATCGAAGCTTGGGGCGCAACCGCGGTGTCGATGCCGATCACGCAGGTTTACCAGTCGATGGAGACAGGCGTCGTCGACGGAACCCTGGTCGATACGTCGGTCCTGACCAGCTTCAAACTGGGCGAAGTGACCAAATTCATCACGAGAGGAATGAACGCGACCAATTCCGTGTTCATGCTGATCATGAACCGCGACAGCTGGGATGGCCTCGACGACGATACACGGATGAAACTGTCCGAGATGACCGGTGCCGGAATGTCGGAGGGTGGCCGAGTCACGATGACGAGCGCTTCGGACCGCGCTCTCGCCAAGTGGATCGAGGGTGGTGGCGAAGTCATCGACCTGTCGGCAGACGCTGCGGCCGAATTCAATGCGGCCAGCGACACCCTGGCTGCAGCCGTGATCGCGGAACTTGACGGTGAAGGCATCGATGCATCAGGTTGGGCCGCCGCATTGCGGAACTGATGCCGCATTCCGGTTCGCGAATGGAAGGCGCTCGGAATTTGTCCGAGCGCCTTCTCAAAGGGCTCGCGCTCGTGAGTGGCCTTGTCCTTGTCGCCATCATGCTGCTTGTCTCCACTGCTGTCATTTTCCGCTACCTCCTGAATCAGCCGATTCTGGGCGATCAGGAACTGGTTGAAATCGGGATGTCGCTCGTTGTGATGGCGGCCATGCCTTACGCGGCCCTGAAGTCCGCTCATATCCGAGTCGACGTCCTGGATGGCCCCATCGGACCGTGGGGGCGTTTCGGTGGTGACATCTTTGCCCGATCTGTGTCCTGCGTCGTTCTTTTTCTCCTGATCCGGAAGACCTGGGACAAGGCACTGGACGCCCGGAAGTACGGCGATGTCACCAACATGATCGAGCTTCCGGTCTGGATTGCCTATGGGTCAATTACGGTGGGCATGGGGCTTTTTGCCGTGGTCCTCGCTGCCCAGCTTGCCGACCAACTTCGGCGCGGAGTCGCGGGATATGGATGAGACCCTCGTCGGCGTTTTCGGTATTGCCGCCCTTTTCGTTTGCCTGGTGGCCCGGCTGCCGGTCGGGATGGCACTGCTTGTGGTGGGATTTGGCGGAATTTGGGTCTTGGACGGACAGAGGGCGGCCATTGCCACCATGTCGTCCGAAACCTATTCATCGATCACCGGATACAGTCTTTCCATCATCCCACTCTTCGTTCTCATGGGGAACATGGCAGGTGCCGCCGGATATTCCCAACGGCTCTACGAAGCCGCCAATGCCTGGATTGGCCGACTTCGTGGCGGGTTGGCTTCGGCCACGATCCTGGGTTGTGCCGCTTTCGCGGCGGTCTCGGGATCATCCGTGGCAACGGCCGTGACCATTGGAAAGGTGGCCTTGCCCCAGATGAAACGCTTCGGGTACTCCGACAGGCTGGCGACAGGGGCAGTTGCAGCGGGCGGTACGCTTGGCATCCTGATCCCGCCTTCAACAGGATTCGTTCTTTACGCCATCCTGACGGAAGAGAGCATCGGGAAACTGTTTATCGCCGGCATCCTTCCCGGCATCCTTCTGTCATTGCTCTTCGTACTTGTGATCCTTGTCATTACCCTGCTGCAGCCTTCCGAGGGTCCGGTCGGTCCGGCAACCCGCCTTTCAGAAAAAGCCTGGGCAACGCTTCGTTCGCTTCCCCTGGTCGGAGTCATCCTCGTCTCGATCGGCGGCATTTACCTTGGTGTGTTCACGCCCGTCGAGGCCGCGGGAGTCGGGGCGACGCTGGTGACCCTGCTCGCACTCGGTTCGGGCTCAGTGAAGCCTGGCCAGATCCCGGGCATCCTGCTCGAAACCGTCACGATGACGGCGATGCTTTACCTCATCATCATTGGCGCCCATGTCTTTGGCCCCTTCCTGGCCCTGACACACATTCCCGAAACCCTGTCGCTGGAACTCAAGGAGCTCGGCCTGGGCCCGTATGCAACCCTCGTCATGATCCTGATCGGGTACATGATCCTCGGCATGTTTTTCGACGGCCTCGCGATGCTGGTTGTCACGATACCTGTGGTGTTTCCCATTGTTTCAGGCCTGGGATTCGATCCGATCTGGTTCGGGGTCATCTGCGTGATCGTGATTGAAATGGGACTGATAACCCCGCCGGTCGGTATCAATGTCTTTGTGGTCAAGGGCGTGGCTGCGGGCGTTCCGATGGGAACGATTTTCCGGGGCGTGCTGCCGTTCTGGTTTGCGATGGCCGTATGTCTCCTGATCATGATTCTTGTCCCGGAAATTGCCCTGTTCCTGCCGGAGCGAATGAAGTGACGACGGGGAGTGGCCTTCGCAGCCATTGACCTGATCGGGGAGATTCGGGAGGCCAGGATCCGAAGCAAAGCGAAACGGCAGAGGCGATTTGGTCGTTCCTGATGCAGTCAGAACCTCGTGGTTCCGTCCGGATCCCATAGTGTTTGACCTGCCGTTCCGGACCCCGAAATCTGCCTCATCGCTTCGAATTTTTCGGGTCCCGACCGACTTGCCTTGTTCAGGGGGCCGTCGCCTGTGCTGTCTCTGGATCGTGTCCTTCAGCCGTGCTGGACAATCCGGTTCGCGAGGTTTTCAGGACACTCCGGGCAAGCTGACACCGGATCAGGCCGAATGTCGTCGTAGAGCACGATGTGGGCGGTCGCCTCGAGATCGCTGTTCATCCATTCCTTGCCGCCTTCGCCCTCCCAATCCGCGCAGCGTTCGACCCGCCTGGCTTCGACCCGTCCGTGTATGACGCCTGGCGCTGCTCCTCTTTGAGGACCACGATCAGATGCAGTAGAACCGACAGTCCCAAATGCGGGTAACTGACAGGTCCAGGGCGAGCATCAGCCTCACGTTCGACCGGCGGGCGTTCGGCCCGGTGCTTCCACGCGGACCGTGACGATGTCGGTATCGTGGTACTGCTGGTGGCGAACCCAGGACGCGAGGTGCCGCAACAGACGGAGCGAGACTTCCTGTTCGATTGCATCTTCCTCCGCCTGTTCGCCGAGGAGCGCAAGCCGATCCTGGAGGTTTCCCCCGCCCGTCGATGCGACGAATTCAAGGATCGCGCCGTCATCCTCCTTGCGCGCCGTCAGGAGCAAGCGCCGCCGCTCGGGTTCCTCTCCGGCTTCGTCCTTCCTCATGAGCGTCAGCAACGCCTCCTCGGAGACGGCATCGAGGCGGTTCGCCATCGCCGTGTCCCAACCGCTGCGGGACGCGAACGCGGCAAGACTTTTTCTGATGTTCTCCAGGGCCGTGACGTCCAACTCCACTTCGATCCGGCTGCGGCGTGGTTTCGTCAGCTCCACGAAAAGGGTCATGACGATGGCAACGAGGCCGCCTGCCACCATCCCGTTGTGCAGATGTGGACCGGCAAGCGCCGTTATGTATTCCGGAAACACCACGCCGTTCTGGAAGCCAACGCCGACCCAGAACGAGACGCCGGCGATCGTACCCTTGCGATAGTCGATCCCGTCCTGAACGATTATCCTCATGCCGATCACGAAGATGGTCGCCATCATTACGGTGATGAACGCCCCGATGACCGGACCCGGTATCGCCAGGATCACGGCGAGCGCTTTGGGAAGAAACGCCAACGTGATGGCCACCGCCCCGTAGGCGACTCCGACCTGGCGGGAGCTGATCCCCGTGAGTTCGATCATCGACGTGCCCGTCGGACGAAACCCGATCGGCATGGTTCCCGCGAGGCTGGACAACAGATTGCCGGTCACGTCCCCGGCCACTGCGCCTTGCGTCGTCCGGAAGTCCACCGCTCGGGGCGCGGACCAGGATACGCGCTGGACGGCGACGGAGCCGCTGATCGTCTGGATCGTGCAGACCACGGCTATGAACAGAAATGCCGGAAGAAGGCCCCAGAAGGCCGGCCCGAAATTGAGATCATAGCCCGGCCACTGGGCACTCGGAAGACCGACCCACGAGGCCTCGGCGACGCGGTCGACGTCATAAAGACCGAACGCCCCGGCGACGATCGAGCCGGCAACGATGCCGATGACCGGTGCCCAAAGACGCAACGGGCCCTTCGCCTTCAGCACGATGACAGCGATGACGAGGAGGGTCGCGAGCGTGCTCAGCGGAGCTGCCGACGGCGGGGCTCCGGCAGGCACGTTCTTCAACTGATCAAAGATGACCGGCATGACCGTGACGGGCGTCAGCATGAGGACAGTTCCCATGACAGTCGGCGTCAGAATCTGCCGAAACAGCGCGAGGCGCGCCGAGAACACGAACTGAAAGAAAGACAGGACGAGCACCAAGACGGCGAGCAACGCAGGTCCGCCTTCGGTCAACGCCGCGATGCTGACCGCGATCGAGGCTCCGGACGTTCCCGTCACGAGGATGTAACCTGCGCCGATCCGTCCGACTCGAACAGCCTGCAGGATCGTGACCACTCCGCAGATCATGACGGACGCGAAGACCGCCCACAGCATGAGCGATTCGGCCTCACCCGCGGCCCTGAAAACGACTGTCGGAATCAATACTGTGCCGGGTATGGCCATGCCAGCAAGTTGTATTCCGAGACCAGCCGCAAGCATCGCCCGAATCTTCTTGTCAGGATGACGGTCGGAATCGGATGTGGTGTCGGACGCGTCAGTTCTCATGTCTTTGGCGCCTGTGATGAACACTTCGAATCGATCGCCACGGAACGCATCGGCGAGATTGAAGGAGAAGGAAGGGAGTTCCCGTTTCGGTTGCGACATCCGATCGAAGAATTGACATCAGAGCAGTCCCGGGAGCCATAGGCAGGTGGCGGGCACGGCCAGTATGATCCCAACGCGAACGAAATCGCTCAACAGGAACGGAAAGATGCCCCTGAACGATTCGCTTAACGGGACGTCGTCCGCCAGGGAGTTGATAATGTAGACGTTGAGGCCGATCGGCGGGGTGATCAGCCCGACCTCGACAACGATCAGTGTCAGGATCCCGAACCAAATTGCGATCTCTTCTTCCGGGAGGCCGAATTCGAGTCCGGTGACGAGCGGAAAGAAAACCGGCACCGTCAGCAGGATCATGGCAAGGCTGTCCATCACGCAGCCGAGGATCAGATAAACGAGCAGGATGCCGATCAGGATCGACATCGGTGCCAGTCCGGATTCCGCGAATGCGTTGGCCAGTTCGACCGGGATCTGCGACAGTGCGAGAAAGCCGTTGTAGACTTCGGCACCGATCAGGATGAGGAAAATCGCCGCGGTTGCCTGCGCAGTCTCGAGCACGCTCGAGACGAGGCCCGCCCAGTTCAGCCGCCCGGACACGGACGCAAGCACAAGGGTGGCCGCTGCCCCGATCGCCGCGCCTTCGGTCGGGGTGAACACGCCCAGATAGATTCCGCCGATGACAAGGAGAAAGATCGCTGCAACCGGCAACACCGGACGCAGGCTGCGCACGCGTTCGCGGAAAGGCACAGCCGGAACGACTGGAGCCGATGCAGGGTTGAGCCGAACATGAATGCTGACCGCTACGGAATAGCCGAGCGTAGCGATGGCGCCGGGGATCAACGCGGCGAAGAACAGCTTGCCGATCGACTGCTCGGTGATGATCGCGTAGATCACCAGGATCACCGAGGGTGGTATCAGGATTCCGAGAGTGCCGCCGGCGGCCAGCGAGCCGGTGGCCAACGCCCCGGAGTAGCCGCGGCGTTTCATCTCTGGCAATGCCACTGAGGCCATAGTCGCCGCGGTCGCGAACGATGACCCGCAGATGGAGCCGAAAGCTGCGCACCCGCAAACCGTTGAGATCGCCAACCCTCCGCGGCGGTGCCCCACCCAGGCACGGGCCGAGTCGAACAACGAGCGGCCGAGCCCCGCACGAGTGGCGAACTGGCCCATCAGCAGGAACAGCGGCAGCACTGAGAGGGTATAACCCGAAGTCCGACCGAAAGGCCCGGTGTTGAGCAAGCCGAGAAACGCCTGCCATCCCGCGAGCGTGGCGAACCCGAAACCGCCAACCGCGAACATGGCGACTGCGACCGGCATACGAAGTGCGATCAGGACCAGGCAGACGCCGAACAGGAGCCCACCGAACTCGATATCGGTCATTGGCCGAGTGCGCGTAGATGGCGGTAGAACACCCAGACACAGACGGCGGTAAGCAACACAGCTCCCGGCAGCGCCGAGAAGTATCCCAACCAGATCGGAACACCGAGAAACAGCGTCGTCTCGCCGTCCTCGAACTTGTGCATGCCTCCGACGAATAGACGCCAGGATATCAACGCAGCGACCACCGCGAAGGCGAGACTGTGTGCCGTGTCCAACGCCGTCTTGTAGCGAGTGTGCATCCGTCCGGTGAAGAACTCGACGACGATGTTGGCGTTGTTCATGTGGCAGTAGGGGAAGAAGGCGAATACTGCGACGCCGCAAGCAAGCTCGGTGATCTCATAGTCGCCGGGGATCGGCGCGTCGAAGAGGTGGCGCCCAAGAACGCTGGCCCCGGTCATCGCCACGACGCCGATCATGATCAGGCCACCTGCGATCGCCAGCGCTCTGGTCAATCGCTCCAAGGCGGCGCCGAGGCGGCGTTCTGTTGAATACGGAGCCGGTCCGCGAAGCCGACCTCCCGCTCCGCTGTCCGTCACCCGCTTGCCATTATCTCTGGTCGCCGCCGTACATGGCGAGCAGGCGTCTCGCTTCGACGAGCAGCGCCTGTCCGTCGTAACCCAGGGCGCCGACCTTCTCGACCCAGCCGTCGATGACCGACTGGGTTTTCTCCTGCCAGCGCTCCCTCTCCTCCTCCGACAGAGACAGAATCGGTTGACCCCGCTCCTCTGCGATCGCTCTGCCCGGCATCTCGTCGTCGTGCCAAAGCCGGCCGAGCCGTTTGGCCAGCGCGATGCCGGTGCTGTCGTCGATAACAGCCTTGATGTCCGGAGGCAGTTCCTCGTAGCGGCGCTTGTTCATCGTCATCACGAACACGACACGGGAGAGGGCGACCTCGGTATGGTAATTCGTCACCTCGTGCAGACGGAAGGGGCGCATGATGGTCCAGGGGATCGCGGTCCCTTCGACGACGCCCCGGGACAGGGCCTCGTAGACGGCGGGGACCGGCATGCCGACCGGAACGGCGCCCAACGCGCTGAGCGTCTCCGCACCGACCCGCGAAGGCGTGCGTATCTTCATGCCCTCGAAGTCCTCAAGCACGCGAATCTGTTTCTCGGTGGTGTGGATGTGGGTTGGCGCCGTGCTGTGAAAAACCAGTGGGTGAGTATCCTTGTATTCGTCCCTCATCCACTTCTGATGAAACTCGGTCAGTGCCTGGCTGGCTGCCGTCGCACTGCCCGTGAGGAATGGCAACTCGAATACCTCTGTCAGCGGAAACCGCCCTGGCGAATAGCCCGGTATCGTCCAGATGATGTCGACGACGCCGTCCCGGGCCTGGCCGTAGAGATCCGACGGCTTGCCGCCGAGCTGCATGGCCGGAAACACCTGGATCTTGACCCGGCCTTCCAGTTTCCTTTCAATCTCGTCGGCCCAAGGCTGAATGAATAACCGGTGAGCGATTGCCTTGGGTGAGTTGAAATGGTGCAGCCGAAGGATTATCGGCTCCGCGCGGGGGACGTTTGGAACCGAAAACAGCAGTCCTACGGCGAGCAGGAGCAGCGCCGCGGAGCCGGCGAACTCCCGAATTATGCGCAAATATCTTGTCCTCCGAACTTCGGTGACCGTGTCCAATGACGGGGCAGCGCAGGGGGCCGCTGGAAGCCGCACCGCGAAACGAGAGGCAGCGGACCAGCATCGATCAGATGCTGCCGATGGTGGTCTCCGAGGCCGAACAACGTTCGGCCGGTCCATCCCGGTCCGTGGGAAAGGAAAGATCAAGGCTGCCCGAGATGTCTAGTCCGGGCGTCCGGTCTTCCAGTCCAACTGCCGGACGCTGGCGTCCTCGAGGAGGCCCATTTTCTGTAGCGGATTGTCGGCGAGGAAAGCCTGTGCCGCTTCAAGCGAAGGGGCTTCGATGACGTAGAGAGTGCCGTTAATGGTCCCCCCGGCATCAAGTGTCGGGCCGGAACAATGGACGGTCACATCAGGATGGCCAGGACGGTCTCTTACGTAGGAAACGACGTCGTCCAGCGTATCCTGGCGTTGCTGTCCTGTGCCGGGCTTGTCGGTTCCGAAGATCACGAAGTACATTGGATACTCCCTATGTTGAATGTTGCACCAGGCACGAAATCTACATTGCCCTTTGCTGCATCGGGCAAAACAATAGCAGAGACACAAATGAACGAAAAGCCTGGCGTGGAAGAATTACGTAACAATTACATGTGAATTCCGGCCATTTTATGTAGAATTTATAATGTCCGGGCGTATCTGGCCGCAGCTGCACAACGTCACGACGGTAGCCGCCGTTTTTGCCAGGATAGCCACCCCTTCGAGGCGGCTGGCATCGGACTGACACGGAGTGTCTCTGCCCTTCTCGGATTCAAGCGATCAATCCGGGGAGTGTGCAAAGGCACAGAAGAAGCTGACCGAGCGTCCCTCCGGCCCGCCATGCCGGTGGCGGCGACGGGATGGATAGATCGGTCGTATCATCCTGCGGTGTACGTGACAAAGGACGATACATCTCCGCAAAACGCCGTGCATTGCGGTGCGTCAATGCAAGAACTCCGGTGAAGGCGTGATGAGTTCGACGCCGTCTTCATGAACGATGTAATTCTGTTCAAACCCGGCGGAACCGACACGCTCGAGAGTCAGAAAGGCCTCCAGTCCAATGACGTCGCCCGCCTGGAACCGTGCGCCCATGTTGTCGACGACATTGCTGATGTAGGGTGGACCCTCGAAGTACAATCCGTTCGGATGGCCGAAGAAAGGGTGCTTCGCGGCCATTGGATCAGCGGAACCTCCAAACGCGGTCACAAGCCTGTCACCGACATCTGCAACCGCCTTGAAGGAGACCCCGGCACGCGTTTTCTCGGCCATCTTCATGACGATTTCTGCGCATGTCTCGATGAGACGCCGTTGATCGGGATCAGGCCGTCCGCCGGCGACGGCGGTTCTTCCCGGGTCCATGTAGTATCCCTGGAACATCGGACCAATGAGCCAACCCTTCACCATGTCGCCCGGTTCCGGGGCCGACGCGCTGTAACCCGTGAGAGGCTCCCGGGACGTAGCCCCGACCTTGTCTCCGAATGTACAATTGATCCGTTCCACCACTCCGCCTCTGCAGATTATCTCGTTGGCGGCACCTGCCGCGGCTTCACGTTCAGTTTTCCCGGCAACAAGAGAGGTCATCAACCTGTCCATCGCCGCCGCCGCGATCGCACCCGCTTCACGACAACACTCAAGCTCCCGAGAAGACTTCCGGCGGCGCAGATCAAGGATCAGATCATCGCAGATCTCCCATTCGATTTCAGTCGTTCCCGCCATGAACGCATCCCAGTACTTGACCGCGAAGAAGTCGCTGCCGACAAACGCCACCCTTCCGGGTATCGGTTCGGCCCTGAGGCTGCGAGCCACCGCGGCCACGGTATCAGGAGAATACCGGATCCGGTCGGTCGGAATGTGGCTACGGTGAAATCCCGGGTCGTCGGCAAACAATTCGGGCAGTTGTCCGGGACGGAGCACAACTGCGCAGTAATCCCGTGCCCTGTGATCAGATACGTCAAAGGGTTGGCCAACCTTGCCGGAAAAGTAGTTGACCAGGTAAAGCACATCTCCGGCTCTGGCAAAGGATGCAGCCGTCTTTCCCCAGATCACCGCGCCCGCAAGACTGCGGCGCTTCATTTCGCGTTCCGCTCGTGCCCACCGTTCTTCGTACTCTTCCAAAGGGAAATAACTGTCCATGCCGGTCCCTGTGATCGAGCAGTCTGGGTGCGCCCGCAACTTTTTGGATTGCAAATATATATTAAGTATATTATAATTCTGGCCAAACCGTCAACATGCGGTTCGGTTGCGGCCAATGGCAAATCCGACCCCGCCGGCTTGAAAGAAAACAATGAATTCCGGTTCGCCACATGAAGAACCGTTGTTTCGAATCGAGCAATTGCACAAGTCGTTCGGTGACCACGAAGTCCTGAAGGGGGTCTCGCTCTCGGTCGGCAAAGGTGAAGTGATCGCGATCGTCGGCGCCAGCGGGTCGGGAAAGAGTACGCTTCTGCGCTGCATCAATGTTCTCGAAGTCCCGACAAGCGGGCGCATGTTCTTCGGTGGACGGGAAATCGATTACCTGCGTCTGACGCAGAACCGCGCCGGTGCCCGGGAATTGGCGGAACTCCGTGCTTCGATCGGCATGGTGTTCCAGAGCTACAACCTGTGGCCCCACAGGACCGTGATGGAAAACGTGACGGAGGCCCCCGTTTACGTCAAGGGAGTGTCCCGCACGGAAGCTATCGACGAGGCGGAATTGCTCCTGGATAGCATCGGCCTCTCCGACAAGCGTGACGAGTATCCGGCCCGGCTCTCGGGCGGACAGCAGCAACGGGTCGCGATCGTCCGTGCGCTGGCCATGCGGCCCAGGATAATGCTCTTCGACGAGGTAACGTCGGCGCTCGACCCGGAACTCGTCGGAGAGGTCCTTGACCTCATGACGGAACTGGCGCGGAAAGACATGACAATGCTCGTCGTCACCCATGAGATGGGTTTCGCCAGGCATGTCAGCCATCGTGTGATCTTCGTCCACGAAGGCGTGTTTGCAGAAGAAGGTCCGGCACGGGAGTTCTTTGCCGCACCGAAGCAACCGGCGACCCGGCAGTTTCTCAGCAGAATTCTCCGCGACGACCTCATTGAAAGAACCGATGCCTCATGATCGGAACGGCCCTCGATTATCTCCAGGGCTTTGCCGCCTATATGCCCGGTTACGCCAGCGCGTTTATGATTGCGGTCGAGGTGGCCGCGGTCACGATCGTCATCAGCTGGTTGTGCGGGCTGGTCGGTGTCCTGGCAAAGCTGTCACGGTATCCGGCCCTGCGATACCCAGCGGAATTCTACATCTGGTTCATCCGTGGAACGCCGCAACTCGTGCAGGTTTTTCTTGTCTACTTCGGTCTTCCGCAAGTGGGCCTCAACCTCGATCCGTTCGTCGCCGGTGCGATCGCTCTCGGAGTCGGCAGCGGCGCTTACGTGGCCGAAATATTCCGGTCGGGCCTCCTGGCGATACCGAAGGGCCAGCCCGAATCCGCGCACGCATTGGGCATGGGAAATGCGCTGACATTCCGCCGGATCGTTTTTCCCCAGATGATACGGATCGTCGTTCCGGCTCTTACCAACGAAGCCATCAACACACTGAAGAACACGTCTCTCCTTTCGACGATCACGATCATGGAATTGACACTCTACACCCAGGCGGTCATTGCGTCCACGTTTCGACCATTCGAATTTTATATAATTGTATCCGTACTTTACCTCGCAATTACGACGATCTTGACCCAGTTCGCAAAGTGGTACGAGCGCCGTTACGCGCTCTATCTCTGATGGTCCAGCAAGAAAGGAGACCACCATGATTACAAGACGCAAGGTCCTTGTCGGAACGGCGGCCGGCCTCGCAGCGCCAATGATCTTAATTCCACGTTCCAGGGCAGCGGAGGCGCTCGAAGTCAACACGCCGGGCGTCCTGACCGCCGCGGCAGAAGGGACCTTTCCACCCTACAGTTTTCTCAACGAGAACGGCGAATATGATGGCATCGGTCGCAAGACCATGGCCGAAATCGCGAACCGGCTCGGCCTGACCTACAACCCGGTCATCACCAAGTGGGAATCGCTTCTCGTCGGGATCCTTGCCAATAAATTCGACATTGCCGCTTCGGCGATGGGGATCAATGCCGAACGCCAGGAACAGGTTTACTTCTGCGACGGATGGGTCGAATCCGGGTCACGCCTGTTCGTCAGGGAGGACTCTCCCTACACCCGTTCATCTGATCTTGAAGGGAAAAGGGTCGGAGCAATCGTGGCGTCGATTTTCATTCCAGTCGCGGAACGCATCGTCGGACCGGGCGGCGAGGTCCCTGTCTTCCAGGCTGACGTAGAGGGCATGCAGGACGTCGCAAACGGCAATATCGACGGCGTAATCCTGGATTCAATTTCCGCCGCCTACCTGATCACCAAGTCCAGCCTTCCGCTGCGTGGGATGCCGAACATCGAACAGTCGTACCAGTTGGGATGGCCGGTCAACAAGAGCAAGCCCAATCTGGTCAGGGCCGTGAACGAGAAGCATTGGGAAATGGTCGATGACGGCAGCTTTGCTGCGATCTGCGAACCCTTGATCGGATTCGATCCGACGCCGGAAACGCCGATCCGCAGCCTTCTGTAGGATCCGGAAAATTCCGGAACCGGGCCCCCGCAGCCGCCCCGTTACCGCCAAATTATAGCAAACATAAGCAACGGCCACCCCCTGGCCCAACCCCTAGAGCCCGTTTTAAGCCA
>JAPPHA010000112.1:0-7771 GCA_028874915.1 Paracoccaceae bacterium
AAAAAAACCGCGCAAAACCACACAGAATTCCGCGTTTCTGAAAAACCGACAACAATCGCGATGGCGTTTCGAACAGGAGACATTGATTCAACCGTGTCAACGCCTTTGCGGACAGGGCGCCTGCGCTGTACAGGGTTCTACCGATCCGACAATTCCGGAACGGATGTTCCGCTGCCATTGTTTCCGGCCCAACTACGAAGGACAATTTCATGGATTCGCTGCCACCGACCCTGTTCGCCTTCCTTCGCGAGCTCCGGATCAACAACGAGCGGGAGTGGTTCGAAGCCAACAAGGACCGGTATCGGGCCGAAGTCCGGGATCCGATGCTGGCATTCATTTCTGCCTTCGCGAAGCCGCTGTCTGAAATCAGCCCTCATTTCGTTGCGGACCCGCGACCCAACGGCGGATCACTCTTCAGAATCTACCGCGACATCCGGTTTTCCCGTGACAAGACACCTTACAAGACCAACGCTGGCGCCCATTTCCGCCATGCCGCCGGCAGGGACGCACACGCCCCCGGGTTCTATCTCCATATCGAGCCCGGCGGATGCTTTGCGGGATGCGGAATCTGGCACCCGGACAAGACCGCGCTTCAGGCGATCCGAGCGGCCATCGACGAACACGGGGACGAATGGATCCGGATCACCGGCACCCGGTCTTTCCGGGAGACCTTCAGGATTGCCGGCAACAGCCTGAAACGACCGCCTCGCGGGTATGATGCCACGCATCCGCTCATTGACGATCTCAAGCGAAAGGACTTCATCGCTCTCACGAATCTGGCAGAGAGTGACGTGACGCGGCCCGGATTCCTCGACCGGTTCGCGTCCATCGCCAGGACGGGGTCGAAATTCGCGGGGTTTCTCTGCAGGGCCGTGGGTGCGCCGTTCTGAATGAACAGAAAGCGTGAGTTGGAACCGGTCCGGACCGTATGGTCAGTTTCGGTCGCGGCCAGGGTCCGAACGTTCACTGGAAGATTGCCCGTGCGCGTGCTGACGTCATCCGAGGATCGGCCCCACGTCCGTTCCCGAAGCCAGTGCACTGTCAGCGGATGAATCCGTCACGGACGACTGACGTCCCTCCAACTCCACTGCCATTGCAACAGTCGTCAGCGTCAGCACGCGCATGAGCCAGCCATTCCAGGATGGTTCGTTCGCTTCCTTCAACCCGGGCTGGCCGTTTCCAGCCGACGCTTGATGGCGACCTGAACCTGGAGCGAAAACGGACGGGAAATCTCAAGATGAACGCCGGGCGTCACGAACCGCCCGTGACGAAAACCGTCTCTCCGGTCATGAAACTGCAGGCATCCGACGCCAGGAACACCGCGGCGCCGACGATTTCCGCGGGCCTTCCCATCCTTCCCATCCAGTTGACGTTCCGAACATAGGCCTCCCAGGCTTCGGGGTCTGCGTGTTGGCGATCGCGATTCCGGTCGGTGTCGATCAGGCCGGGCGCAAGCGTGTTCAGGAGGACACCACGGCCGGCATAGTCGCGGGCCAGGCTCTGAATCATGTTGTGCTGTGCCGCTTTCGTTGCCGCGTAGGCCGTAACGAGGCTCTTCGGACGCAGCTGGTTGATCGATCCGATGTTGACGACGCGTCCCCACCCGCGCGCGGCCATGTCGGGGAGGCAGGCCTGCAACATGCCGACGGTCGATTTCAGATTCACCGTGATCTGCCGTTCGAGATCCGCGGGCTCGATGTCCCCGAGTGTCGCATTGATCTGCGCGGAGGCGTTGATCACGAGAATGTCGAGCCCTCCGGTCAGTTGTTCGGCGCTTTCGACAAGGGTCCTGCCGGCATCCGGGTCGGCCAGGTCGGCCGCGAGGCACAAGGTCCGTCGGCCGGCATTTTCGATCTCGCCCTGGACGGACTGGCACGCCTGAATGGTCCGTGCGTGAAGAACAACGTCGGCACCTGCTCCGCTCAACCCGAGCGCGATGGCGGCGCCGATGCCACGGCTTGACCCTGTGACCAAGGCTGATTTGCCGTGAAGGCCAAACAGGGAATCGAGGGTTCGGGACATCGGCGGTCTCGGCGCCATCACAGGAACCGACCCGCCGGCAATCCTGTCGGTCCGGGTTGGCAGGCGAACACGCCGCCGGAGAGCGGCGCTTCGGTCAGTGTTGTGGCCGGCAGTCGGGTCCGGGCACTGGTGATGTAGAGTGTCCGGAGACCGGCCCCACCAAAGGCAACGCTGGTGGGACGCGGGACAGGCAGGTCGAGGACCCGGTCCAGGCGGCCGTCAGACGCGTAGCGGTTGACACGCCAACCGTCCCAGATGGCGCACCAGACCCCGCCCTCCGCGTCGACACAGAGCCCGTCCGGGCGCCCGTCGTTTTCGGGAACCGTCGCAAACGTGCGCTTGTTGGAGAGGCCTCCGGTCGAAGGCTCGAAGTCATAGGCGTAGATCAGGCCGGGGATCGTGTCGACAAAATAGAACGTCCGGAAATCCGGGCTCCAGTCCATTCCGTTGGCCACAGTGATTCCGCTGTCCTTGCGTTCGACGCCGCCATCCGGAGCAATACGGTAGAGTCCGCCGCTCGGCTTGCTGGCATCGAGACACATGGACCCGACCCAGATGGCACCCGCGGGGTCGGTCTTGGCATCGTTCAGGCGATTCTGAACGAATCCGTTTTCCGGGTCTACATACGGTGACAGTCGGCAGTTGCTGAAACTCAAGGCCTCGATTCCGTCCTGTGAGGCCACCCGCTTGCTGCCGTCGGCGCCAAACAGGACGGCGCTCACGAGCTTTCCCGGGTCGCATGCCTCGTTCATGCCGGTTTCCGGATCGAAGCGGTAAATGGCCGGATGGAGAATGTCGACCCAGTAGAGCCGGCGTTCGTCGGCATGCCAGATCGGGGCCTCCCCGAGTTGTGCGCCCCAGGGAAGGACGCATTCCAGGTCGAGAATCCGTTCCTGCCGTCCACGGGGCCGGGGTCCGGGCGAGATGGCGACGGCACCGGCATGACCCGTGATCCGGCGGACCGCCGCGATCAGTTCGCGACCGGCAGGATGGATTCGGGCCTGGTCCAGGCGAATCGACGGACCCAGGATGACCAAGGCACCCACCGGGCTGCCGTCCTGACCGGTGATGGCACAGGCGACGGAATTGACGCCGGGCATATGCTCTTCGCTCGAAACGGCATATCCCCGTGCTCGGGTCAGCGTGAGGTCGGCGTGAAGCGGCTCTTGTTCAGTGAGGGTTTTCGGCGTCATTGGCCGAAGGTCGAGCCGGTCGAGAAGCCCGCGAGCAACGGTGGGATCCAGGGCCGCGACCAGTGCCTTGCCTGCGGCCGTACAGTGGAGGGGTACACGTCGCCCGGTTTCGACGCGAACGTTCAGCCCAGGCCCTGATCGCTCGTCGAGGTAGACGGCCTCGTCGCCGTCGAGTTTGCAGAGGGCGACGGTCTCGCCGAGCTCGTCCGACAGGCGGGCCAGTTCCGGGGCCGTGGCCGCCCGCAGGTCGAACTGGTCCCAGACCCGGTGCGACATCTCCAGGAATCGCCGGCCCAGCGTGTAGGTGCCGCGGGTCTCGTCATGAGCGACCAACCCGAACGCCACCAGGGTCCGCAGGATCCGGACAAACGTCGGCTTCGGCAGATCCGACCGCCGCAGGAGCTCCACAAAACGCAGGGGCTCTTCGGCGTCCGCGACCAGATCGAGGATAGTCAGCCCCTTGGCCAGGGCCGCCGTACCCGCAGGAACGGTCTTTCGGGTTCGCTCGATTACCCCATGACCCGCGCCTTTCGGGCCGCAGCCGCCTCCCCGAGCATCCGTTCGACCGTCCATTGCGGTTCGAATCCCAGTCTCGTCCGGATCCGAGAGTTCGACGTTCGATAACGGACGCCGGGTCCCGGGAAATCGATCGGAACGACGGGGTATCCGGTTATCGCCGACATGCGCTCGAGAAGCCACCCGAATTCCACCGGTTCCGTGGCGCCGAGATTGAACGTCGCCCCGGCCGCGTCGGGGTGCTCCGCCGCGAGTGTGAGCCCGGCCACGATGTCACGCGTGTCGGTAATGTGCATCATGTAGGGGCGGCTGTCCTTGTTGCGGGCAAGGACATGCGCCGGAACGCCGGGATCGTTCCGGCGCAGGCGTTCGGCAAGATCCCGGTTTCCGATGGTCTCCGTGGCGCGGATTCGCGGCCTGAGAAAAAACCGGGGACCCGAGAAAACGCTCTCCTCGTCGAGGAGTTCTTCCGCGTCCTGGGTGTGTGCGAATCGGAGGATGACGGTTTCCATGGCTCCCATACGCTGGTGGAATCGGACGAGGTTCTCGCCGAGGAGTTTGGTGAGGCCGTAGAAAGAATTCGGTTTCAGCGGATGGTCTTCCGTGATGGGCAGGATTTCGGGTGCGGTTTCCGGATAGACCTCGCCCGAACTGGCAAAGACGAAGCGCCGCACGCCGGCTTGGGAGGCAGCGTCCAGAAGGACTCGTGTTCCCTCGACATTGGCCCGTTGCATGCGGGCCTGATCCGTCGGCGCCCAGGACATGACGGCTCCGAGGTGAATCACGATATCCGTGTCCACGATGGCCCGTGCGACGTCCGCGGGGTTCTCAAGTTCGCCGACATGATCCGTGTAACCAGCGGCGGCCCGGCCTGAGGGCCTGACATCAAACCCGGTCACGGAAAACCCGGCCTTCAGGAATGCCGCGACTGCGCCGGTCCCGACGCGCCCGGCGGCACCGGAGACGAATACCCGCATGGTTCAGAGCGCCCGTTCGCTCCGGGCGTCGAAGAGATACAGATTCGCCGGGTCGAACGACAGTGTCACTTCTTCGCCCTCTCGCAACAGTCCTGGATTCGGCACGCGCGCGATCAGGCCCTTGGAGCTCTCTTCCTCGTCACCGCTTCGGGTCACCTGGTGCGCGTCGTCCTGGAAATAGATGTATTTTTCGGATCCGAGACTCTCGATCAGGCTCGGGCGCACCGTGAAACTCACGGGTCCCTCGCCGAGATTGATATGCTCCGGCCGGATCCCCGCCACGATCGGGCGGGGACTGTCGATTTCGCGACCGTCGATGGGCACGCGGGAACCGAACATCTCGACCCCGGCACGGCCGCCGACGCTGTCCAGTGAGGTTGACACGAGATTCATGCCGGGCGATCCGATGAATCCGGCAACGAAGAGATTGTCCGGTCTCTGAAACAGCGTGTCGGGATCGGCGATCTGCTGGATCTCGCCCTCTCGCATCAGAACCACGCGGTCCGCCATCGTCATGGCCTCGATCTGGTCATGGGTCACATAGACCGTCGTGACGCCGATCCGGTTGTGAAGTGCGCTGATCTCGGCACGCATGTGGACTCGCAGCTTCGCATCGAGATTCGACAGGGGTTCGTCCATGAGAAACGCCCGCGGTTCCCGGACAATGGCGCGCCCGAGGGCCACGCGTTGCCTCTGCCCGCCGGACAGGGCGCGGGGCTTCCGGTTCAGGAGATGGGCGACGCCGAGGGTCCGCCCGGCTTCCTCCACGCGGCGGTCGATTTCCGACCGGCTCATGCCGCGCATCTTCAAGCCGAATCCGATGTTCTGGCGAACCGTCAGATGCGGGTAGAGGGCGTAGTTCTGAAACACCATCGCGACGTCCCGGTCCCCCGGTGCCAGGTCCGTGACGTCGCTGTCACCGAGAATGATGCGTCCCCCGGATGCCGGTTCCAGGCCAGCGAGAATCTTCAGCATCGTGGACTTGCCGCAACCCGAGGGACCGACCAGCACGACGAACTCGCCATCGGATATGGACAGCGAAAAGGGCTTCAGCGCCACGACGTCGCCATAGGACTTGTGGACATTTTCGATGACGATACGCGCCATGGCTACTTCTCCGACCCGGCGGTCAGCCCGCCGACAAGGTAGCGTTCGAGGAACAGGTAGATGAGGATGATCGGGATTGCGACGAAAACCGCCGCAGCCGAAATCTCGTTCCAGTCGGTCGTGTACTCTCCGCGCATCGTCGCGATTCCGAGATTCGCGGTCCAGTTGCTCTGGGCATTGACGAGGAACGTGCGGGCATAAGCGTAGTCGGCCCAGCTCAGCACGAAGGCATAGAGCGCTGTCGCCGCCAGGCCCGGAGCCGAGACCGGGAGGATGACGCGCAGCATGGCGCCAAGCGGCGAGCAGCCGTCGACCATGGCGGCCTGTTCCAATTCGCGCGGAATCGTGTCGAAGTAGCCCTTGAGCATCCAGGTCGTGAACGGGATGATGAGGGTGGAGTGGGCGAAAATCAGCGTCCAGAGAGACCCCAGCATGCCGAGCCGACTGAAGAGGGCGAAGAGAGGAATCACGAGAAGCGTGGCGGGCAGCATCTTGGCCGTGAGGATGAAGAGGCCCAGCGAATGCCCGCCACGGACCCGGAATCGCGACAAGGCATAACCGGCCAGGACCGAAACGAACATCGACAGGACAACCGATCCGATCGCCGCAATCGCGGAATTCGTCAGCCAGCGGGGAATCGGACGCTCCGACCAGACCTTTCCGAAAATCCACCATTGGGGATTCTCGGGCCAGAAACTCGGAGGCAGGCCGGAGAGTTCGAATGTCGTCGAGAGGGCGGTGACGAAAAGCCAGTAGACCGGAAAGAGGATAACCGCGAGCGATCCGATCACGGAACCGTAGAGCAAGGCCGACTTGAGCGGAGAGCGGCGCACGGGACGGTTGACTCCTTGACCTAATACATGGCCCGGGACTGGCGGCCGATCATGGCCAGGCTGGCCAGGACACAGATCACCAGCGTGACAATGCCCACAGCCGAGGCGTACCCGAACTTGAAGAAACCGAAGGCCTGGTCATACGTCATGATCGAGAGCGTTTGGGTGGTCTTGAGCGGCCCCCCTTCGGTCAGGACCTTGATGATGGAAAAATCCCGGAACACCCAGAGCATCACCAGAACTAGCGTGACGCCGAGGACTGGCATCAGGCAGGGAATCGTGATCCAGCGGAAACGCTGAAGCGCATTGGCGCCGTCGACCCTGGCCGCCGCGTAATAGTCGGGGGGAATCGACTGCAGGCCGGCCAGCGTCATGATCGAGACGAAGGGAAACCCTTTCCACACCATCGTCACAGTCAGCGCCCAGAAGGCGGGGCCAGGCGTCGAGACCCAGGCAATCATCTGGTCGGTGAGGCCAAGTTTGATGAAGAGCCAGCTCATGAGCCCGAAGGAACTGTCGAAGATCCAGGCGAAAATGACGACGGCAATGACTTCCGGAACGGCCCAGGGCAGGGCCATGGCGATGCGCGCAACCGTGCGTCCGCGAAATCGATGGTTGACGAGAAGAGCCGTTGAGACGCCGATGATCACGCTGCCGGCCGTCACCGCCGATACCAGTTTCACGGTGACCCAGCAGGTCATCCAGAATTCCGATGAGTTGAAGAGTTTCTGGTAATTCTTGAACGTGAAGGGTTTGCGGGTCTCGCCGATGCGGGGCAGTTTCACGTCCTGAAGCGAAAGATCGAAGGAAATGAAGAGTGGATAGGCGATGATCAGGATCACCATGAGCACTGCCGGAGCGAGGAGAATATAGCCCAGGATGTGCTGGCGGCTCGGCCGCGCCAGGTCAAACAGCCGTATGCGGGTCGTGGACCCGGCCCCGCCGGGGTCACCGTCGATGCGAACAGACACGTTGTCCAACCGTGGGAAGCGGGCCGCCCCGGGGGCCGGGCCGCCCCCCCCCCCCCCCCGGTTTAAACCCCGGGGGTTAAAACGCCCCGGGCCGGAATAACAATAACACCAAGGCGGGGAACACGGTTTAAAAAAACAAAAACAGGAAATAA
>JAPPHA010000112.1:7781-17991 GCA_028874915.1 Paracoccaceae bacterium
CGGCCCTTCAAAACCCCTTTTTGGGGGGGGGGGCCCCGGGCCCGGGGGGGGCCCCGGGCCCCCCCCCCCCCGGGGTTGCCCCCGGGGGGGCGGGGGGGGGGGGGGGGGGGGGGGCGCCCCGCCCCGACGTCCGGGTTTAACCGCCCTGGATTTCCTCGGCCCGGGCCTGAATGACCTTGACGACGTCGGCGGGATCCAGGTTCTCGATCAGCATACGCTGAACTTCCTCCTGAACCATCTTGCCGAATTCGCCGTACTGGACCTCAAGACCGGTCGGAATCCGGTCCACGCCGGCCGCTGCTGCTGCCTTCTGCGTGTCCACGATGATCTGGAAATGCGGAACCTGTTCCTCGACGCCCGAGACGTCCGCCGTCGGACTCGGTGGCGTGTTGCCCCCGACGGTGGCGTAGGCACGCTGGAATTCCGGTGACATGGTGATCTTGATGAAGTCCCAGACGAGCTGTTTCTGGTCGTCCGAGATGTCGGTTGCCATGCCGATCACGTTGGACGACCCCCCGACCGGCGGACTTGTCGCCGGAACCGTCACTTTCAGAATGTCCGCTGCCGCGCCTTGTTTCATCGTGTTGTAGAGCCACGGGCCGTCCAGCCTGAGCGCCACCTTTCCGTCGGCAAAGAGCTTGCGGATTTCGCCCGCCGACATGTCACGCGGCGTCAGCCCCTCGTTGTAGACAGTCTTCCAGCGGGTCAGTCCCTCGACCATCTCGGGCGTGTCGATGGTGACGTTGCCGTCCTTGTCGGTCCAGTAGGCCCCGGCATCGAGAACGTAGTTCAGCATCTCGGTCAAGTACTGTCCGGCACCCCCCTTGGTTTCGTGGCCGGTTCCGAACTGGTCGGTGATGCCGTCGCCGTTCAGGTCCTTGGTCGTGGCCCGCGCGGCTGCGAGGAACTCCTCGAAGTTCGTCGGTACGCCGACGCCCGCTTCGGCGAGGATGTCCGGATTGTAGGCCATCATGAATCCGAAATAGAGCAGCATGATGCAGGCTGTTTCGCCGTTCCAGACGCAGGTTCCCTGTCCGGCCCAGCCCGTCATGTCGATCCCGTCGTTTTCAAGCCAGGGATCGAGGTTCTCCATCCATCCGTTTTCGGCGAAGTTCTGGTATTCGAACGATGCCAGATGCACGATATGTGGCGGCTGCCCGCCAGCGAACAGCGTGGTCATCGTGTCGGCGTAATTCGCGCGGTCGACCTTGGTGAACTCGATCGTGACGCCCGGATGTTCGGCCTCGAACTTGGCGATAGCGGATCGCCACCAGTCGCCCATGCCGGCCTCATCGACCTGCCACGAAATGAACTTCAGCGTTTCGGCATTCGCGGATGTCAGCGCCGCCGATGCCAAAAGGCCAGCAGCGAGCGCTGCCGCCGTGGTCTTCATCATCAGGGTTTTCATGGTGATTGTCCCTCCCGTTTCTTGGTTTCAGATGGGTTTGAGCCGGCTCAAGGCCCGCTCTGATGGTTCGACACCCAGTCCAGGGCCGCCCGGGGCTGTGTAGAAACCCTCGGTACAGGCCAGGTCTCCATCAAGAAGACCGCGACTGGATTCGAATACGGAGTGCTGAAACTCGTGGCCGGTCACAGGTTCCAGCGCCGCGCTGGCATGCAGGCTGGCCGCGAGGAAAACGCCCGAACCGACAGTGGCGTGCGGAATGACGTCGAGGCCGTGCCGCCCGGCGAGTTGTGCGATCCGCATGAAGCCCGTCAACCCGGTGTGACCCATTTCGGGTTGCACGATCGAGATCCCACATCGGTCGATGCGGTTCCGCAAGTCGTGATGCGTGCGCCATTCCTCGCCCACGGCAATGGGGACGCCGGCGTTCCGGCACACGGTCTCGAGTCCTGTGACGTCTTCCGGGCGGACCGGGGCCTCGGCAAACCAGAGACCATGTGCCGCCATGGCCCGGATCTCTTCGATCGCGTCGTGGGCGCCGTATTTCCAGTGCATGTCGGCAGCGATGCGTGCGTCGGGTCCCAGCGCCGCGCGAAGGGCAGCGATCTCGGCGGTCAGGCCATCGTCGGCGACCGGTGCCGCGAATTTGAAGGCATTGAATCCGCGCGATTGCCACGACTTCGCGAGTTCCGCCCGTGCGTCGATCTTGGTCTCGGGCAGGCCCGAGACATAGGCGGGAATCCGGTCGCGGACGACGCCTCCCAGCAGTTCGGTCACGGACACACCTTCGAGACGCGCGGCGATGTCCCAGAGCGCGATGTCGATGGCTGCGAGGGCATCGACGTAGAATCCGCCCGTGTACCCCCGCACGCGCACCAGGTCGTAGAGGTCGTCGTAGACAGCGGCCGGGTCGGCAGGGTTGCGCCCGACCGTGAAGTCAGCCAGCAGGTCGTCGATGATCGCCCCGACCGCACCCGGAGCCACGAGTCCGTAGGTTTCGCCCCAGCCGGCCATACCGCTCGCCGTTTCGATCCGTACCAGCACCGAGCGGTCGAAGATCGGGTAGACCGTGCCATTGCCGCGCCGGACAAAATACCCCTTCGCGTTGGGTTCTTCGCCGGACCGCAACGCGCCAAGGTATGGCGTCTGACGGTGTTGGGTCAGGCTGAATGCCCGGACGGACTGCACCCGGTCTCTCATGCGGCACTCTCCGTCCTGTCCGCTGTCGGGCGAACCAGGCCCAGTTCGGCGAGATTGGCATCGATATCCGCGATGGCCGAGGTGTCGAGTTCGGGAGTCGGCGCCCGCACCCCTGTCCATTCGAGGACCCCGCGGCGCATCAGGACATGCTTGGTCAGGCGCATGCGATAGACGGCCTGCAGGACAAGGAGCGGCAGGGTCCGGACATAGATGTCGCGCGCGTCGCCCGGGCGTCCGTTGCGCCAGGCCCGGTCCAGTGCCACATGCAGATCCGCGATTTCGAGGGCCGGTGCCGCCGCGCAGGCCCCGCGCGAATACTCGTCCAGAATATACCGGGCGCCTCCGCCCCCGAAGACCCCCCCGAGGGAGGCCGGACGGTGCGCCAGAACATGAGAGATCGCCGGGCCGGCCGGAAGCGTCTCTTCCTTGACGTAGGCGATCTGGGGAAACCGGACCGCGAGCCGGCAGATGGTCTCCGGCGTCAGGTCCGAACCGCGCGGAGCCGGCGCGTTCTGAAGAACGAAGCGCGCCTCGGGAATCGCGTCGGTAACCTCCGAAAAATAACGAATCAGGCGTTCGAGGTCTCGTCCCAGACCCCCGGGTGGCTGGATCATCAACAGATTGACACCGAACGCCACGGCACGGCGCCCGTGCCGGATGGTGTCGGTCGCGCTTGAACCGCTGGCGCCAGCAATGATCCGGGTCCTGTCGCCTGCCCGAGCGACGACGATCTCAAGCAGCTCAGCCCGTTCCGCGTCGGTCAATTCCGAGACCTCGCTTGCGAAACCGGGATACACCACGCCGTCCACACCGGTCCCCAGAGCGAAATCCACGATTCTCGTCATGGCGTTCGTGTCGACCGCACCCGCATCAGTGAAGGGCGTCGGAAGCACCGGGAAAATCCCACGCAAGGGTTGCGTCCAAGGATCCATATAATGAGACCTTTGACTTATAATTTGATACTAATCGCATGAATCCCGAGCCGCAACCAGGTTCGACCCCCGGAATTCAGTTCCCGGAGCCGATCCTGGAGCGAGAGCCAATAGTGCAAAGACAGATCAACCGGCAGGAATCGTCGGGCGGTTGGCCAAAGAGGCAAGATGGTGGGTGCGCTGTCGCTCGGCCGTGTTCGAATCGACCGGAATGGATCCGCTGCCAACATCGCTCCTCCGACCGATGCGGATTCCGCGGGTTCTGTTACGGCGTGCCGGAAACTTGGCCGCCGTCCATGAGAGCAACCGTTCCCCGGTCAGGGGCACAGCGTCGTTCCGGGGGCTATCGAACGTCATTTCGACGACACCATCGAAGGCGCGATCTGGTTCTGGCAACCCGCCGGTCTTCGGACCAGGATGAATGGCGATGCACAGGCGCAGTCGATCGGGTAAGGGAACTTGCTGTTGGACTCACTTGACGCCGCGACATCCTTGGAACATGTGCGCGTTGGGGCCTCCTCACGCATTTCAAAATCCGGAACGTTCACGTGGTCGAGCACTCGTCCCCGGGGAACGGCGAGTGTCGGAGGCGAATTCGACAAGACGGGTTCCGTCCCGCCAGGGTCCATGCAGCACATTCCGGCGGCCGGGACGGCACCGGGTCTCGATCGCGCGATGCACGTGAGGTCGAACGGGTCCATGACCGACAACACGTGAACTGACTTGACGCCGTGAACTCGATCCCGGACGGAATCATGAGGCCAAATGATCTCAAGGTGGTAGTTCAGGGCTCTTGCGTGGCAGGTTCATTCTGTCAGCAGCTTCAAGAGTGTCTGTTTCCGGTTTTCCGAAGCCGCACGGCGAAGTTCCACGCAAGGAATATCGCAACCGGCAAAGTCCCCGACATCAGGAACGCAGTATTGTAGCCGACGACGTCGGTAAGCACCCCAAGTGCCGCCGCTCCGATCGCACTGGATGCCCCGGCTACGACCGCCCAGGAACTCATGACTCGCCCGCGGAGGTGGTCGTCGATGCTTGTCTGCATCGCGCTTTGGCACAGGATACTGGTGGCTGTGGCAAAGCAGGACACACAGGCAACGAAAACCAACACGGAAGGCCAACTGTTCGCCAACCCGAGGATGACGAGGCTTGCCAGGCCGAGAAGTCCGAATGATCGTGCACTTTTTGGCTTCGCGCCGTCGGGAAGGGAAGGTCGGACAGCGATCCAAAAGCCGGAGACGACGGCACCTACGCCCGCTGCCGATATGAGCGTCCCGAGGCCGGTCGCACCTTTGCCGAAGGCCCCATCAGCAATGACCGGCAGGATTTCCAGTCCACCCCTCAGAAAGAATGCGGTGACTGCAGTCCAAAACAGGGCTTCACGGAGGGTTGCGTTGCCAGAAATCTCCCGCATGCCTTCACTGAAGGCGCCAGATAGCGTTTTCGGGACGATCTTTGGAACTTCGCGTGTCCGAACATCAACCAGAACAAGCGAAATCAGAATTGGCAGGAACAACAACACGGCGATGAAAGTCGCCGTTTCAATTCCGAATCTACCAATCACCCATCCGCCGATTGCCGGACCCGTCATGCGCGCGAGATTGAAATTGATCACGGTGAAGTTCACGACCGAACTGATTCTGGATCTGTCGACCAGGCGGGGCACAAGGGACATGCGGACCGGGCCATGAGCGGCAGCCGTCAGACCGACGGACGTCGCGTAGATCGTCAAGGTCACTTTGTCCGGTCCGCCAGACATGCTGACTGCCCAGAGCAGGAACGCGAGGGCCATGAGAGAGGATTGTGTGAGCAAGGCTGCCCGTCGCACATCGACCCGATCGGTGATCACCCCGAAAAGCGGGCCTGCGATGACAATTGGCCCGAAATGCAGAAAAGCAACGAATCCCACAAAACCCGCCGAATTTGTCAGGTCCCACGCGACCCATGCGATCGTGATCCGCAACATCCACATGGCGTTGGTCGAAAACACGCTACCGGCCAAGAAAACTCGAAAGTTCGCCGACCTGAGGGCAGAAATGTCCATTTCAGGCCATGGTCCGGATTATCGCGGTAACAGGCGCGCCAGACCGATGCCGGCCTCGCCTGCGCACGAATAGAACAGCCAGAGGTCATCCCCGTCACTGAGGACGAAAGGATCGCGCAGTTGGTTCGCGGGTGCGTCAACCGGACCCGATTGCGAAGGCATTGCCGGCAAGTTTCCCCCTTCCCAATCGAAATCCGGACGCAGGAGTTCGGCTGGATCCAGCGCCTTCCAGCTTTGCCAGGGTCCGTCCGTCTGAATCCGGCTCGACAGGAGACGCTCGGGTGAGTCGCCTATGCGGGAAAAGACCAGACTGAGTTGGTGGTCTTGAACGAACACGGCGACGTGACGGATCGATTGATCTGCGAAACGGATCCTTTCGGGGAACGTAAGGCCGCCGTCGGGCGAATGATAGAGCCAACCCTCCAGCGCCGCCGCATAAGTCGCACCCCGCCACGAAAAGACCCGTGCGTAAAAGTCGGCACCTGTAGGCTCGACCTCCCTGAATTCGATTCCGTCTGCTGAAACCGCGCGGCAGGTGATCTGAGAACAGTCCCGCATCAATCCGTGAAAGTGCATGATGATCTGGCGGGCGTCGTGGTCGACGTGGACGTCCGGAGATGCGATATGCGGGCGCAAGTGGCCCGTTGCGACCGCATCCAGAAGGTTTGGTGGCGGATCAAGTTCGGTTCGACGTGTCGGGAATCCGGAATCCGCAAGGTGCAAGGTGCCGGGCGTATAGATCCGCCAGGGACCGCCAATGTCGTCGGCGTAAGCCAGACGGATATGGTCGCCGCGATGGTCCCCAAAGTAGAGGTAGTAGCGTCCAAACGGATCTGCCACCCAGTCCGGCACCCGGATCGCGGATGGTCCATTGATATTGGATCCAATGGACTTCGCAAGCCCGGGATGGACAATCGGGCCTTTGCCGACTCGCTCTGCCCGAAGGCCGGTCACGCCAGTTCAAACGGCATCAAGTCTCCGCCCACCGAACTCGGCCTCATTCGCCCGTCGAATGTGGTTCTCGCAATGGCACGTAGCGTGCGAAACAGCGATGCCGTCGCTGGTCGCATCAAACCCAAGACCCAAGACCGAATGGTTCGTCCGGCGGTACGTGACCTGATTCTGAATGTCGTGACCCTGAGTCGAACTTGGTCAACAACCTTGTCTTCATCCTGGATTTTGCGGGAGTGGACCTTTGGCGTTTCCTGTCCTGATTTCCTGTCGCGTTCCGAATTGAATTCTGGGCGTGAAGCGCCATCCGACGCTCCGACATCACTGAGCGATGCAATCGTTGACAGCCACGGATGAACGGAAGTCCGCTCATTGGCGAAACGTTCAAAACCTGGCTTGAACAGCGGTGTGGTATTGGACTCGACAAGCAAATGTCCACCTGCAAAGCCGTTCCCTTGCCTTGATGTTCACGAGAAACGGGTGCTGTTGTGGCGGTCCGGCCTGAACGTCCCGAACGATTCGAGTTTCGCCTCGGACGCTGCAGCGTGCATAGGTTTTCGCCTTGCGGGACGATGGTCCGGAGATCCATTCGCAGTGTTTGACGCGTCCGAAGTGTGGCCCTTTCCAATGATTGCATGAGCCGTTCAGTTCTTCCGCTGGAAGCGTTTGCGGTAGGCGGCAGGAGAGGTACCGACAATTCGTTTGAAGGCCGTGCGGAATGCCTCGAGCGAACGATAGCCGCATTCGTCAGCGATGTCGTCCAGACGGTCTTCGCTCGACTCGAGGAGTTCACGGGCCCGGTACATTCGCTCGCGTTGCAGCCATTCGCCGGGCGCAAGGCCGAGATTCTCCCGAAACCTGCGCAACAATGTCCGTTCGCTCATGGCGGCCCTGTCAGCGAGTTGTCTGACGTCCAGGGGCTGGTCGAGCCGTTCTCGTGCCCAGTCCAGGACCTCGCTCAACTTTCGGCCCGGACGCTCGTGAACCGGTGCGGCGACGAACTGTGCCTGACCTCCGTCTCGGTGAGGGGGCAACACCAGGCGGCGTGCCACCGTGTTGGCGATTTTGTGCCCGAAGTCACGACGCACCAGGTAAATGCACGCGTCGATGCCCGCCGCACTGCCAGCTGACGTGATCACATTGCCTTCGTCCACATAAAGAACATCGTCTTCAACCAGAATGTCAGGATACATTCTCTTGAGTTCGTGTACATGTCGCCAATGTGTCGTCGCGCGCCTGCCATTGAGCAATCCGGCGGCGGCCAGAATGAACGCGCCGGAACAGATCGACAGGCAGCGCGCACCTCTTTCGAACGCGCGAGAGATGGCGTCCAACAGTGGGTCCGGTGGTCGCTCGCCGCGGTTCCGCCAACCGGGCAGGATGACCGTGCGGGCTGTTTCGAGAATCGACAGGTCGGTCGCAGCTTCGACGACAATCCCGCCGGTGGCGCGTGACCGGGCGCCCTCCGCAGACACGACGCAAAAGTCGTACCACGTGAAGTCGAACTCGGGACGCGGCAGGCCAAACACCTCGACGGCGATGCCAAATTCGAAGGTGCACAGCCCGTCATAGGCGATTACGGCCACCAGACCCGGCCCCGTTGTTCCCGGCAATTCACCGTTCCTCACCATTGGCGAAATCTTACCGAACTTTGTCTGTTACGCCACTACAATCATGACGCACTCAGGGGTTACATTGCGGCTCCTATCAATCGGGAGTTACTGGACCATGCGAACACATGTCACCGAAACGCCGGCCGCACGCCACGATGTTGCGCTCCGTCACTTTGCGGGTTTGCTCACGTTTGAGACGGACTGCTGGGACGTGCACGAAAGCATGAAGTGTCCGGATCCGGATTTCATTGTCGTCGATGTGAGAGGTCCGGACGCGTATGCAAATGGCCATATCGCGGGAGCAATCAACATTCCGCACGGAGACATTACGGCCGAACGGATGTCGCGGTTCCCTGGGGACAGGTTATTTGTCGTGTACTGTGCCGGGCCACACTGCAACGGCGCCAACAAGGCAGCCATTAGACTGTCGCGTCTCGGACTGCCGGTGAAGATGATGATCGGTGGCGTGACCGGGTGGCTGGATGAAGGTTTCGATTTGGTCACGTCTACCTGACGGTCGAGTGATCAGAGCCACGGCCATGCCAGCGGAGCGTCAATCCTCCGCACCCATTCGCGATCGCCAGTCTGGTCCGGGGCGCACCGGCAACGGCCGGGAACAATTGAGCCCATCTGCGCTCGACGGGAATCTTGGTTTTCGGCTGAATTGGCACCGGAGACGGCCGCCAATCTCCAGTTGTCGGTTCCGACAGTCCAATCGGCAACGGCTGGGCAAGAAGCCGGGTCATTACTGGACTTCATTCCTGGCTGTCCGAATCCTGGTCGGTGAGCGCCGCCACGAATTGCCGGACCGGTAACGGAGGCTTGTCAGCCGTCCCGAGGGAACATCCTGTGGAGGATTTTCAATTCGTTTCGTTCAAACGGTTCCCCGTCTGCTCCGCCGGACACAATGGCAATGGATGACCGGTCCCGTTCGTGGCCACATTGGCGATCCAATTTGTGAGTGTCGAATGGAGCCTGGCCGGGAAAAACGGTGACGTGCCGGACACGACCGTGAAGATCGGCTTGTTCGTCCATAAAACTCGCGCAGGGGACTGTCGCGTTCAGGCGACAGGTGAATGCGCGTTCCCTGTTGTAATAGACGTCTGCCGCCTGTATGTCGCCCTCATGGCTGACAGGTATGCCAGGAACCCAGGTGCGGTCTTCACGCTCAAGTATCATTTGGTCTGGTGTCCGAAGTATCGCCGGAAGGTGCTTACCGGCCAGGTCGAAGTTCGGTTGAGACAGCTCCTCGCCGAGGTTGCGGACGAGAAGGGCATGACGTTCCACGCAATGGAGATCATGCCGGACCACGTTCACCTGTTCGTCGAGAGCGACCCGACGCTTTGCGTGGCGGAGATCGTCAACAGGCTGAAGGGCCGGTCGAGCCGGGTTCTGCGACAGGAGTTCCCGACATTGAGGTCGCGGCTTCCCACACTGTGGTCGCGGAGCGACTACGCAGGCACCGTGGGGCAGGTCAGCCAGGCGACCGTCAAGCGGTACATAGAGAGCCAGAAAGGCAAGTCGTTGATCCGGAGCTACAAGTACCGGCTTTACCCGAACGGGGCGCAGGAAGCGGCCCTGTCGGACATGCCCGGACATTTCTGCGACCTCTACAACGCGGGCCTCCAACAGCGCATCGAGGCATGGAACCGGCAGGGCGTCAGCCTCGGCTATGCCGCCCAGGCCGGCGAGCTGAGGGCCGTCCGGGACGCGGTTCCGGAACTGGCCGGATACAGCTTCAGCGCCGAGCAGCAGGTCCTGCGCCGGCTCGACAAGGCCTTCGCCGCCTTCTTCCGCCGCGTGAAGGCGGGCGAGACGCCGGGCTTCCCGCGCTTCCGCGCGAAGTCGCGGTTCCACAGCGCGGACTTCCGCGTCGGCGACGGGCTGGTCTGCCGGGACGGGCGGCTCCGGCTCGTCGGCATCCCCGGCCTCGTCAAGGTCCGGTGGCATCGCGAGCTGCCCGCGAGGCCGTCGCACGCGGTCGTCAGCTGCTCGAACGGGAAGTGGTATGTGACGCTCCAGTTCACGGTGCGGGAGCTGAGGATTCCGGGCGAGGAGGACACGC
>JAPPHA010000093.1 GCA_028874915.1 Paracoccaceae bacterium
GGCCGGCGCGACGATCGTATCTCTCTCGACGAGATCGAGAGGATCGGGATATGAGCGAAAAGCTGGCCCTTGGCCTGGCACAATAGGAGGAACAAGGACCATGACGGCACAGGCCGGACGCAAGGAGACCCGCCGGGCGACCTATCAGGACGTGCTCGACGCACCGCCCCACAAGGTTGCCGAGGTCATTTCCGGCACGCTCCATACCCATCCCAAGCCTGCGGCCCGGCATGCCTTGGCGAGTTCGATCCTCGGGGGAAGCCTTGTCAACCCGTTCAGCCGGGGCAGCGGCGGTCCAGGCGGTCGGTGGATAATTGACGAACCGGAACTTCACCTGGGCGAGGACATCGTGGTGCCGGATCTTGCCGGCTGGCGGCGCGAGACGATGCCCGAATATCCGGACGCGGCGTATTTCACGATTGCGCCCGACTGGACTTGCGAGGTGCTTTCTCCTTCTACGCAGCGGCTGGACCAGGGCAAAAAACGGGATCTCTACGCCCGCGAGGATGTCCGCCATCTCTGGTTCGTGGATCCCGATGCACGGACGCTTGAGGCCTTCGAGTTGCACAAGGGGCGTTGGCTGCTGCTGGCCACTCTTACCGATGACGCACCGGTCTCGCATCCCCCTTTGACGCCATCACCTTTCCGCTCGATGCCCTCTGGCCCGAGGTGATCGCAGATGCGGGAAAGGCGAATGATGGCCCGTGATCCAGGAACACCTTCGGCATACGATACCCCTGCCTGAATCGATCCCAAACGGCGGGGCCGGTGCGTTCCACCTCGGTGAGCATTGTTTTCGTTGGGGAGCGCAACACCCCGAAAATCGGCTGATTTCGGACTGAGGCGCCGGCATTCCTGCCCCGAAACTGGCCCTCAGACCGCGTTCGTGCCCGATTTGCACGTGTAATCACCCACGAACAGCAAATCTCGTGCCCTGAAAAACACGGGTTGGGCCAATACGGACCACGGCCGTTTGTGTGGAGAGTAACAAAAAGCTTGGAGGTCAGGAGGGTGGTCGGCGGCTTGGAAGCTACTGGAGTGTCGTCACAATCGGGGTACCCGAATCATAAATCCATCGGCGCAGACGTCTTGAATTGCGATTTTCGCAGCGCAATTCTGCGAGCGGTATCGCTCGTCTCAACCCGTCATTCTCGGAAGTGGATTTCACATCAGGTTAGTAATAGTTGATCCATCGTCGGGATCCTATCCGGCGTGTGGCCTTGACGTCGTTAAACGGCACAGGCAAACCGGATGAACATGAAGAAGAAAATTCAAACGAAGACAGCTGTGACCACTGCTATGGAGATACGCATGAATAGCGATCGCAACAGTGACGTTTCTCGCTACGCTATCAGGAAATTGGCCATTGCAAGTGTTTGCCTTCCGCTCTGTGTTTTTTTGCTCGGACTGATCATGTATGTTCTCTTTCTCATGTCCGCGATGCGTGAGATGTATACGCATATGCTGTTAGTGTCTGCGACACTGCTGCCGATCGGGGGAGCGATTAGCGGGCATGTAGCCGTGAGGAAAATTGACGAGGGACCGGAGTCGGCGGACAATTACAGGCGCTTGGCCGTGGGCGGCACAATAATCAGTTACATTTTTGCGCTAATTTTTGTTTCTTTATGGGTACGGATCGTGGCTGCCACTATCTTCGACTTAAGGATTCATTTTCACTGACCCGGATTGAGCCCGCATTCCGCTTGCGGCGGGTGATCGAGAAACAGCTCGGCAAGATCGAACTCGCGAACAGCTTCACCCGGGTCGTCGCGGACGGAAATCCGCGCGGGATCGAACCTGCGTGTCGATTCCGGCAGGGCAGAATCGTAAGTTGTGCATGTGAAGCCGCCATTGTTCGCCACAGGCAGGTCGGATGAATGTGTATTCTCGCAGCACTCAGAGGCGAATGCGCGGACAATCGCCCGTGAATGCGACGAGAGACGAAGAAAAAATGCTTAGAGTGTCATTTTGTCCCGTACCGGAATCGACCCCATCGAGGCTCCGGAGAGCAAGCAGAGTTGCCTTTCTGGGGGCCTGCGCTAGGCGTGCGGGCGCGGGGCCACCCGGGGCTGAAGGATCGGATCGGCGGGCAGCCGGTCGCATGTGAAGAACGCGAACGGGACCGCTACGGGCGGATGGTTGCCGTTTGCCGGGTTCGGGGCGAGGATATTAACGCTTGGATGGTGGCCGAAGGCTGGGTGCTGGCCTACCGGACCTACTCACATGCCTACGTTGATCAGGAGACCGTCGCCCGGACGGCCAAGCGCGGTGTGTGGCGGGGCGAGCTGGTCGAGCCTTGGGCGTGGCGCAGGGGCGAGCGCCTGGTTTGAGGATAGGAAATGAACGTAACAGCGCACCTGGTCACCGGAATTTCGGCCGTAGGAGACATCGATCACTTTGTGGCGATTCGTCCGCTTTCGGAGACGACATTGTTTGCATTCGGAAGCGCAGCCCCCAAAAGTCGACCGAATCCTGCCTGAGGCGCTGGCATGCCCGTCCCAAAATGGGCTCTCAGACCGCGCTCGTGCCCGATTCACGTGCAATCACCCACGAACAGCAAATCTCGCGACCCTAGCGACAGCCCGATCGGACCCGCCGGGACTTTCAGCCGAAAGGCACGTGGACAAGCTGGGCCGCCGCTGCCTTGGCAGCTTCCGGCCATCGGTCGTAGCGGGTCGTCGTCGCCGGGCTGGCGGGTCCGGCGAGGGCTTGGACCATGGCGAGATCGGCGCCGGCCTCGAGGGCTGCGAACACGAATGACCTCCGGAGATCATGCGGCGGGCAGGACGCGATCCTCGCCTCCCGAGCGCGTTTCCGGGGCCGGGCCATCAGCGACTGGGCGGTCATGGGCAGGAGGCTGACGGCGCCGGTCTGCGGGACCCAACAGCAGGCCCTGACCGCGCGTGTTCTCGGGACCTCCCGCTACCGGAGGGTTGCCGGCAGCGAGCTCAAGGTCGGCGTGTTCCGTCACGGTGGCCGCCGCCTGGTGGTGTCATGGAGTGCGAAACGGGCCCGCAAGGACGCCCATGACCGGCGCCGGGCGGTGGCGAAGCTGATCCGGCGCCTGGGCAAGAGCACGACGCCGAAGCAGTTGCTCGGCACGAGCGGCTATCACCGCTACGTCCGGGTTGTCGGTGACTCCAGTCTCGAGATCGACGAGGAGAAGATCCGTGCCGCCGAGCATTGGGACGGGCTGCATCGTGTCGTCACCAATCTCAGGGGCATCGGCGCGCAGGACCTCTTCGATCGATACCGTCAGCTCAGGCAGGTTGAAGAGAGTTTCCGAATTACCAAACACGACCTGCGGGTGCGGCCGGTGTTTCACTGGACCGACCGGCGCATCCGTGCCCACCTGGCCATTGCCTTCATGGCCTATGCCTGTGTGCGCCATCTTGCCCGTCGGGTGGCGTTGCAGAAGCGGCCCCTGTCGCCACGGGTCATTCGCGAGGCGCTCAACGACCGGCAGTGCTCGGTGCTGCACGATCCGGAGACCGACAAGCGCTATGTCATTCCCTCGAGGCCGAGCGCGGAGGCCAGGGCCATCTACGCCACCCTCGGGCTGAGTGCCTCGGCCCGCCCCTACGGGCTGGGCACCGGTGGCGCGGAGACGAAATCGGCTCGATCCTGACGCATCAGTCACCCGCGGGCGCCGGATGTAGTGCCTGATCCAAAATGTGAATCATTGAAAATCAATGCGTTCCGCAAAAAAACCGCCGAAGTCAGGAGACGATGCCAGAATACCCGGACGCGGCGTATTTCACGATTGCGCCGGATTGGATCTGCGAAGTGCTCTCTCCTTCCACGCGGCGGCTGGACCAGAGCGAGAAACGGGACCTCTACGCCCGCGAGGGCGTCCTCCATCTCTGGTTCGTGGATCCCGATGCCCGGACGCTTGAGGACTTCGAGCTGCGTGAGGGGCAGTGGCTGCTGCTGGCGACGCTCGCAGGTGACGTGCCGGTCTCGCATCCCCCCTTTGACGCCATCACCTTTCCGTTGGATGCCCTCTGGCCCGAGGTGATCGCAGATGCGGGAAAGGCGAATGATGGCCCATGATCCAGGAACACCTTCGGCGTACGATACCCCTGCCTGAATCGATCCCATACGGGGCCCGTGCGTTCCACCTCGGTGAAGGCATCGTTTTCGTTGGGGGGCTCAACACCCCGAAAATCGGCCGATTTCGGACCCAATCGTCGTCAATCCCGGCCTAATACTGGCTCTCCGACCGCGCTCGTGCCCGATTACGTGTAATCACCCACGAACAGCAAATCTCGTGCCCAGAAAAACGCGGATCGGGCCGCCTTGATCCCTCAGCCGAAAGGAACGTAGACGAACTCGGGGTCGATTCCGGTAGTCGGTAGCGGGAATCCCTATTGCCGGTAGACGTTCCGCCGGTGGCCGATGCGCAGGACAAGAACCCGCAAAGCCGAATCCTCGATGGTCGCGATGATGCGATAATCGCCTACGCGGCACCTCCAGAAGTCCCCGGAACCGGATCCAAGGAGGGCTTTACCGATGGCGCGCGGGTTGTCGATCTGGGCGATACGATTCCGCAGAAAGGTAAGGATGCGTTTTGCGGCCTGGCGGTCGAGTTTGCCGAGTTCCCGCTCCGCGGCGGGATCCAGTTCAACCCTCCATGCCATAGTCCTTCAGGACATTCTCAAGCGGAACGGGCGAGGTCTTTCCTGCGCGGATATCGAGCAGGCGGCTTTCGGCAAGATACAGATCCTCAAGGTCGTCCAGATGTGTAAGAATGGCTTCACGGGCATAGAAGGTTTTGGTTCTCCCGGTGGCTTTTGCCAATCTGGCAAGGCGTTCCTCCGTCTCGGCGGGAAGTCGGATAGCAAGCATGTAACAGTCTCTGAGCCCGGAAACATGGCGCAAAGCGCCTTGTGTCAGATATACATCGATTATTTGCAATACATGTATAGCGGCAACATGCGGGGCAGTGAACCTCTTTGGCGCCGACACCCCCTTCTGGCGGTTTGCCCGGGCGCCCGCCTTCGGGTTGATGGCGGGGGCTGGCCAGCCGGGGGGAGGGCCGGGTCCAGTGGCGGATCGGGGGCGGTGTCCACGGGGGTCCGGGCTCCGGCAGGTAGTTGCGTAAATTAACATTACCATAGCTGGATAGGGGCGGAGTTCAAGGTGGCGGGAGCCTATGAAACATGGTGTTCAGGCTGCCGGTGCTTCCGCGTCAAAAACTGTCAAAGTCGCCCACCAGGCCTGCACACGGCTTGGCCTTCGGCATTGAAACTAGTCGTGTCCGTGCCGGGGAACGCACGAATGAACCTTTCCAGCATGTCCGGGTGATTGCGAAACACGGTCATCCAGACCGAGAAGAAACCCTTTGAAGGCGCGAGGTCTTCGGCGATGAGACTGCTCAACAAAGGATCCCTTCCCGGCTTCTCGATGTATCCAAGATATCGGATTGCCAAGTCCCAGACATCGCATCGCAGATCTGCACGCTTGTCCCGATCAGTTGGCCGGTCATCCTCTCTCCTGGAGTCAGGATGTCGGTCCAACCTTACGAGTCTGACGATCTGCCCCATCAATTCGTCCTGCTCGTCTGTCAGATCGGGAGACACCTCAATGTGGCCGCCCTGCAGAAACACAAGACCTCGAAACGTATTGTCCATGTCCGGCATGGCCACCTGAGCGAGTTCCACTGGTTTGTTGCTCTTGGTCCTGTTGCAACTCATGCAGCCAAGGAGGAGGTTGTCCCAGCTTCGCTCAAGGGCAGGTTCCAGGCTTTTCGGCTGCACATGCTCGATTTCAGGCGCGTGTTGAATCGGTTGTTCACAATAGCTGCAGAAACGCCCGATGCGGCTTTCCAGATCGCTAAGTGCGTCCCGGTAATGAGAATATTCGGCTTGTGGAGGCGGACCTTTCGCGACCGGCCGCATCAAGAGCCCATTGACTTTGCCAAGCGTTCGATCTTCATCATCGCCTCAAGACCAGGATCCTGAATCTGCGCTTCCATCATGTCCAGGGTTGCCTCAAGTTCCTCCCGCGCTTGGGGGTCAGTGAGAGTGGGGAGTTTCTCGACCAGACTCAGATAGTCTTGCGCGCTGTGCCTCTTCTGCATGTATGGCGCGGAACGATCACTTGTTTCGACCTTTTGCACGTCCTCGACGATGTCACGGAGCGACAGGTTGTGGACCCGGTCATCCAGTTCCATTTTGTTCAGGTCCAGCAGAACGCCTTCGCTCAACGATTGGATAATGAAGGGCGAATGAGTCGTGGCGACGAACTGCAGTTCCGGGAAGGCTTCCAGAAGGGCCGGCACGATGATCCGCTGCCAGCGCGGATGCAGGTGCATGTCGATCTCGTCGATCAGCACAATCCCCTTTACCGCCCGCACCGCCTCAGTTCTCAGGTGCGGATTGAGAATGATCGCCTTGAAAGCGATATCGCCAACCATGGACAGGATGTTGCGTTGTCCGTGGCTCAGATTCTCATATGCAACGGTTTGCTTGCGGCCAATAAATCGGACTTCGAGACGTGTGCGAGAAGGGGAATACGTCACTTCGACGGGCTCGTCGAAACAGGCTTCGACAGCCTTGCGCCAGGCAGCAAGCAGTGGCGATGAACGTTCAGTCTCGAATTCCTTAAACCTCTCGCGATGCACCCAATCCAGCAAATTCGCCGAAGACACGCGCGGTTCGTGGCTGTTGCGGTAGGCATCGAACCTTGACCGCCGCTGCCCTCTCTCGACATTCCTGGGCTCGGCCCATAGGCGACCGGTTCCATAATAGGACAGGAAGGGCAGCGTAGGATTGGCCTGTTTTGTCACAGCCCGGTAGGCCTCGGCCGCGATCGACGACAGCGCACGTGCATCCTTGGTCGTGGTGCGCCCTTTCTCGCTGCCCAGTGCGCGTCTCCAGTTGATGTCTTTGTCTTTGCCGGTCAACGGATGCGTGATCCTGCCGCTGGCTTCCACCACAACCGGATAGACCTTGTTGAACTCTGGTGTCCCATCAAAGTCCCGTTCGGATTCGTGCGCCTCGCTTTGGTGAATGTGTCGTGCGGCGGCCACGGGAATACCCAGAAGAAACGAGCCAAAAGCGACGGACAAGGCGTCAAGCAGGCTGGATTTGCCCATGCCATTGGTTCCGACGATCAGGGTGAAACGGCGGTTCAAACCCTGATCCAGCTCGGAGAACCCTTTGAAATTCCTGAGTTTAAGGCGGTTGATCTGCATGGCACGGTACACAATGCTCTTGCTCTGAGGAGCGAAAGGATTCGGTGCGGCTAGCTGTTGAACTAGCGAGCGTCGGCCGTCAACCCGGGCAACGGCCAAAGTCCGACAGGATCGCCCGGGACCTCGACATAATGAAATGGCGCCGAGAAATCCTTAGGATTCTGCCCCCGGAACCGACCTTGGACATTACTATAGTTGGTTTGGTGACTGCGGCCAAGACTCGAGAAAGCTTGCGAGAGATCGTGTATCGAGCCAAGTCCGACTCGAAACGTCCTTAGGATGAACGGAAAAATTGAAAAGCCGTTTTACGCATCTGCAGGAATCTCAGGCGGCTTGGACAGCTTCTTCGATGGCGTCCATTTGGGCTGCCAGCCTGGTCCGTTTTACTCCCGTATCATCCTCATCTCCAAGTTTCGAACACACTAAGAATACTTACCGAACCTCCTTTAACCTGACATTTGCGTACACTGTAATTGTTGTCGGAATAACTTTGGTATCGTTCACGATACCATACAGAATATTTTCCGCCCCAAAACGATTCTTTCTTTACAAAATGCACATCGACATCTTCGAAATTGTTTGCGAAAAGTTCGGCACATGCTTTCTCTTTCCGATCCGTAATGTTCTTCGAGACTGTGCTGCCGTTGTGCATTCTCATTGAATTAGAAGTGGCGTGTAAAGGGACAGAAACCGCCCAAATACATACGGTCAGAATAGCCAGAATTAAGAATTTTGGTCTCATTACTTTTCCCTACATGCAGAATCTGGTTGATTTGAAGCCGAATCCGGAGACATGTGAAAGTGAATCCGATCGCATGTGAAACCGGTTCCGGCTTGTCGAAACCCGGATCCTCCGTTCAACCGGACTGTTTCAGGCCTCCTTTCTGTGTCGCGGCACGGCGGCGGAACTACTTCTTCCGTGCGTTGTATGCCCTCGCGTATTCTAGCTTGTAGTCGTTCACGATCCCGGCCGCGTAGCCCGACGGGTCGCTTCCGTCGCGGTAGAACTCAGTCGTGATGAGCCAGTCTCCGGGCACGTATTCCCAGCACCCCTCCGTGCCGCAGTTCATGTCGTATGTGTAGTTTCCACGTTCGGCCGAGATTGGGTCATCGTCTATCCACAGCTTGAAGTCGGAAAAGCGGGCCTTCATGGTCTGGTTTGCGAACTTGTACGTCAGGTTCGCGTCCGCCGTAAGAGCGGCCATCGCGCTTGGCCGCAAGTCGTAACCCGCGAAATCACCGCTCCACGTTGCGTTTCCGCGCAAGTGGTGCGCGGCGCTCGGGGTGCCGTTGACAAAGGGCTGCACCATCATTTCGTTACGTACGTATCCGTTTCCTCCCGTGACCGAGCCGAACCCCGTCCAGCCTGTCACGTAGAACTCGTGATCGAGCCAGAATCCATAGGATGTGATGCTCGGGGCCGCCGACGCCTTGGTTACCGTGTAGCGATCCAAGGGGTCGCCGTTCCATCGCCCGTCCGTAATGTGTTCGATGTCCTCCTTCGTCGGTGCGTACCGCGTCGGGCTCTTCAACTCGTGGTCATAGCTCAGCACACTCCCGCTCCCGTAGGGTGCGTGACACCGCTCGGTTGCGCTTCCGCATCCGTTGGTCGTCCCTTCGGGGTGACGATACCCGAACTGGTGCCCCGCTTCATGTGTGACTAGATGCAGCACTTCGAAGAACACGTCCGTCTCGATGTCGCCTCGTCGGTATGCCGCTGCGGTTCGCCACTTGCGGTATTGCTCGACTATCCAGCTCTCGGTGATGACCACCTTGTTCGCCGTCCCGCCGATGTAGCACCCAATCGTGCTGTGCCCGCCTCCGCAGTTCGCGCTGCCGGAATCTCCGATCTGCAGATCGACGTTCAGTGTCTGTGGACGCAAATGTCGTGCCCACTGCTTGTAGCCTGTTCTTACAGCTTCGATCAGAAGCTTCTCGAACTGCGCCAGCCGGCGCCATGCCGCACTGTTTTCGGGGTCCAATACCAGTATTGGTTCGGCGCTTACCACCAGCCCGAGCAAGTCCGCATATTCTCCGGTGACATTCACCTTGGCCCCTGGAGCCCGCTCGACCCGCAACCCGCTTGTTCCGGTTTCCGGTAGACGTGTCATCGGATCGTGTGCATCCGGGTTGCTCGCCGTTTGCCACAGCCCCTTGGTTGAGCCCGCACGTAGCGGGGTTGAAGTGCTCGAACTCTCGAACGCGAACATCGGTGCCTCGTGCTCCGGTGCTCCTCCGCCACACGCCGTCAGTGTCAGCAGAGCCAGAAATGCCAGTGTATTCCGGCTGTTCGTGTGGTTCTCGGTTTCCTCAGCCATTAGCCCGCCCTCCGTGGCGGCAACCTGCCGGGCCGGATCGCGAATGTCCGGATTGCCGCCCATGCCCCCGAGGATAGGTGTCCGGCCCGGTCAACGCAGCCCTCAAGAGCAGTACAGACGGCTGATGGACAGTGTTCGCCGTCATTATGCCGAACTCGTGAACCGATTGGCGTAAATTGTGCGTATGGATTTTCGCTTTTTTGTGAGAATTTCATAAGGATCAGGCAGTTCCCGCCCGGCGGCACATCGCCGACCGCCGGACCCGGTCGGGCCTGAACGGGAGTCTGGCCGCCATTGGAATCCGAATCCGGAAACACTTGAAAGCGAGGCGCAGGGGTCCGGGGCGCGGTCAGGAGGCCGTTCGTCGCGTGGTTCGCACACCCGAGGCACAATCATCAGCTATCTGTCCGTATCCACCTGAGGCCGGAGATGGAAAATGGGGTCGTGGACGGGTTGGCGCGTCACGTCTTGGCACAAGTCCGTACCGTGTCAGTCTTTCCAGACCCTGATGTGCGCCCGTCGGCCTCCGCAACGCGGAAGGACCCTTCCCTTGGTGGCTCACGCCGTTTCGGCCCTGCGTGGAAAGGCTACCATTTCCGTTTCGAAACCGATTTGACGGACGAAGAGTGGGCTTGATCGCGCCTCTCATTCCGCCGCCCGGCAGGATGTGCCGCCCACGCCAGCTTGACATGCGGGAGGTATTCAATGCCGTCCAGTTGATTCTCAGAACGGGATGCCAGTACCGCGCGATTCCCAAGTGTTTTCCACCATCTACGTCGGTCCAGAACCATTTCTACGCCTGGCGTGACTACGGCAGGATGCTTGACGCTCTCCGCACCCTCGCGCGCGAGCTTGAGGGCCGCTCGGCGGAACCGATGGCGGCCGCGGTCGACAGCCAGTCGGTGACCAAGGCGAGATCCGTGACCGGACGACCGAGGGCCAGCATGTTCGGACCGCCGGGCTCAATCATCTCGTGACGATCATCATCTACTGGAACACCGACCACCTCGGACATGCTGTCGCGCGGCGCAGATCTCACCGCTGGTCAGGTTTTCTTGCCACTGCTTCACGGTGACATTCGATACCGCACGGCATGATGATCGGGCGGTTTACGGGCAAGGAAATGAGAAAAGGGCGCTCGACGTCGTCCGATACCAGTTCTCCCGTTCGCTTCCTGACCTGTTCCGGACGTTCGGCAACAAGCCCGTCTACCATACGAAACGGGGAAGCTTCTTCTTCATCAGGAAGCTTCCGGATGAAACGGCCAACCTTGTTCTCTATGTGGTTTTCTTCAAAACGTACGTGGCCAACATGGACGGTGCTGACGTCATCGTGGAGGTGGCATCGGCTTACACGAAACCCGGAATGGCGCGTTGGGCGGCGCCGGTGAGGTTCCCGCGGATTATAGATTCGACGGTCCGGGGATATCGGCTTCCGTTGGGGCGGTTCTTCAAGGTCAAGGTTCTCCAAGAACGGAAACAGGCTCCGAAGAGCCTGAATCGCACGAGTCCATTTTACGTCCCACTGGGAACCGCCGAAGCGGCATGGCCACCGTATTGCCCGACAATACCGAGCTCACTCGTTCATAGGTGACATGAACTATCTATGCCAGATTGAGACAGGGTGCAATAGCCATTGCCTGCGAATGGCGTTGTGGCGGCGACCCGGGACAGTTGGTGCTTTCAAACGGCATCAGGCTACAGACTGAATACGCTCGGCAATCTGGCGACCCAACCGCTCCAAGTCGTTTCGACTGCGGCTTGTTTCGTGTTCACGCGCTCTTCCGGGGTCGTGAACTTCGCTGCAAGCGCAGACAGTGGAGAGTCGGTTTGTTTCTGATCGGGGCCACGGACGGCCCGATTCGACCTCGATCGGAGCGAATTCTGGATCGGGAGAGGTCGCGAGAGACCGTCAGGGATCCAAAATGCGTTTAACGGGTTGCAGATGCCACCCAATATCTCGGCGGCCACCTTGATGATCTTCTGTTTGATGCAGGCGAAGGCCCGGCCCAGTTGCGGTCTGTTCGATGGACCCGAGTAGTTCGCCGCCAACAAGCTCATCATCCCTCGCGTGGAAGCGAATCCGTGGGACAAACTGTTCACCGCCCCGAACTCGGCGCACGTCCTGTGGGGCTGCGGTCGATGCAGCAGGAGCGCCCCATCGCGCACGGCCGAGAGCAGCAACTCCAGGGCCGCAATGGACTCATACTGCCCGCACTGCGGCTGGAACGATGTCCGCAGCCATTGTGACGGTATTTGACCGTTCAGCGGCAAGCACCAGGACGATGACCATCATACGAAAGGCCGGCGCTCAGGACGTGGCCGGGTTCTCTCCAGTCGCGGTGGGTGTCGTTCTTGCCGCCGTTCGTGGCCCGAAGCACACGGTTCGCCGTGGGACGACGCCGGTCCTTTCCGCTGCCGAATGCCGCCGCTTCCTGCGGTCCATCCCTGTAGAGACTGTCGGAGGTCTTCGTGACCGCGCCTTGATCGCGACCATGACGTACAGCTTTGCGCGGGTTTCCGCAGTGCTGGCCATGAACGTGAAGGATGTCTTCCTCACCGATAGCCGTCTCTGGTTGCGCCTGCAAGAGAAGGGCGGAAAGGTTCTGGAGGTGCCCTGCCATCACAATCTCGAAGCCTTTCTCCGGGACTACACTGTGACCGCCGGAATCGGCATTGACCGTGACGGTCCCCTGTTCCGCGCGCTCAACGGTGACGGGTCGCTATCGGACCGCCGGCTCAACCGGCGGCGAGCCCGGGACATGATCCGGCGCCGGGCCCGGGCCGCAGGGATCTCGACCGACGTCTGCAATCATTCGTTTCGGGCGACGGGCATCACGGCGTATCTTGAAAACCCGGAGGCCCGGGTCGAGGTGGCCCAGTACCTGGCCGGCCATGCGGACC
This sequence comes from Paracoccaceae bacterium, assembly GCA_028874915.1. GTDB lineage: Bacteria > Pseudomonadota > Alphaproteobacteria > Rhodobacterales > Rhodobacteraceae > JAPPHA01. The sequence continues at coordinate 12,420 of JAPPHA010000093.1, forward strand.
CGAAGACAACGAAGCTCTATGGCCGGCGCGACGATCGTATCTCTCTCGACGAGATCGAGAGGATCGGGATATGAGCGACAGGCCGGTCCCTGGCCGGGCACAACGGGAGAAACAAGGACCATGACGGCACAGGCCGGACGCAAGAAGACCCGCCCGGCCACATATCAGGACGTGCTTGACGCACCGCCTCACGCTGAGCTTGTCATACTCGTTGGGCGTGAGGCCGACGCGTGGCTCAGCGCCGGACAGACCTTTGACCTCGATCCTAAGGCAAACTTCATTTTCCAATCTTGCCTCCAGATCCCAGTCAACGTAGTCCGCTTCGACACTTTCCACAACGTATCCGAGTCGGAAAAAGTGTTTGCGCACCAGCTTGACTGCCGCCTTCTCTACTTTTGCATTGTGCTCGGGATCTGTGTTCCCTCTTCTTGCGGGACGTCGCCGGAACCTTCCCCTGACCAACGCGCGGGCATCATTGACGACCGCTTGGCTTTCTGGCTTGTCCGCATACCAGATGTTGGCTTGACCCATCATGCCTTTCCTGCGTCTCGGAATCGGGAATGTCCGAGCATCAACCGGAAGCAGCACAGCGTTTTCCGACTTCACAGTGAATCGATATCCGCCGACTCGATTGCTCTTGTGTACCGGCGGTGCCTTGTCGAAGTTCTGATAGACACGGTAGACGGTTGCATCCTGGTACCAGCCAACCATGAAGCTCCCTCCCCGCGTTGCAGGTGCGGTCCAGACGATCAATACACCGTCAATGGAATCGGCATCGTGGTCGACAAGCCGCCCCAAACCGTTCTGGGCGATCTTCTTGAGGTTGATGGTTTCGCCCGGCGTTTGGACATAGCCATACATGGTGCCTTAATGATCGAGGAAATTGCATACTTCCGAACCATGTTCGTGCTCATCCACAAAAGCCCCGCCACCGGCTATTGCTTCACAACCCTGCTGACCGCGATACAGTTCCATTCACCCAATATTGCAGAACAAAATACTCATTTTGGAATCTCCCCTGTCTTGTCAGATCGCCGAACTTCTGCGGCGCAGAAAATCGTCAAACAGCGGAACCGTGAAATCCACTTCGCCGTGACCCGGGCTGTAGATCATTCCCTTCCCGATGATGCTGGCGCGTCGCGGTCCTAGAGCCGAAAGTTCCCTTCCTAAGGACGATGCAACTTCCAAGGACCTGTAAGGACCGTGACCCAAGCCTGCCATCGCATTCACATACTCGACTTCTGCAGGTGTCAGACGGTCCATGCGGACCTTGAAGAAACCTTCATCCAGTCGAGCAAGCGCCCGTATTGAAGCTCGAATCATATCCCGAAGAGTGATCGGGCTCTTCGTTGCCGCATTCCATGCCTGGTATCCCCATTCCTGAAGAAAAAACGGGTAGCCATCCGTTTTCGCGAGTATCTCGTCGAGTGCCTCGCCATCAATGTCTACTCCTTGCTTCACAATCGGCTTGCGGATGGCTTCGATTGCTGCGCTCCTTTCCAGCGCCCCAATCGGCGGGAATGCAAACAGCCGCTCGGCATAGGATTTCGCATTTCCGGAAAGCCCTGCTATTTGAGGAAGGCCCGCGGCCACGACCAATATCGGTAAGTTTTTCTGCGAGATCCTGTGAACGGCAACAATGACTGCTGCGAGGTCCTTTTCTTCAAGGTACTGAACTTCATCCACTAAAAGGACCCATCCCCGGCCGGCATCTTTTGCTGCTCGTCCAATGAGTTCGAACATCTCCGTGAGATCGAGCTCCAGGTTACCGGTGTCAGCACTTCCAGGCGTTGGCTCGACACCTATTTCCAGTTCGCCAACGGAGACTTTGAATACGGACGCAAAATTGCGCAGACCCGAAAGCGCCGAATTGACCGCAACGCGCGCTGCCTCCACATTCGATAGCTTCCGGAGTACCTGCCTCATCTGCGGATAGAGAAGTTCCGCAAGTCTCCTGTCTTCCGGAGCCTCCACGAAAGCGGTCAAGTAGTTTCTTTCCTCGGCAAGGCTCTCGATCTTGTTGAGCAGCACGGTCTTGCCCGTTCCACGAAGCCCGAGCAGGATTTGTGATTGGGAACTTCGTCCCGCAATCACACGACCAAGCGCTATTCTCGCGTCGTCGATAATATGATCCCGTCCTGCCAACTCAGGTGGCGGAGAACCGGCTCCGGGCGCGAATGGGTTTTCCAGCGGATCCAACGTGGTCCATCCTTTTTTATCAATTATACTCCATTATAACCAGCTCAGGCTATAAGTTGCTATAACCTACTAAAAAATACGGTGCAATCAAAGTTGCGGAACTGTTCCAAGCTCTCAGACTACGCTCGTGGCCAATTGTCTGAATTTTTTTCGGTGACAAATCTCGTTGCGCCAAGCCAAGTCCTGAAAAGGAGGATGACATGTTCTGAGATCTTTCTTTGCGTCCCAATGTCCGGACCAGCAGCTTGCCGTCAAGCACTTGAGGTAGGAGCCGGATGGATCGGCGACCATATCCGTACCTGCGCGGAGGCACGCGCCTGGCGCAGGCTCATCATCCCCCGTAAGGAATCGGATCCGTGGGACAATCTGTTCACCTTCCCGACCTCGGCGAACGTCCTGTGGGGCCGCGGTCGATGCAGCGGAAGCGGGCGGTCGCGGGCGGTCGAGAGCAGCAACTCCAGAGCCGTAAGGGACCCGTGCCGCCCGCACTGCGGCTGGAACGTTGTCCGCCGCCATTGTGACGGCACTTGACTCACCAGCGGCAAACACCAGGACGATGACCATCATACGAATGGCCGGCGCCCAAGACGTGGTGGCTTGGTCCTCTCCCGTTGCGACAGGCGTCGTTCCTGCCGCCGTTGCCTGCGCCGGCAGAGCCGGCCAACGGGCCTGGCTGGATTTCTTCGCCGCGCAAATCCGGAACCGGAACACCCGCCAGGCTTACGCACATGCAGTGCATCGACTGTTCGACTGGCTCGCCGAACACGAAATCCACGACGTCGTCGACATCGAGTCGGTCCACATCGCGGTGTGGGTGGAGGCACGAATGCGCGAAGCCTCGCGTCCGACGGTCAAGCAGGAACTGGCCGGGGTCTGGCGACTCTTCGATTGGCTGACGGTCCGTCAGGTGGTTTCGTCGTCGCCGGCTGCCGCCGTCCGCGGTCCGAAGCACACGGTTCGCCGCGGGACGACGCCGGTCCTTTCCGCCGCCGAATGCCGACGCTTCCTGCGGTCCATCCCTGTGGAAACCGTCGGAGGTCTTCGTGACCGTGCCTTGATCGCGACCATGACGTACAGCTTTGCGCGGGTTTCCGCAGCACTGGCCATGAACGTGAAGGATGTCATCTTCACCGATAGCCGTCTCCGGTTGCGCCTGCACGAGAAGGGCGGCAAGGTTCTGGAGGTGCCCTGCCATCACAATCTCGAAGCCTTTCTCCGGGACTACACTGTGACCGCCGGAATCGGCATTGACCGTGACGGTCCCCTGTTCCGCGCGCTCAACGGTGACGGGTCGCTATCGGACCGCCGGCTCAACCGGCGGCGAGCCCGGGACATGATCCGGCGCCGGGCCCGGGCCGCAGGGATCTCGACCGACGTCTGCAATCATTCGTTTCGGGCGACGGGCATCACGGCGTATCTTGAAAACCCGGAGGCCCGGGTCGAGGTGGCCCAGTATTTGGCCGGCCATGCGGACCCAAAGACAACGAAGCTCTACGGCCGGCGGGACGATCGTGTCTCTCTCGACGAGATCGAGAGGATCGGGATATGAGCGAAGTGCAGCCCGCGCCGCTAGGACACATGCGAGTTCCACCGCCCTTCCATTCAACCAATCATGCAGGGCGGCGGTTGATCTCGGAACGCACGTGCGACGGGATCGCGGCCGCCAGGAAACGCGGACGAAAGCCGGGACGGCCGCCACTCTCCGCCGAAACTCTAGCGCGACAAACTAGGTGAGACTCCGTATTGCCTCGCGTTGCCCGCGTTGCCTCACCTAGTTTGTCGCGCCGCAGGCGGAGAAGTAATGTCTAGAGTTTTCTGCAATTTCGATTGGGCACTCCGGTCGGGTTATGGGACCTGGCCGCTCCGAACCTGATCCTCTCGATCTCGTCGAGCGAGACACGATCGTCCCGCCGGCCGTAGAGCTTCGTTGTCTTTGGGGCCGCATGGCCGGCCAGGTCCTGGGCGCGGCCCCCGTTGAGCCGCCCTCCCGACAGCGAGCCGTCGCGGTCGAGTGCGCAGAACGGGGGACCGTCACGATCAATGCCGATTTCGGCGGCCGCGATGGTGTCCCGGAGCCGGGCTTCGAGGTTGCGTTGGCAGGGCACTTCCAGCCCCTTGCCGCCCTTCTAGTGCAGGTGCGACAAGAGACGGCTATCGGTGAGAAAGACGTCCTTCGCGTTCATGGCAGGCGCTGCGGAGATCCGTGCGAAGCCGTACGTCATGATCGCGCGGCGACAGGACCGGACATCACACAAGAACAACGCCGATCTCACCCTGTTCGCCGTGCCTGTCGCCTTCGCCAGAGCAACGTGATAGGGTCCCACCATGTCCAGGATGCAACATGATTCCAGTTCCGCCGCGAACGACGTCGCCAACCGGCTGCTGGTCGAAGCCGCGCATTTGCAGGCGATCGAGGGCAATCCCCTGACGGCGGAAGAGATCGCCATGTTCGAGATGTTTGAGCGCGAGGGATGGTCGTCCGAGCGGCGCCGCGCCCATATCCTGGGCCGGATCGAGGATCGCGGTTGCGTCACCGCGGCGGAATGAGCGACCGCGACTACTGCTATCCACCTGACTACACCGTTCTCCGCAACAGGCTGGACATCCGGGACGCCCGCGCGCTGGATGAGGCGGAGCGCGAGCTTGTCGCCTTGCGCCTACTTGAGCCCGTGCCAACGGGCGATTTCGACCTCACCCACCTGAAGGCGATCCACTGCCATCTGTTTTAGGACGTCTACGCCTGGGCGGGCGAGGTCCGCACCGTCGAGATCGCCAAGTGCGGGAGTCGTTTCCAGCCGCGGCGGTTCATCGAAACCGGCATGTCGGACATCCACCGCCGCATCGTGGCGGTGGGATATTTTCGGGGACTTGGGCCGGTTGGGTTCGCCGAGGGCGTGGGATCGGTGTTGGGCGACGTGAACCATGTCCACCCGTTCCGCGAGGGCAACGGCCGCACGCAGCTCCAATACTTGAAGCAGCTCGCCGCGCGCGCCGGGCACGCCTTCGACCTCACGCGGATCGACCGGGCCGCCTGGCTGGACGCCTCGCGCCGGTCCAACGCGGGCGATCACGCCGCCATGGCACGCTGCATCCGCCTCGCGCTCATCTAGTCTGAAGTTCCCCCGCCAATTCTGTTGGCGGCTGGAACAATGCGCGGGATTCTGGGTTGTTTGCCGCGTTTTTTCCCTATTGCGGCGATCCTGTTGTGTCTGTCCTGTTGTCG
>JAPPHA010000105.1 GCA_028874915.1 Paracoccaceae bacterium
CCAAACAAAACCCGAATTCCGGAAAATCAACAGACGTCGCGGTTTACCCGGTTACAGCCGGACGCCACCCGTGCGCTCCCCGATTTCCCCAAGCAACCCCGATCCGCCCGCTTCGCCCGCGTGGCGCAACGCTTCGACCGAACGCCCGCGGCGCGCCAGCGCCCGGGCGATCCCCCGGTGGATCGACCGGAAACGGTCCGGAGTCTCTTCGAAGCGCCGCCGATCGCAGTAATCCCTGATGAGCGGGTGAAGCCGCATTGCCGCCGCGCCAGCGCCCCGGGTCGATATCAGACCGGCGAGCACGCCCATCGACGCGATCCGACGCCCCGAGTTCCGCACCCCGAGCACCTCGTCGATCAGCTCAGGATCCAGACTGTCGAACAGCGCGGCATCCAGCACGAATTCGCGATCCTCATCCGCGATGCCGCGCCACAGTCGCGTCTCGATCCATCCCGCGACCGTGCGCTCCGCGGCCTGCGCGTTCCCGCTCTCCTGGAGCCCGGCGTTGCGCTGGATGCGAAGCGCGATCGGCCACCCCGCCGATTCGGCGGCCACCGATGCCAGTTCCCGGCGCGGCAGCCCCCGCCCGAAGAACCGGGCGATGTCGTCCCGCGAAAAGCGCAGCTCGTCCGCCGTCACCGTCGCCTCGTGCCCTTCCAGCGCGAACATCGCGATCTCCAGCCCCGGCGGCTGTTCCCGGAATGCGATCCCGACATGCAGGTTGCGCGGCGCACGGCGAAGCAGCGCGTTGAGCGTCTCCACCGCTGCGGGGCTCCTGACCCGCTCGACCTCGTCGAGTGCGAGCACGCACGGCGCGCCATGGCGCTCCAGCGCCCGCACCAGCAGGTTGATCCGGTAACCAGCCTGCGTATCGGCCTGCGGCCCCGATGCCTCCGCAAATGCGTCGGCCTCCTGTGCGCCGGCCTCTCCGAAGGTTCCGAGACCGGCCTCTTCGAAGGCGAGCGCGAGATACACGGCCAGCGACCCCGGCCCATCCTCCTCGTCGAGCGAGAGCCACGCGACTGCGACGCCCTCTTCGCGCAGCGTCCGACAGCAATGCCCGAGCAGGGCGGTCTTGCCGAACCCGCCAGGGGCGTGAAGCACCGTCAGGCGGCGGTCCGTCAGCACGCACCGCGCTTCCAGCTCCTCGCGCTCGACCCAGCCTTCGACCGGGTCCGGCAGCGTCACCTTGTGCTGCAGCAGCCAAGGAACGTTTTCCCACGCCGGTGCCGTGTCCCGCTGCGTTTCGTGAGACAGGGTCGAAGGTACGCTCTCGTCGGCACTGGTCATCACTTCCCCTGGTTCGACAGGCTCCGCGTTCCGCCGCGATCGGTGGCGACCCCAACATCGGGATCGACACCGCACATCTTCCGCACGTCCTAGAAGCCGACAGGACCCTCGGCAAGCACGAACGCTTCAACATTGTCCGGTAAACCGCGTCGGGGCCTGCCCGCTGGGCGCTCACGACGAGTCTATCGCCGGGCCTGGTACAGCGGACACCGTTGCGACCCATACGCGTGCGGAACCGCTCCCGCACCGCCGTCTCGAAACCTCCAAAAGAACGGGTTGCGTACGCCGGATCGGCCGCTTCTCCGACCAAGGCACGCCGTCAACACGCCGCGGGAGGGTTCCAAACATATGGACGACCGGATCCGATTCCACCGCCCTCCGATCCCCGGCCATGTCTAGTCCGTCTTCTCGCAGGCGCAGCGCTGCGATGTCGACACCTGCCGGGTTGCCTCGAGTCTGGCACCGTGGCTTTCATTGCCACAATCACCGCCGGATGCAACGGGATTAGGAAGATTCGGCCGGCAGCGTGCTTTCGACAGTCTCGAATCGGTCCAGCGGTCACGAAACCGTTTCCCCAGATTTGTTCATTGAAATCGGCGTCTTATGACCGAACTGAACAAATGGGGCAGCTTGCCAATTCGAAGCCCGTCGATCGCATAGGTGTAGACATCGGCAGCAAACTTGTTGGGTATCGGCGGAGTTCAAGTTTCCTCGTTGAACCCGTTTTCGACAAGCCGCTGCAAGGCTTCGGCCAAGGCTTCCGCATCTTCGCCCGACGTTTCCACCTCGATGTCGGAGCCCATTGCCGCAGTCAGCATCAGGAGGCCCATGATCGAATCCCCGGGAACGCTCATTCCGTCCCGGGATACGGTCGCCTCGGCATTATACGATTCGACAGTTTCTACGAAGCGCGCCGAAGCCCGGGCATGAAGGCCCTTCTCATTGCGGATGGTCAGCGTGCACTTCATCGGAGTCTTCGGCGCCGTTCGTTCGCCGCCGGAGGGTTGGTCCGCTGCCTTCGCAAACGTTGATGTACTTGCGCCCTGCATCCGCACAAGCGGCAACCGCATCATCAAGGGGGAGGTGCCGACTCTTCACCAGTTTCAGAAGCATGGGAACATTGGCTCCGCACACGATCTTTCGAGCCGAACAGTTGCATGCGGGCATCGACAGATTGCACGGCGAACTGCCGAAGAGATCGATCACAAGGACGACGCCGTGGCCGCAGTCCACGGCATCCGCAGCCTCGCAGATTTCAAGCTGTTTCGCCGTCCTGTCGCAATCGGCGGAAATGGTGACAGCCCTCACACCGGACTGTTTGCCAACCACATGTTCGATCGCTTCCAGATAGGCGCGAGCGAGTGTGCCATGCCCGACAATCACCACACCGATCTTGTCGTCGGTTATCATCGCCTGCCCGTTTCACCAACGACGATCATCGACATGACCGTAACAGGTCTCGGAACCAGCCACTTGGATTCCGGATGCACATCTTCCGAGTTCGGTTCATCCGGCACGACACTCACGCGTGCACCGGGGCGGGCCGACGCGTCATCTCCACCGGGCAAACTGACCTCCGGCGGTCGCGTTCCTCCCGCATATGCCCCGGGCAACTCTCTTCAGCCACCCTGATCGTACTCCCGCTCGCAACTTTCGGGTCCGGGAGCAGCCCCGCGACCACCGCTCGACGAATCCGGTCTGATTCCTGAATACTCGGCCCAGACAGCGTTGAATGTAGCGCACTTCAGTCCGTTACCGAATTCCGGGCGGGAATGTAAAGCCCCCGTTTCTGCCGGGCCGTTCTGTTCTCACGATTCGGGCACGTACGATGCCTCGACAACGACCTATCCATAGGCGTTGCGATGAATGTCAGCCGCAGATGGGCGGGTCGGTAGCGATCGACATAGACATGGGTCTGACGACATGACGCGACGGCTCAGCCAACGCGTCCGGGAACGGGCAACCGACGGAACTTCGGCCGTCGCGGACGCCCGGATGAGTCACCTCACCAAACAGCTGGCGATCTGTTCAGGCCGACGTATGGCGATGCCCTTCGGGTTCGCCCGCGGCATCGATGTTTCAAGAGAATCGGAGACATTGCCAGCGAAGTCATGGTGCGAATGACTTGCCATTCGGTCTTCAAGGAGATTGCCCGTTTCGGTTCAGACAGATCGTGTCGAATTGGCCGACAAGGCCAAGACCGGGAACCCCGGTGATTCGGAGCGACACCGAAATCGGTCTGTTCGCCAGAGCAGGGGCAGTGTCACGTACAATCGATTGGAGCGCATGCCCTTGCAAGCCAAGACGGGTGCCGTTCCACTCTGCGTTGGTCCCCGTCTTGAAATCGACCAACGATGTGGTCGAGATATGCGCATGACCGATCTTCGAAGTCCGCCAACGCAACCGCTTCAGATTGGAAGCAGGCGGTTTGCGCGATATTGCAGCGTTGTGCACCCATTGGATGTGCCTCATGGCACCAGAATTCGTCGCGGTTGGCGGCAAGTGTCATGTTTGGGAAGGCCCAGGTGCAGCATGCGCCTTGTTTCGCAACGTTTTTCCGGCATGGCATGTCCGGCAACGCCTGATCCTGATCGCTCTCCAATAAGACCGCTCGTGCCTTCGGTTTGCCGAACTGCGTTGCGAAGGTGCCTTTTGTCCGATCGACGGCTTCAGGTGCTCGGTAGATGCTGTCGATCGAGTTGGGATGATCGAATGCCAGGTGGCAGTATTCGTTGAAGGTATCCAGGAAGAGCTTCCAGTTGCATTCAAACTCCTGTTCTCGCCGTCGGACCGGCACCAGCCTTGCCATCGGCCAGGGAGAATGTACGGCCGAAAACTCACCAAGCTGCGCGTCCAGGTTGACGGGTTCCTCGGCCAAGAACGCAACAATAAATTCGCCGCATCCTGCCGCGGCGTATTGAATTAGCCCATAGTCGGATTTGTCGATTCCCCTCGCGGCCATCATATGCGGTGCCACCGCCAGCCTCCCATCGAGACCAAAGACCAGGAATGAAAGGGGCGGCAGGAGTTGGAGAAGGCGCGCAATCAGTCGATTGAGTCGCGTAAGTCGACAATATCTTGGTTGCAAAGACTGAACATGGCCGCAGCCGACAGCCCATGGATCGACATATCGTGTCTGGTCAATAGGTTATCGCAGGCCATCGGGTCGTCATCCGGGGTCATGCCCGCTAGGGAAATGCCTTCCGTTGTCATTTCTGTGTTGACCTTTGTGATGGCTATTCGACGGATTTGAAGGACCCAAACAATGTCAACACCCACCGGCAGGCGAACCGCGCTCCAAAGGATTTCCCTCAACAACTCAGCATCACCGGCGGGCCAGAAATCGGTTCGACGCGCACCGAGGCGTGGAGTAGGTTGGACCGTGCGCCGGTCGCCGTGGAATCCGCCGAGCGTGGGCGAAGCCGAAAGGATCGAGAGATGTCCAGGACGGAAGTCATCTTCGAGGTCGGCGAGGACGAGCTTGACAGCAGGTATTCGACGAGCGCGCTCGGCTTCGGCATCCACACCGAGGGCGACACGCTCGACGAACTCCGGGGCGACGACCGGGAAGCGGTGGGCAGTCATTTCGACGAGAGCATGGGGCGCCCTTGCCTCACCCGGCTGCACTACGTGAGCGACGAGGCGCTCGTGGTCTGAGTCGATCGCGCGATGTGGGCGGAGGCGGCGATGTTGAAGCGGGAATTGTCGGACTGGCCGGGTGGCGTGGAGTCGGTGTGGCCACTGCTCGATGCCGGGAGCCTTCGGGCGCTAAGGACTGGAATTCCGCCTGACAGCCAAGCGCTGCGCATTTCGTCGGAACTTGAGGAGGCGGAGCTGGCCGGGTCGGCCTTCGTCGGCAACGCGATGGTTCTGCTGCGCGCGATTGCCGAGAGGGGCGAAAGTCTGCGGATCACGTCGAACGGTACACTTTCGCTTGCGAGCGTGGCGAGGATGCGGGCGGCGATGACCTGGCCGGACATGGAAGCGACAGAACAGTTTCGCGACGGAACGAAGTACCGGGAGCGGGACCTGTGGGAACTGCACCTGCTGCGGCGGATGGTGCAGGAGGCGGGACTGATCGATCGCGGCGCCCGCTCGTTTGAGCTGACGGCACGGGGTAGCAGGATTCTGGACGAGGGGAACCGGGGCGCGCTTCAGGCACTGATGTTCCAGGTGTTCTTCTGGCACATGGACGTCTCGCTTTTTGTAGGCTGGCTTGCCCGGCGGGTACCGGGTCGGTGGCCGCAGAACGACATCGCGGTCGTGCTCTGGGCGCTCGCCGGTATGGCCAACGATTGGCAGAGCGCCGACACGCTCGCCGTGCTTTGCACCGATCCCGAGGACACGGTCCCGCACGGGTACCGAGGGCGGCCTGCGATGCTGTTCGTGTCGCGCGTTCTGGTACCGCTGTGCTGGTTCGGAGTGATGGAATGGAGAGAGATGCAGGAGATGTTCGACGTCCGGCGCTGGCGCAAGACCGGTTTGTTCGATCGTCTGCTGTCTTTCAACGTAAGGCTTGCGGACAGCCGGCCAGGTGGGCACTAGCCGTTGCGGAGAACATCCGCGAGCATGGCCGGCGGGCCGGTTGCAGTAAGGTGCCATTCCACCTCGATTGGCGCCCCTCTCAAGCATGGTCACTCACGACCACGCAGCCGCAACAACCGGCGATGCGAAATGCGCCAGTTCGCCAACCCGGCCCGGGCCGATTCGAACGAGGCATCGCGCGAAGTCGGTTCAGCTTTTGGTTGGGCCATGGCTCGTCTCACTCGTCTCCTGCGTTCATTTCAAGATCACTCGCGATTTGAAGATCACTCGCGATTTGAAGATCGTCGATTTTTCGGTTTGTCACCGCAGCAGCCCCATGCTGAATTTCCGCATGCCCGCTGCCCGGAAACCGGAAGCGGAGGTCTGGATGCGGATCAATCGCGCATTCTCGAAGCCCGCAACCACCGGCGATAACGCAGCGGATTACGTTCCAACGCACTTGAATGCGTCGCTCTTCAAGAACGAGGGTTACGATGGCATCGCATACAAGAGCGCGTTCGGGAAGAAGGACTACAACATCGTCCTGTTCGATCCGCCTGACGCGTTCTGAAAGTCATCATGCGGATTTTGAAAACCAAAGGAACTCCCTGATGCCAATGATCGAATTGCTACTGCTGAACAGGCATGTCCTGATCGAGAACATGTCCGATTGAGTTCGTCCAAGCGACATAGCCTCAGGTCGAACCGCAAGCGATCAGATCTTGGCAGCAACCTTTTCCAAGGTGTTCCAATTGCGGGCAGTGACAACGACGCCGAACAACTTTTCCAGGTACGAAAACGAGAGGGTCTTCGCTTTGACGCCATCCGGAGTCCAGATGTAGACTTCGGATCCCTGGATGGCCATGGCCTCCGGGCCATGGTCCTTTTCACTCAGTGCACTGGCCACCTCGGAATCAGGTGCCTTTGAGAGGAAATTCACCAGGTAGCGTGAAGGGTCGGTGACGAACTCCTGCAAAGGGTTGCGTTGGAGGACTCGCCGGATTTGGTTTGCAGTTCGGACGATGCAGGGAACATCGACGTCGAACTCGTCACAGAGCAATCGCTGCATGGCGTCGGCAACCTCTTCGGGACGATCCAATGGTGTGGAAACAATCACGTTTCCGCTTTGCTGGACCGTCGCCACGTCAGCAAAGCCCACTTTGGCCAACTTTGACCTTAATTCTGCCATCGGCACCCTGTTCCGGGTCCCGACGTTGATGCCTCGTGGCATCACGAGATAGCGCCCTGTCGTCATCTCTCGTATTCAAGGACGTAAGAGTGCTTTCCGTTGTCTTGGTCGATTTCAATACTGCCGGAGATCCCGGCCAGTTCACCGGTGCCGGAGTCCGGAATGATCGTCACCGTCAATGTGGCCTCTCCCTTGTCCATCAAACCGTGGTGCTGAAGAACCAATGAACCCGACCTATCGTCAACCGAGCCCGTGAAGTGCTCGATGGCAACGTATCCAGCCGAACCCGGAGTGGCAGTGTGAGCCGCGACCATCTGGGCCTCGGAACTACCATTCATGCCACCCGAAAATTCCTTGCGAACTATGTTGCGGGTTAGTTTGATGCCGCTTTCATCCGAAAATACAGGCTCGGACTCGATGGTAACGTCGAAAGTTCCACGGGTGACAGGCATGAAATGTATCCCAAGATTGTCTGCTGGTGCTCAAACGACGCACTTCGTAACGCGTGACCAGTTAATCTGTTTGGCTACGGAAACGGCATTGGATTGACTTCGGTGTCACTCGCACAAGAGCGCAGCCGTGTCCACTCCGGCATTGAGAATGTCCCGTGCGCGAGCTGGACAACGCCGCGAGACGTGCCTGCGAACGGGAGCGTTATCGCCATCGCGTCGCGGAGCGACGCGCGAAGGGCCTTCACCTGAAGTGCGGGCATCGCCTGCCCGCACCGCATTGTAGCCGGTGCGCGGTCCCAGGCACGGCCATTCACGACCTCGCGGCCGCAAGGACCGGTGATGCGAATTGCGCCTGTTTGCCAAACCGGCCCGGGTTGACTTGATTTGAACGAGGCATCGCGAAATCCGTTCGGCACAGGGTTGGTCGTGCAGGCCTCAGTGGCGCTCTCGGATCTGATCGACCTGCGCCTTCTGACCGTATCGCGCCTTTTTCGTCGCCAATTGGCGATCTATCGTCTGTGTGCTGCATCCCTTCATGCCTGGCTTGTTCAGGGCCGGGCAAACGGTCAACTGAGCGACGCGCACCAAGGCGTTTGTGTCATTTGTGATCGCCGTCGCGCAGCCAGGTGGTCGGGCTCGATCCCACGATGCGCAGGAATTCACGATTGAAGTTGGATTTCGTCTGAAACCCGCAAGAGAACATCGCTTGCGTGACCGTTTCACCCTCCAGCAAGGCCGACTTCGCCGCCTCGATTCGGGCCGCATTGATGTAGCGAGAGATGTTTTCGCCCGTCGCGCGATTGACGGCGGCAGACACCTGTTTGGCCGGAAGGCGCAGCTTGCGTGCGAGTCTCGCCAAGGTCAAATCGGGATCCAGATACGGGCGACCCTCTCTCATCAATGCCTCAAGCCTCTGCATCAGCATCTCGTCGTCACCGGAGAGTTCTTCGACCCGTGTGACAGACTTCGGACTGTCCGTTACGCGCGCACCCGACAGGCAGAGGAACCCGACGACCAAAAGGTTTCCGGTCATGAAGATTGTGACAATCCATGGTGTCAGCTCCGGAACGCCGGCCACCATCGCGAACACGATCAACACGTCGCTCATGGCAGAGACGATCAGCGCAACACCGATGATCTGCCAAATACGCCGAGGCCATTCCCCGGCCTCGATGATGGAGTGAGCCAGGCCGGTGCTGCGCCAGCTGAACCCCAGTACGGCGAGCCCATAACCGGCGAATTGTGCGGGTATGAGCACGTCCAGGGTTGGTGGAAACAGCGAGAGCGCCGCCAACGCTGCAACGGGGCCCAGGAGATGAACGAGGTCGCGCCTTTCCGGATGCCGGTCGGCCGTCATCTGGAAGGCGAGCCATGCGGCAGGTGGAATCAGCGTGGCTGTCAGCGGCTGAACGGTCGACATTCCGCGGAGCCCGTAATGCTGGTTGAGCGAAATGATCAGCGCCTGTGCGGCACAAAGACCGAGAAGACCGGCGAGAGGAACATGTCTGCGCTCCGAGAGCCACATGTGCAAGAACATGAATCCCAGCACGACCGCGACAATGAGTGGAACTGGAAAGCTTGGCATCGACGTCTCAGAAGTCCCAAAACCGGTTCCTGGCGTCCTGATTCCGGTTCGAGGACGCCAAGCTGCAGGAATCGCAGCATTGAGATTACGTCGCAACCCAATCAGGAGAATTCTCAATGCGAACTCTGTTTTTACTTGTTGTACTCTCGCTTGCTGCCCCCCTCGCAGTGGTAGCGGATCCGGCCGGCTACAGCAGGCTCTCGATGCCCGCGCCCCATCACGGGCGGTCCCTGCAGGGAGCAATCTGGTATCCGCCTCGCGCATCGGGCCGCGAAACGGTTATCGCTGAAAACGCGGTGTTCTACGGCGTGACCGTCTCCGAAAACGCCCCGATGGCCGATGGCGAACACCCGCTGGTGCTTCTGAGCCACGGTCTCGGTGGCCATGTCCGCTCACTTGCATGGCTGGCCGCCGGCATTGCCGAACGCGGCGCTATCGTGGTCGCTGTCAACCATCCCAATTCCACCTGGGGAGATTTCGACCTTAAAGCCGGTATCGACCACTGGACGCGGGTTCAGGATCTGACACTGGCGCTCGACAAGGTCCTTGCTGATCCAGAGATTGGACCGCATGTGGACCCGGACCGCATCATGGCGGCCGGCTTTTCCTATGGCGGCTGGACAGCGCTTTCCATGGGTGGTCTGCGCGGTCATCTTGCGGGCTTTGCCGCCTATTGCGAGGCGAACCAGGCGACGTCCGTTTGTCAGGATATCGCCCGAGCGGATGTCGAGCTTCTGGAACTTTCGGCAAAGGCATGGGACGCGTCCTATAGGGACGAGAGGATCACCCATGTTGCGGCCATCGATCCAGGCCTGACCTGGGGGCTGGAGGCAGCCCATGCCTCCGACCTGATCCGTTGCGTGACGCTTGTCGGCCTGGGGCAAGGTGATGACCGGCTGATCGCGACCGATTTTGACGCCAGCGGTTTTGCGGCGTTGTTGCCAGATGCTGACATCCTGCGCTTCTCGCCGGCCGGTCATTTCTCGGCCCTGCCGCTCTGCAAACCGAATGCGGAGGCGATCCTGAACGAAGAAGGGGATGATCCGGTCTGCACCGATCCATTCGGCGCCGACCGCGCCGCCCTGCACGCCGCGATCGTCGAAAAGTTGTCGGCAGATCTGAATCTCTGATTCCCAGGCGGCCGGGCCAACCAGCCGAACTGCCGTTGCCTCCCCGGCCGAAAGGCCGGGGATTTCACGAGAACGGCGCCCCATTCGGCCGCGCGCTTCAACCTTGGAGCTTGTTCCCAAGGTCGCGGGCGGCCTCGAGACACGGTATCCCTTCGGCTGTTACGACCGAAAGGGAGAATACCATGCCTTCGACCAAGGCCGCCCAAGCAAAATTCAGGCGATCAGACGATCATCGGCAAAACGATGTCAGCGACGAGGAATGAACGCTCATCGCCCCGATGATCCCGGAACAGGGCCGCATGGGCCGGCCCCGCAAGAAGGATCGTCGTCGTGTGTTCGAAGCCATCCAGTTCATGCTGGCGTCCGGTTACCAGTGGCTTCCGATCCCGCCGTATGCTGGATGGGCTGCGAGCCATGGCGCGGGATCGGGCAGGCCGCTCTGTGGGGCCGACCGCGGCAGTGATTGACAGCCAATCTGTGAAGATGACGGAGAGTGGGAGCCTGCCGGCGCTTGATGCGTAGGTTGGCACGGAAAATCAACGCATGAATACCAATCAATCAATAAGTTCGCATGTGTTCGCGCGAGTGACGGATCGCGAAAGTTGCCCACGTCTCCTGCCTGCACCGTACGTCGTTCGGGTTCATTCTTGTGGGGGGCAACGATTGTCGTCTGTTCTGATGGCAGTCCAGATTTCGTAAACCTGATGAGGACAGCTGTCCCGAGAGACGCCACACATCGCTCGCAAATCGGTCGCGGTGCGGTTTAGTTCTGCCGGCCAGCAAAGAACTCGCAGAGCTCGGAATCCGGCACCTGCGCCTCCGCATAGCCGAAGGTCCCGTGGTCGCGGATCTCCGCAGACGCCTGACGAATGAGTCCGAATGTGGCGCGGGCGAGCGACCCGCCAATACTCACCCGCTTTACCCCCAAGTCCTCAAGCTGCCTGACACTCATCGAGTTGCCGGTAAGACCCATGACAACATTGACCGGCGCGTTGACTTCCTTCACCAATCGACCGATCGTCACTGCGTCAGAAATCCCGGGCACATAGAGGCAGTCCGCGCCCGCCTCCCGATAGGACGTGGCTCTTGCCACCGACTCTGCGAACGGGTTCGGGTGCCCGACAATATAGCTTTCGGCCCTTGCGGTCAGGGTAAAGGGAAACGGCAGGGAAGCGGCCATCGCCGCCGCCGCCTCGATCCTCTCCACTGCCAGCAACCGATCGTAGAGTTCGCCAGTGCCATAGGCGGCAGCAAAGTCTTCGATGCTCGCGCCGACCGCGCCGGTTTCGGCCACCAGACGGATGGTCTCGGCGACCTCCTCGGGCGAGTGTCCATAGCCGTTTTCGGCGTCCACGCTGACAGGTAACCGCACCGCACCCGCGATCCGACGAGCCTCGTCCAACGCCGCTTCCCGCGTAAGCACTCCCTCATAGTCGGGGAGCCCCATGCAGAACGCGATACCGGCGCTGGTTGTGCCCACAGCCGGGAAGCCGGCTTCTTCGAGCATGCAGGCACTGCCGACGTTCCACGCGTTCGGCATAACGAATATCCCTGCCACCGAATGCAGGTCCCTGAACACCTTCCCTTTGACTTTCTGTACCTGGTCCATGGTCCCCCATTTGTGTGACAACGCTTTGTTTAGTAAGCCCGTCTGGAACCCTTCCGGAAGGCAGTTGGAGTCTCAATTGTTGTGGAAGATCCCGTGGCCAAGCCTACAATTCTGAACGCGTTCTTGCGTCTCCAGCACTCGACGACGCCTTCCGAACCGACATCATGCCTCCAGCCGGAGGCCTGCGCCAGAGCAGCACGGTTGAAACGTGCGGCTCGGCGTCCTTGGTAAAAACCCCGGCCATGCTCAACGCGACGCCCGAGAGAGCAAAGAGGATGCGATCGAGTGCGGCCCGCTTTCCGGTTTCGTAGGCCAAGACGATCTCCGAATCCAGTTAGTGGGAGACGGGTAACGAGGAGGGTTCATGACAGCGTGGTGTCAGCAGTGAGGAAGGCCTGCTGCCGATGGATCTCCCTTCAAGACCCGTTCATGCTCAGACGGGCCTTCCCGCCGATCCCGAAATCTGCCGTAGAAGTTCCAGGACTCGTTGCCCTGCAGCTGGAGTTCCGATGGCATCGCGTCGAGGACCCCTGAATCGGCGGAGCGGAAAGTGATTGTTCTCGCCAACAGGCTTCTGCATGACGAATGCGTATGGGCGGACATTCCTTCCGTTCGGTCCCTGGGTTAACGACCGGAATTGTAGGCACCCCGCGGGATGGTCCAGAGGGACAAATTGTCAAATGCCCCAGTTGGTCCCGAACAGGGGTTGTTCGCCCATTCGGACGCTTCAATTGCTTGTAGAACTATTCCAGGTGCTTGTTCCCGAGAGGAATGCGCGGCGTCACGGAGCCTGTCTTGAGTTCACCAAACCACCGTACTTCACTTCCAGCTATCCGGAATCCTGGACGTGGCCCGTTGCCCGAATGCCGAATCCCGCCAGGGCCCGAGAGCGGAATTGCCATCCCTCGCTGATGGCTATGGAGGTTGCGGAAACGACAGGAGCGCCGTACCTGCGACTGAGGCATCGCTCTTCCGAACGCGAATCTATCGGCATCCCCTTGGCCGCAGCGGGAATTGCGCAGGCCGTCCCGACGGCGTCTTCTGCGCCCGCGTCGTGCCAAATGAATGGTTGAATTGGTTCGGCACAGTCGGTTCGCATGATGTGTGACTGAAAGGCCCTCCGGCAAGCCCGGCGCGCTGCCGAGTGGGTCCAATTGCACGAACGGCATACCGGCAGTCACGGAGGCAGTTGATCTGTTTTCAAACTCGGGTGGGTATCGAACCACCGCATCGGTGAAAGAGTCACCTCCGACAACGTTTTGTTGATTTACAATTTGCAAGTTGAAATTGCAATTTGCGCAGACCAAATTACAATTTACCATGATTGAGCGCGAAATTGCACCCTGCCTGATCGAATTGTTTGGGCAGTACCCATTCGTCACTGTGACTGGGCCACGACAGTCCGGGAAGACTACGCTCTGCCGCGCAGCCTTCCCGCATCTCGACTATGTCAATTTGGAGGCACCCGATTTTCGGGAATTCGCCGAAGCCGACCCGAGGGGGTTTCTTGCGCGTTTCAGTGAAGGGGCCATTCTGGATGAAATCCAGCGCGTCCCCGACATCCTGTCCTACCTGCAAGTCATTGCCGATGAGACGGGGTGGAACAGCCTGTTCGTTCTGACAGGGAGCGAGGAGTTTCACCTCTCCGATGCCATAAGCCAGTCGCTTGCCGGACGCACGGCCTTGCTTCGCCTGTTGCCATTCTCGCTTGTCGAATGTCAGAGTGCGGGCGCAAGCGACAGCATCGACGACATCCTGTATTCGGGCTTCTATCCCCGAATTCACGACCGGAGACTCGAACCCCGTCAGGCACTCGGCGACTATTTCGAGACCTATGTCGAGCGCGATGTGCGCAGGATCGGCGAGATCCGCAATCTCGCAAACTTTCGGCGGTTTGTCCGCCTGTGCGCCGGGCGTGTGGGTCAGCTGGCCAATCTCTCGTCCCTGGGTGCGGATGCCGGCGTCTCCCACACCACGGCAAGCCATTGGCTGACGGTCTTGGAAGCGAGCTATGTCGTATTCAGGTTGCCGCCGTTTCACGCCAATATCCGAAAGCGTCTGGTCAAGACGCCAAAGCTCTATTTCTACGATGTCGGGCTGGCGAGTTACCTCATCGGGATCGAACATGCCGGACAGATCGGCACCCACCCGCTTCGCGGGTCCCTGTTTGAGAATGCCGTAGTGGTTGAGGTTCTTAAGCACCGTTTCAATCGGGGCCGTAGATCCAATCTCTCTTTTTTCCGGGACAGTCGGGGACTGGAGTGCGACCTGCTCTATGAAAACGACAACGGCAAAGCCGCCATCGAAATCAGGTCCGGCGCGACGGTTGCCTCGGACTGGTTCGGTTCGCTCAACCGGGTGGCGAACGAGTTGCCGGATATCGCCGCCAAGTCAGTCGTCTACGGAGGTTCGGAACGACAGTCCCGGCGTGACGGAGAGGTGGTTCCACTGCCCGCCCTGCGCCAAACGCTTGAGCGACTGGATGGCCGGATGAATTCGTGACGGGCGTTACCCGTAGAGCACCGCTCTTGGTGATGCCGAACTGCTTCGGACCCGAAGACAATTCATTGGTGTGACGGCCGAAACCGCGGCCGAAGATCATTCTCACATCATTCGTGCAGGCCGCTTTCACCGAAAGCCTGCAATGGACGCATTCGATCTCGACGAAGTCGTCATTGATTACGACAAGGCCAAAGCGTACGCGCTCAACGATTTCCGCTCACCGGAGACGAACGCCAAGTTTGACGACATGTATGCGATCTGGCTCGCCTTGCATGAGCTGCCGACCCTGCTCAACCCGAATTGCGTTGAGGGCAGCTCGATACAGGGTCTTTCGACACTGCCGATCTGGAACCGGAATACCTTGAGCCGCCTTCCGATCGAAACCGACATCGTACGAACGCCATTTGCATTCGCCCGTCAGGAAAATATGGGGCCTGTCCGAGGGGCGAGTGTGCCGGAGCGAATCCTCCCATTTCGTGTGGGCCGCACGGCTAACCCGGACCCTGGCGTCCGCGTCTCGCAGTGTGTGAACCGGGTCCTGGCATGTAATGATGTTTGTTGAGAAGCGCGGGTACTCGGAACGACTTAACCAGCCGCGCTTTTCAAGACCGCCAACAGCACGTCAGGTATTGCTGGTCGTCGTCGGATCCAGCACGTCGCGCAACCAGTCACCG
Organism: Paracoccaceae bacterium; assembly: GCA_028874915.1. Taxonomy (GTDB): domain Bacteria; phylum Pseudomonadota; class Alphaproteobacteria; order Rhodobacterales; family Rhodobacteraceae; genus JAPPHA01. Next base: position 14,956 of record JAPPHA010000105.1, read on the forward strand.
ACGATGCTCATGGAAAGCGTCGTGAAGAATATTGCGCATCCGGGAACACCGGCAATCCACCACGCGTTCAGGAGGTAGTCCCGTCCGTAACTCAGCATGTTGCCAAGAGAGGTATTGGGAGGCTGGATGCCGACACCGAGGAAGCTCATGGAAGTTTCCAGAATGACGGTTTCCGGGAAGTTGATGGAAACCTGCACGACGAGTGCGGCCAGAATGTTTGGCAGGATGTGCCGGAGATAAACCCGCAGCGTTCCGGCACCAAGGAGCCGGACCGCTGCCGCATAGCCGTGATTGACGGCCGACAATGTCATGCCGCGGCTGATCCTCGCGTAGCGCTCCCACCCCTGGAATCCGACCAGCAGGACGAAGAGGAGCATGTTGCCGGTGCCCATGACCGCGATCACCGAAAGGGCGATGATGACGAATGGCATGGAAGCCTGGAAATCAACCAGGACCATTATGATGTCGTCCACCCATCCACGAAATCGAGCGGCGACAAACCCGATGCAACTCCCGACGATTGCACCAAAGAATGTCCCGAAAACCGCCACCAACATGGTGAGCTGGATGGAGGAGAACAGCCTGCTGAGCAGGTCGCGACCGAGATGGTCGGTCCCCAAGAGATGGAAGTTGCCGGAAAACCCGGTTGAACCCGGGGGCAGCAGCCGGGAAAGAAGGTCAGTCGCCTGGTAGTCGTAGGGCATGATCCAGCGTGCCGTCACGGCAATGAACAGGACCGCGATCAACCACAGCATGGCCAACTTGACGATGATTGGGGATACGGCAATGCCTGCGAGGGCAGCCCGAAATCCGGAACGCCGTTCAAATGCCAACGATTCGTCCGCGAATGCCATCCCTATTCTCCCGCTCCGCTGGCGAATCGCCGGCGCGGGTCGATGACCAGGTACAGGAGATCAACGGCAAGATTCGCAAACACCATTGAGGCGGCCGTCATCATGACCACTGTTTGCACCACTGCCAGTTCTCGCGATGTCACGGCATCGATGAGCAGTCGCCCGATTCCGGGCCAGGCAAAGACGGTTTCAGTGACAATCGAGCCGCCGATAAGGGCACCGACCATGAATCCCATGATCGTGATAGTGGGGATCGCGGCATTGGGCAGCGCCACTGTCCAGATGATTTCGCGCTCGGTCATGCCACGTGCGCGGCAAGCCCTGATGTAGGGTGCGTTCAAGACTTCGAGCATGGAGGAACGCACGAATCGTGCAATGACGGCGGCGCCGGCGGTTCCGAGCGTGATCACTGGCATGATGAGGTTGTACCAGTGGTCGCTGCCGAATGCCGGCAGCAACCTGAACGTCACCGAGAGCAGGAATATCAGAAGAATGCCGAGAAAGAAGTTCGGCAGGCTGAACCCGGTGACCGAGATCGTCATGATGCCGCGGTCGATCGCCGTGCCGCGGTTGACGGCCGCAAGGATCCCCAACGGAAATCCAACAACCACGATGAATGCGAACGCCGTGAGCGTGAGTTTCAAGGTTGCGGGTAGGCGCTCGGAAACGATCTCGAGCGCCGGCCTGCCGTCACGGTAGGCATTTCCGAAGTCACCCTGAAACAGGTTGATCCAGTACTCGACATACTGGACACCGAGCGGCCGATCGAGTCCCCACTGCTTGCGGAGCTCGTCGAGGATAGCCGGGTCGGTGTCATCCGGCATCATGGCAGAGACCGGGTCGCCTGTAAGCCGTAGGACGAAGAAAACGAACGTCACCACGAGAAACAGCGTGAAAAGCGTGCGTAACAGTTTGCGTATCACGAAGCCGGTCATTGCAGGGTCTCCCTGGGACGGGCATCCCCTGCTTCGACGTCCGGCATGGATGCCAGCAGTTGCCTGGTATAGGGGTGTTCCGGACCCTCGAACATGGCGGTTGTCTCTCCGACTTCGACGAGCTGACCCGAGCGCATGACGGCCACTTTGTTGCAAAGCGAGCGCGCAAGCCTCAGGTCGTGCGTGATGAAGACGATTGAGAGGTTGTGGCTGGCGTGCAGTTCGCGCAGGAGCTCGATGATCCGTGCCTGAACCGACACATCGAGCGACGCGGTGGCCTCGTCACAGATCAGCACCTTTGGCCGGAGGGCCAATGCGCGCGCGATAACTGCCCGCTGGCACTGACCGCCGCTGATTTCATGCGGGTAGCGTGTCGCGAGGGCCGTGGCCAGCCCGACGGCCTCGAGAAGTTCGAACTGCCGGGCGCGCCGCTCCTGCCTGGTGCCGATCCTGTGAATCTCAAGCGGTTCCTCGATTTGACTGCCGATGGTGGCCCTGGGATCAAGGGACAGGTAGGGATTCTGTGGCACCAACTGCACGGAACGTGCGAACGCAACATGATCGGCAGTACCGAGGATCGGCACTGGCCTGCTGCAAAAGGTGGCCTCGCCGGCACTCGTCGGCTCGACGCCCAGCATGAGCTTGCCGATCGTCGATTTGCCGCTCCCACTCTCGCCGATCACGGCCAGGCTGCCGCCTTCCTCAAGCGCGAGCGTGATGCCGGACACGGCCCGGAACTTTCCACGACGTGTCGTATAGTCGCATGCGGCGTCGTCCAGCGCCAGGAGAGCGTCTGCCAGCGGGGGGGGGGGGGGGGGGGGGGGGGGGGGGGGGGCCGCCCGCCGGCGGGGGGGGGGGGGGGGGGGGGGGGGGGGGGGGGGGGGGGGGGGGGG
>JAPPHA010000050.1 GCA_028874915.1 Paracoccaceae bacterium
GTCGAACTGAACGAATCGATTCTGACCCATCAGGCCGAGCAAGGTTCCTGATTGGCGGGCAATGATGAAGCTCATGGAACACGAAACCGATCAAACGGTCGTGGTCGTTCTCCCCCGGCTTCACGCCGGGGCAACCTTGACGCACCTTCTGTGTAGCGCTACCGCGAGCCGCTCGACCCAGGCTCCGGCCTCGAAATCATCCGAAATCACCCGATCACCGACTCTCAACCGACCACATGCGATGCGAAGATCTGGACGCTTCGGCACTCCCCACGCTCATGCCAGTCTCTCCTCCTTCCACGGCTCGCCCGGAAGGAGCGGGATAAGCCGGTCGGACACCGTTCGCGCCGCTTCCTCCGGCCGCCACTCGAAACCCGGCCTGAGCAGCGCGCTCATGTCGGCATTGAACTGCGAATCGCCCACCTTGCCCGCAAGGATTCGCTCGAACATCGCGCGCGTCACCACAGCACCCCCGCGCTTCATGTACTTCCGGAACGCCGTCGCGATCCGGCTTGCATCGCTCCGTTCGTCGGCGAGCCCCATCGCCAGATCGAACAGGTCCCGGCCCTTGCGGCGTTGATAGAGCGCTCTCAGCTTCGTCGCCAGCAGCTCGTCGAGCTCGAAGGTCGTGATATCAGCCCGTCCGGAGTACCACCGAGACTCGACCGAGAAGACGCGTCTCGTGAAGCCGCACACCGCAAAATGCTCACGGGTGTTGATCTCGACCTTGAGACGCAGCCGCATCGCCGGCGCGTCCTCGGACAGGAACCGGTAGCCGAATGTCACTCGACCTTGCGACTGTTCCACCGCGCTTCTCCCAGCCAGGGATCAAGCGCGTTTCGCAAGGAATCCATCACCAAACCGGCGGGCCCGGGCGCAACCTGCACCAGATCGATATCCTCTGAGTAGCGAGCGGGCGGCGTCAGGTAGAGCTTGTAGAGCGCCGTGCCGCCCCGGAACGCGAGCGTGCCGGCGAGCACCGCATCGGAGAATATCTCGACCAGCGCACGGCTGACGACGAGGTCCTGCTCGACCTGGAAGTCCTCGTTCCACGGTGCCCGCTCACGCCACTCGGTGATGTAGTCCCGCGGGATCATGCGTCCGCCTCGATACTTGCGTTTACGAACAGCCGCCACTCCTTCGACCGCGGCACATTCTCTGCGCTTGCGCCGGGCAGCAGCTTCGTGAAGTTCCGCGCGCGCCGTCGCACATCCGCTTTGAGAAGCGCCGCCTTTTCGCCGGCTCCGACATTCTCGAGGAGATAGCCCAGGCGTTGCGCCCAGAGGACCGATGCGAACTCGCAAGCCACGACGAGACGCTTCGGATCCATCTCGTCTGCGAGCTCGGACAGCACGCCCGCCACCCGGTCCACACCGCCAGCGCGGTGCATGTAACCGACGAGATCGACCGCCGTCGCTTCAACCGTCGATACCACGACCGCGCCGCGCGGATTGTTGAAGCTCTCGACCGGCACACCGGCGAGATCCCGGCGCGCGACAAACGCGACACTGACGGTGCCGCAGACGATCGGCGGTCGGTTCCTCTCCACCACCACCTGAAACTCCTGCGGGCGATAATGCGCCGCGCCGTGGTACTGCGCAGCGGAGAGGAGCCCCACGTAGTACCGGGTCTTCCGGTGCTCCATCAGCGCTGGAATGAACTGATCCGCCGGCAGGCAGCCCAGTCGCCTGTACTCGGGCGGCACGATGACGTAGAAGCCGCGCGCGGGACTTGCTATTTCCCCCTTGGCCGCGAGACGACTCAGCGACTGGCGTGCCGCCGCCTTGGAGACCCCAAGCGCCGAACGAAATTCGGACGAGCTAAAGTGATAGCGGCCACGGGCAGCCAGATCCGCGATTATGTTCCGGGCCCGCGGCGTGGAAGTTGCATACATGACAAAAGCAAAGTAGCACTATTCGTCACATAATCATATCGAAATCGTAATTCTGACCCCTCGACGCGTACGCCTCACAGCCCCAGATCGCGGCCCGGGGTCTTCGGCTCCGGCTCCTTCCCGCGTCCCGTATCCGGTTGCGGTCCGTCCCGGGAGGCTCCAACATCACGCCCGGTCCGCGTCTCCGATGCTCTTGCCCTGTCCTCACCGAGCGCCGCTTTGTCGTTGGTGACGAGCTCCGCGCGGTCGCGGGTGCGGCCGATCTCGACGTAAAGCACCTTCTGATTGGTGAGGTTGGGGTGGTTCGCCTCGATGGCGGCAATCACATTTTCCACCATGCATCCCTGGAACGCGTGCACGGTTGAGATCCAGGCGCGGTCGATGTGGCGGAACTCCGGGTCGCCCGCGTTCATCTCCAGCATGCGCCCGTCCTCCAGACGAAAGCCGATCCGGCTGTCCCGGACCGCCGCCACATCCGCGGTCAGACTGTTGACGAGCCCGAGCCCGGCGTCGTTGCGCGTCCAGCGGATGCGGTCGCCCGCGGGCTGCGATCCGACCGGGCTTCCAGGCGACCGCCCGCCCGTCTTCCCCCGCAAGCGTCACTGTCCCGGCTCGGCGGTCGACGCCGGCAACGCGGAGTTCGTCGCCCTTCTCGGCGTTCGTGAACCCCGCAAGACGTTCCGCGCGCATTGCAAGTCCGTGGACCGCGCTGTCGCGGGAGAGCCGTTCACGGACGATCACGTTGATGCCATCGCGCAAGGTAGGCTCGGGGCAATCGGCCTGGTGCGCTCGCGCTCGGTGGGGGCAAGCGCGAGCCAGCGCGCAGCTGCGGCACCACGCGGGGAATGCGAAGCGCATCGGCGGTCTGCAACAGATTCCGGGCCTGAATGGTGGAGGCGAGCGATCCCTCGTCGACAAAGAGCACCGTCTTCGCCAACCGGATTCTCATCTCCCACCCGCCCTCGCGCGCGACGCCCGCAATCCCGAAATGCCCGTCGGCGTGGGTCACCCGCTGTCAAAGGACCGCGCCGAGTTTCGCCTGATCGTCCGCGCCCAGCAGCTGCCCTCGCCCGCGCGCGGACGACAATATCGGAAGATGCCTGTGAACGGGTTCCCGGCGGCTTCGGGGCGGTGGCCTCAGGCGATGGCGCAGTCGAACATGATGCACAGGATGTCGTGAATTTGGTTCGCACCGGGTGGCGCTTTCTTCGACATCGTGGAACGGCACCGAACGAATCCATTGCATAGGGTTTCCGTTCAGGCATTTCGTCGGAATCTGGGTCCCGAACGTCCCGCGTGGATTGGCAGGCTGGAGCTCTGACGTGCACCTGGGAACGGTACCGTCGGCATGAAATCCACTGGCCATCACTCGCCGAGGCAGATGAGTCCAAGTCGAAACCCGGCTTCATTTGTGGGTTGAGGGAGGAAAAAAACGCGATTACAGAGCGTTAGATCCGAACGTGCGTAGGCTGGTGCGCAGTCATGTCGCGTGCAAACCCGGAACCGGGTTTGCGGGCACAGCGTGGCAAATACGTTCGATTGGCATGGATCAGCTCGCCATGTCGTGACGGGGTCAAGGATCTCGAGCTGCCAACCGTGCCGACGAACCGGACGTGTATCGCGATGCAAGCCGATCTGACCGTATCGATTGTCCAGATGACGTCCTCCAATCGCCACGAGCCCAATGTCGAGGCGGTGCGGGTGGCGGCCGCGGCCGCCAAGTCCGACGGTGCCCAGTTGCTGGCCCTGCCGGAAGTGGCCGGACTGATGAATGCCAACGGAGACGATGCCCGCACGCAAATTGTCGCTGCTGGCGATGATCCGTTCATTTCCGAGTGCCGGGAACAGGCGACCCGCCATGGCCTTTGGATACACCCGGGGTCAACGCCGGTTTTGGGCCCGCGTGGACGTTTCCTCAACCACACGGCGCTGATCGATGATCGGGGCGGAATCCTCGCAACCTATGACAAGATTCACCTTTTCGATGTCCATCTCGAGGGGAAACAGCCGATGGGCGAGTCTCGGCGTTACGATCCGGGCGACAGGGCCGTACTGGTCGACACACCTTGGGGACCCTGGGGCCTTTCGATCTGCTACGACCTGCGATTTCCGCAACTTTACAGGGACTACGCCCGCAACGGAGCAACAGTTCTTTTCGTTCCTTCGGCCTTTACCGTTCCGACCGGATCCGCCCACTGGCGGATCCTGCTTCGGGGGCGCGCCATCGAGAACGGTGCCTGGGTCATCGCCGCAGCGCAGGTCGGCCAGCATGATGACGGGCGGACTACCTACGGTCATTCGATGGTTGTGGGCCCTTGGGGCGATGTGGTTACGGACCTGGGCGGAGACCGGCCCTGTCAAAAAACCCTGAGAATCGACCTTGATGCGGTGCGTCGAGCGCGATCCCAGATTCCGTCGCTTGCCCATGACCGGCGTTACGGATTCCTTCACGTCCGGGCGACGGGGCCCGGAAATGCCGTGCGGAAGCTTGTTTGAAGCCGACAGAGAGTTCGATTGACGATTGCGGTCGCCGTCCGGACGGGCATTAACCTAACGACGCATGGGCCCGGACTCGCGTCAGCGTCGATGTTATCAGTCCTGATGGGACCCATGTCCCAGGAGTTCCCGTCCCTGGTGTGAATCGGATCGGACCCAACCGACTCTTGACATGCAGCCGCCGACCCGGCCCCAGGTACGGTTTTCCGGAAATCGGCGCCAGACGGTCAGAAATACCGGAGGTTGCTTGTCGACCGGTGGGGGGCGAGGAATTCGCCTTGCAGGGTTCATCCGCGAGCCGGGGGCGCGGGAAAACGTGGGGTGGGCATGTCGGGTCTCGGCGGCAGCCCGGTCGACTCTCGAGGTCGCACTTCGTCAAGGCGTGGTGCCCTGCTTAATCTACACGCACTCCGGTTTCCGCGTCGAATACATGTGCCCGCGAAAAATCCGGGCGAAGCAGGAGCTGCTCTCCCGCAGCAGTATTGAATCGTCCCCGAACCAGGATCGTTACCTCTCCGTGCGCCGCGGATGCGACGATGTGGGTGTCGAGACCCGTAACCTCAACAAGGACCACTTTGGCTGAAATTTCCCCATGTGACTTCCTGCTGCCGGAAACCGGATCAGTTTCAGGAATTGCGATGTGTTCGGGTCGTACACCCAGGAGGTATTGCTGCCCCGGATTTGTTTTTTCGGCGCCTGGCAACGAACCCGGTAGAAAGGTGATCGGTTTTCCGTCCTGCGGAATGAAACAAGGCCCACCATTGACCACTTCGAAGGTGCCCAGCACCAGATTCATCGCGGGCGAACCAATGAAGCCAGCCACGAAAGCGTTCGCCGGCTTGTCATAGAGTTCGAGTGGACTGCCGACCTGTTCGACCCTGCCTTCACGCAAAATGATGACCTGTTCGGCCATGGTCATTGCCTCGACTTGATCGTGGGTCACGAAGATCATTGTGGCGCCCAGCCGTTGATGCAGTCGCTTGATTTCTGCCCGCATCTGGACGCGGAGCTTGGCATCCAGATTGGAAAGTGGTTCGTCAAATAGAAACACTTTCGGATTGCGGACAATCGCGCGACCCATCGCCACCCGTTGGCGCTGGCCACCTGAAAGATGACGTGGGTACCGGTCAAGCAGGTCTTCAAGGCCGAGGATACGTGCGGCTTCCCACATTCGTTCGTTGCTCTCCGCACGGGTGACACGCGCCATCCGCAGCGAGAACAGCATGTTCTCTGCGACCGACATGTGTGGATAGAGTGCATAGTTCTGAAACACCATCGCCACGTCGCGTTCTTTCGGAGCGAGGTAGTTCATCGCCCTGCCGTCAATGTAGATTTCGCCGAAGTCGATGTGTTCCAGCCCGGCGATCATGCGCAGCAGCGTTGACTTGCCGCAACCGGATGGTCCAATCAGCGCGGCAAACGCCCCGGCACGGACTTCGAAATCGACGTCGCGCAGCACGGCTTCCCTGCCAAAATCCTTGCCGACCGAATTGAACACAACTTCCGCCACGGGTGCCTCGCTCGTCTAACTGGTTTCTTGTGATAGAGTTTCGGCCGCAACCGGAGACCCGGTTTTCCAACCCTTCGCAGCTGCAGTTGATCCGCTTGGCCAAAAGGAAGTGTCGAGCGCGCACGAAAGGGGCGTGTCCGGCGGAACGATTCCCAGACCGCGATATGCACGCACATTTCCTGCCCACCGTTCCGGGTCGATGCATCCAATACCGCCAGCTGTGTCCCTGCCAGAAACAAGCTGACACACGAGTTGGAGCGCTGCGAATTGCTGTTCCTGATTCTCCATGGGCGCGCCGACGTTGCGAATCGAGGCCGCGGCCTGATCGAGGTTCTCGAGGCAAGCCCGCCAGCCCGCAAACGATGCCTGCAAGAACCGCTTGTAGTGTCTGCGGTGCGTAGCGAGCAGTGCGTCAGGCGCAAAAATTACTTGTGCATAAGGGTGTAGCTTCCGATGTCGCAAAGTGAATGTCGAGACAGTCAAACCCCGGGCTGCCAATTCGAGCGGTTCGGCGACGGCATAGCCCTGGACGGCGTCGAAGCGTCTCGCCGGCAGGTTTTCCAGATCGTGGGCAACCTCGACTAGGTCCAGATCGCCACGGCAGATGCCGTGAAAGTCAAGCATCCCTTCGAGTATGCGAATGCCGTCGCAATGCATGGCAACACGTTTGCCGCGCAGGTCGGCGATCGTCCGGATTCCGGATTCCGGACGACTCATAATGACCAATGGTGTTTCCTGAAACATCGCCGCCAAGGCGTTAACCTGCGCGTGCCCACAGGCTCTTGCCGCAACGATGAGATTGTCTTCGGCTGAACCGGCGCAGAGGCCGCCCGCAACAACCATTTCCACGACGCTTTGCCCGTCCTCGACCCAAGGAACCAACGTAACGTCCAAGCCGGCCTTGCGATACAACCCGCGATCAAGTGCCCAACAGATGCCAGCAAATTGAACGTTTGGGAGCCAGTCCAGATAGAAGGTAAACCTCTGGCCCATTCAAGCCCCCGCCGACATTTTCGACTCGGAAACCGGTTTGGTTGCGGTTGCGACTTTCATTCGAAGCGATCCGGATCAACGGTGTCGATGTATTCGACCCGCATGTCGGGCAACCGCGTCTTCAGCCACTCGCAGCAGGCCTGCATGCCTGGTGTTTCCGTGGCGCAATGGCCGCCGGTAATCATCGCCAATCCATTGTCGCGGGCGAATTCCAGGTCTCGCCATTCCACGACTTCGCCGGTCAGCGCGGCATCGCAACCATGCTTCGTAGCGCGTGTCACGATGTCGATGGCTCCCGGGCTGCCCCAATCCAACGATATCTTTCGAATTGTTCGCTCGGGATCACCGCAATAACGGATGCCGGACTTTCCGAGCCGAGCGGAAATGTGAGCCGCGGTCTCCCTGAGTGATGCTGCAACAGGGGCATAGATGTAGTCGGGCGACACCTGGACATTGCTCCATCCAAGGGTACGGGCCAATGCGTAGCCCATGCCGTACTCCGGAAACTGGTCCCAGCCGTCGTGAAAGCGGTGGACAACGAGGTTGTTTTCCTCGATCAGACGCTGTTTCCGCAGACCCGGAGGGGTCGCCATCTTGTCAGGCAGATCCTTCGCAGGCGTGTGTCGCTCGTCCCCGTAAGGATAGAAATAGGGATGGTGGTAGAAGACGGGTTCGTGCGCGAGCACGAAATTCAACCCGCGGCCTGCGGCCCGCTCAAGGACGTCGATGTTGGGCAACCAGGTCACGGCGATGCCCGTGATTTCGGCATTTGGGTCACCGGCCATGATACCGTCTACTTCATCCTGGGGAGAGTGGGGTGGGGCCTCACGGGCCAACCATTGGTCAAGGTCTGATGCGCGCATTTCCTTTCTCCATCTATTCAGCGTCGGGATGTCATTCGTAACCCCCGGCCGCAAATCCGCGTACGAGGTGTCTTTGCAGGAACAGGAAAATCAGCAGGATCGGGACCGTTGCCACCGTGCTGGCGGCCATGAGCAGGCCGAATTTTATGTTCTGCCCTCCGCCCGTAAGGGCATCGAGCGTGATGGTTATGGTCCGGAGGCTGTCACTGCTGATCAACACAACAGGGTACAGGTACTCGCCCCAGCAAAGGATAAAGACGAAAATCGCGGTCGAAACGACTCCCGGCAGAGCCTGGGGCATGGCAATCAGGAAAAATGCCTCGAAACGGTTGGCTCCATCGACGACGGCGGCCTCTTCCATGGTTTTCGGAATCGTTTGGAAGCAGGCACGCATCATCCAGATGCCCAGCGGCAACGTGAAGCTGAGATAGCTGAGGATGAGACCGGCATGGGTATTGACCAGGCCGGCCATCCGCAACCCGATGTAGAACGGAATGATCAGCACGATCGACGGGACCATATAGGCGTAGAGGCTGACCCGCGCGATCCATTCGGCGGCAGGTGTCAGAAACCGGGTCAACACGTATGCACTCATGGAGGCGAGAATGACGGTAACGACGGTGACGAAGCAGGAAATCCATGCTGTGTTGAAAAGGTGCCACAGGATGCTCGTCTGCTCGAAAAGGTCGTAATAGTTCTTGAACGTGATCTCCCGCGGAACCAGCGTCCGTTCGATCGAGATCTCCCGGAAGTTCTTTATCGAGGCGGTAACCATCCAATAGAACGGAAAAAGGACGAGCACCAGGAGAAGGAGGACACCTCCGTAAACCGTGATCGACCTGGTCACGGATACCTTGGGCCTGTTGCGACGCGGTACGGGCGGTTTCGCTGGATCGGGCGTGAGGGTCATGTCGTGTCGTAGGCTTTGCGCAACCGTGCGCCGACGCGGAAATGGAGCGCTGCGAGCAAGGTCACGAATACCATCAAGGAGACCGCCACCGCCGAGGCGTGACCCATCCGAAACAGTCCGAACGCTTCCTTGTAGGCCATGATCGGCAGGACCTCGGTGGCACCGATTGGGCCGCCTTCCGTCAGAAGCCAGATCATGTCGTAGTTTCTAAGGGCCCAGATCGCCCGTATCAGCACGACCACCATGAGTGCCGGTGCGAGCAGAGGCAGGGTCAGGTGGACGAAGCGTCTGACCGGCCCGGCGCCGTCGAGCGCGGCCGCCTCGTAGATGTTGTCGGGCACGTTCTGGATTGCGGCCAGGAGGGTGATTGCGGCGAAGGGAAACCATGTCCATGCCGATATCAGGATAACCGCCATCATGGCGAAGCGCTGGTCTCCAAGCCAAGGAACGGAGACGGCCTGTGCACCGATGAAGCTCAGGAGATCATTCAGGATGCCGCGACCGCTGAAAATGAACTTCCAGATGAATGCCACGACGATGGACGGCACGATGTAGGGAAAGATCACGAGCGCCCGGAGCGGACCGCGGCCACGGAAGTTGCAGTCGAGCAAGATCGCGATTGCAAGGCCGAAGACCGTGGCCACCACGGTCGAACCCACCGTAAAGACGACGCCGTTCCAGAAGGCGAACCAGAAATCGGCGTCGGTCAGAAGGTCGCCGTAGTTGGCGAGACCGACGAAACGCCACGAGCGCGTCAGGGTGTTCTGGATAAAGAACCCGAGGGAAATTGTGTAGATGATCGGCAGTGCGATCACGAGCGCAATCACGACGGTGGTCGGACCGAGCGCCAAGTAGTAAAAGATGCGCTCGTCGCGGAATTTCAGGCGTGGACTGCGAGGGCCGAGACGATCCGTTTCCGCCGAAGTGTAGGTCAAGCTAACAAGCCCCGGACGGAAATTCCGGCGTGCCGGGTTCCGATTTTGATCGCATCCCTTGGCTCCTGTTTTGCTTCAAATGTTGCAATCCCGCCGAGGCCGGGCACGGATCACCCCGGAGACGCAAACACGGCGCTGTTGAGGCCTCGCAACGAATAGATGAGTAGAAGACGGGTACCGGGCGGCAGTGCGTCTCGGGCCTCCGGCTTCGACGGTTCGCAGAACCTCTTCGGTGCACGGCTTGGTCCGCGCCGGTTCCGGGAGCGTGAGAACCTGACGATCCTGTGTTCGTGGAAGGGACGTCAATTGTCCAGGCATTTGGGCACACTTGGGCACATTCAGGTGCGGACTCCCGAAAAACGTACCCAGAGACAGGAACCAGCGAAGACAGGCGGAACGGCGTCAGCACCCGGTTCCCGGGCACTCCCGACTTGGCAATCGAAACAGATTTCGACCAGCACTGGCATCGGGAATTCACTGCTATCCCCGGCACTTCCAGGGGTCCTTCACTGGGTGCCCGGGAGCGCAATCCGTTCCCGGGAGTTTCCTTACGCACGTGTCCAACCACGTTCACATTGGCGCGATCCCGCGTTCCCGTCAATCTGGAGTTGACGGGGACGATCGCGACACGACCCATGTCCCGGAGGCCGAGAACGCATTTTGGATTCATTGCCGGGCGCAAGGTTGCCACCCGAGTGTTCGTCACGGAACACAACCTCAACGAGGCAATGATACCCGGCGGACAACCGTTCCCGAACGGATCGATTCTGCCGGTACGCGCGGGGGTCCGGACCCCCGCGCGCAACGATCGGGAGCCTACTGGGTGGCAGCTTTCTGTGCGTCGAAGTCGGCCTGCAATTCAAGGATCTTCTCCTTGCCCCAGGCAGCAGCCTCTTCGGCCGGTACGTCTTGCAGCAGCACCATCTGGATCATCTGCGGAAGGATGTTTGATGCATTCAAAGCACCTGCATAGTAGTTCGGCGGATGATCGGGCGATTCCCAGCCCAGCGAACGCCCGTAGGATACCGCGTCGTAAACGACTGCCATGTCCTCAAGATGTGACTGGATCAACGGGTCGTCCATGTAAAGCGGGCTGTCGCGATATGACACCAACGGCGGTGTGAGATGAACCGGGACCGTGCGGAGGAACGGCAGCAAGTATTCGGGCTGCATCATGAAGTCCAGGAATTCCTTGCCGACGTCCTTGTTCGGTGCCTCCGACATGATTGCGTGTGACTTCCGGCTCAGCGGCCCGGCACGCATTTTTCCCATGGGCTGGTGCAAAACCCTTGTGTGCTCCGTGAGCGGAGGATTGTCCCTCGCGGTATGCACCAGGAGACGGCCACCGTACATCGAGATCGCAACCAGTTCGGCCGTGAAGGCGTCAATGCTGTCCCACCATTCCCATGTCGAGCTCTCGGGCGGTGAGTACTGGTGCAGTTGTTTCAAGAAGTTGAGCGCTTCGATGGACTCGGGACTGTCGACGATCGGTTTCAATTCGGTATCGAACACAAAGCCGCCATTCTGCCAAAGGAGGACCTCGTAGTGCCAGGCCGTCCACTCGCCCGGGCCGGCGGCAATCGCGATGCCGTAGAAATTGTTGTCGGGATCGTTGAGTTGCTCCGCGGCCGACAGGAAATCGGCCCACGTTTGCGGTGGTGCAATACCGGCATCGTCAAGGACGTCCTTCCGATACCACCACATTTCCGAGGTCAGGGCGTAGGGGATGTCCCAATGCACGCCCTTGTAAGGTATTGACGCCAATGGCACGACATCGTCACCGTACTTTTCGAACCACCATGCGGCCGGCTCAAGCAACCCGAGGTCAGCATAGGTGAGCAAGCGCTCAAGCTGCATGGAAGCAATTTCTGGCGGTTCACCAGCAGCGACCCGCACGGCAAGTGCTTCGTCCATGTTGCCCTGGAAATCGAGTTCGATCTTTACACCGGGATTGGCGGCCATGAAGTCTTCTGCCGCAGCCCGGTAAAATGCCTGGCTTTCGGGTGCAATTTCGTCCGACATCAGGTGAACGACGCGATCTTGCGCCATGCCCGGTACGGCAATGATAGTTGCCAAGGCCAGTGCAATGGGACTCGTGAAACGAGTTCGTTTCTTTAGCATCGGAATTCTCCAGCGTTTGAAGGTTGCCGGGCGCAGGGCGTACAAGTCCCTGTTGGCCCGGCAAGTCTTGTGGGCATGCGAATAAACGCAGTTTTCGTAAAAAAATGATAACAGGGAAATAGCAAAAGGTCAATCCGTTTGGTTTGACCGAATGCTACGATTTTGCCGCTGTTCATTGCAAGGCGTCAAGTCGGTGTCTCCCAAAGATCTGACCGTCCTCAGGTCGCTGGAACGAATGGCGCCGAGGATCGAAAGCCCGTTGACTGAAAACAGCGGTTTTCTCGGCCAAGGCAGCGGCGAGGGAAGGGTAGGCGGGCACCATGAATCTTTCGGATCGAAGCAATCCCCGATGACGGCGTCTGGTCCCGGCGGGTGCAGGTGGTCCGGGCTTCAGGATCGGCCTCAATGCCACCCGGACGGAGAGCGCCTACGGCAACGCCGGACCGGAGCACGGGATTGCCTTGCGCGCGATGGAACTCTGGTGAGCGGACGGCGCGTTCGCGGGGCGTGCCTGAGGCGTAGCCGACCGCCCTGGACAGTTGGCGCAGCAGACGCCGAAGCGCCGGGCATCACCGTGTCGGTGCGGGTTGCATGGACAGATGGCGCCGTACAGGCTGCGGCCGCGATGCGGGCAACCCTCCGAACGGCCCCGTCCCTCCGAACGGCCCAGTCCGCCTCTCCGGCACCGATGGGTGTCAGGAGAAGGGCACGGATTCCCGTCAGGAATGTCGAATCCGCACACGCAGGCGTTCGTGGGGAGACTGCACCCGCAGTGCCTCGTTCTTCCGCTTCAGGCCATCGGACTCCGGCAATGGAGGCTCTCGCGTCCGGTTGACTGGGCAAGCGCCGCGCCGCCGGAATGGGGGCAAGATCGCCTGTTCTTTATTGAGTCGACATAAAAAAAGCAAATTTAACACGAACAATTTACGCGACTCGGCACACCAATCCGGCATAATGCCGACGAGTCGGGCGATGCGCAATCCCCCGGCCGGCGCAATGTGCGTCCGGCGGCGTTGCAGGTTCTGGAGGCGGACATGGCAAGCATCCCGATGCGTGAGGCGACTATTTTCTTGAGTTCGCCCGAGTTTGCCAGTGTTACAATAAGGTCCATCGGTCCATCGGTCCATCGGTCTCCCTGTTGCAGAATCGTCAGGCTCCGTCACGGCGCGTTGATGAGGCCGTCCGCGAAAGCGTATGCGGTGAAGACGGTAGCGCCGTCGTGCGGGTAGTGAGCCGGGTGTTGCTCAGCTGGCTCCGGCCGGCGCCACGGGGCGGATTCAGCCTGTTCGCCAAAATGATCGATGGTTTGCTCGTCGATGCCGCCGCCGCACGAGTCGACCGCGTCACCCTTGACGACGTTTTTTCGACACGGACATCGGCCGGGCCCGTCCATCGGCCGGGCCCGGCCGATGTCCATCCCGTACCGGAGCACGCCGGTTCGAGTGTGAGCGGAACAGGCGACGCGCCTCGGGACGAAGACGAGCCGGCTGCCGCCCGGCCTGCCTGACCGGTGTTTCACCCATCCTGTTCGATTGATCGATTGGGCTGACCTGCGCCGCGTCGTGTCGGAGGCCCGCATGCAAGATTCCGAATTCGAAGGAAATTCATGAAGCAGTCCAGACGCCAGTTTCTTGCAGCCGCGGCATCCGCAGTTTCCACCCTGGCCGTGACCGGGTGCGCTGGTCCCCATGTCGCACCGCACGGCCACCGATCGTCCTATACCAGCCGGATCCTGAAACCCGGCAAGCAGAACACCGTCTTCCTGTGGGTCGACTCGGCCCTTCAGCAAGTGCGCGATCAGCGGGTGCTGACGCCGCGGGCGGCCTACAACCTGGGCCTCGCCACGACGACCGGATACCTGGCGGCCAACGGCATCGTCCGGACGTGTGACGAGCCGTTCGGCATCGGCACGGGTCCGCGCGATGCGGACCCCGAGGTGGCATACGGGATTGCCTTCGCGAAGGCCGCCGCGGAAGCCTTCCAGACACCGTTCCTCTTCGAGAGAACGTCATTCCTCGCCCGCTTCCCCGGGAGCGAGGCGAAGTCGCTGGGCGTCGAATGGGGTGAGGCGGCGGCACTCAGGGTGCTCGACATGCGCACTGGCGACGGCTCCGAGCCGAGCAAGGCGAACCACTATCTCGGACGCTACGAGCGGCGCACCGATGTGCTGCGGTGGCGTCCCACCGGCCCGTTCTACGGCGCGAGTCCCGGCCCTGCCTTCGCTTCTTTCGACCGTGGCCTGTTTCCGGGGCACGGGATGATCCGGCCCTGGACGATGACGAGCGGCGCACAGTTCCGCGTCTCGGAGTTCCACGATCCCGCAAGTCCGGAATTCGCCGAGACGTTCGACACGGTCCGCCAGCTCGGCGGCGCGGACAGCACGATCCGCACCGCCGATCAGTCAGAGGCCGCACTGTTTTGGGAGGACGGGCCGTGGGGCGTCACCCCGCCGGGGCATTTCCTCTGCATCGCCATCCAGCTCCTGCAGGACCGGGAACTCTCCTTCATCGAGCTTGCCCGCGCCTTTGCGCTGCTCGGCATGACGCAGTGCGATGCCTCCATCTGCGCGTGGGACAACAAGTACCGCTACGACATTCTTCGCCCGGAAAGCGCGATCCGGGTGCGGGCGCCCGCATTCGAAAATCCGGACCCCCGGGTGGTGCGCGAACCGGGCTGGCGAAGCTACATTCCGACCCCGGAGTTTCCGGCCTACACATCGGGCCATTCCACCTTCGGTGCCGCGGTTGCGGAGATGCTCACGCTGATCATGGGGCGCGACGACGTCGCCTTCTCCGGCCGCTCGCCAGACGAGGTGCTGTGGCCGCAACTGAGAGGGGTCGTCCGGCACTGGACCAGCCTGAGCCGGATGGCGGAGGAGAACGGGATGAGCCGCATCTACGGCGGCGTGCACTGGGACGTTGACCACAAGGCTGCAATGGCGTCCGGCAAGGCGCTCGCCCGGCAGGCCTTCCACGCGACCTTCCCCCGGACGGCATAGATCCATGAACGACCGCAATATCCTGCGATCTTCGCTTCCCTTTGCAGCCCTCGCCGCCGCCACGATGATGACCGGCGCGGCGGAGTCCCGGGACATCCTGCTCAACTATGAGCGCCTGTCGTCGCTGGAAGAGCCGCTTTCCATGGAATTCGGCGCCGTGACCCTGGTGTTGAATGGCGTTCTCGACAGTGCCGTGATCCGGGATTTCGACGATAGTGGCGCGAGCGGATCCGGGTTCAGCGGCAACGTCCGGATCGCCGCCTTCGCCCAGCTCCCCAACCGATGGCGCGTTGGCGTGACGGGGTTCGGGCAGGTTGCGGCCGGCAAAGTCCTCGATGACGACACCGGCGAGAACACCTCCGGCAACCTGGCGTTGTCGGTCGGCGGCGTCTGGGGGACTGTGCTTGCCGGCAACGTTTCCGGCACGGTCAGGGAACAGACGCGGCGTGCACGCGGCGTCGGCAACGCCGCTCTGGCTTTCGACGGTTTCCTGGGCGGGCTCGGCGATGCGGGAGCTGGCTACACGGGGCGTTTCGGGCCGTGGACGATCGCCGCTGCCGTGGACGGGGATGGCAACGTCGATTTCGGCGCCATGTCGCAACGGCCGCACGGAACCAGCGACTACCGTGTGACACTGCGTGCCTATTCGGCCGACTATGCCGCCTCCGGCAGCCGGACGTTCGATACGTCGGGCGCCGGCATCGTCGGCGAGCTCGTCCACGGCAGCACGACCGTCGATGCCGGTGTCACCTACGAGCGGTTCGCATCCTCCGGTCCGGGCGCCGACCGCTGGGCCGCTTCATCGGGTGTCCGGAAGAAAACCGGCGCCTTGAGCCTGTCGCTCGAAGGGCACTATGGGCGCATCGAGGACAGCGACGAATTCGCCGCCGCTCTCGGCGTCCAGATCGATATCGCGCGCGGCCTGTCCGTCAATTTCGGCGTCAATCATTCCCGGGCCGAAGCGACCGGCAACGCATTGAGGGCCATCGATACCGAGGAAACGAAGACTGCCGTCTCGATACGGTACAGCTTCTGATGCAGTTCCGCCGAGTGACCGGTTCACACTGCGGTTTCGACGTCGATCTTCTGCATTGCAAATGGCGACGTCTACGGACATTCATTGCCCGCCAATTCGCTCTTTCCATGGCAACACTGTCCGCTGCGCCGGTTCAGGCGTGGGTGACCTTCCGGAGTACCGGGCCGTCGATGTGCACCTCTTCGGTGGCGCGCTCGTAGGGCGGATAGTCGGGACTTGGCGGAAACGGGGCGAAACCGCGCCCGCCCGGGGTCGGCGGCGGCTCCGTCGAGGCGTTCGCCTTCCCGGAGTTCGGGATCCATGGAACGGCCGCGGACCCTGAGAATGCGGAGCGATTCGGGGCTGGCGTTGGCCTTGTGGCGGACCAAGGCCTCGGGCAGGCGTCAGCGGCCCTTCTCCAGCACGAAGTCCTCGTTCCAGGGGTCGGGTCCGGCGGTGGCCTCGATCTCGACGTCACGAACGGCCGGGCTGTGCGGGCGCCCGTGCCCGCGCGTTTTCATCCAGGGCTTCGGGGCGGGGACCGCATCCACAGGACCTGAATCGATGTCAGGCTCGGTCTTGTCAACAGCCCAACTGCCGAGGTCGCTGCGGCCGTCGAGGGCGGCAAAGTTACGTTGCGCCTGGAGGTCGGGCCCCGGTTCGAGTTGCGGCCCGGGGATGTGCAACTCCGCCACATCGACCGCGCCTGGGCCTCGATCGTCCACGCCTTCTAGGGTCGCACCGTCAGCACTGTGATCGCCGCCATGGGGGCGAACCGTCCGCATCTCACCACGCAGAAAACGCTTTACGTCGAGATCAGCCGAGCTCGCGACCGACGACCGCGTCGAATTGCGTAAACGGCTCGGCAAGTGCATCGCGGCGCTCGACGCAGTCGGGGAGGACCGGGCGAAGGGACCGGAGGGCCGGGCGGGTCCGGATCGCGGCGTGGACGCGGAGGGCGACAGCTCCGCATCGTGGGCGTTGGAACGGGCGCGCGAACTGGCGAGGGTCGATCGAGGGTTGGGCCGTAGTGACGCCGCCACCGGTTGGGCGGGTCGGAGGCGCCGAAGGGATCTTCAAGTTAGTCTCTTCTGTGCCATTTCACACTCCCGGATCGATCGCTGGAATCCGGGAAGGGGAGAGACACTCTTGGTCGAACCGATGGCAGCCACCTCGAAGAGGTGGCTATCCTGGCGATACCATGGCGACCGCCTCGAGTGAATCCGGGTGGCTGCATTCGTAATTCTGCGCAGTTGCGGCCAAATGCGCCCGGATTTTATGGATTCGTTATGAAATCACCCGAACTTCTCATGCCAACATTACGCAGTCCCACAGCTCGGCCGGGGTCGGACGCCTGAAAAACTCGGCGTATCAATAGGAGACCCCGAAGGACATGGGCATGCTGTCCGGCAGACCGAAGTTTCTTTGGACATGAGCGGTAGGAATGCCGACGAGGAGCAAGTTCACGACGGCTGAAGCAACAAAAGGAATTGGGTGTGACCGAGGATCGGGAGCCGATGACACGAACCGACGAGGAGGAGTCCATCCGGACCTTGGCGAGCTTTCCTTTGGACTAGATGCTGGCTGTGCAGCAGAAGATTGTGAAAGCGCTTGACGTCGGCGAGGTGAACCAGGAGCCGCTCTTATCGATGCAATCCGAGGGCGTGGAAGTGCGACCGAATTCGAAGCCGGGGACAGGGTTGCCGAATCGACATCGACGATCGTCAAGGCCCTGGAGGCGGTTACTGCGCAGGACGGCAAGACGGTTGAACTGGTTTTTGCATGCGCGACTTGTCTGAACCGGTGCGCACAGTTCCTGCAGTCGATTCATGATAGCACCAGTGAACACTCCGTCGCCTGAAGACGACGGCTTCGCGGCCAAGCTACGCGGCA
>JAPPHA010000101.1 GCA_028874915.1 Paracoccaceae bacterium
ATCGCCGTGCCGCGCCAGCATGCTGACGTCAGCCCAAGCCCGCCGAACCCGGAATTCAATTCCCTGCCTATCCGGCATCTTGGCAATGACCGGTCCGGCCTGCCGAGCAATCCGCAATGACGGCCGGGACACGAAGCCAATGACGCAGCCGGCGCCTGCGGCCCGGTTCCGGGCATGGGCCCGGCCCGATATTCCCATGCGTCCTGGAGCCGTGCCGGCCCTAGGAGGTCCCGTCATTCTCCCAGAACCAGTCATGACGCACGATCTTTAAGTCATACCCCCGTTCCCAATAGCGCGCAACCGGACTGTCCCGCCATTCCTTGTCCAGGGTGTCCCAGGTAAATGGTTCGCCCACATCGGGGGGGTCGGGGCGAAGCCATCTTTCACCGACGGCGTGGCTTGTGCCGGTATAGCGAACATCGATCGAGAGCCGAATTGCATCAGGCGTCCGATTGGGGGCCGCAGCGTGCACAGTGAACATCTTGAACAACAGGATGTCGCCGCACCGAAAACCGGATTGGTGCCACTCCAGCGCGGGATCGACATCGACGGTCCTTCCCCCGGACCCTCCAGCCGGCCGCGGTTTGAGGAAACCGGCCTTGTGGCTTCCCGCCAGAATTCTCAAGCCGCCGACGGCCTCCGGCACGTCACCCAACGGTATCCAGCAACTGATGGTCTCCGTCGAGCCTCCTACAAAAATCCAGTCCTGGTGCGGTTGCGTGATGTTTTCGGCGGTCGTGGGAAACGATATGCGCGCGATCGTCCTCGGAAACGGCACTACACGCTCCTGGAAAAGATCCTCCATGATACGAATCAAGTTGCGGTCGAGTTTCAGGCGGTGAAACGCTTCCAGGGCCTGGACCCTGGCGTATACGTCCAGATATTCGTCATCATCATCGTCGTCGTAAACTGGATCGCGGTCGGCAATAGCTTCCAGTGAGTCTTCTCCGGAGCGCGTCCAACCGGCCTCCGCACAGATTTCGATGATTTTGCGTCTCAGATCCAGAACCTCGTCCTGCGGCAATATGCCCCTGAGAAACAGATAACCGTCATGACGCAAACGCCTGCGCAACCCGGGCGGATCATCAAGCAGACTGTTCGATTCCACAAATGGCTGCATCGTGCACTCCCTTCGACTTGAAGCGCTGCCGCCCGCAAAGCGAAAGAACACAGAGGCAAACCCCTCCTGGCGACCAGCCCAGTGCAGTGCTTGCGGAAAGTTAAAATACTGCACAGGCATCGTCAATTGACTGGTTCAGAGGCTGTTAGGAGCACATGATCTGTCCGCAGTTGTCGCACATGATCTGTCCGGTTTTCCGGGCACCGAGGAGGTGCCCGATGACCCGGACGAAACTGCGACGGGAGTCGCGACGGATGAGATTCGAAGAATCCCACGGTGGCTGGGAAGAACGCCGCTTGACCCGGGAGGAGGCCGCGCGTCTTCCGGGCGCGTGTGCCCGCACGTTCCGGCGCTATGTGGACCGGTACGAGGAGGATGGTCTGGACGGCCTGCTCGACAGACGCCTGAGCCAGGTCTCGGCCCGCCGGCCCCGACCGATGAGGTTCCGAGGACCGAGATGCTTTACCGCGAGCGGTATGACGGAAGGAACGTCATGCGTTTCCACAGTCACTATCGTCGCGAACATGCGGGAAACGGAGCTAAACCAGGGTCAAGACCGTCCTTCAGCGTGCGGACCTGGTGTCGACGGCTCCGGGACCCGGCAAGCATCGCCGCCGCCACGCGCAATCGCCGCGTCGGGGGATGGTTCGACCCACGAGTGGGTTCCCGGGCAGTACTGGGACCTCATCATCACGCTCGAAGATCTGACACTCGAGCATGACTCGATGTTCTTTGTCGAGGAAGAAGGGACGGCACCGAGTATCCGGGCGATGGCCGAGGTCTTCGCGGAGTGGGGACTGCCCTCAAGCCTGTATGCCGACCGCGGTTCCCACTGTTGGCACACGCCCGAGGCCGGCGGCAAAGTCGATCGCTGCAATCTGACACGGTTCGGTCGCGCGATGACCAGCTCGGGGTGGACATGAACCCACCTACTCACCCGAAGCCCGGGGGCGGTGAGAACGCGTGTTCGGCACTCATCAGGAACGTTTCCCGAAGGAGCGCGCCGCTCGGGGCATCGACACAATCTCCAGTGCGAACCACTATTTCGCCGCGCGTTTCCGCCCGGCGTTCAACGCCGAGTTCGCGGTGCCGCCGGCCGAGGCGGGCACGGCGTTCGTGCCGTTCATCGGCCCGGGGCTCGCAGAATATCTTTCCGACGGCCCGGTTCATCGCAGGCCCGTCCGCGGACGTCGTGTGGGCGCGGGCGGGCTGAACGTGATGAACGCGATCCTGTGTGGATGAGCCCTCTGGACCGCATGGACAGTCCGTGGACTACGCCATGCGTTGACCACCGCCTGCCCACACTCTCGCCTCTCGCCCACGAATACCACAGGACCAACACCAACCAGTTTTTTTCTTGAAATTGGTTAAAAGGAAAACTGGACAGTTCCATTTGTCACAGACACCAGACAGCGGCGTTTTCTTGACAGTGGGCAGCCGAATGATACTTTGGGTATCAAGACAGAGAGAAAAGGGAGGAAAGAAACAATGAAAATTGTATTGAAGAGTCTGGCCGTGGTGCCATTGCTGTTTGTCTCCGTAGGCGCGGCCGCCGAGATGCAGGGCCCGACGGACGCCGGAAGCGTTACAATGTGCCCCGCGACCTGCGCGCCGGCTAATGGCGGAACCTTCACCATTGCCGCCCGCGGATCAATTCTGCCGTTTCCGTGGAAGTCGTCAGAAAACCACCAGTTTACGAGGCTCAATTTCGGGAACCTGTTTGTCCTGGATCCCTACAACAACGTCCTGCTACCCGACCTTGCGACGCATTGGGAGGTCTCCGATGACCTGACCATGGGAACGTTTCATTTGCGCGAGGGCGTGCAGTTCCACGACGGCACGCCGCTGACCGCAAGGCATGTGGAATGGAGCTACCTGCTGACCATGAATCCCCGGGCGGAAGGCGCGGACTTCCTGATGCAGGCGGCCCGTCTGACGGAATTGAAAGGCGCCCAGGCCTACATCGATGGCACGGCGGACAGAGTCGAAGGCATCACGGTTGTCGACGACCATACGATCGTCTTTGAAACGGCGGTCCCGAACGGCAATTTCTTTGAAAGGGTTGGCAAGGTCTATATCCTTCCTGCGCATCTTTTTGAAGATACGCCAATGGAGAATCTGCCGTCGATCGACTGGATGTCGACTGATGTGAGAATTGGCACTGGCCCATTCGTGTTCGAGGAATATGTCGAGGGACAATACGTAGCCGGGGCCGCGAATGAGAATTACTGGGCCGGCCGGCCGTATCTGGACCGGGTCGTGATGAGGTTTTTTGAAGAGTATGAAACCGGAACGCTTGCCTTTGAAAAAGGGGAAGCGGACTTGCTGGAATTTCTCTCAGCCCAGGACGTTTCGCGATATGGCGCGGATCCCCAGGGTTTTGTCTTCCTGCGCGGCCAGCCCCTGAGTCCCAACTACATCAACATCGCCGACCATCCTGCCCTGGAGGATGAAAGGGTCCGACAGGCGATTTCCTTCGCAATCAACCGTCAGCAGTTGATCGATGTCCTGATTCCCAACGGGCTGAGGGATCCCATGTACACCCTGTTTCCCGCTGACCATGTCATGTTCAATCCCGATGCTGCGGCCTATCCGTTCGACCCTGAACGGGCGAAAGAACTGTTGGCCGAGGCGAACTGGGACCCGGACGTGGTTGTCGAGTTGGCGACATACTACAACTCCCAGGAGGCTCTTGACTGGCTGGTCTTCATCCAGCAGCAGCTGGCCGCTGCGGGCATGAAGGTCGATGTTCGGCAGATGGACTGGCCGGACATGGAAAAGGCAGGCGAGGCGGGAGAGCTGAACCTGTGGTTCACAGGGTATTCGAATGATGTGGTCGGCGATCACCTGGCCTATTTCGGCGCCGGCGGCGCGTGGAATTACGGCGAGTACAACAATCCCGAGTATGATGAACTCATGACCGCGGCAAGTCGCAGTGGTGGAGATGAACTCCGGCAGATCTATATGAGTATGCAGGAGATCTTCAACCAAGAGCTGCCCGGGATACCGATATGGAACCGGACCAAGTTCAGTCTGGTCAAACCGACTTTCTGCGGTGTTACCGAACAGTGGACTGACCAGCATTTCTCGTACCTGAACGAAAACAACATCTACATGTGCGAGGGCGCGACAGGCACGGTCTCCGTCAAACCCGGAACTCCGGCCAGTCTCGCGCATCCCGGCTACGTCCTGGACAGCCAGTAGAATAGATCGGGCGGCAAAGGTGACTTTGCCGCCCCTTCCCTCCCGGTTGGTCATGCCGGAACTGGGCGGTGATTGACTGGCGGGTCGCTGCACACACTCGGGTCGCTGCACACACTCGGGTCGCTGCACACACTACGGCTGCACTTCCGCGGCAGTGACCTGACATCGTTCATCCGAACTGTTTGCCCGGGCCGTAGAGGCCGCGGGCTGTTGGCGGGATGCGGCTTGCAAAATGCAGAGCGCCTGCCGTCCACCACCGGCCTTTCCCTGCAGCGACACCCGGCTCACCCGCTACGATCCGGGCGCGAACGGCGCTCGCGAGAGACCGGGGAACCTCCTGCGCCCGACGGCATCGCGCAAAACCAGCCGTGCCTCCTCTTCCATTGAGCGTCCGTTGTCCGCCGCGCGCAACCGCAGCCGGGTCTTCGCGTCATCACCCATGAGTTGCTCGACGGGCTGAAAGGCAACGCCACAGCGGACTGGCAGCGCCGCGAATCTGCGTGCCCGAATGCGCGTTCTGGTCAAGCGCATCCTTCGCAAACGCGGCTGCTATCCGCGCGGCCACCAGGACGCCGCCGCGCAGACTGTCCTGCAACGGGCTGAGGCGCTTTCGGTACGTTGGGCAACGCAGGCAGTCCAACCAGTCCATCAAACGGCTTGTTCGTCGATTTCCTTTGCCAATGCTGCAGCGCGAACAATGACTGGTCGCGACCTGCTCCCGCACATGCACACGCCAACAGACTCGGCGGATCCGTCCGCTGTTTCATGGTCAATGTTCGAGACAGCGAAGCAATGAGAACTGAACGCGTGAACATGAAGGTATTGATTGTCTCTGCAGTTCCCGGGGCAAACGGTACCAAATGCCGAACGTCCGAAATCCGGACGCATCCGTTTTCCGGCGGCAGCCATTTGCGAAGTCGCCGAAATGGCGGTAATCTCGTGCACGAGATTACCGCCATTCCTTTACTCGGTTCATTTCAGGTCGTAGCCCAACGTTTTCCCGATTTCCCCGCAAATTGACCAAACTTCGAGGGCTCTTTTGTCGCCTTCCACCCAATATCGACGACGCTTGCTATCAATAATTCCCCCAACAGCGCTTGCAGTTTCCGGGATGTCTAGGAAACGGGCAATTGCATCCGATACGGTTTGTGCGTCAGCGCACAGATCCTCGAACCGAATTTCCAGGTATCGATTTGAGCCCAATTCCCTGCCAAACTGAATGGCCCTTTGTACCTGAAAAACCCAGGAGGCCGAATTGCGGATGTAATCGTCATCGTCGTCTGGATCTCTACGCCAACCCAGCCACGAGTAAGCGGCATGAAGTGTCGCCGCACCGACAGGGTTGTCTGTTCGCGATGTAACATGAGTGCTCCTCAGGCAGGTATCTACAGGATGTCGCACCAGGTGGGCGATCTTGGCGTTCGGAAACGCCTGTACGACTTCCGGCAATATCAACATCGTCTCCGGAAGCTTCCATCCCCAGATCTGGTCTTCCTTCCATTGGCCCCTTGTGAGAATGTTCTCTGCGCACCCTAACAATGCCTCGTGCCAACGCTCGCGCACGGGTGCGCCATCCGTGAGCTTACTAACGGCGGATTCATATTGTACTCCGATCCATTCAATGGAATCTTCGGAACCATTCAAACGGTTTCCCAGAAACACTCCGTGTTCTTGCAGCAGCATGGACAGAAGCCGGGTCCCGCTGCCCCCGCGCCCGGTCGCGACGACAGGTTGCGAAAGAATGGTTGCAGAAGCTTTGGTCGATCTCATCAAGATTCTTCCTGCTCATGGGTACCTGCCAACCCAGATTACAGCATTGCCATCCGGAGTAAAAAGCGAACATTCATACGAATTTGGCGGCGCCGGAAAAATCCGGGTCATCGCCAGACGCGCTCTGTTGGGTTACCGTCAGCAGATTCGACTGCAGCCGGTATCAAATTTATTCGATGCCCCTTGACGCCCGTAATGCTCCTGAGCGCAGTTTGACGCAGACCTGCAAAGGGAACCAATTCCGCTTGCCGCATATCGCAAAAAAGGAAAATATGTGACGTCTCCACACGGGATGGATGGAAACCGACAAAGTGAGTCAACCGCTTGTAAGCCCACGTCCTGAAAGTGAGATGCACCCACCACGTTCAATCGCCATATTCTCTCTCAACTCGAACCTTTATATGGTCCGGCCTGAATGGCATCGTTTCTGACAAGTCTAGGCAACCGGCTCCGGGCAGTAGTTGACAGAAGAGCAATCCGCAAATCCTGAGGCTATCCGCCTGCATCCGCTGGCCGGGAGAAGGTGTCACTGACCTGGTTCGCATTCGGGAACAATGGATCACAGACGCACCGGTTGTTCCGATTGTCTTTTGCCGCGCCCTGGTTCAGGGAGCAGGATTACATCCCATCAACCGCCTGGTCCGGTCCCTGCTTCGCAGGGGCCTGAAACCGATGCCGGTGTTCGTCGTGTCGCTCAGGGACCGGGTTTCCGCTGCGACCCTGGAATCACTGTTCGACAGGGCACCGCCGTCGCTGATCCTGAACTGCACGTCCTTCGCTGCGAGATCTCCCGACCCCAGGGCAAGGAACCCGGACGCTGTCAGCCAGTTGCCGGCCCCCGGGGCGCGGAATGCACTGGTCATGCAGGTTGTTCTGGCTGGGTCGTCGGAAGAGGACTGGCAATTTGGGCTGGCAGGACTCCGTCCCCGGGATATCGCGATGAACGTCAGTTTGCCCGAGGTAGACGGACGCGCATTGACACGTGCGATTTCCTTCAAGGACGAGGCGTATTTGGACGCGGCGACGGAATGCCCGGTCGCCACGTACAAGGCGCCCCGGGCCCGGGGACCGTATCGACTTCGTGTCGAGACTGGCGGCGAACTGGGTTCGGCTCCGGGATACTCCGGCAGAAGAATGCCGGGTCGGGCTGGTCCTCGCAAACTATCCGAACCGGTACGGGCGAATTGCAAACGGCGTTGGCCTCGATACGCCCGCGTCGGCGATGAAGATCATCCAGTTCTCAAGGAGAACGGCTACGAAATCCCGGACGAACCGGAAGACGCGGCCGCGTTGATGAAGACCCTGCTTCAAGGGCCCACGAATGTCCTCGACAAGGGTTCGGGAAACCGGGACGCCTGCATCCGCCTTTCGCTGGACGATTACCTTCGCGCTTACAGAGGATTGCCATGGGAGACGCCCGACCGTGTCGAGTCGCGCAGGGGCGAAGCTGCAGGAGATCCTTTCCTGGAGGATGACGGATTCCCGTTGCCTGTTCACCGTTACGGCAAACTGGCCCCGGGGATTCAACCGGCCCGCGGCTACAATATTGATCCCAATGAAACCTACCATTCTCCCGACCTGCCACCTCCGCACAATTACCTGGCATTCTATATCTGGCTTTGGGAGGAGTTCGGGTGCCATGTGATTATCCACCTGGGCAAGCACGGCAACCTGAAATGGCTGCCCGGTAAGGCGATCGCGCTTTCCGAATGCTGTTTCCTCGAAGCGGTTTTCGGCGCTATCCCCCAAGTTCACCCTTTTGCTGCGGAACCCGAGTTGTCGCCGTAAGGCGTGATGCTCCTGACGGCGACCGGCGACAGACCCGAACTATGACAGGAGATCGAGCAATTCGAGTGTCGGCCAGGCATCGGCGGGCAATCCGTGACGGACCTGTTCGGCCTGCACCGCTGAACGGGTCCTGCTTCCGACGATACCGTCCACGGCACCGACGTCATGGCCCCGGGACCGAAGGCTCTCCTGCAATCTCCTGATCTCATCCTCGGCCAGCGGCGGCGGCGCGCTGCCGTCGAGATACATCGGGCTTCCGGACAGGAGCGTCGCGAAGAATGCGGAAGTCGTTGCGTAGACGAAGGAACGGTTCCATTCGAAGTAAAGCCTGAAATTGTCGAGCGCGAAGAATGCGGGCCCGAACCTGCCGTGGGGCAGCAGGATCGATGCCGTGAGCGAGCTGTCGAGCCGTTGGTCCGTGCGGAGCCTGACCCCGAGATCCATCCATTCCGCGACTGTCTTTTCGTGGCCAAGGCCGGTCTCGCTCCAGTCGAGAGACCGGGGCACGATGACCTCCACGAGCCAGGGCTGGTTGGGCTCCCAGCCCAGCTCGTGCAAGACCCTGCCTGCAGTCATCAGCGCATCCCAGGTCGACGATTTGAGATCGACCCGCCCGTCACCGTCTCCATCCTGGCCATATTCGAGAATGTCGGAGGGAAGCATCTGGATCATTCCGATTTCGCCGGCCCAGGCGCCGACTGTGCCTGCCGGGTCGAAATCGCCCCGCCGGAAGAGTTCGAGTGCCGCGAAAATGTGCGGCCGGAAGAGCCCGGGACGCCGGCAGTCATGGGAAAGGGTGACCAGGGAATTGAGGGTGTTGTGATCGCCCTGGACCAGGCCGAAATCGGTCTCGAGCGCCAGAAATGACAGGAGGACGCCGCGCTGCACGCCGTAGACATCCTCGACCCGGTCGAAGACCGACGAATGGTCCTTCTCGAATTTCGCCCCCTGCACGATGCGGTATTCGGCCATGACCAGCTTGGAGAATTCGATAAAGGACTTCCGGAATATCCCCTGTGCGCGGTCTCGCCGGATGGTGTCGGGATCGTGGACAACACCGGCAAAGAACTCCTCGACTGCCGGTTGGTCAAAACCGCTGGCGAGCGCTTCTGCCTTCAATCCGTCGACAAAAAATGGAAAGGGACCGCCGCATGGAACGTTTTCATCGCCGGAGACCTTCAATGGCAGTACCAGTCCGAGAATGATTACAGCTGGGGCAACGAGCCTCCGAACATCCGAGGGAAACCTGAACGAAAACCGCTGCAAGGCATGGGTCCGGTCGATCATGAGAATTTACCGTCGCTATCGATTGATGAACTGCTGAAGAGTTCCGTGAAGCCAGGCGGGGAATGGCTGACCGCAATTGAAATACACATGCCGGATTTCCGAGGATAGTGGAAAATTTCGGTCCTCCTTCTGATGCATGAACATGAAGGCCCCCGAGACGGATCCGCAGAGATTCCCGCTTTCCGGCAAGATAGTTTCGCTGCTGGCAACGGCGTCTTCAAGTATTGGAAACAAACTGGTCAGCTGCTCCACGGCTGCAAACGCACTTTGCAGCGCCGGCTTCGCAAAATCCGGTCGATTGCCGCAATTCCGGTACGGTGACGGAATCTTTCATGTCGCACGTCGTTGCAACTCAAAGGTTCGTTTCGAACTCCATGACTTCCGGGATTCGACTCTTTTCCCGGACGACCCTGCCCAGGCGGGGTTGACCATTGTCGTAAACCTCGACCGCGTCGGCGTCGGCGTAGCGAATGAAGAGAATACGCCGGTCCCGGTCCGGAGAGTGATTGCCGTCGGACCGGTGATACGTCCAGCAACTGAACACCAGGCATTGCCCAGCCTTCATGGGCAACGGAACGGCATTACTGTCGTTCGGCTTGAGTTCGATCTCGATCAGCACATTTTTTTCTTCTTCTGTGAAGTCGGCGCGCCGCGACCTTTCTTATGGCTTCCAGGCGCAATCCACAGGCATCCGTTGGTTTCGTCACTGTCATCGAGAGCCGTCAGGCAAGTAATGGCATTGTAAGGCTCCAACTCGCCGTAAACGTTGTCCTGATGCCAGTGGACCCGTTTCGTGTTCCCGCGAAACTTGAGGGTTAGCTGGGCCGTCACACCCTTGAGGTTCGGCCCAATCAACCGCTCCGCGATGTCCTCGAGCGGACCCTCGAAATAATAGTCGCGCACAATCCGAGATTTGTGGAGGACGTTGTCCAGAAGCATGTTCTTCAACCAGGTTCCCTTGGGATCGTGCTCTCCTTTTCCGCAGACCAGTAGGCCATGCATTGGTCCACCATCTCCCCCACGCCGCGTTCTGTAAGTACGTCGTTCAGAAGGATGAATCCCTGGTCGGCGTAGGCCGCCAGTTCCTCTGAATAGAGCTGGCGGTAATTGAAGTGCGCTTCGTGTGGATCCATTACATGTTGCGCCGAGTGTTTCATCGTCTCGTTCCTTCATTACGCGAAACAGGACAGGAGAAATGTTGTCCAACGCCACCGCATTGCTGATATCATTGCTAACTTGTTAAATTCCTGATTTTCGGGAATTCTGCAATCCGAAGACAAATCCTTTTTTTGCGTCCTGTCATCTGCGGAATGCCGATGACGATCGTGTCCGGCGGCGTTGTCCATGACGCGAAAGTCCTCTGGCTGGTGGCCGGTCGCCCATGATTGAAGACGCGGGCTTTGCCCCCGCATCCATGCGCATACTCCACTCCGGTTTTTCGAACGGGTTGAAGGTACCGCACAGGTCAAATCTACGGAGATTGAGCGCTGGCGGCACGTCGGCCTGACCGTCCTTGTCATTCCTGATGTTCGCGCCGTCTGGTGCGCATGATGCCCGGGAACCCCGGGGAACCCGGAAGGCCTTGCCCAAGCACGACCAGCGGCCGGGGCCAAGGATGGAAAGTTCCCCGACCGACATGCCGTCTACGGCGATTTCGGTAACGAGGCCACGGCGGCAGTAATCCCGATTCAACCTTTCTGTCGATTCATGCAGTCAACGCCCGCATCGCTCTATGGTCGGCGTCATCAGGAACATGTTGAATCCGTGATCTTGATCGGGCGAGCGACGTCGCCGATGTTCACTCCTCAGACCCGCAACCTTCGTGGCAGCCGATGCGTTCAGATGCAGGTGGATGATCTCCTGAATCTCGTCGAAAGCCCTACCGGTGCATTGGAAGCCTGGCAGCGAGCGGGCTTAAATCACGGCTAAAGGGTCGCGCGAGGATCCAGGACATCTCTAAGGCCATCGCCCATGATGTTGATGCTCAGTACCGTGATGGCGATCATGAAGCCCGGGGAAATCCATATCCAGGGCATTGATTTCAGGATGGAGACTTGTTTGGCTGCCTCAAGCATGAATCCCCACCAGCTTGGCGTCGGCATCTGGACTCCAAGCCCGAGATGGTTCGATGCGGCCTCAATCAGGATGGCCTCGGCAACGCCGCAAGTGGCTGCCACGGTGAGTGGGCCAACGAGATTCGGCAACCGGAACGGTTTCATTCCCGATGCTTCCGTATTTGCCCTCGATTCCGGCGGAAATTCATGGCCGTGGCCTGACAAGAGTACCGTGGGATTGATGTATTCCAGTGCCGATAAGCGAGTTCTCGATCCGTGAACGCAATGTCATGGATCGGTTTTGACATCCTGTCGCCCGGGGCAAACGGTACTTCACTCATTGCCAGCGTCGCGAGCGAAGCGGAGACTTTTGTCCGCCTTGGCGCCTTGCGGATGCTCTGGATTTACGACTGCTTCCCGGTTTCCCAGAACCAAGGATGGCGCTTGGTTTTCAGGCGAGGCAGTCGTTCCCAGTAGTGGGCGATCGGGCTGTCCCGCCACTCTTTTTCCAGCGTGCTCCAGGTAAAGGGTTCGCCCACGTCATCGAAATGGGGTCTAAGCCATCTCTCGGCAATCGTATGGCTTTCACCGGCATAGCGAAAATCAACCGAGAGCCGAAGCTCATCAGGCGTCAGGTTAGAGGCCGCGGCGTGTACGGTGAGAGACTTGAACAGCAGAACATCTCCGCTTCGATAACCGGATTGGTGCCACTCCAGCCCGGGATCGACATCGACAATCCTGGATCCGGTACCGATCGCCGGTCGCGGCTCGAGGAAACCGGACTTGTGGCTCCCTGCAAGTATTCTCAGTCCTCCGACATCCAGCGACACGTCACCAAGCGGTGCCCAGCAACTGATGGTCTCCATCGAACCTCCAACGAAAATCCAGTCTTGATGTGGCTTGGTGCCACGATCGTTGTCCCGCGGAAACGCGATGCGCGCGATTGTCTTCGGCAAGGGAATTACGGACTCCTGGAAAAGGTCCTCCATGATGCGAATGATGTTTGCGTCGAACTTCAGCCGGTGAAAGGCTTCCAGGGCTTGGACCCGTGCGTATACTTCAAGGTATTCGTCGTCGTCTTCCGAGATCGGTTTGCGGTCGGCCAAACCGTCCATCACGTTTGCCCCAGGCCGCAACCAGCCGGCCTGTGCGCAGAATTCAAGGACTTGTCTTCTAAGGTCGAGCACCTCGTCCATCGGGAGGATGCCCCTGAGGAACAGGTAACCGTCATCGCGCAACCGCTTGCGAAGCCCCGGCGGATCGTCGAGAAGGCCGTTAGATTCTATGAATGGTTGCATCCAGCCTCCACCAGGACGTCGCTCCCCGGAAGGGAGTGTGCGTTGGTTCGCACCCGGTCACAAACCGTTGCATGCATTTGGAAAAGCATACCGAATGCTCGAGAAAATTCAATTCTGGCAAACCTTGTCGGAATGTTCCGGCGACACGAGGCCGGGTTTGGTGGAAAAGAAACAAACAGGTACACAATTGATGTCCCCACTACCTAACCGGATGATCGGGCAGATGCGGATCGGCAACCAGGCTCCCGGATACTGTCCTTCCACCTGCAAACAACCAACTGATTCCTTCGTTGCTTCTATGCGTTTACCGATCAACCCGATGCGACCGTTCACGTCGTTAGGTTTGATCGGACTTTCAGAAAAACAGGTACCGGAGCAGTATTCGATGCTGCTTCCGTCAACCAGCGGTCTTGGAACCGGGTCAAGACGGGAGACGATGATGATCGACATTGGTCTCTCGCTATCGGACGCCGCAGGCCTGCAGGCAGGCCTGCATGTGGCCACGCGCCTCGGCGGCGATAGTGCAGCACCGTTCGAGGTCGTATTCCCTCGCTCCGATGATCTCGAGATTGAGGGCACCTGAGTAGCCGTGCTCGTGCAGCACCCGGATGAACCGCAACAGGTCGATGTCACCTCGCCCGTTGGCCTGGTCCTCCGGACGGCCAGGGTCGTCTTGCCGTCCCTTGCAGTCTCTAATGTGCACGTGCTTGACTCGAGACATCACCGGCACGATTGCCTCGCAGGGGTCTTCACCTGCCCTGTGAATGTGAGATGGGTCCATGTCGATACCAAATGCGGGCGACGATATTGCCTCCATCGCCTGCAAAGTGGTTGGCGTGTCGTAAATGCTGCAACCCACGTGTGCCTTTACGCATAGCGAAACACCATGTGACTCTGCGATTTCCGCAAATATGGCCAATCTCATTAACGAAGCCTTCAAGCTGTCCGCGTCGCCGCTCTTCCCTCCAGGACCGCAGTTTATGACCGGTATACCCAGAGCCGACGCCGCGCCGCAGGCGCGTTCCATCCTCCCCTTGTCGTGGGTCGTTTGCTCGATGGCCGTCAACTCCAGCCCATGCTCCTCCGAGAACTCCTTGATCTG
Source organism: Paracoccaceae bacterium (assembly GCA_028874915.1). Lineage (GTDB taxonomy): Bacteria > Pseudomonadota > Alphaproteobacteria > Rhodobacterales > Rhodobacteraceae > JAPPHA01. The sequence continues at coordinate 13,624 of JAPPHA010000101.1, forward strand.
CGGCACCAGATCCTGCCAGCGTTCCAGTACCAGGTGATCGCTCATTCCTTCGATGGCGGAGAGTTCGACAGCGTCGTAGCCCGCCATGGATATGCATCGGAATGCCGTCTCCATGCTGTGTCCTCCGAAGAGGACGGTATTTGCCCCCAACTTCATGGTTATGCTTTCTCCACCTTCACGACTTGACCGGTTTCCCAGGACTTGATGGCGGCCTCGATCACCAGCTGGGCCTTGAGGGCGTCCATCGCGAGGCCATCGATTTCGTCCGGATCGGCGCCCTCCACGTTCTGGTCGATCCACCGGGTAATACGACCTTTAAAAGTTTCGCTGAATCCCATCATGTCACCCAAGTAGGCGTAAGTCTCGACCTGCTTGGAGCGCCGCGGGTAGAATTCGAGGTGCTCGCATGCCTCTCGCAGTACGAACCTGGCCTCGGAGCCCACGACCTCGAGGGTCTCGAGGCCGTAGCTTCCCCCGGCATCGTAGCTGCCGGTCAGATGGCCGATTATGCCGTTCTCGAACAGCATGTTGGCCTGGACATTGGACCAAATCTTCCGTTCCCAGCCCCGTTTAAAGAAAGCATGGACCTTCGTGATGTCACTGCAGAAATAACGCATGACGTCGATCGAGTGGGGATGGAGTGCCCGCATGTGAAAGTGGGGCGACGACTCAATGGTATTGTCGATCCACATCGTCATGTTGATGATGTTCACCTCACCCAGGCGACCCTCGTCGACCCACTTCCTGGCCCGGATCGCGGCTGGCGTGAAGCGGTGATTGAGGTTGATTCCGTATCGGAGGCCCTTTTCCTCGGCCAGGGCGACCATTTCCCTCGCCTTTGGGATTTCGTTTGAGATCGGCTTTTCTCCGAGGACCGCAATTCCGGCGTTGAGCAGGGTCATGGTGGGTTCGTAGTGATCCCCGCCGTTCTCCTTGCCGGCAGTGCACACGCTGGCGATATCGATCTGAGTTCGGGCGACCATCTCATCTGTGGATGTGAAGGAAGGACACCCGTAGCGTTGGCCTGCTTCCGCCGCCTTGTCCTGGTTGACGTCGCAGACCGCCACGACTTGGCAGCGTTCGTCGGCGTCGTAGACACCGGCGTGGATGTCGCCAATACCACCCATCCCCACGATTGCTACGCGTAGATTCATGTCTTTCCAACTCCCACTCGAGATCGGGCGCGGTCCTGTTTTCAGGATCCCGAGGAAATACGCAAAGCCTCCGATGAATCGCCGATGCGAAGCGTGTCGTACGCCTGCTGGGAGGACTTGAAGGCACCGATCCCCTCGTGACCGTGCCAGTCACTGCCCTGGTGAAATATCGGGTTCGGCAGGCCGTTCGCGCTTTCCCGGGCTGCGATCCAGCGCTCCATCCTTTCGGTCAACACATCGACGATATCGGCTCGCTCTGGTGCCACATCGATCGTCTCACAGGGGTCTTCGATCAGGTTGTACAGCTCCACTGGCGGCTTGAAGTGGAAGTCGGGCTCCAGGGCCCGTATCAGCTTCCATTGCGGCGTCCGCCAGCCGTGCTTTCGCATCCAGGTACACTCGGTGATGTACATCTCTCCCGCGTGGGAGGCCACATCCCCGCGAACCATGCCCATCAAGCTCCTGCCATCAAAGCGGATGTCGCACTCAATTTCCGCGAGCTCCAGCAATGTGGGAACAAGGTCCTTGAGTTGACTGTAACCCGTGAGCCGGAGCCCAGCAGGAACCTTTGACGGGTAGCGGATTATGAGAGGGACGTGGAGGTTCGAGTCGTAGAGGCCGTGATGGTCGAACCAGCACTCGTGCTCATAAAGTGTCTCGCCGTGGTCGGAGATCAGCACAACGATCATGTCGTCAAGGACACCGCGGGTTTCGAGGAGGTTCAGAATGGTCTGGATACAGGAGTCCATGTATGCGATGGCCCCGTCGTACTGGGCGATCACGTAGTCCTTGTCGGTAATCCCGGGCGGCATCCAGCTGGCAAAAAAGTCCCGAAAGGGCTTGAAGGCGAAGACGGGCTCCATCGAATTGTTGTTCGGGTCGCACTCATTGCCGTGATAGAACATGCGCTGGAAGGGGTCCGGGGGCAGGTAGGGCGAATGCGGGTCCATGTGCCGCAGCAACATGAAGAATGGCCGGTCCTGATCCAGGAGACGTTCGAGTTCGGGGACAGCTACGCGGTTGAGGTCCTGGGCCTTGTCGAGGGGCCTTTCGTCCCAGTTGCACCAAGCCCGGTAGTCAAGGTAGGTGTCGAAGCCTCTGGAACTGGGATTGCCGCTGAAACCCACGCAAGTCGTATCATAGCCCCGATCCCTCAGAAGCTCCGACAGCATCGTCACTTCAGGCCTGATGCCCCCCTTGTGTTGCAGCGCAACCACCTGGGTACCGAATACGTCGAGGCCGCTCAGCATCGACGTGAAACCGCTCGTTGTAGGGATGTGCGGGCTAAATGTATTCTCGAAGAGTGTGCCCTGAGAGGCAAGCCGGTCAATGCGGGGCGATGTCAGCCGGCGATAGCCGTAGCAACTCAAGTGGTCGGCCCTAAGAGAATCGACGCCAAAGACAAGGATGCTGGGTGTCGTCATAGCCGTGGTTTTCCCGGAGCGTGTCGTGAGATGTGGCGTTCGATCGGTGGGCCCTCAAGGGTCCGATGGATACAAATGCACTTGAAAATGGGCGGCAGCATAAAAATCCTCGTCGGGACATTGCCACGGCAAGGCTGGACTGGATTTCATGAATAGTCAATACGGTATGCAGTGTCGCCCAGGCCAAGTCTATTTTTTTTGACAGTACGCGGGTTTGACGCAATTGTTTTTCGTATTTCACCGACGCACCTTTTGCCACGAGAAGTAACGATGTGCCGACCCTGGACGAGGCCCCACGGCGCCTGGTGCTGTCGCCTGGTGGCGTTTCCGGCGAATTGGGGACTTCCGAACATGCCAGCTCACCCTCGTCTTCTTGGGCGGAGAACGGGATTGGCAGTCCAGGCGCGGGTGAGATGCGGGAAACTGCCCGCATGGGTCGGAGCATGAAAACTCCAACGTATCTTCTGTGCCTTCGACGCCGATGACACCGGCGACGAGGCAGCGGAAGCCCTCGCAGCCAGGGACACGCGCAAGCCGCCTCCGCCCGGAAGGCGGAAATGACTGGAACACTGTCCTCGCGGTGCGACACCCGCGATAAACCGCAATCACGCAAATCGATGGGCGCGGGCCCACTTTGCCCGTGGACGTCGGGGCCAGCACTGTCCAACGCATTTCGGCTCAATGTACAAGTGCGCCCTTGGCATTTCCGTATCGGAGCCCTGACCAGAAGCATTGCTCTCGACCGGAACGATCAGCCCAACCGGAAGCGCAACAAACCGCCCGCACAGATGACCGGAATAATCAGCAAGCCAATCGCCGACACACCGAAAATCAAACAAACGGTGGCGCGCGCTACGGGCTCGGGGATGACGGACAGCATCGAGTGCCGCTACTACGGGCACAACTTCACAACCGGGAAAATGATGCTGCCGTGGGCCTTGACCGCCAGTGGCCGAAGCGCTCCCATGCCCAGTTGGCAGAGGACTTCTGTTGTGCGATCGGCTGGGTCAAGCCTGATCGCGGGCTGAAGACCGTGACGGCCAAGAACACCATGCTTAAGATGCACCGGGACGGGGTGATCACCTTACCGCCGGCACGTCGGCCTCCACGCCCGGTGCCCCGGATCCTGAGCTTCGGCCCGTCGCCCGACCCGTCGCCAACCCGGCATACCGGCCGAGGTGAACAGTTACGCCGGCGTCAACCCTGTAGTCCGTCCATTGCCGCGTCCCATGGATGATCATGCCCTCGCCGTGGTCCTGGGAAATATGGATTCCGGCTTCGTTTCCCCTGGGGTTGGCATAGAACTCCCTGACCGGTGCCGATTCAACGATCTGTCCGGCAT
>JAPPHA010000110.1 GCA_028874915.1 Paracoccaceae bacterium
TGGGCTGGCGGCTGAGCCCGGCGGACGACGGCGATTTCTCGTTCCGCATGGACGCATCGCGGCGCGACAGCGCCGGCGATGCGCCGGAGCACCGCATCGGGTTCGGCGTCACCGCACACTGGTGAGGGCGGGCGCGGCGCGGACCTCCGGCGCCGCGCCTTGGATCACGGACTGGCGCCGGTCCCCGGTCTCAAAGGTACGCGGAATGGGTGCGTGGTCGGTCGGTGCGGGCAGGGAGCGATGCAGCGCAGCGCGCTGAAACAGTGCTCAGGTGCATTCCGGGCACTTCCAGCGGGAAACTCTCGGCGAGAACACTCGCTGAGCCACCTGCGATGTTTCGGGCTGGTCCCTGATTGGGGACTGGCCCGATCACAATCAGATCCCGCCCCGGAAACCCGGGTTCACGTGACGGGCTGCTGCCCGTGACCATGCACGTTCCTTGGCGTCAGAAAGCGTAGTCTTCACGTTATCCTCTTGCCCTTGCGTTCAAGGACCGGACGCAACCGCGTTGTGGGCTGTCCTGAACACGACAACCCAAGCTGTCTCGGCGTGACGAAAGGCCATTGCCGTTCGCCGGACATTATCCAGATACCCGACGCGCGAGATTGGACGTCCAATTTGAGTGAAGATTCTTTCCTCACGTTCTCGGCTGAACCGTCAGGGTACGGGAGTTCGGTTCAGACGACGCGGACCTCCAGAGCGGCGAATCCTGTGACCTTGAGTTCCATGACGTCGCCCCTCTCGACCGCTGCCACCCCTGACGGCGTTCCCGACAAGATGACATCGCCGCCCGCAAGTTCGAAATATTCCGACAGATAGGAGATCATTTCGGGGACCTTCCAGATCATCTGGCCAAGGTCGCCGTCCTGGCGAATCTTTCCGTTCACCGAAAGCGCGATCCGACCGGAGACCGGGTGGCCGATTTTCGCAGCCGGATACACGGGTCCGACGGGCGCCGAACGTTCAAAGGCCTTGCCGATCTCCCACGGCCGACGGAGCGACTTCTGTTCGCCCTGGAGGTCGCGGCGGGTCATGTCCAGTGCCAGGGCGTAGCCGTAGACATGATCGAGCGCACGGTCGACGGGAATGGTCACGCCTCCGGATTCCAGCATGACGGCAAGTTCCGCCTCGTGGTGGACGTCGGACGATCCGGACGGGTAGGGAAACACGCCGGAGGGATCGAGATTGTCGGGGTTCTTCTGGAAAAAGAACGGCGCATCCCGATTCGGGTCGCCTCCCATTTCCACAGTGTGCGCCGCGTAGTTGCGTCCGACGCAATAGACGCGACGCACCGGGAACCGGGCGTCAGTGCCGACGATGGGAAGCGAAACGACCGGCGGAGGCTCGATAGCCAGTCTGGGCATGGGTGTCTCCGTCGTGATTCCGGTCCGGAAAAGCGAGCCGGACCAATTTCCGATCATTCTCGACCGATCGGGCAAATCTTGCTCATCTTGAGCGACCGATTGCCAATTTTTGTCCAATTATGTATTGGTAACCAAATTGCGCAAATTGATCAACCAATCTGGAGCGACGGGTGCTGACACGGGTCGACACGACGGAACGGGAGGAGGCTCTCGCGGCACTCAGGTCCTTTATCGCGGCCGAACGGCTGAACCCGGGCGACCGGCTGCCTCCCGAGCGCGCATTGATGGTGAGCCTCGGCACGACCCGGACGAAATTGCGCCAGGCGCTGGACGTGCTGGAGCGGGAGGGCACGATCTGGCGACACGTTGGCAAGGGCACGTTTCTCGCCGCAGAGGGATTCAGCCGTCCGGTCGAACTTGCCCGCCAGGTTGCGCCCATTCAGATGATGCGTGCGCGGCTTGCCTTTGAACCGGTGCTCGCACGGGAAGCGGCCATTGGCGCATCGGACAACGCGATCGCGCGGATCCGGACGTGCCGGGACAACGCCCGGTCGGCGATCACCTGGGAGACCTATGAGGCTCACGACGACGTGTTCCACCGCACGATCGCCGAGACGACGGGAAACATCCTGCTCTTGTCGCTTTTCGACCGCCTCAACCAGGTGCGGAGGGCCGTGGCATGGAATACCGTCGTCCGTCGGCTCCCGGGGCCACCACCTGACCACCCGAGCTTCGCGGAACATGACCAGATCGTCACGGCGATCGAATTGCGGGATCCCGGCTTCGCCAGTGCCGCAATGCGTGATCATCTGCGGTCGGTCACAGGGCGCCTGTTCGGAGACATGTGACACGGCGGCACATGCGATGAGTCCGTCGGGGCCGCAGCAAGGACGGCCCGCAGAACCTGTAAGGCAATGGGAGAAACAACCATGATTGACCACCTCAGAAATCTGGCCTTGGCGGCCACGCTGCCGATCGCCGTCGGACTGTCGGCATCGGCCGTCCACGCCGACAAGATCCGGATCGCACTTGCGGAAACACCGTCAGACGAACTCGCAGCGTTTTTTGTGGCGCTCGACCGGGCGAGGGCCAATGGCCTCGACTACGAATGGACCGCTTTCTCCGACGAGGAGTTGGCGATTCAGGCCGTCCTGAGTGGCCAGATGGACATCGGGTTCGGCACGCCCTACTCGGCCATGCAGCGCACCAAGGCGCCGGTCCGGATCATCTTCCAGCTTTCGAAGCTCAAGTTCTTTCCGGTGACCACGAAGAAATACAGTTCACTGGAAGACCTGGATGGTGAACCCATTCTGCTGCACTCGCGCGGCGGTGGGACGGATGCGATTGCCAACGTCATCGAGGACAAGGTTGGCATCGAGTTCGGTGATCGGTCCTATGTCCCGGGTTCGGCGAACCGGGTCGTCGCACTCGTGGCCGGCCAGGCGGATGCGACAATTATCGATCTGTCGAACAAGAACAAGGTGATGCGCCAGCATGGAGACAAGTTCAACGTGCTTCCCATGTTCGAGGTCGACGCGTCGGACGAGGCGCTGTTCGCGAACCTCGACTGGATCAAGGCGAACGCGGACGATGTGCAGATCTTCGTCGACGCGCTTCTTGGCGTATGGCAGGATATGAACGCGGATCCGACGGTCATCCGCCGTGAGACCGATCCCGACGGTCCGATCGGGCAGTTGCCAGCGGAGATCTTGGACAGCCTCGACACGTTCTACGCCGAAGCCGTGGAAGGAGGTCTCTATGATCCGAATGGTGGCGGTCGCAAGGCGGCGATGGCCGATCTGGAATGGTACAGCGACGCAGGTCAGCTTGAGGGCGACCCATCGACGCTCAATATCGAGGACTTCTGGTATATGGCGCCGCTTGATGCCGCCATGAACTAGGTCCTCCGACATTTGCCAGGAAGGGGCATGCCAATGAGCCGGTCCCTGGTTCTGAAACTGCTTTCGGGGGTGATTGTCTTTGGCGCCTGGGAGGTCGCCGGACGCATCCCCGTAAGCTACGCGTTTCCGACCTTTTTCGAATCCATGGCTGCACTCGTCGACATGACGGTCAGCGGCTGGATCTTCGAAGCCTACGTTGAAACGCTTCGGCCGCTGATCATCGGGTTGCTGATATCGGCTTTCATCGGAATCGCCCTGGGGCTCTGGGTTGGTCTCAGCAACTGGTTCGACTGGCTCGTTTCCCCCATCTTCATCGTGATGCAGGCGGCCCCGCTTGCGGCGCTCATCCCGCTTCTCGTGATGGTCTACGGAATCGGGCTCACGTCCAAGGTCTTCGTTGTCTGCATCATGGCCATGCCGGTTATCGTGCTGAACACGGCGGGAGCCGTGCGCAACGCGCCCACGAACCTCAAGGAGATGGGATACTCCTTCTTGGGAACCGAACAGGACATCATCCTGAAGGTCATTATCCCGTCCGCGTCCCCGATCATTTTTGCCGGCTTGCGCCTCGGTACGTCGGCAGGGTTCATCGGGGCGATCCTCTCGGAACTGAAGATCACGCCGACAGGAATCGGCGACATCATAACCTACAGTCGCTCGATCGCGGACTATCCGAGCATGTACGCTGCCATATTTTCGATCATGGTCCTCGCGGTCCTGTTCCTGAACTTTCTCGAACGGACCGAAAGATACTTCTTTGCAGGAAATGTCCGTGGATACGCATCCGATTGACATGACCCGTTCCGCCACGAACGCATCCGCCGCCGCCGCGGTTTCGGTTCGCGGCGTCTCCAAGAACTACGGTCAGGTCGAGGCGCTCCGGGACCTGTCGCTCGATTTCCCTCGAGGCCAGCTCACGTCCCTGCTTGGGCCATCGGGATGTGGCAAGACCACGCTTCTCAAGATCATCGCGGGGCTCCTGCAGCCCACGGAGGGCGAAGTCGAGGTCAACGGCAAACCGGTAACCGGCCCCGGACCCGACCGCGCCTTCGTGTTTCAGGACTTTGCGCTGCTGCCCTGGGCAACCGTGTTGCGCAACGTGGCCTTCGGGCTCGAACTCCGCGGTGTCAGGATCTCCGAACGCGAGGCGATTGCGGAGCAATACATCCGGAATGTCGGTCTTGCGGGATTCGAGAAGAGCTATCCCCATGAACTCTCTGGCGGAATGCGCCAACGCGTCGGTCTTGCGCGCGCCCTCGCCGTCGACAGTGAAGTGCTCCTGATGGATGAGCCATTCTCGGCCGTCGACGAGCAGACGCGACGAAAGTTCCAGGAGGATCTGCTCGGACTCGTTGCGGGCGAGAACAAGACTTTTCTCTTCGTGACCCACTCCATCGAGGAAGCGGTCTATGTTTCCGACCAGATCGCCATTCTCCTGCCACGCCCGAGCCGCGTGTCCGAGGTGATCCGTCCGAGCGGGCTCAGGACGCGGAATGTCTCGGACATTCGCAGGGATCCTGAATACCTGGATATCGTGGACAGGATCTGGGCGTCACTTCGGTCGTACGTGGAGTAGCGAATGACGGCTTTCGGAATCCGGCTTCCCGGCATGTCGTCCCTGATTCTGTGGGGTCTGTTCTGGGAGATCATCGGAAGGAGTGGGTATACTTTCTTCCTTCCGCCGCTGTCCGAGGTTATCGCGACATTCTTTTCGATCGTCGACACTCCCGCATTCCAGAAGGCCCTGTCGGAAACGGCGCAGGCGTTTCTTGCCGGCGTCTTCTCCGCGGTTGTCATCGGAATTCCGACCGGGATCCTGATGGGCAAGAACCGTCTGGTCGACGAGCTGCTGTTGCCCTGGGTCAATATCTTTCTCAGCGCCCCCCTGACCGCCCTTGTCCCGGTCCTCATGGTCCTCTTTGGCTTCGGCATGAAGTCGATCATCATCACGACCGCATTGTTCGCGGTCTGGATCATCATTCTCAATGCACGCGCCGGCGTAATGCAGATCAACCGATCGCTGACGGACATGGCGAACAGTTTCGGCGCGACGCCCTGGGCCGCATTTTCCAAGATCTACTTCTGGGCCGCGCTTCCGGAGATTCTCGGAGGCGTTCGCATCGGCGTCATTCGGGCGGTCAAGGGCGTGATCATTGGCCAGCTCCTGATCTCGATTGTCGGATTCGGGGCTCTGTTCGAGCTCTACTCTGCAAACTTCCTGATGGGCCATTTCTGGGCGGTGTTGATCGTGCTCTTTGCGCTTGCCTTTGTCCTCTCCGAGGGACTCGCCGCGCTGGAACGCCGCGTCTCTTACTACGCGGCCCAACGATAGCCCGACAGCGCCACTGGTTCATGCTGACCGGTCGCCGCGCCGTCTTTGTGGCGCCATATCGTTTGCGTCCTTTCAGGCCCAAAAGGTGGATCTTTCGGTCGATCGGGGGGCGGAGGCCGCTGCCATTCCTGTTCGCCTTCACCAATCTGACGGCCGGGCCGCACGGGCGTACAGGGTAGCGGGAATTCAACGACGGGACTCCGACTGGAATCCCCGGCCCCGAATGTCGATTGCCGTCGCGTGGACGGCATTCCGTTCGCCTGCATGGCGGGACGTTCGTTCGGGTGACAGTGCCGTTGTGACCGCGGATTGGACGAAAACTCCGACGGTTGGACAATGTACTCGGCAATGGGGTTGCAAACGGGCGCGGAATTCGGGATTCCCGGGAATCGTCCGGAAATCGGCGGTCGGAATCGGTTGATTCGGGTCTGGCATTCAGGAGGGTACGCGTCATGAGTCGACCGGAGACGAACTTTTCAGGACCGGAACTCTGCGCGATCACGGCGCGGGAAGCGGTGCGGCGGCTCCGGGCGGGTGAAGTCACGCCGAACGAGCTCCTGGACGCAGCGCTCCGGCGCATGGATGAGGTCGAGCCGGCAATCAATGCCACCGTCATCCGCTGCGGCGAACGGGCGCGGGCGGCCATCGGTGACCTGGACCGGCATGGGCGATCCGCTGCCGGCGAACCCGGTTGGCTGGCCGGCCTGGCGGTCGGCATCAAGGACCTGATCGATGTGGCCGGCCTTCCCACGACCTGCGGCAGCCCGGCGCTCGTGAACAATGTCCCGAAGGAGAGTGACGCGCTCGTCGAGCGGCTCGAGGCCCGGGGCGCGATCATCGCCGGCAAGATGAATACGCCGGAATTCGGGGCGGGCGGCAATACCTTCAATGCCGTCTTCGGCATGACCCGCAACCCCTGGAACACGGCGATGAACGCCGGCGGTTCCTCCGGCGGGTCGGCCGCCGCGCTTGCCACCGGCGAAGTCTTTCTCGCCCACGGCTCCGATCTCGCAGGTTCGCTCCGGACCCCGGCGTCGTTCTGCGGGGTCGTCGGATTCCGCCCCTCGCCGGGACGCTGCGGTGGCGGCCCGGCCGACATGGCCTTCGCGCCCGAGGCCGTGGACGGGCCGATGGCGCGGGACATCCGTGACACGGCTCTCCTCCTCGACGCCATGTGCGGGTTCGACCCCCGGCACCCGATCAGCCTCGAGGCGCCTGCAACTCCGTTCCAGTCGGCCATCCGGAACGACCCGGGGCCGATCCGCATCGCCTATGCCGAGGACCAGAACGGTTTCGCGCCGGTCGAGGGCGATATCCGCGACGTGTTGGGATCGGCAATGAAAACGGTCGAGCGCGTCGGGGCCGGCGTCACGGTCGAAGCAGCGTGCCCCGAACTGCCGACACTGAACGAGACCTATCTGACATTGAGGGGTGTCCATTACGGAGCGGTCGCCGATTACCTGCCGGCGGAAGCCAGGCGGCATTTCAAGCGGACGCTCCGCGAGAACGCCGAATTCGGCCGCAATCTCGAGGTCTCGGAAATTTTCCTGGCGTTCCGCAACAAGTCCCGACTCTACGAGATCATGCGGCGGTTCCTTGAACGCTATGACGTTCTGGCGTTGCCGGTGACCGGGATCGCGCCCGGGCCCGTCGAGATCGAATACCCGCCGGTGGTTGCCGGTGTCGAAATGGGTGACTACGTCGAGTGGTTGCGCTTCTCGTTCCTGGCGACGACCACCGGCCTGCCGTCCCTGTCGATGCCGGCAGGGTTCACGGCGGGAGGGCTGCCCGTCGGCATCCAGTTGATCGGCCCGCCTCGCGGCGAGGCCAGGCTGCTGCAGGTGGCTCTCGCCGTCGAGGAACGGCTCAACCTTCCTGTCGGCCCCATTGATCCGATCGTCTGATCCCCATGAAAAGGGGGCGGATCGGTCTGACGATCCGTTGATCTGCGGCTCCTGCGGAGACTTCAGCCGAGCCCGGGCCAATCCCGCCGCCGAGTTCACGGGTACGGTCGACCGCGGCGGTCGGTTCCTGATCCGCGAGCCGGCCCGCCCGTTACCGCAACAGTGATCCGGCCGCAGATCGGACCGGTGCCCCCAAGTCATGGGTGATGAACAGCATCGTGAAGCGAAAGGTCCTGCAGGCCTTGTCGAGGAGATCGAGGACCTGAGTCGGGACAGAAAAATTCTACGCCGAGACTGCCTTGTCGGCGATCAGGATCACCGGTTCCATTGCGACGGTGCGGGCGATGCAACGGGTTCATGGTCGAAATTGCCGGACCGAGTCGGGTGCCTGGAAACGGGCCCTTGACTTGACCGTCCGGCCGATCCCGGATGACAGGCAGGCGTGCCCCCCGGATCCGGAGTGCGCCCGGTCGTTTCCGGGAGAGATCGAAGCAAAGGAGAAACGTCCATGATCACGGTCTTTTCCGCGACGAAGATCATCACCATGGACCACAACCTGCCGGAGGCCACGCATGTGGCCGTCCGCGACGGGCTGGTCCTGGCGGTGGGAGGACCGGACTGCGCAGCGGGCTGGGGGGAGAGCCGGCTCGATAACCGGTTTGCCGAGTGCGTACTGATGCCGGGGCTGATCGAGGCCCATGCTCATGTCATGGCCGGAGGGATCTCGCGCTTCTGTTATGTCGGACACTATCCGCGGGCCGTTGCCGACGGTGGAGTCTCTCCGGCGGCGACCACCTATGACGCCATCCTCGAGCGGCTCCGGATGGCGGCCGCGTCGATCACCCCTGATACTCCGGTGGTGGGCTGGGGGTTCGATCCTGCCTTCGTCGAGGGACCGCGATTGGACCGGCATGCCCTCGACCGGGTGTCGACGGCCCATCCGGTCGTGGTCCTGCATTCGAACCTTCATCTGCTGACCGCGAACACGCGTGCCCTGGAACGCGCCGGAATGGAGCCCCTGGCGGCCATCGAGGGCGCCTGCCGAGCCCCGGACGGAACGCTCAGCGGCGAACTTCAGGAATTCAAGGCGATGCTGCCGGTGATGAAATTGGCCGGCATCGAATTCTCGGACATCTCCGACGAACGGGCCCTTCGCGACTATGCGCGGTTGGCCCGAACCTGTGGAGTGACCACCATCGCCGATCTCAACTCCGATCTCTTCAACGACGAGGTCGAGATGCTCCTCAGGGTGACTTCGGAATCTGCATTCCCGGTTCGCTATGCGCCGGTGATGGCGGCGACCGACGTCGAACCCGAAGAGGCCGCGGCAAGAGCGCTTGCGCTCCGGCCCCGGTCGACACCGAAGTTGCATCTCGGGAGCGCCAAACTGTTCACCGACGGCGCCATCCAGGGCCGGACGGCCAAACTCAAGCCGCCGGGATATCTGACGGGACCGGACAATGGCATCTGGAACATGGACATGGAGGACTTCCGCCGGTCGGTCCATGTCCTTCACCGGTCGGGCGTGAAGATCCATGTCCATGCCAATGGCGACGAGGCGACTGAACAGTCGATCCTCGCCTTCGAGGCGGCGATGCTCGACAGTCCGAATCCCGATCTCCGGCACACGCTGGAGCATGCCCAGCTGGCCGGAATCGACCAGTTCAAGCGCATGCGGGCGCTCGGGCTCACGGTCAATCTCTTTGCGAATCACATGCACTACTTCGGAGATATCCACTGGACCGCGTCCCTCGGACCCGACCGTGCCCGTCGGATGAACGCCTGCGCCGATGCCTGGCGGATCTTCGATGGTGACTTCGCCATCCATTCCGACGCCCCGGTCACGCCGCTGGCGCCGATGAAGACGGCCTGGTGCGCCGTGAACCGGTTGACGCGATCCGGCCGCCGGCTTGGCGACTCGCAACGCCTGACCGTGGCTCAAGCGCTTCGCTGCATCACGCTGGGGGCGGCTCACGTGCTGAAACTCGACGACCGGGTCGGGTCCATCCAGTGCGGCAAGCATGCGGATTTCTGCGTTCTCGGCGAGGATCCGTTGGCGGTCGATCCGTCCGACCTCGCGGATGTCCCGATCATCGCAACTGTCCTTGCCGGAGAGGTGACGCCATGACCGTTGTCGCGGTGGCCGGGTTCCAGCATGAGACCAACACGTTTTCTCCGGTTCCGACCCGAATGGAGGATTTCGAGCGACCGGGCAGCTGGCCCGGGCTGACTCGCGGCTCGGCCATCCCGGATCGGTTCCGGGGAACCAATATTCCGGTCGCAGGGTTTCTCGAGGCCTGCCCGCACCGGACCGTGCCGATTCTCTGGACGTCAGCCGAACCGGGCGGTTTTGTCGATGACGACGCGTTCGACACGATCGTGGGCGAAATCGTGGACGGGATCGCCGGATCCGGCGCCGACGCCGCCTATCTCGATCTTCATGGCGCCATGGTCACGCGGCGTCATGACGATGGCGAAGCCGAGGTCCTCCGGCGAATCCGGGAACGCGTGGGCGCCGACTTCCCCATAGCGGTGAGCCTTGACCTTCACGGAAACATGAGCCGGGCGTTCTTCGACCGGGCGACGGTGGTGACCGTCTACCGGAGTTATCCCCATTTCGATATGGCGGAAACCGGAGCCCGGGCCGCCGCTCTTCTTGACCGGGCGCTGGAGCGACCGGTTGCCGGGAGTTTCCGCGCCATCGATTTCCTGATGCCGATCACCGCGCAGTCGACGCTTCACAGCCCGGCCCGGGAGATCTATGGGCAGCTTCCCGAATGCGGCGCCGTCTCCGCCGACATCTGCCTCGGTTTCCCGCCCGCGGACGTTCCCTGCTGCGGACCGACAGTTTTTGCCTATGCGGAGACCGCCAAACAGGCGGAGGCGGCTGCGGACCGGATCGCGGGCGCCATTCTCGGGGCAGAGTCCGACTTCGCTCCCCGCCTCCTCGACGCCCGTGACGCCGTACGGAGGGCGCTCTCGGCCGACCGATTCCCGGTCGTCATTGCCGACCCGCAGGACAACCCCGGTGCCGGTGCCACCGGCGACACCACCGGGCTTCTGCGGGAACTGGTCGAGGCCGGTGCCGAAGGTGCCGCCCTGTCCATGCTGCACGACCCGGAGTCGGCCCGGGCGGCGCATGCCGCCGGCATCGGCGCCGAACTTTCCCTGGAACTCGGCGGGCACTACAGGGCATTCTCGGACCCGCTCGCGGCGACAGTGACGGTCGAGGCCCTCTCCGATGGCCGGTTTGCCTTCACCGGCCCGATGTACGGGGGATCTCGGGCCGATCTCGGACCGGTGGCAACACTGGCGATCGCCGGAACCGGCGTTTTGGTCATCGTCGGCAGCGTCAGGACGCAGAACGCCGACAAGGAAATGTTCCGCGTCGGTGGCATCGAACCGGCCGACTGCCGGATTCTCGGTATCAAGAGTTCGGTCCATTTCATGGCCGACTACCGGGACGTCGCAACTGAAATCCTGTTTGCCGAGTCCCCTGGCGCAAATCCTTGCCGTCTCGACCGGATCGGGTACCGGCGGTTGCGGCCGGGAATGCGGCTGCTGTCGTGACGACTCACTCCACCGCTCCCGCACAATGTCGAATCCACTGTGAGGCCTCGGCATTTGGTAATCATGCGAATTCCGATTCGCGCCACTGCCCAGCCGTGGGCGGAAAACCATTGAGGTCCGGAAAGGAGTGGGCAGCCGCCCGGTCTCGAGAGCTGTCAGATTGCGACCGCCTTCGATGTTCGTGGGATATTTCAGGATCCGGCAGACGTTACCCTTGTCTATCAGCACCGACTGCCATCCGTCGCGAAAACGGTCGAGGCATGGGATCAGCATTCGCGCGGCGTCGGGGCCGCTGTTGAGCCATACGCCGTTTCGTCCTTTCGTGATGTGTTCGAATCTCCGGGGGGCGTAGCGACTGTCCTGCCGGTAGACCGGCCTCTCATTCCGTTCGATGTCAGGGTCCAGGACTCATCGTCTCGGCCGGATTCAGACACGCGTGACGCCTGCGGTTTTGGCTGCCCATCGCATGGCGAGTGGACATTCGCTGCCGCTGGCGTGTCTCGGGAGGACGTCGGTCAAAGTCCGAAATTCCGGGTTTTCGGTGTAGGGTCCTTCCTTCCCTGCCTGACAAATGTGTGGTCACCTTTGGCGCCCATCATTAGATCGGATGGCGGTTCTATCCGTCATGGCTTCAATCGTTTGAAGAAGCCTATGGTCCCACCATGTCACGCCTGCATGCCGACGACTTGCCCATCTGCATTCGGGATCCGGAAGACGGAGGCGTCGATTTCGTGATTGCCTACCACAGCGTCGTAGCGTCGAATGATTCGGACAATTCGAAACCTGGATGATGACCGCCCCTCTGTCGGGAGCACTCTGAAGATTGGACATGACGGCCTCATTCCGGTCTGCAAACCCCGGTCGGACGGGAAGCCCCTGTTCAGTTTCGACTCCAATTCGCTTGAAGTTCCGTTCCTGCGGTTTGGGGAAGGTGCGCCCATCTCCCGGCATCTTGAGCCGGTCCTCGAGTCGAATGCCCTCTATTCCCGCTTGCGAACGGTCTACGAGAACTCGATGGCCGGTGCCCTGCGAATTCGCGCCCGTGACGGTGCCGGTGTGGCCTGGCTGCCCTACAGCCTGGTCGTGCCGGATCTGGAATTCGGGTTGTTGATGAGGACCGGTGATCCGGCTTGGGAAGTGAAACTGGAGATTCGACTTCATCGGAACAAGGAACACACCAACCATTTGACACGTTCTATCTGGTCATTCCTTGCCGTCCGCGAATCCGTGCCGTTGACGGTCAGGACTTGATGAGTGGAGTTGGGTTCGGTTCCTTGAGACGGGGAAACCGAAAGCACCCGGCGAGGCTTGAGCTGTCGGTCTTGGTTTTGCCGAGAATCGTGGCAACCGGACACGACACCTCGACCCTGCATGGGTCGGGTCGTGCAGTCGTGACAGGCAGGATGGCCCTGATGCAAGAAACTCGCCGCATGCGGCGTGACCGTGGCTGCGCTCGAGGCCTGAACCTGTTGCGGGCGGCGTCTTTCGGAGCGTTCGACCCCGAGATCGCTACAGGATTGGGACTGACGCATTGGGCTGGAATGCCGTCCGGATTCGGGTTTGCGCGACCGCCGTTCCCCGGCAGGAATCTGTCACCGATACTTCATGCGGTCGTCATCCCGGTTTCGCGTCGATCATGTTTTTCGGTCGGCCGAATCCTTGCCGGAAACGCGTCCGTGGAGTAGACCGTTCGACAAGGAAAGGCGGTCCGGTGCCCGTCCGGTGAAGGGATCCCGAGAGCCGCGCCAACCTGTTGCACGGGGCTGTGCCCGAAACATCGAACGGATAGGGGGAATGTTCGAACCATGAAACCAAGTAGACTCTTCGCACTGTTGGGCGGTGCCGCCGTAGCCGCAGCCGCCATCGCCGCTCCGGCGGTTGCGGCACCGGAAACGGTCACAATCATTCACTTCAACGATCTCGATCGCATGGGCGAAAAGAGGGGCCGTGGTGGCGTCGCGCGCCTCGCCTCCGTGATCAATGCGGAACGGGCCAAAGGGGGTCATGTCCTCGTCACCTTTGGTGGCGACACCATCTCGCCGTCGCTGATGTCGGGCCTGGACGAGGGAGCCCACATGATCGATCTCCTGAACGGGCTTGGCCTGACGGCCATGGTTCTCGGCAATCACGAGTTCGACTTCGGGCCCGATGTCGCGATGCAACGCATCGCCGAGGCCGAATTCCCGATCCTCGGGGCCAACCACCGCTGCGCCGACGGTGAGATCGTCGATGGCGCTGAACCCTCGATGATGGTCGACGTCGGCGATTTCAGCATCGGCATTCTCGGCCTGACCACCGTTGGGACCGAAGTAAAGTCGAGCCCCGGTGACTGCCGGTTCCAGGATGCCGCCGAGACGGCGGCTTCGGTGGCGACCGGCTTGCGGGATGCCGGCGCCGACCTGGTTGTAGCGCTCGCGCATACCGATGTCGCGGAAGATGCCGAACTGCTGGCCGCCCGCAGCGTCGACGTCCTTCTCAGCGGCGACGATCATATGCTGCGGACCGAATACACGGGAAAGATTCTGTTCGCGGAATCCGGTGAACAGGCGGAATGGGTGACCCTCATCGACCTGAAGCTTGACGAAGTCGCGAAAGACGACTCGACCGAGTTCGTCTGGAGCGCGGAATACCGCGTCGTCGATACCGTTGGCGTTGAGCCGGATGCGACCGTGGCGGCCGCGGTCCAGGCCTACGAAGACAAGTTGAGCGAAGAGCTGAACGTCGAACTGGGAACGACGACGACCGAACTGGACAGCCGGCGCGAAACCGTTCGCTCCCGGGAAGCGGCCATCGCCAACCTGTTTGCCGATGCGATTCGGGAAGCGACCGGCGCCGACATCAGCATGGTCAACGGTGGCGGCATTCGGGCCAACCGGATCTATGAACCCGGAACCGTGCTGACACGGCGCGACATCCAGAGTGAACTGCCCTTCGGGAACAAGACCGTCGTTCTGGAAGTCAGCGGCCAGGATATCATCGAGATGCTTGAGAACGGCCTCAGTCAGATCGAGAAGGGGGCCGGTCGGTTCCCTCACGTTTCGGGGATCAGCGTCACCTACGATCCCGGCGCTGAACCCGGCAGCCGGGTGGTTGCCGTGACCCGGAATGGCGAACCGATCGATCCGTCGGCGATGCTTAAGTTTGCGGTCAACGACTATGTTGCCGGGGGCGGGGACGGTTATGCGATGCTGAAGGACCGGAAACGGATCGTCGATGAGTACTCCGCCATCCTGATGACCGTCCAGGTCTTCAACTACATCGCGTCGCGCGGTGAAATCGCGCCGATGCTCGAAGGGCGGCTGAAGCTCGTAAACTGATTCGGATCAGCCGGTCGCCAATTCGGCGGCCGGCTTCTCCGAACCGGTCCCTTGCCAAGGCGTTCTGCCGCCGTCAGGGGGTGGGGTCCGTCGCCCAGCCTTCGACGGCCGGATGATCCTGGTCCGTCCGGAATGCCTCGGTCAGCCCGCCGGGAGCCCCCCAACCGGTCACGTCGTCCTCGAAGAACTCGGCGTTGACGGCTATGAACGGCTTCGACGCCTCCGGCAGGTCGTCCTCGTAGAAAATGGCATCCACCGGGCAGACCGACACGCAGATCGCGCAGTTCACGCATTCGTCCGGATGGATGTAGAACATCCGCCCGCCCTCGTAGATGCAGTCCACCGGGCAGACGGCTGTGCACTCACCGTCCTTCACGTCGATGCAGGTCTCGGCGATGACGTAGGCCATCGCCGGATCAGCTCCCGGTCCAGACCGGAGCGCGTTTCTCGCGGAAGGCCCGTACGCCCTCCCGGCCATCCCGGCTCCCGAGGGCTGCCATCAGGGCCGGCAGTCGGGCGTTGCGGGCCTCGGGGACTGTCATCTCCGCCGTGTCGATCACCGTTCGCTTGATGGCTTTCAGGCTGAGCGGCGCACAGGCAAGGATGTCCGAGACCCATGCGTCGACGGCATCATCCAGCGTGTCATCCGGCACCACCTGGTTGATCAGTCCGAATGTCAGGGCCTCGGCCGCGGAAATCCGGCGGCCGGTCAGCAGCATTCCCATGGCAAGCGCCCGAGGCAGCCGTCGGGGCAGCGTTACCCGCCCATCCACCGGCAGCCGGCCGACCCTGGGTTCCGGCAAGCCGAACGTGGCCGATTCGACCGCGACCACAAGGTCGCATCCGAGGACCATCTCGAATCCTCCGCCGAGTGCGAACCCGTTGACCCTGGCGATCATCGGGATCGACAGGCGGTCGCCCATGGCGATGCCTCCGAATCCGTGTCGGCCGGTTGCGACCAGGTAATCCTCTCCGTCCGGTCCCTTGGATTTCATGTCGGCGCCAGCGCAGAACGCACGTCCGGTGCCGGTCAGGACCACGCAGCGGATGTCGGGGTTCCCGTCAATTCCGGCCCAGATCCGGTCGAGTTCGGCTTCCGAGGCTGGATCGATGGCGTTCAGGCGGTCGGGGCGATTGAGCGTCACCCGCGCGACGCCGTCGGTGACATTGACATCGATGCTCACGGTGAATTCCCGTTCCCGGACCGGCGGACTTCCGCCAGGACTTCGTCATTATGTTGACCGAGGTTTGGCGGCGGCTTGTGGACGGCGAAGGGCGCCGCCGACATGTCGATGGGTGAGGCTACAAGCCGCACGGGACCGCCCGCCGTCGAATCCAGGTCGACGATCATCCGGTTGAACGCTGTCTGTGGATCGTCGAGTGCGTCTTCCAGGGACTTGACGGGCGCACAGAGAATGTCGACGCCGTCGAGGCGTTCGAGCCAGTGCGCAGTGCTGTTGCCGGCAAAGCTCTCGCGGAAGATCACCTGGAGTTCGATTCGGTGCTGCGTCTGTTGTTCGAGATTCGCATATCGGGGATCGGCAGACAGGTCTTCGAGGTCGAGCGCCTGGCAGATGTCACGAAGCGGGTTTTCCTTGAAGGCGCCGACCATGACGATGGCGCCGTCCGTGGTTTCAAAAACCCCCGAGAGAGGCATCGCCGCCCAGTTCAGCTCCTTGCCGCGCATCATCCACATGGCCGCTTCCTGCATCTGCATCGCCAGCATGGAGTTGTAGAGGGAGACGCAGATCTGCTGACCCACGCCGGTCGATTCGCGCTGTAGGAGCGCAAGCAGAATCCCCTGTACGAGATGCATGCCGGCCGAATAGTCGGCGAGCGCCGTCGGATAGACCGATAGGGGCAGCTCGGGCCCGGCACGGCGATGCATGACGCCGCTCATCGCCTGGGCAAGGACATCCTGGCCGCCCTTCCGGACATAGGGGCCGCCGGTGCCAAAACCGGTGCCGACGGCATAGATGATGCGGGGGTTCAGGCGTCGGAGGGCCTCGTAACCAAAGCCCATCCTGTCCATGACTCCGGGACGGAAATTGTTGACCACCACGTCCGCCGTTTCGGCCAGCTTGAGGACGATAGCCCGGTCATCGTCGGACTTCAGGTTCAGTGTGATGCTGCGCTTGTTGCGGTTCAGGCTGGCGAAGACCGGGTTGTTGCCCCCGTCGGGGTCGTCACCGATGCTCCAGCGGGACAGATCGCCGGTCCGTGCCCGCTCGATCTTGATCACGTCAGCTCCGTAGTCACCGAGCATTTGCGTGCAGCACGGCCCCATCATCACCTGTGTAAAGTCCAGTACCCGGATGCCGTCGAGCGGCAGCGGGGCCTGGCGGCACGTTCCGTGGCCGGAGTGCCCGTTTCCAGCCGGGTCCGACATCAGGCGGCCTCAGGAACCTGGGCGTTCCAGGCCGGCTCGTCGCCGGGGTCCGCCCCCTGGGCTCGCATCTGCTTCTGGATGGCACCCACGTCCACATCCCGGACCCGCAAGTTGCCATCGAGTGCCAGGGTGGCGGCGATGCCGACAGCCTCGCCCATGGCCATGCAGGGCGGAATCTCGCGGCTCAGTTTCTGCGCCTGTGGCGTCGCCGAATAGTGACGGCCGGCAACCAGCAGCTGTTCGATTCCCACCGGCAGCAGTGCGCGATAGGGGGTGTAGTAGTCACGGCCGCGGCAGACGCTGTCACGGAAATGGACCCTGTTCATCACGTCCGGCTTGGTGACAACATATTCGCCGTCGAGTAACCGGGTCTGCCGAACGCCGGTCTGCGGAGCGAAATCGACAAAATATGCCGACTCGAAGCCGGGGACATTGGCCCGTGCGAAGTCGAGGAGCGCCTGCATGCGGCGACGGCCCTCAAATTCGGCCGCCGTAAGGTCGGCAACCTTCAGCCCGTCGAACCCGGTCATGTGCGGGCAGTTGCACCAGACAACGCCGGGCAGTGGCGTCTTCAGCCACCAGTAGTCCCAGCAGCCCCGTATGATCCGCTTGGCCTGCCGTTCGAGTTCGAAAAACCGGTCCGGTTCGCCGAACTGAAAACGTTCGGCGGCGTCCGTGTCGACTCCGCCCATGCGCGAGACCGTGGTGACGATGAAGGCGCCCTCGACGAATCGGGCCCCGGCATCGGCCGCGACATCGAGATCGCCGGTGGCGTCGATCACGACGTCGCCCCGGATGGCCTGGGGACCTTCCTTGGTCAAGACGATGACGCCGGCGGCACGACCGTCCTCGACGATGGCGGATTGGAACCAGCTGTGGAGGCGCAGATTGACGCCCGCCTCCTCGACCATGTCGAGCGAGGCCTGCTTGAACCCGTCCGGATCGAAAGCAGCGGCGAAGATGATGGGATGCGGCTTGGAATGGGTGTGGAAATCGAAGACGCCCCAGCGCGACCACTTTTTCCAGAGTTCCTGTGTGGCACGCACCGAGGGATCGCGGTCCGCTTCCGGCGGATAGACGCAGAGTCCCCTGGCGTGCATGCGGTCGATGATCTCCATCGCCAGGCCGCGCACGGAGATCTCGGTATCGTTGTGCATGTCGTCGAGCACCAGCACCATCCCGCCGGACGCCAGACCCCCGAGATAAGGGTATCGCTCTACCAGCGTGACCGAAGCGCCGTTTCGGGCGGCGGAGACGGCGGCCGCGAGACCGGCCGGGCCTCCACCCACGACCACGACATCGGAATGGGCGACAACCGGCGCATCCTGGGCCGGGCGGGTGATGATTTCGGATAAGGGCGTAGTCATGAGGAGGACTCCCGTTCAGGTCAGAAGACGGCGCTCGAGGACCACTTCACCACGCGGCGTTCGACGAACGACGTCAGGGTAAAGGCTGCGACCGCCAGGCCGGCACCGGTCACGACGGTGGCGTAGAGCAGGGGCGAGCGGAAATTGTACGTGGCCTCGATGATGAGTGCACCGAGACCGTAGTTGGACCCGATCCATTCGCCGACGATGGCGCCGATCACGCAGGTGGTGGAGGCGATCTTGAGCGCGGCGAAAAGGAAGGGCAGGGAACTCTGCAACCGGATTTTCCACAACACCTCCCAGTCGTTTGCAGAGAGCACCCGCATCAGTTCCAGCATTTGGGGATTCACGGCCTTCAACCCCCGGACCATGTTGACCAGTGTGGGGAAGAAACAGATCAGCGCAGCGATGACCACTTTCGGTGCGTAACCATTGCCGAGAATCAGGACCAGGATCGGCGCGATGGCGATGATCGGGATCGTGTTGATGAAGACGGCAATCGGATAGAAGGCGCGCTCCGCCAACTGGTTGTGCACGAACCAGATGGCCAGGAGGACGGCGATCGAATTGCCCAGTGCGAAACCGGCCATGGCTTCCACCATGGTGGGCCAGAAATTGATCCAGATGAGGGCACCCTTGTCGATGAAGACCTGCAGGACCTGGAAGGGATTGGGGGCAATATAGGTCGGAATGCCGAAGCCGACGACGATCAGGTGCCAGAGCAACAGCAGGCCGACAGCGGCGGTGATCGCCGGCAGTCGCCGCCGCCAGACCGCCGCTCGCGAAGACCCGCGGGTTTCGGCGCCGGCAGATGGATCTGGGCTGTTCATGCGATCGTCTCCAGTTGGCGGCGAAGATGGGCGGTGGTCTGAACGAACTCCAGCGTGTCTCGGATGGCGAGTTCCCGCGGTTCGGGAAATCCGACGTCGACATAGGCCCGGACTCGGCCGGGATGGGCCGACAGCACCAGGCATTTCTGGCCGAGAAATGCCGCCTCCGGAACCGAATGTGTGACGAACATGATGGTGGTGCCGGTTTCCTTCCAGATTCGGAGCAGTTCCTCATTCAGCTTGTCGCGGGTGATTTCGTCGAGTGCCCCGAAAGGTTCATCCATCAGGAGGACCCGCGGACGGCAGACCAGAGCCCGGGCAATCGACACCCGCTGCCGCATGCCGCCGGAGAGTTCATGCGGAAGAGCGCCTTCGCGTCCGGAGAGACCCACAAGGGCGATCAGCGCCTCCGGCTCGGCATGCTGTTCGACACCGCCGCCGCTTCTTCCGACTTCGAGTGGCAGGCGGACATTGTCGATGACGCTCCGCCAGGGCAGAAGGGCCGCGTCCTGAAAGACGAAGGCGAAGTCGCGGGCCCGCCGCGCCTGCTCCGGCGTCCGGCCAAAGACGCTGATTCCACCGCCGCTGATGGCGACAAGATCCGCGATCGCCCGGAGCAGCGTCGACTTGCCGCAGCCGGTCGGCCCCAACATGGTGACCAGACCGGCTTCCGGCACGTCGAAACTCACCGCATCGAGGGCGGTAACGCTGCTCGAATCGCTGTCGAAACGGACAACGAGGTCCCGGACCGAGATCGCAGTCGTGGATGCGGGTCTGCCGCCTTCCTCAGCCTGGACCGCCGTCAAGGCCGCGGCCCTATCCGATCTGCATTCTGAGCGCTGTCGTGGCGTCCAGAATCTCGGTGGTCATCACGTCATCGACCGTCGGAGTCTCGCCCTGGAACTGTTCCAGTTGGGAATAGATGTCGATCTGTGCCTGCCAGTTCTCGCGGTTCATCGCTGCCCAGCCGTTGGCGGCCGTGGTGCCGTCGAAAGAGAAGCCGAGGACCGGTCCGACGGCATCCAGTTCGCTGGCCCTGTCGAGATTCTGGTATTCGGCCACAAGATGATCAACCGCCGCTTCCGGATTCTCGCGGGCATATCCCCATCCCCGTGCGGATCCGGTGAGGAAGCGGGTCAATGCGTCTCCATGGTCTTCGAGCATGTCGTCGGTTGTGTAGTAGACGTTGGCATAGAGTTGGATGCCCGTGTCCCAGAGCATCAAGTCGACGCGATCGTCGCCGAGGATCTTGAGCGCGTTGGTGTTGGTCTGCCAGCCGGTGACGGCGGCCGCCTGGCCGGTCATCAGCTGGTTCATGTCGCTGCCCATCTTGACGATCTCGACCTGGTCTTCCGCGATCCCGTTCTTGGCCAGGAGCGCGCGCAGCAGGATCACCGCCGTCGGCTGCGTGGCTATGGTCTTTCCGACCATGTCTGCCGCGGACTGAATCGGATTCCCGCTCAGGGAAAAGTAGGTGAACGGGTGTTTCTGGTAACCGGCGGCAAAGGCCTTGACCGGGATTCCGGCCGAGCGGGCCAGCATCAATGACGGGCTCGACGACAGCTGACCGACCTCGGCGCGTCCGGCGGCGACCGACGCGACACCGTCGACGCCAGGCCCGCCCGGCGTGACTTCGAGTTCGATGCCTTCCTCTTCGTAGAACCCCATGCGCTTGGCGACGACTTCTCCGAGAATGCCATTGCTGGCCAGCCAGCCGAGCTGCATGTTGATCTTGGCCGCATCAGCAGCGAGGGCCTCGACGGTGATCAGGGACGTCAAGGTTGTGGCGGAGCCAAGCGCCGCGCCGTATCCGAGAAATTGGCGGCGTGTGTGTGGCCGGGCCGGCTTTGATCGGTGTTCCATGATTTTCCTCCTGTGTGTCCTTTTGTCTGGCAAACCGTCACGCGCCACCCGGCGGTGCCGGAAGGCAGCGAATTCAGCCTGACGGCCGAGCCGCGAGGTTCGCTACCTTCCGCCGCAGGCCGCCGGCGGACGGTAACGCATTCGCCACTGTGACGGAAGGATGGACTTGCCGGTTCCGGGACGGACCCGCGCGACATTGCGAGGCCGCCGAAATCAAACGGCCTACAACCGGTTCGTTGTTGGAATTCGTGTCACGGAGACTCCAGGGACACCTGTCGCGACCGGGCTGGATCTGGTCTTGAGGGCCGTCCGGGCGACAGGGGCTGACCGGGCTTTCACGGACAGGGGATGCCTGATAGAGCACCGTTTCGATCAGGAGGGGATCGGACATGGCGCGAAGTCGTCAACCCCCGCTGTGGGAGGACCCAGGCCAGGGGGGAAGTGTCCGATTCCGGCCGTGGTTTCCTCAGGTTCAGTGAACCCGGTCCGAATATGTGGATTTCAGTGTCAGGCCGGCCGAAATCGCGCACTTCGCTGATGCCGCATCCTGACCTCATCGAACATGGTACGCGGATCCGGAATGGTATCGTCTCTCCCGGGTTTGGCGTTAGGACAGCGGACGGATTTGCCGCATCGATTGTCCGCATGGTCGAGCGCCGGGAAACCGTCACGGTTGTCGACACGACAAAATCGACGCGGACGGCCGCCTTGCCTGACAGGATCGCGGAAAGGCCATGGCAGAACGAGTTGTACGGGAAGCTGTCTTGGTCGGTCCGGGCCTTCGCGGTTGGAAGGCCTGGTTTGTATGAAGGCAATCCGACCCGTCTCGGGACCTTGTCCACAGGAGAGCGGGCCCGAAATGCGGTGCCGGCCGGAGGACCGGATTCCCTCCTTGATGCCGCCTGCTCGACGGACAATCCGCAATGCAGGCTTGAACTCTGCGATCATCCTGCGGTGCTCGGGTTCCCCGCAGGGATTGTGGACGCGACGAGGACCCTGAAGGCGGATACGCGGGCCGAGATGGCCGATGCGGACATCAATGCGACAGACCGGAACGCCTTTCAATGGGAGGCGGGACAATTGCGGATGGGCCGGGGAAGCGGGCCGTGAGCGAATCCGCGATTCCCGACGTCGAGGTCCGGGACCGGCAGCCGAAATCGCCCGACCGGATGATCGCCGATGGTTTCGCGTTCCTGTTTGCCGTGATCATTCTGACCTATGCGGCCTCGGGTCCCCTGGGCGATCTTGTCCGCTGGCTGATTGAATCCACGACGGAGGGGTTTGCCGAAATGTCCCGGCGGGACCAGCGCCTCCTGCTCAAGAACCACTGGTTGGGGGCGGCCTTCCGGAGTTTCGAGCGCAATGTCCTGTTGCCGACGGGGCTGATCCTCGGTCTGCCCATCCTTTTTTCCTTCGCCGTCGCCTACATGACGCTGCACAAGGCCCCGCAGCACCGCTGGCTGAACCGGACCCTGGCGGTGCTCTCGGCCGGGACAATCCTGCTCTGGGCCGTCAATCTGTTCGCTGTTGACGCCGGCGCCCTGCCAACTGCCCGGCCGATCGATTTCCTCCTGTTCCCGGTCGCCACGGTGCTGACCCTTTACCTGACTTGGCGGCTGTTCGGCGGTTTCATCGTCGGCTTCTGCCTGTTCTGGATTGTCTACTTCTTCGTGCGTGGCTGGCTTCCGGACTGGACGGGCATCCTGGCCGGATCCGATTCGACATTGTCCCAGTCCATGCGATCGATGGTGCTCAACTTCTGGGCCCAAACCGGGGGCATGTTTGGCCAGCCTCTTCAGGTGGTTTCCGGAAACGTTCTCGTCTTCATCGTGTTCGGCGCCGTGCTCATGGCGTCGGGCGCCGGGGATCTTCTGATGAAGATCGCAAACCGCGTCGCCGGCGGACTGACCGGCGGCGCTGCCCATGCCGCCGTCGCGAGTTCAGCCCTCTTCGGAACCCTTTCGGGGGCGGCCATATCGAATGTCGTGTCGACAGGCGTGATGACGATTCCCGTCATCAAGCGCTCCGGCTTCAGGCCGGCGTTTGCCGGCGCGGTCGAGGCATCCGCATCGACCGGCGGTCAGGTCGTACCGCCCGTGATGGGGGTCGTGGCCTTCTTTGTTGCAGGCCAGATCGGGCTGGAATACCGCTACATCGTCATCGCGGCGATCGTTCCGGCCGTCTTCTACTACCTGGGGACATTCCTGACTGTTTATTTCGAGGCCCGGCGCCAGGGCGTGGGCCCGCTTCCGTCCGGAAGCCGCCCCCGACTCACCAGGGGCGAACTCTGGCAGTGCCTGGTTTTCGTCATTCCGCTCGGAACGCTGTCCTACTTCCTGTTTGTCCAGCCGTCCGTGCTCAAGGCCGGGTTCTACGGATTCGTCGTGGCCCTGGTGAGCGCGCTGGTCTTGTTCCCTGGATTCCGGTCAAGATCAAAGGTCTATGACGCCTTCGTGGCAGCCGGGCGCATGTCGGCGTCCATCATCGTCGTCGTGGCTGCAATTGGACTCATTGTGGGTCTGATCCAGGTTTCCGGATTCTCCGGCCGGCTGTCCCTGCTCCTTACGCAACTGGCTGGTGGACCGCTTTTCACGACGCTGATCGTCGTCGCGCTCGGCTCGATTGTCCTCGGAATGGGCCTGCCGCCCGGGGCCACGTATTTCATTATCGTCATTGCCTTGTCATCGGGGATCGATGCCGTTGGAATCGCACCTCTGACACTGCATTTGTTCGTTGTGTTCTTCGCCGTGATCTCGACCGTGACGCCACCCGTGGCGTTGGCTGCTTTCGCTGCTGCGCCGATTGCCGGCGCCAATCCGATGCGGACCGGACTCGAGGCGGCGCGGCTCTCGCTTGCCGGGTTCATCATCCCATTCGTCTTCGTTTATCATCCGGCGGTCATCTACAAGCTTCAGGTCCTGTTCGAGTGGTCCGGGGCCGGCTTGCCGACGTCAAGGGCGATGATCGACATCTCGACGGTCACCTGGTTCGATCTCGGCTGGATCATTCTTGCATTCGCCCTGTCCATGTGGCTCCTGGCCTCCGCCCTGACCGGGTTCGAACGGAACCGGCTTCGTACCAGCGAGCGCGTGCTGCGTGTCCTGTCCGGTCTGGCGATCCTGGTGCCGTATTGGATCGTCGCGCTTCCGGCATTTGTGGTGGGTGCGGCCCTCGTCGTCGGGCATCGTTATCTCAAGGGAGATCCCTCACCGGTCGACACGCCGTCGACCTGACGTTAATCCCCGCAACTCAGGAATTCATGGAGGAAACAATGAAGAGAGAAGTCCTGTCCATTGCTGCGGCTTTCGTCCTCGCCGGATCGGCGGCCGCCCAGGACGTGACCCTGAGAATGGCCACGATTGCACCGAGTCTCGGTCAGGCCATAACCATGGCGACACTCGCAAATGTGGTGACCGACAATCTTGACGGAATCGCGATCGAAGTCTCGGGGGGCGGTGCTGCCACGCTTCACATGATGGAGGTTGGCCGTGGCAATCTTGACCTGTCGATGACATCTCCGGTCGTCTACAACCTGATGGCCGCCGGCAAGGCCATGTACGCCAAGGAACCGGACGCGCCGGAACTCGCGAAGAATCTCCGACTGCTGATGTGGTTCCCGTATGGCCAGTACCACTTTGCGGTCCGTGCCGGGTCCGACATCATGGTGCTGGACGACATCGAAGGCGCGTCCGTCTTCCTCGGTCCACAGGGCGGCGGCGCCTACAACGGTGCCCGCGGTTATATCGAGGCGTCCACCGGGTTGGTGGTCGGTGAGGACTACGAAGCCATCAAGGCCAACTGGCAGACCGGTTACCAGGCGTTTCTCGACGGAAAGGTCGACGTCTACGTGAATGGATGTATCGATCCCTGCGGACAGTTCATCCAGTTTACGGAAACGGAGGAGCTTCGCTTTATCGGCCCCGAGGACGACTCCGGCGAAGTCGTCGACAAATGGCTGGGCAAGTTCCGCTACCGCGACATGATCCAGCCGGGCCAGTATGAAGGCCAGACGAACACCGAGCCCGTCAAGGCCTGGAACACCGCTGTCGGAATTGCGGTCCGTACCGATCTTGACGAGGACATCGTTTACCAGGTGACCAAGGCGTTCTGGGACAATCTCGACCAGATCACGTCCGACGCGCCCTGGGCCAGGGCTCTCGATGTTGAATATGCGGCAGCGAAACGGGGACAGATGGAACTGCACCCGGGTGCAGCGCGTTACTATAAGGAAGCCGGAATTCTCAAGTAAGGTTTCAGACTCGCCTTGGAAGGCCATCCGCTCCGACGGTGGCTTCCCGGTGCCTTGTGAATCAAACGCCCGTCAACGGGCAATGAATGCGGATTGCCGACGTCGGAAACGATCGCGGAGGCCGCCGTTGGACAGTCTGCCAGTGTGTGTGGGCATGCGGTACGGTGCTTGCTTGCCAGGACCGGTCAATGGCGAAACTGGCGAATTCCGGTGAAGGCCATGGCGATCCCCGCCGAGTCGGCGGCGCGGATGATGTCATTGTCGCGAATGGAACCGCCAGGCTGAACCAGAGCCGTCACGCCCGCACGGGCCATTTCCTCGATGGAGTCTGCGAAGGGCAGAAACGCATCGGAAGCGGCTGTCACACCCGGATTCGACCCGCCAGGAAACGTGGGTTCAGCGACATTGTCCGCCTTCCACGCGGCAATTCTGGTGCTGTCGACCCGACTCACCTGGCCGGCGCCAATGCCGACCGTGGAACATCCCCGACAGAAAACGATGGCGTTGGACGTGGCGTGTTTCACAACTTTCCATGCGAACAGCATGGTTCGCGTCTCGTCCTCGGACGGCTTGCGTCTGGTGACGATTGTGAGATCGCCGGCGTCCAGTGGTCTGCCCCCGTTGTCAGAGCCCTGACGGAGGAACCCGCCGGCGACCTGTCGGACGTGCAGCGTCTCCCGGACGTCGGTGGGCACGGCGTTGACCTCCAGCAGACGCAGGTTCGGTTTTCCGGAGAGGCAGCCGCGGGCTTCTGGCTCGACCGTAGGCGCGACAACGACTTCCGTGAATATCCCGGTGATTTCCCGGGCGGCGTCGCCAGTGAGTTCGGCATTGAAAACAACGATACCGCCAAAGGCGGACGTTCGGTCACAGGCCAGGGCGCGCCGATAGGCATCTTGTGTTGTCGGACCGCAGGCAACCCCGCAGGGATTGCCATGCTTAATGATGGCGCAGGTGGGGCCGTCTGTCTCCGGCCGGAATTCCCCGATGAGTGCCAACCCGGCGTCGAGATCAAGAATGTTGTTGTAAGAGAGGGGTTTGCCCTGGATCAGGTGGATCGTTCCGGACCCGGGCAGTCCGGACAGGTCTCTGTAGAACGCGGCTCTCTGATGAGGGTTCTCGCCGTAGCGGAGCAACCGTTCGAACTCGCCGGCGATCAGCAGGCGCCGTGGTTCCGTGACGCCCGCCTCTTTCGCGATCCAGTTCGCGATCGATGTGTCGTAGGCGGCTGTTCGCGATAGGGCAATTCCCGCGAGGTCCGTCCGAAATTCGAGGCTCGTGCCGCCGCCTGTAGACTCCAATTGATCAAGGAGCCGCGGGTAGTCCTCGCGATCCGTCACCACGCACACAAAGCGATGATTCTTGGCAGCCGAACGGATCATGGCCGGGCCCCCGATGTCGATGGTCTCGACACACTGGTCCCGGTCGCCGCCGGCAGCGACAACGGATTCGAAAGGATAGAGGTCGATCAACAGGAGATCGATCGGGGGGATCCCGTGTTCGTCCAGGGTCCTCCGGTGTTCGGAATCGTCGCGCCGCGCCAGGAGTCCGCCATGGACCCGGGGATGCAGGGTCTTGATCCGCCCGCCGAGGATTTCCGGGAATCCGGTCAGGTCGGAGATTTCCCGGACCGGGGTGCCGGCGGCATGGATCGTGGCGGCAGTTCCGCCCGTCGACAGTATCTCGATGCCCCGGCGGGACAGGGAGTTGGCGAGCTCGACAATCCCGGTCTTGTCGGAAACGGAAATCAGGGCCCGGCGGACGGGAATGATGTCACTGGGCATTCGACAGGGGCTCCGCTTGTTCGCAGGTCTCGCCCAACGGGACGGGTTGGATGGTTCGAACCGACCGGGTCCTGGAATATCCGATGGACCGACGTCGCGGCGGAGCGCGACGGTCGTGATCAGACCAACATACGGTGGCGGTTGGTTTGAATCAACGACCAGCGGATGACGCTCTCGTATTCCAGGATCCGGGACGACAACAGGATTCGGGTGGTTTCGACCGGCGTCCCGTCTTCGGCGTCGATGATTGTCGCCGGTCTGAGGGACAGCGTGCCGCCACTCTGGTGGAATTCCCAGACACCGCCCGCCACGGTCAGGCGGATCACCTCCCGGTCGCTGTCGAGTTCTGCCGCGACCGATGGGTCAAGGCAGAAACCGACCTGAAAGCCGTGTCCGGTGGCCGACCGGCGGCCGGTTCGTCGTCGCCGGCCCTTGCCGTCACCGATGGTATCCGAACTGAGTCGATCCTCGCCCTGAAGTGTGAGACCGTTGTCGAGGAGTTCCAGGCGCCGGGTATGGACGAGCCCGAAGACGGAGGAATAGCCGTCATGGCTCGCCACGAATGCCCGCGAAAAATGTCCGCGACCGGTATCCGTCGTGATCCATGTCGGCGGATCCGGCCGGATGGGCATGGCGTCCCCGGCGGCGGTGCCGGTCCCACCGACGATCCAGAGCGTATTGTGCGCGGCAGGCGAACGAGCCTCCTCGTTCCTCCGGCCATCCGACGTGGTGTCGGGACCTGCATTGATCAGAATGGGAGACCGGGCGGATGAAAACTCGAAGGCGAGCGTCGATGCGTAGGCCGCGCCGGAAGGGCGAACCGTTGGCCAGGGACCGCAGTCGATCACCAGGACGGAGACCCCGCTCGCCATTCGGGCGAATCCCATGACGGATTCCGTCCCTGTCGAGTCCGGCGGACCGAGGGCGGCGATCGTATGGTCGATGAGTGCGGTTGGACCGGCGTTTCCGCCGTGGAAACGCGGAAGCGTGCCGTCTCCCAGGCGCAGTCCGCGAAGAGTTTTCGCCGCGTTCGTCATCGAGTCCCCGAAGAGCGGATCCGGATCGACGCCTGCGACGCGCAACGCCTCGGCCGACCAGGAGAGGAGAACCAGGACCTTGGCCAGCCGTTCGGGATTCCGTTCCGCCATTCCACCGTGAGCATCGATATTGCGATCCACCCAATCGGCGATCAGACGGGCCGTTCGAATCGCCACCGACGGGCGCAGCCCGTTCGCGGCGATTCCATGGGCCAGACCGGTCAAGGCCTCCAGTTTCGGGAGACCGGACGGTGCGGTTTCCGCTCGCCAGGTCAGAAAGCGGATCTGCCGGGTCAATGATGTTTCCAGCCGGGTGCGGGACTCTGTGTCGAGCCGGGTTCCGAGAAAGGCGTGGTGGTTCAGCCATCGCACCACTCTCCGGCCGGTCAGGGTGGCCGTCCAGCCCGGTCCCCCGTCCCCGAACCGGTCGATCCACTCGAACGTCCAGTGCTCGGCCAGCGTCCGGGATGCCGGAGACCCTTCGGCCGCGAGGTCGTCGAGCCAGTCGAAGCCGTGCAAGGACTCCACGGCTCGGGCCGATCGTGGTTCCAGCGCCCAAACCGGGTTTTCCCCAAGATCCATAACGTCGCCGTCCAGTCGAATTCGGCCATTGATCAGTTCCGTCCCGCGATGCGGGGATCCGACCGGCTTGGCGGCAGGACGGAAACGGTCCGCCGAAATCGGCGGATATCGGCGGGACTTCCGGACGGCGCGGCGGTCACCAAGGCTTCGCCAATAGTTTTCCAGGAATTCGGTGAGCGATGTCATTTTGTGCGGCGATCCAGAGAATTCGACATGACGACAATAGGCTGATGCCAACCCATTGTCATTCCGCCTGCCCGGTCCAGAGGACCTGGTGGACGGTACGGCTTGAAGCCGGTCCGTTGGCGCCAGGCCTCAAGGGAAGACTCAGGAATGTCGGCGGCACCGGGCGATAAAGAAACCATCGACGCCACCCCGATCCTGCCAGTGATCCGGCCGGATTCGCAGGATTCCGCAGGCCGGGGACCAGGTCTCGGGGATTCCGTCGATTCCAGGGTCGGGAGCCTCGAGAACCCAGTTCGAGTGCCTCGAAAGAAACGCTGCGAGCTGGTCCTCGCCCT
The DNA here is from genome assembly GCA_028874915.1 of Paracoccaceae bacterium. GTDB lineage: Bacteria > Pseudomonadota > Alphaproteobacteria > Rhodobacterales > Rhodobacteraceae > JAPPHA01. Next base: position 29,011 of record JAPPHA010000110.1, read on the forward strand.
CGGCGGCGATCAGGGAGCAGGTGGCGAACAGGAGGAGGCCGCCCGGGCGGACCCACGCGGCTGCGCGATCAAGTAGGCGGTCCTGCAGGTCGATGAGGTCGCGTATTCCCGTTGGCGAAAGGTCGTGTATGAACGGGATCTCCGGGTGACGGCGAATTGTCCCGGTCGCTGTACAGGGCGCATCCAGAAGAACAGCGTCAAAGGGTGTATTGGGTTCCCAGGTCAGGGCATCGGCGATGATCGTTTCCGACTCCAGTCCGGTGCGCCGGAGGTTGGCGCGCAGTCGGCGCATTCGCGTCCTTGACCGGTCAAGTGCGGTCACAACTGCCCCTGCGGCTGCGAGTTGCATGGACTTGCCGCCCGGGGCGGCACAGAGATCAAGGACCCGCGATCCGTGGACGGGTCCCAACCAGTGGACCGGGACAGCTGCGGCCGCGTTCTGGACCCACCAGTCGCCGTCGTCGTACCCCGGAAGCGCCGTAATCTGGCCCGGAAAAAAGAGCCGAAGGCTCCCTGTCGGAAGGATGGCCGCCCCAAGTTGCTGCGACCAGTCCCGGATGCGGCCAGGGTCGCGAAGCGTCAGATCGATCGGCGGCCGCTTCGCATGAGTGGCCTCGATGGCCGTCACGACCGAATTGCCGAACCGGTCCTGCAGTTCAGCCCGGAGCGATCCGGGAAGCGCGTTCGGAAGGAGCGTCGAGGCATCCGTAGAGTCCGGGTCCTGCGCGGCTCGTCGTTCCCGTTCGTCCGCGAGTTTCCGTCCGATCGCGTTTACCAGTTTCCGAAGCCCACCGGACCGGTTGACGTCCCGGGCGAGTCCCACACCGCTGTGGACTGCGGCATGGGCGGGTGTCCCGTCGATCAGCAGTTCAGCGGCCATCATTTTCAGGATCAACGCGATCTCGAGCGGGGGGTCGCGGTCAAGATGTGCGGAAACGGCCGCCGTCAGGGCGTTGTGATGGCGCAACACCGAGTCGGCGAGACGTTGCGCCCGGGCCGTCTGCCGCGAGTTCAGGTGTCGAAAGATCGGCGCCCAATCTGCCGGCAGCCTGTTCCGGTTCCGAAATACCGTAAGCAGTGCCTGGAGTGCCGCCCGGCGTTCGGGTTCTCCTGACCGGGCTTTCATGTCAGCGATCCGGACCACGTGTGTCGGTGGATCGCATCCGGGGGGCGGCCATCAACTTACGTGAAGGCCCTTGGACTCCTTCGCGCGCGAATTCCGAGGTATCACCAATGAACGATGAAAGCATTCCACCCATCACTTTCACGGTTGGATCAAACAATCCTCTCGTCCGGCGGGAAACAAACCTGGTTTTCTTTGGTTCGGTTTTTCCATGCTGCGAGGTCCGGAAATAGAACCTTGGCGCCTTTTATTGGCGACAAAATTCTGGACGATTCGACACCCGGTGTCCGGATGTACTCTTCCAGGTCCTGGAGGACCGGCCATACGGAAGAGATTGCCTGGGAGACAGGCATTCCCGTTGTGACTGCGATTGGGGCACCCATTCAGGACCGCGCTGCCAATCGACCTGCAACCGATGTGCAACATGAAGAGGATGTCGGAATCGTAACCGCCGAACCGATACTCCCCGAGTGCTGCAGCCTTACCGGCGTTTTCCAGAAAATCCGGTCAATCTCCATAGTTCAGGAGTGCTTCCTGGATAGCAGTACCTTCGAGGCCAAGGAACGACTCATGAGCTTCGACGCGTTTTCCGAACGAACCAATACTGCCAGCAAGGCCGAACCCCACTCCCAGGAAGGCGCGCACCGCGCAAGGACTTACCGTAGCAACTCTTCCGCGAGCACGTTTATGGCTTCTACGACTTTTCTGGGAGAACCCTTTCCATTGGTTTGCTGGTCGATGCAACCACGGTGCCGCCAATGTCGATGGGTGCCGCCCGGGTCCTGAGGGTGAAACGATAAAAGCCCGCCGGACAGAACTTTTGCCGCTGGATCCCGAGAAGCCTTTTCGGCTGGCCACGGGCGCCGTCTTTATGGGCATTTTCGGAAAGCAGGCCAAGTTCCTTCGACCGGGCAACAAGCCGTGTTTCGCTGGCCGGTGTCATGTCCGTGGTTGTGGCGAGATCAACCCTGCCTATTCGTTCAAACACAGGCTCGACCGATTCTGCCACCTGCCTGATGCCGGGGAACCGGCTTGTGCTCCCGCCAATCGACAAACGCGCTCCGGGTCGAACACCGCATGGATTTCGATCGTTTTCTGGTGTCGCGGGCGTGTTTGCTGACAAACCACGCATTCCTCCGGGCTTGCGAGGCTTGCAGCATTCCGGCCGTCCCGATCGACGCGTTCGACGGGGTGTTCTCAGACCCGCAGGCACAGTTCCGGGACATGCTGAACTGGCCGGACGGCATTTCGTCGATCCTGCTCCCGGTTCTGGTTTTCGTCTTGAACCCGGGCCTCACGCAGGCCTCATCGGGGCTCGGCGAACGCAACGGCGAACTGGTAGGGTGCAGACATGTAATCTGAGCACCGGTTTCCTGGCGAATTTCGGTAGGTCGGGAATGACCTCATTACCTCTGGCCGCACCGGCAGGTTCCATTGAAATCCCCGTGTATCGCCGTTATGTCGGAGCCGTATCGGTTCTGTCCCGCCGCTGGAGGCGACCATGTTTGACGCGCGCACGGCGACACGTGCCGCGACCGTTTTCACGGCGCTGTGGCTTGCCACACCGGCTCCTGCCCAGATCGACCCGGTCGAGATCATTGACAAGGTGGACCGGCTGCTCCGTGGAGAGTCCAGCCGTGCGTTGGCGACGATGGAGGTCGTTACCGGCAACTGGGAGAGGACACTGACCATGGAGGCCTGGTCGCTGGGGACGGATTATTTCCTCGTGCGCCTCCTCCGGCCAAAGAAGGAAGCCGGCACCGCGACGCTGAAGTCCGAAAACAACATCTGGAATTACCTTCCGAAGGTTGACCGTACGATAAAGATTCCCGCCTCGATGATGGGTGGCTCCTGGATGGGGTCCCACTTCACCAACGACGACCTGGTGAAGCAGAGCCGCCTTGCGGAGGACTATGACATCGACTTGTCGTTCGACGGCCGAGACGCATCCGATGTCCGTGTCTGGGACTTCAAGTTGACCCCGAAACCCGATGCGGCTGTCGTCTGGGGGCACGTCGAATACCGGGTGCGTCAGAACGACCTGATGCCGGTTTGGGCGAAGTTTTATGATGAGGCGGGTTCGCTCGCACGATCCATGGAATTCGGGGGATTCCGGGAATTCGACGGCAGGCTCCTGCCGAGCGTCATTCACATGCGTCCTGCCGACGAACCGGACGAACACACGACGATCCGCTACGAGGAACTGGACTTCGACATCGACATCACCGAACGGTTCTTTTCGCTTCGCAACCTCAAGAAACACCGCTGACGCGGGGCCGTGGCTGCAACAACCTCATGGATCCGGGTCGGATGGCGGAACATTGGCCGCAATCCGAGGCGTACGGCCCTGACGTCAGGTGGCCTCGCGGTCGGATACTTCGCCGTCGTGTTCATGACGGGATGGACTGGCGGCATCAACGAGGAGCTGATCGAGAACGCGACATCTCTCGTCGGCGGCCAGATCGAGATCCACGACGGCGAATACCTGCCGGACAGAAGCCTGTACGATACCATCGGCGGGCGCGACGGCGTGGATGTTGACGCGTTGCTCGCGGCAGTGGATTCCGATCCGGGTGTTGCGGCATCGGCCCCCCGTGTCTTCGCGGGCGGTCTCGTGAGTTCCGGCGAATCGACATCCGCCGTCGTGCTCCTCGGTGTCGACGTGGCGCGCGAGACCCGCGTCAGCCGGTTCCTGAAGCGGCTCAAGGACGGTCGCACGCCAGTTCAGGGAGCATCTGAATTCGTGCTTGGCGCGGAAACCGCGCGTCAGTTGGCGGTTGAAACCGGTGACGAGGTCGTGCTCGTCGCCCCGGGAGCGGATGGCTCCCTGGCAAACGGTCTCTATACGTTGGCGGGCGTGTTCGAGACCGGACTCACGGAACTCGACAACGGACTTGCCGTGATGCCAATCACGGATCTCCAGGAATTCATCGTGCTTCCCGAGAACCGCATCCACGAAATCGCGGTCGCCGCATTGAAACCGGCGGAGGCCGACGCGACTGCAACGCGGCTGGAGGCGATGCTGGTGGAGTTCGCAACCGGGATCGACGCCGCTCCCTGGACCGAACTCCACCCCGCGGTCGTGGACTACGTGGGCCTTTCCGAGAGCGTTCACTGGATCATACTCGCGATCGTCTTCACAATCGCCGTATTCGGCGTAGCGAATACCATGCTTCTGGCGACATTCGAGAGACGCAGGGAATTCGCCGTCATGCTGGCGCTCGGAGCGCCGCCACTTGCGATTGCCGGTGCCGTGGTCACCGAGGCCCTGGCGATCGGAGTCGTCAGCCTCGCCGCCGGCGCCCTCTTCACCTATCCCCTCATGATCTGGTGGCACATCGCGCCGCCCGATCTCAGCTGGCTCTACGGCAGCACGACGCTGGCGGGAGTCCTGATCACCCCGAGCCTTCGCATCGCATACGACGTGTCCACCTGGTTTTCGGCGACGGCGGTCCTCCTCCTGACGACCGTACTGGCCGCCCTCTACCCGGCCCTCCGTGCGGCGATGATTTCTCCTGCCGACACACTGTCCGGTCTCTGAACGTGGCCGGACGATCAACCCTTTACCTCCGTGAACCCGCTTGGCGGGTATCCGCAAAGCTGGCCCTTCGCAGCCTCCGTCTGAACGTCCGGCGGACGATCCTCACTGCCGCTGCGATGATACTTGGCGGGGGTCTGTTGATCTTCGGCTTCAGCCTGACAGACGGAGGGCAGGAAATGTGGATTCGCGAGGCCGCGCGCATGGGAACCGGGCACATTGTCGTCGAACGCCCGGAGTTCCGGACCGCGCCCCGGATCGAGAACCGTCTCCCGCGGGAGGTCCACGATGTCGTGACACGGGCGCTTGCGGCGCCGGCAGTGGCGTCACGCGTGATGGCCGCCTCTGCCCGGCTAAGTGTCAGTGGGCTTGCAAGCTCGACCGCCGGAGCGCGCCCGGTCAGGATCACGGCGGTCGTCCCGGAAGCCGAGGCCGGGCTCTCGACACTGGATACAAAAGTGGTCTCGGGCAGATACCTCGGACCGGACGACGACGCACGCGCCGTCATCGGCGAACGTCTTGCCGCGAGCCTCCGCCTTGAGCCCGGCTCGAAGTTCGTGGTGCAATCCGAAGACGCGACCGGCGAGATTGCCTCGCAACTCCTGCGTGTCGCCGGCATCTTCCGGAGCGGCGTCTCCGAAGTCGACCAGACAACGGTGCAGGTTCCGCTCCGGACCGCCGATTCCTGGCTCGGGGCTGGTAACGGCGTCACCAACGTCAACGTGGTTCTCCTGCACAGTTCGATGGTCCCTGAGACCGTGGATGCGCTCGAAGAGGCACTTGCGGCCAACATTCTCGAAGGGGATGTCGCCGTTCTCGACTGGAAAATGGCGAACCCGGCACTCGCGTCGGCGATCGCGCTCGATGACTTCAGCGGGTCGATCGTGCGGGTGTTGCTGTTTGCGATCATTGCATTCGGCATCATGAACACGGTTCTGATGTCGGTCCTGCACAGGCACCGGGAATTCGGCATCCTCCAGGCGATCGGAATGTCGCCGGGCCAGACCGGCGTCATCGTCCTCATCGAAGGCATGGTGCTGACCTTCCTGAGCGGTTTCATCGGGGTGGGACTTGGCTCGTTCCTTACCTGGTACTTTTTCGGCGACGGACTCGATTTCTCCGGAGCCATGGACGAAATGACCTTTTCCGGCATTCTGCTGGAGCCGATCATCGTTCCGGAGTTCCGTCTCGGCCGCTACCTGCAGGCGCTCGGATTCATTCTCGTGGTCGGGACCATCTCATCCATCTACCCCGCCGTCCGGGCGGCGAATATCGACGTTACCGAAGTCCTGAAATTCGATCGATGACAGCCAAGCCCGAAAATGAAGGACACATGAACGCGACGGCGATCCGGACGGAACGCGTCCGCAAGACGTACCGGCAGGCGTCGGAAGAGGTCCATGCTGTCAGGGACGTGAGCATTACCGTCGAGGCGGGCGAGTTTACCGCTCTTGCCGGCCCATCCGGGTCCGGCAAGACCACGCTCCTCAATCTGGTCGGTGGTCTCACCCGTCCTACGGAGGGCCGCGTCTGGGTCGCCGGGACGGAGATCAGCCGCGTGGGGCAGCGGAAACTGGCGAAGTTCCGTTTGCAACGCATCGGATTCGTGTTCCAGGCCTACAACCTGCTTCCGGTGCTCACCGCGTTCGAAAACGCGGAGTTCCCGATGTTGCTCCAGGGAGTGGCGGCGGATGAACGCAGGGACCGCGTGACGGAACTCTTCGAACGCACCGGGCTGGCGGGCCTCGAAGACAGACGACCGGGCAAACTCTCGGGTGGCCAGCAGCAGCGCGTCGCAGTCGTGCGCGCAGTCGCCGGCAGCCCCGCGTTCGTGCTCGCCGACGAACCGACAGCGAATCTCGACTCGGCGGCAAGTGATTCGCTGCTCGATCTCATGGGCGAATTGAACCGTGACCTCGGCGTGACCTTCGTGTTCGCAACGCACGATGCCAAGGTGATGGACCGCTCGCGCCGACTGGTGAGAATGGTGGACGGCGCAATTGCTTCGGACGAGACCCGTCCGTGACGGCGGTTCTCCGGTTCCTCGCCATAACGTCCATGGTGGCCGGCCTGGTCCAGGGATGTCCGGCGATGGCTGTCGCCGATATCGCCGGGCATGTCCGGTCGACATTGCTCGCGAAAAGGAGCGATGCCGGTGCGGCCGAATTCGACTTGCTGAACGGGTTCCGTCTCACGCTCGACGAGGACTATGGTCCCGCGCGATTTACGGTGAGCTACGAACTCGTGGTCAGCGTCGGGGATCAACCGACACCTGTCGACACCGACTGGCTGGATCTCGAAGGCACCGTCGCGCGGGGCGGTGATGTCGAGAGCCACCACCGGCTTGACCGGCTTGAATTCGCCTTCAGCGCCGGCGACAACATCGACGTGAACATCGGCCGTCAGGCGGTGTCCTGGGGAACCACGCTCTTCCTGACGCCGGCAGACCCCTTTGTTCCGTTTTCGCCGTCGGACACGCTCCGCGACTACCGCCGAGGGATCGACGCTTTCCGGCTCCGTGCCTACCCCGACGCGCTGAGCGAAATTGACCTCGTCGTGCGCCCGAGCCGTCTCCGGGACCGAACGGAACTGACGGTGCTCGCCCGTGCGTTGACGACCGCGGGAGACTGGGAAGTCTCTGGCTGGGCCGGCTGGCTCTACGGTGACGAGGCGGCCGCCGTCGGTGCGGCCGGCGGGATCGCGGACTGGGCCGTGCGTTTCGAGGCAGCAGTCCGGGGCGGGGAGGGGAGGACCATCGGACGCGGCGCCCTCGGTCTTTCGCGGACGTTTTCTGTCGGGGAGCGCGACCTCGGTTTCGTCATCGAATACCAGTACGACGGCTTCGGCGCGGCAAGGCGCCAGGGCTACGAGGATCTCCTACAATCCGATCCATTCATGCGAGGCGAGTTGCAGGTGCTCGGACGGGACCAGGCCGTCGTGCAGGCGGTGTACCAGGTTCACCCGCTCTGGGAACTCACGGGGCGGGCACTCTGGAACCTGAACTCTGGGAGCGTGATCCTTGGGCCGGGTTTCTCCCATTCCCTCAGTGACGCGGCGGCGCTTTCTGGGAGCGTCTTCGCCGAGTTTGGTGGGACAATCCCCGAAGAGGGCTTCCCCGAAGAGGCGGAATCCCGGGCTCCGCCCGTGAACGCATACCTGTACCTGACCTGGTATTTCTGATCGCGCGGGTGCCGTTTCCTTGCTCCTCGCAGTGGCAGCACTGTTCACGCAACAACTGCCGGCAACCCGCCCGCGGGATTGTTCGCCGTTCCGGGCCTGTTATCGTGACGGTCCTTCGCCAATCGACCGGTGGGGTCATTCTCCGGTTGTCCGGGCGGTGACAGGTGGCCACCAGCATCAAGCAGGCCTGGATGCTTCTGCGGTTCCGGGCGGGTTGAATTGGCGGTATCGACTTGCCGGCCGATGCAGATAGGAAGAGAGATGTGCGACCTGGACATCGACCGGTTGTTTTTCGTTGAGACCTTCGGCCGGGATGCCGACTACCCGGGCGACTATCCGTTACTTCACTACCTGGACAGGAAAACGGGTGAAGTCATCTGGATCTTCGAGAATGATGACGACGCGTTGGACATTGCCGGAATACCGATCGAGGAAAACCGCAGTGACCGTGAACGCGCCGCGGCTGACCCGGAGCGGTTCCTGGAAATCCCGGGCCTCGACCACGGTGAACACCATCGCATTATCAGGCAATTCCTGGGATCGGACTGGACCGACGATGACGCGCTCTGGCGACGGGCGAACGAGGCCTATACGGGTTCGATTGGGCGATGGAAACGCAGGATCGCTGACAAAGACGTCGTCCATGCCTTCTACGATTTCCAGGACGCGCGGATCGCGGAACTCGCGGAGGAGTTCCTGCGCGAAACCGGCATCACTCCGAACTGGACAAGATCGCGAACGCAGCGCGTGCCCGTCGCAGGTGGCACGGGTCCCGGATTCGGTCGCTGATCCCGGGTTGCTCTGGATGGTCGAAAAAGACTGCGTGACCCTTCCTCCTTGGCCTCGAGTGTCCACAGCAAGGCAATGAACCTGGCCAGACCGTTGATCCCGTCGCGTGCAAATGCGCTCCGCCCGTTCCGGTCCGAAGCAGCTTCGGCCATACCGTGATGAACGCCAGTTCCTGCTGCTACGGCCAGTCGGCAAGAAGCCTACGGTAGTCCTTGCCCGGCCTCACCGACAGAACGAGACCCGCTCGGTGCAACGTGGTCCGACCGGTTCCCCGAGCGGCCCTGCCGAAGACCGCTGCAGCATCGATGATCACGACGGACTGGTCCATCCTGAACGAGAGATTCTGAAACGCATTATTCATGCCAACGATTTCGGCTCCGCCGGCAGCGACTGCACGCCCGCCGATGAGCCGGTCCGTCGCCACTCACGCCAGTGCGAAGGCCGTGTGGTGCGAGGATTCGTGTCAGATATCATCAGCAGTGTGGTTCTCGGGCACAAACTATACGGGTCCGCGGGGCGAACCCCGGCGACATTTTGTCAGCACGTACGGCCGCAATCCCAAGGTTCCGAGTCTCGCGACGGTCCTGATGAACGCAGGGGTCATTCCGGTCCCGCCGGGGCCGGCCCTTGCGACACATATGGCCGGTTGAACTGTGCACCGACGATTTCGCAGCGCCCGCGGTTCAGCCGGCGGCCTCCCGTAGCCGCACGGAGCCGGGACATCCGGACGAGGACGTCCGTAAGCAGGTCCGGACGTGCTGACTGTCGGGACCACAAGAGTGGAAGCTTTATTCGGGAACGGTCATCCGGATTGGCCGGACCACCGGCCCGTTACGGTCAAAACGACCGCCAGCGATGAAACGGAAGGCGTTCGCGGGAGTCAGGGACGACCGGATCGGCGCGTTACCGGATGCCTGGACCCGTTGGTTGACCCGGCAATCGCACAAACTACCGCGTTATGGACCGGGGTGTTTACGCCTGAGCAGGCCATGCCGGAACGAGGCAAGAGTAGGCGGAACTCGGGTTGTGATGGTTTGGACGCGACTGTTCAGTCGAAGAGAGGCGCGTTCGGCGGCGTGGAATCCAAAAAATGCGTTCGCAGCATTCCCTGTGTGGAAATGCGGAATTGCGGTTAGTTGTGGTGTATTGCTTTTGATTGATAAAACGCAAATATATCTTGCAAACGAGAAATTGCAAGAAAAACGGATGCGGAGGTTGGGTTGACGAACCGGCTTATTGGAAAACGGTTGAAGGCGCTACGCGAGGAACGGGGGCTTACCCAGGAGGAACTGGCGAAGGTATTCGGTTTCAATGATCGGCAGACCGTGTCGGCCATCGAGACCGGCAACAGGCAGGTGACGGCCGAGGAGCTGGTGCTCGCGGTTGAGAGGCTGGATTCATCGCTGGAATATTTTACCGATCCCTTCCTGCTTGCCGGTGAAGGTCGGTTTTCCTGGAGGCGGACCCATATCGGCCCGGATCAGCTTGAAGCCTACGAGCGTAAGGCCGGTCGTTGGGTGGCCGCGTTCCGGACCCTGGCGCCGCAGGTCGGGCGCGAGGCACCGCTCATGCGCCGCAAGCTCAATCTCTTCCCGAGGTCCCGCCAGGAGGATGCCATGCGAGCCGGCGAGCGCTTCGTCGAGGAGTGCGATCTTGGCGATACGCCGGCCACAACGCTGGCGGATGTCATGGAAAGGCAGCTGGGAATCCTTGTCCTCATGGTCGACGCGGACCAGGGAATCTCCGGCGCGGCGTGCCGACTGCCAGAACTGGACGCCGTCCTGATTGCGCGTCGGGAGGTTGCCGGCAGGCGTAACTTCGATCTCGCCCACGAGCTGTTTCATATCCTGACCTGGGACGCGATGCCTCCCGAACGTTTCGAGGATGCGCTGGAAAAAGGTGGCAACCGGGTTGAGCAGCTCGCGAACTGTTTTGCGGCGGCGGTGTTAATGCCGGCCTGCGTCCTGGAGCGGTACGGAGATTGGCAGGGACATTCGCAGAGTGCGTTGATTGCGCGGTTGAATGGCGTGGCGGACGAACTGCATGTAACGGCCTCGGCGCTGAAATGGCGGTTGGTGGCGCTTGGATTCATCAGCACGGCGACGGCGCGTGCGATTCCCGATGCGGCACTGCGTCACAATGGACGCGACGACACACGGGACGTTCTCCCGGCAGCGTTTTCGGAATCGTTCATGGAGGTTGTTGGGCTTGCCATCGGGAGCGGCCTCGTCTCGGTGCGGCGTGCCGCGGCGCTACTCGATACGACTGTCGACGAACTTTCGGGCCTGTTCAGGGTGCATGGTGTTGCTTGTCCGGTTGACCTCTGATTCGTCATGCCCAGACATCGCGGTACCGTGCTCGTGGACACCAATGTCATCCTGGAGGCTTACCGGTCAGGATCGTGGTTAGCGCTGGCAGGCGGCTACGACGTGGAGACCGTCGAGGCTTGCGTGACCGAAACCCAGACCGGATTCCAGCGTCGCCGGCCCGAGCGGCAGATCGACGTAGCTGGGTTGCGGGAGAGCTTGGCGGCAGTGCATGGCGTCGCCCGTCTCGACCGCGCGCGCTTGGCGGTTCGGGCCGGCGGCATCTTTCTGGACGAGGGCGAAGCGGCGCTTTGGGCGCACGCATTGGGCAGGCATGACGACTGGGTTCTCTGCGGGCCGGACAAGGCCAGTCTTCGTTGCGGGGTGACCCTGGGTTTTCGCCAAAGACTCGTGTCGCTGGAAGGTCTGCTAGAAGATGTCGGACTCCGGGCTCCAATCGATCTTCGCGAGGCGTATGGCAAGCATTGGCACGAGAGAACGGTCGGAGAGCTGTTGCTTGCGGAAAAAAACGGGACTGATTGACGAACGGGGAGCAACGGTCTGCCGCTTTCGGTAAGCAGATTGACGAGGAATGCGCCGCCTCAACTACGTGTCCTGTCATCCGCTCACCTGCCGAGCCACCTGACGCGCAAAAGTCATTACCCAAAACCGAAAGAGCGACCCGGAACGATGATCGAGACTCACAGAATTGTTCGCATCTTCATGGCATCTCCAAGTGGTCTTGAGGGGAGCGAAGAACTGTCGGGAAGGTCGTTGCGGAAAAACCGGTGCAACAGCAGTAACCGGCTACTGCAATTCAAGGCCATGGGTTGGAAGTATACAGGAGGACGGAATCGTCGAACTCGGGACATCAAGAACCGGGATCTTGAATTGTTTCATCCTTCACCATTGGATTGACGGCCCTGCCGTCGGTGTCTTCGCAAATTTCGGCTCCGGCACCAACCGTCAGCGTTTCGGACTTGACGTGTCGTTGAACCGCATCCGGTGGCCGGCCTTGTTACCGAGTCCGGAGTTGGCGTAGGTCACTTGTCGGGAAACGAACCGACAAGGGTGGCAGTCTGGATGAATCACGGCGTCGAACCCGAGACGGACAGTGCGCGGCAAAAGGCGAAGCGACTTCAGGATGCCGCACGCCGTGCGATGGCCGAGGCCGAGAGACGGCGGCAGGCGTCAGGTTCGGGGGCCCGCCCGGTGGAGCAGGGCGGTCGCGACGGTCCGGAGCCGACGCGCTTCGGTGACTGGGAGAAAAACGGAATCATTTCCGATTTCTGACTTGGGGGCCACGGTCGTGCCCGATCCCGGGTGCGCTCGCCAGACCGGGTTCATGTCGGGCTTGTCCCGATGTTCCGTCGTCGCCGAAACGGGTGGAACATGTCCGGAGTGTCGGCGAACCGGGGCCGGACAGCTGCTTCAAATCGGTCGGGGTTGCAGGCCGCGAAGGCCGGAGAGGGCATTCCCGGCAATCGCGGCCATCAGGACGGCGCCGCCGGCCCAGGTCTGGAATGCCGCCGTCTCGCCAAGAAACAGCCACACCCAGATGGGTCCGAGCAGCACTTCTGTCATGGCGAGCAGCGCCAGTTCCGCCGCGGGAACCGCCCGGCTGCCAATGATGTAGATCGACAGTCCGCATGCCAGCAGGACGGCCCCCATCAGGAGGCAGATGACGATGTCGCGTGGGGCAATAAACAGCGTTTGATCCAGAATCTGGCACATCATGAAGGATACTGGCAACGACATCAGTCCAGCGAGGAGGACGGCGGCCGCCATGTCGGCGGACCGCCCTCTCCGGAGCGACAGGGTGAATACGGCGAATCCGATGGCCGAAATGACGGCCGCCAGATTGCCGAGAATCGCGCCTTGGGCAATGCCGTCCTCGACCATGATCACGACGCCCGCGAAACCGACGGCGGTGGCGATCCACGTCCGGCGGCCGACGCGTTCTCCGAGCACGGGCCAGGCGAGGATGGCCGTGAAGAATGGCGCAGTCGCGAACAGGAAGACCGCATTTGCGACGGTCGTCTCCTGGATCGAATACACGGCGCCGGCGAATGCCGCGACCAACCCGGCCCCTCCAACCACGGCGGGTCTGCCGGCCCGGCGAATCTCGGCCAGCGGGCGGCCTCCTGACCGGACCGAAATGAAAAGGAACAGTACGGGGACCAGGCCGGCCGATCGATAGAACAGGATCTGCCAGGTGGCGGCGTCGTTGACCAGCCGGATGGCGAGTGCGGACAGGGACCAGAATACGCCGGCAACCAGCACGATCAGGATGCCGTCCCGGTAGCTGACCTCGAACCGGCCCGTCATTGCCGGTCCCGCGCCGTTCGCCGCAACCCGGCCTTCCGGCATGTGACAGTGCCGGTCAAGAGCTGGGCAACGGTTCCGGTTTGTGCCGGGCGGCACAAGCCCATCGGCGATCTCCTGTCCATCCATAGACCTCCGCAGGCTTCCCGGCCGCCTGGCCGGAGTGACGACATCGGAAGCAGGATTTCGCGGAAGTCAAGACCGGGGCCGAGGTACGCCGTCGACAGGCCTGGCGAGAATCCAGACTGCGGTCATTCGCCGAACGGTCCAGCCTGCGCTTGCGATCCGGCGGGCCAGCTCGTCAGCGGCCGGGCGTACCCGACATAGAGCGGGTGTCTCGGGTGGCCCGCGGCCGTGAGTCCCAGGTGGCACAACTGGACGGGGCGCGTGCGCATCAACCGTTCGACTTCGGGACCCCGGTCGAGAAGATTGCCGTGATTGCCCCAGGCACAAACGGCCCGGTCTTCGGGAGTCCGGCAGGCCCAGTCGCATCCGGCGGCGATCGCGGCGTCGTTTCCGGGGCCGACAGGGTCGGTTTGCCGGGCCAGCGCACGAGGGTCGGTGCTTCGCCAGGCGAAGATGTTGCAGACGCGGAAGGCACCGAAGCCGAGCCGCCGCGCCCGCCGTTCGCATCGCTCGACGGTCGGATCATTGGCGATTTCGGTTGCTGTCGATGGGTTGAGCATGACGAACAGGGCTCGGGGCGCATTCGGACTCCAGACGCGGGTCAAACTGTAGCGGTAATGAAGGCATTCGGAATACTCGGCATCCGAGGAGACGCCATCCCTCTCATGCGTTCGGGTGATCATCCTGACGTCGGAGCAAGGACGCGTCGGGGATGGAACCGGCCATCGCGGATGATCCCCGTCGCCACGGCTTCACCATTGAAGGAGGCCCAGGCCACCGTGCCGGAAACGGCGGTTGCATCGGGCTCCTGGACTTCGACCGGAACGCCATTCCTGAGACGTGCGACCGCGTCGGGAAGGCAGTTCACCTGCGGAAGGCCAACCAGCGCGGCTTCCGGTCCCCGGAGCCACGCAGTCCGTCGCTGATCGTCGACCGTTTCCAGGGTGTCCAGTGAGACGGCGTCCGTAAGGGAAAACGGATCGGATCGGGTCCGGCGGATGTCGGTGGCATGGCCAAGACAGCCCAACGTCTCACCGAGGTCCCGCGCCAGGGACCGGACATAGGTTCCCTTGCCGCAAACCATTTCAAACTCGGCACGGTCGGGGTCCGGCCGCGCCAACAGAGTGAGGCGGTGGATCCGAACCGGCCGATTCGCAAGGCCGGGCGCACTTCCCGACCGTGTCAGGTCGTGGGCGCGCCGGCCGCCAACGCGAATTGCCGAGACGTTGGGCGGCCTTTGCAGGATGGTCCCTTGGAAACCGTCCAGGGCCGCGTCCAGTTCGACGGTCTCCGGCCGGGTGGTCGACGTGGCAAGAACCGAGCCTTCCGCGTCATCGGTGTCCGTGGCCTGCCCCATAATCAGGGTGAAGCGATAGGCCTTCGTGCCGTCCATGACATGGGGGATGGTTTTAGTGGCCTCGCCGAGAGCGATCGCAAGAAGCCCGGTTGCGGCCGGGTCGAGTGTCCCGGCGTGTCCGGCCTTCCGGGCCCGGTAGAGCTTCCGGATTCGCCCGACGGCCTGTGCCGAAGTCAGTCCGGAAGGCTTGTCGAGGACCAGCCAACCGTTCACGGGATGGGATTGGCGCATGGACACCATTTCTTCCCGAGCCCCGGAGGGATCAGGCCCGGATGTCGCGGCGGACGGTTTCCTGTTCGAATAGGCGGCGGGTCGCGTCACTGCAGTCGAAGGAGGTGTCGGGAACGAACGTCAGTCTGGGTGAGTACTTCAGTGTGACGTTGCGATTCACGGCTCGCCGCAGTTCGGACCGGTTCCGGTTCAGCGCGTCGACCACTTCGTCGACATTTTGTCCACCGAGCGGCAGGACGTAGACCCGGGCCTGACGAAGGTCTGCCGACAATCGGACTTCGCTTACCGTGACCGACGCCCCGGAGAGTTCAGGATCGTAGACAGTTTCCCGCATCAGAACGTCGGCCAACGCCCGGCGAACCAGTTCCCCCACACGGAGTTGCCGCTGACTGGGCCCGGCCGGTCGTTGGGACCGTTCGGGGCGGGTGGCGTGTCTTGGCATGCGTTTCCCTTCCCTCAATTCGATTCCGTTCCGAAAATGCCGTCCGGCAAGGTCCGCCCTTGCCGCAGCATCCGGAACGATGCGAAGTGGATTCCGGATTCCGGGTTCTTGCAGGTGTGTCTCCGAGCCTCCTTCATGCACCGCATCCCGTCACCGGAGGTTGTAGGGTCCGCCGCCGGGAGCCGCAACCGGACGATCAATTCATGGAGACGCCGGCGGCCTGCCCATCAACGGAATGCACGTTGAATGCGCCGCCTGACTGTCCGACTTCCCGGGCCACCTCGGGGTCATGCCAACTCGAAACGGGTCGACCGGCGCCGAGGCCAAGGTTTCGGGCGGACGCGAACAGGATGCCGAGCGGCCGAACAGTGGGATTCGGGGCGTGGTTTGGCGAGACCTCCGGATCAGTTCCTGATGTGACGGATTCGTCCGACATCTCGGGAGGACAAAGATCGGAGCAACAGGCATCGCGTGTCCACAACTCGGAACGATGCGGTCGGAAAATGCAGGGCCCGGGAGTCCGAACGACGGCGCTGCGCCAAGTACGGGCCGGGTAGAGATGCCGGAATCGTCGAAATGGACGTTCTCGAAACCGATGACATGTGAGCGTCGGGAGGTTCGAGTTCTTGTCTTTTCACGATTCCCTTGTGTGATCCCGGAAAGAGGTCCGGGCGCGGCACCGTTGGCCTCCGAAGGCCTGTACCTGCGCTGGCTCGATGCTCATCTTTCCTGAAACTCCGGCCGCCGCGTTCCGGGATGGCGGCCCCCCGGATCAGCGTTCGACCTGAACGAACACGCGACCGTCCTTCACCTTTACGTCATAGGTCCTGAGGTCAACGCTGACGGGCGCTGAAAGCGCTTTGCCCGTGCAGATATCAAAGCGCCCGCCATGCAGGGGACACTCGATCACGCAATCCGTCACGAGGCCATATTCAAGGCTCTCCTCTTCATGGGTGCACGCCAGATCGGTCGCAAAGAACCCCTTGTTGGTATTGTAGATGGCATAGGCATGTCCGCCATGTTCCCATGCGATCAGGTCTTCCTCCTCGATGTCGTCCGTTCCACAGGCGTCGATCCATTGGGTCATCTGTTGGCTCTTTCTCCTTGACGATGGGCTCTCGCGACAAGTGCAATGGAATTTATGTCGATGCGTGGCCCAGGTCGGGTCGGCGTACAGCGAAATGGCGTTGCCTCAAAGCGATTTCTTCGCTCCTCGTTTCGCTTGGGACAATGAACGGCCCGATCGTTGGCCCGTCCGACCGAGTCCTGTTCGAGACAGGAGCCCCGGGATTTCATGCATTTGAGGCGCGGGTTTTCGGCCTGCTGTCCCGGAGCGCCGATGTGCAAGTTTGGTCAACGACCGGCCTCAGAATTCCCGCACGAGCAGGCTGTCCTCAAACGGGTAGCGGCTGAGGACGATGGGGCCGCTCCCGGTCACGAGAACCTGGTCCTCGATCTTGACACCCTCGACCCCGCCGATCTCACCGATATAGCTTTCAACGCAAATCACCATGCCCGGTTCCAGTTCGCCATCATAAAACTCGGGATGGTCGGGAGAATGCAGGATCACCGGCCATTCGTCCGCCATGCCGATGCCGTGCATCATGCAGGGGTAAAGCTGATCACCGAAACCCGCCGGCGGGATGTAGCGGGAACGGGCGATGTCGGAAAAGGCCGCGCCAGCCTTCACCAGCTGGGTGTTCGCCGTTACCTCCTTGTGGGCAATCGAGTAGAGTTTCTTCTGGTAATCCGACGGCTTCCCCGGACCGCAGCGATAGGCGCGGGAAATGTCGCCGCCATAGCTGAACGGGCCGACCATGCCGCAGTCGAACACCACCAGGTCGCCCGCGCGGATCATCCGGCTGGACGCCTCCTGCTGCCAGGGATTGGTTCGCTCGCCCGAGGCCAGCAACCGATAGTCCAACCACTCGCCGCCGCCTTCAATCAGGGCCGACCACATATGTGCCCAGAGTTCCTGTTCCATCACTCCATTGCGCAAGGCGTCACGCATCCGGGTCATGCCGTCCTCGGCCACGGCGATGGTCAGGTTCATGGCGAGGATTTCCTCGGGGCTCTTGATCTTGCGCGCCATGGCCAGGACCGGGGCCACATCCGCCACGTCGTGCCCCTTTTCGACCAGCGCCTTTTCGGCATGGAATCCGGCGCGTTCGATGGCGATCCGCTTCCGTCCTTGCCCACAATGGACGCGGATCAGGTCGTCAATCTGCTCTGCCCAGCGGAATGCCCATTCCTGATTCCGAGAGCCCGCGAACATGTACGAGAGCGGCAGGATGTCGGTACGGGTTTCGTCGATCGTTTCCAGCTGACTGCCGGTCTCGCGCCCCGGGGAACTGTCGAAATAGATCACCGGCCCCTCGGTGGGGACGAAGAGATAGCCGGCCTGGATATGCATCTGGAACAGCGTGCAGTTGCGGACGCCGGTGGCGTAGCGGATCGACAGCGGCTCGATCAGGATGATCGCGTCGAAACCCTGCTTGACGATCTGTTCGCGCAGCCGATTCTGCCGGTAGCGCCGCAATCGGGGCACGTCGATCACGCCCTCGGTATCCACAGCCTGCATCGGCGGCGTGATCCAGGCCGCCTGTTCCAGCGTCAGTGGCTGCGGTTTGGCCGCGAAGGCGCGGCTGTAGTCCGTTGCGTCGTTCATTGGTGGGTTCGGTTCCATGTGTCGAGAGCCTCGAGGAACTTTTCTTTCTCGCCCGGATGCATGCCGATGTTGGTCTCGGCATAGGGGAAATTGCCAGCCGCCACCTCGCGGTGGAACCGGCCGAGCGCGGCAACACGTTCTTCATGAATCTGCTTGTGAAGCCGGCCGACGTCGCCGAAGGCATGGGCATGCCTGGGCGGCTTTTCCTCCTCGCTTGCTTCGCCGCAGACGTCGGCGACGAAGGAAAAGATCGCGTCGCCCGCCATGCCGGAGCCCAGTGAAAATGTGACGATGGTCGTTTTGTCGTTGACCGCCTCGAGAACCTCTTCGGCGATGCACTCCACTTCGACGGCGAAAACACCAGCATCCTCCATGCGTTTCAGTGTTTTCCAGACCTTGATCGCCTCGTTGGCACTTCGGCCCCAGCCGCGCAGGCCCCCGCAGTAGTGGCTGAAGGTGGGGATCAGACCGACATGGCTTTGCACCGGGATGCCATCTCGCGCCATCCGCTCCATGACCTCATAGGAACGGAGCGTGTAGTACATGTCTGCGCCCTTGCGCATGGCCTCATAGGCGTGGGCGACGATTTCGTCATCGGAGCCGAATTGCGCCCAGGCGGAGCCGACGCCGGTGAAATGGGTTGGCGCGATCTGACGCACATCCTCGATCTGATCGGCGCCAACCACGAAAAGGTCGATCTTGGCTTCAACGCAGGCGCGCAGCTCGTCGTTGTTGGCCGGATTGGCCATCGAAAGTTTGCGTCCCGACCCCTTGAGGGCACGCAGATCGGCGATCGTGTAATTCCGTCGGGCCGGACTGCGGCTGAAGTCGTAGATTCGCTTCATGTCACATCGTCCTGTGTGCGATCCGCCCCACCGGGCCGCCGGCGGTGACCATATGCGGCGCCTGGCGGATGCTGGGAGCTTCTGTGGACAGGCCCAGGGTGCGGCGCAGCGTTACGACGAAGACTTCCCAGTTCGTTTGGAGAAATCCGGGGTCGGGTGCTGGAACCTGCGCCTCGACCGCACGGGCAAGGTCTGGCAGGGCGTGGAAAGGCACCTGGGGGTAAAGGTGGTGCTCCACATGGTTGTTCATGTTCATGTAGAGGAAATTGGCCAGCCAGTTGCCCCGGAAGGAGCGCGTGCTCTCGAGGATCGACGGCGAGTTTTCCTGCAACTCGACGTGCTGGGTCAGCGTGAACAGGAGCATCACCGGTGCGCCCAGGATACGTGGGATGACAAGGAACCAGACCGGCCACCAAATCCCCGCAAAGGGCGCCAAGGCAATCAGGGCGTAGATGGCCAGCATTAATCGCGCGTTTCGGGTCATCTTGGGGAATTCCCCTTTGTGCGTCACCATCCGCATCGTGTCGGTGTAGTGCTTTGCCGCCAGGTGCACGAACACCTGGATGTGGAAGCGCAAAAGCCCGAAGCCGGTAATTTCGGTCAGCCAGCCCCCGAATCCTATTGGCGTGTCGAAGGGCATTTGGCTGTCCTTGCCCACATGCCACGTATGGGTGTGGTGGTTGGTGTGCGTGTAGCGCCGATGGAGCGGCTCTTCCATGTACAGAAGTGACGTGACCCAAAGGATCGTCTCGTTCAGCCACCGGCTGCGGAAGGCGGTTCCGTGTGCAGTTTCATGACTGAAAGCGTATGACGGCACCGTCAGGAACACGCCATGGACGAACATGGCGGGCCAGGCCCAAAGGGTGCCAAGGCTGATCCAGACCAGCGTGCCGGTCAGGACGAGCGACAGCACCCATTTCGCCAGATAGATCAGCCCCGGCCGATCCGAACGGGCAGCGATCTGCTTGAGGGCTCGCTTGTCGAGTTGAACGCCGGACGAGGCGGCGTTCGTCGGAACGTAATCGCGCATTGGCGTTCCTCAGCCTGCATAGTCCGATCCTTCGTCATCGAGGATCGCTTTCAGTTCGGCCAGGTGCCGTTCGGCTTGATCGGGATAATTTTCAAGTTCCTGCGCGGTCTTTTCCGCGATCTCGTGGCTGAGAACCCGAAGCGGCCTGCCGGTCTGCAGGGCACGGACATAGGTCTCGGCCGCGCGTTCGAAGTAGTAGAGCCGGTTGAACGTGTCGGCGACACCACTGCCGATTACAAGAACCCCGTGGTTTCCCATGATCATCACCTTGATCTTCGGATCCGACAACATCCTGGCGCATCGAATGCCTTCTTTTTCGAAAGCAAGACCGCCAAAGCCTTCGTCCACAACGGTTCGGCCATAGAAGGTCGCGGTGTTCTGATCGATCGGCGGCATGGTGCTGTCTTCCAGGCACGCGAGCACCGTGGCGTGGATCGAATGCACATGCATCACGCAACGCGCGTGAGGCACGAGCCGGTGGATCGATCCGTGCAGGCCCCAGGCGGTGGGATCGGGGGCGCCGGGTTGGTTCATCGTTGCAGGATCGTCCGCATCGAGAAGTAACAGGTCCGACGCCTTGATCCGGTCGAAATGACGCTGGTTGGGGTTCATCAGAAACCGCTTTCCGTCGTCACTGACCGATACGCTGAAATGGTTCGCCACCGCCTCGTGCATGTTCAGCCGCGCGGTCCAGCGGAAGGCCGCCGCAAGGTCCGTGCGCTGGGCCCAATGGGTGAGGTTTTCGAAATGTGCAATCTGGTTCATCGATGCCTCCGCTGTTCGACGATTCCATCTTTCAGGCGAAATTGAAGCTGACAAACAATGATTTTTCGGTTAATGCATTAGAAAAATTAATACATGATTAATGGGCCAAGATGACGACCTCCGGCCTCCCCCCTCTCACTTGGCTGCGTGCCTTCGAGGCCACGGCGCGCCACCTGAGCTTCACCCGCGCAGCGGTCGAACTGAACCTGACCCAGTCCGCCGTTTCCCAGCATGTCCGCAGCCTCGAGTCTTTCCTTGGCCGCGACCTCTTTGTTCGCAAGCCCCGCGCTCTGGAGTTGACCGAAGACGGTGCGAATTACGTGCCCAGCCTGCGAGAGGCCTTTGACCTGATCACCAGTGGCACCCGGGCCTTTACCGGCGGTGACCGGGGCCGCAACATGACCCTTCAGTGCAATATGGCCTTTTCCGTGTTTTGGCTCGCGCCGCGCCTTCGCCGGCTCTACGCTGCGTATCCCTGGCTCGTTCTCAACATCGTGACTCCGATCTGGGATCCCGAGCGCCACGCTGCGAACGCGACCGTCGAAATTCGATTTGGTCGAAGTGAGGAAATGTCAGCGGCAATGATCCGTCTTGCCAGTGAGCGGTTTTTCCCCGTTTGCGCACCTGATTGCTGCAACGGAGACATCGATCTGCAGTCGGCCACGCTGTTCGATTGCGCCGGTGTCACCGGAACCTGGGGGAACTGGTTCAAGACACAAGGCAAAAGGTTCGTTCGGGACGGCGAAATCAACCTGACTTCGACGTTCGTGATTGCGATCACCGCGGCACTGAATGGCGCAGGCATTACGATGGCCCACGACTCGCTCGTCTCGGACCTGCTTGAAAAAGGCGACCTTGTCCGCCCTTTCCGGCACACGGCACCGTTGAGCGAGGGGTACTTTCTTCTCCCGCCCTCCCCTCATGCCCGGACCCCGGCGTCCGATGCGTTTCTGGACTGGATTGAGAAAGAGACGTCCAACCTGTCGCCCCGTCGAGGTTGAGCGACGCCAGCCGGCCGGCAAGGCAGCGACTTCGTCGGCCGTTCGGAAATCCGGACTTGCCCGAGCCCGGCCCTCGCCTCGGCGGTGAACGCCCGCGCCGGATGCAGCGGAGATCGGTCCGCGGCCTTTGTCAATGCTGGACACGTATTGCCGGCAGGTTGCGCGGCACGGGCTCGGATCGCCGGGAGTCCGGTGGGTGCGCGATCGGACCCTTGGCCCGACGGGCTGGCAATGTGTAGCCTGAGATCATCGATTCGACAGCGAGGGGAGAGAACCGATGGACGGGGAGACGGAACGGACCGCAGTCACCATCGTTGGCGTCGCGGGCCGCATGGGGCAGATTCTCTGCGACGCCGTTCTTGGCGAAGACCGGATGGCCCTGGTCGGGGCAACCGAGCAAGACGGCCACCCCTGGGTCGGTCGAGATCTCGGCCCCTGTCTCGGAAAGCCGGACATGGGTGTCACCGTCGATTGTGACCCTCTCGATGCCTTTGCCCGGTCACAGGCAATCATCGATTTCACGGCGCCGGCGGCGACCGTCGCCCATGCCGAACTCGCCGCCCAGGCCCGGGCTGTCCATGTCATCGGAACCACCGGCTTTTCCGCCGGAGACTGTGCTCGAATCGCCGCCGCCGCCGCCCATACCCCGATCATCCGGGCAGGCAACATGAGCCTCGGTGTCAACCTCCTGTCGCTGATCACCCGGCAGGTCGCGGCGGCACTCGACGAGGACTTCGACATCGAGGTGGTCGAAGCCCATCATCGCCACAAGCGGGATGCGCCGTCGGGGACGGCGCTGATGCTTGGCGAGGCGGCGGCTGCCGGACGCGGGCGGTCGCTTCCGGAGCTGGAGGTTCGCACGCGGGACGGGATCACCGGGCCCCGACGGCGCGGGACCATCGGGTTCAGCGCCATCCGCGGAGGCGATGTGGTCGGCGAACACGATGTGATCTTTGCTGCCGACGGTGAGAGGATCGTGATTCGCCACCTGGCGACCGACCGTCGGATCTTTTCCCGGGGCGCCATCAGGGCGGCCCTTTGGGGACAGGGGCGGGACTCCGGCGAATACGACATGGCCGATGTCCTCGGATTGGGACAGACACGCAAAGATCTCCCCTGACATCCGCGCGGCTGTCACGCGCTCTTCGCCCTGGCCGTCCCGGTGGTCCCGGCGGACTTCCGGTTCTCGCATACGACCCCGATTTCCGTTTTCGCTTTCCTATGGCTGCCAAGGCGACTATAGGCGCTGCCAGATTGGGCGGTCCCGATGCGGGTTTGGCCGATCATTCGCTCCACGGGCCTTGCTGGACGACATCCCGGCTTGCGCCATGACATCCCGATTGAGACGGAAGGAGACCCCGATGTCGATTGCACCGCAGGAAAAACAGCGGCTCATCAATGAATTCGCCACGGGCAAGGGCGACACCGGTTCGCCGGAAGTCCAGGTGGCGATACTTACAACCCGGATCTCGGCGCTGACCGAACATTTCAAGACCCACAAGAAGGACAATCACTCGCGCCGCGGCCTTCTCAGGCTGGTGGCGAAGAGGAGGAAGCTCCTGGACTATGTGAAACGTCAGAACGAAGACCGGTACCGGACGCTCATTGGGAGGTTGGGAATCCGCCGTTGAACCCTGCCCGTCGGTCACTGGATCTCCGGTTGCCGGCGTGGGTCATTGCCACAGTGAGGTCGGATCCGGGTACGAACGCGATCCCGGGTCATGAGTTCGCTGCCGCCCGCCGGTCCCCCAGGGCGTGCGGAACCACGAAGCGACGAATGGAACCAATGGGGGAATCCGCTGCGAACAGAATTTGAAGGCCAGGGGTCCATCCGCCCGCGAGGCGGTGCCCCCTGAAAACCGGATGCCTGCGCACCGGAAAGGCGCGTGGTGCCGCCAACGGGCGGAACACCGCGGGACACGAACAGGAAACGGAAACACAGATGTTTAACCACGTAAAAAAAACGATCGAGTGGGGCGGGGAAACGCTGACCATCGAGACAGGCAAGATTGCCAGGCAGGCGGACGGTTGCGCAATCGTCACCTACGGCGAAACCACGGTCCTCGCGGCGGCGGTCTTCGCGAAGAGCGAACGGAAGGATCTCGATTTCTTTCCGCTGACGGTTAACTACCAGGAAAAATACTACGCCGCCGGCAAGGTTCCGGGTGGCTTTTTCAAGCGCGAGGCACGGCCCACCGAAAAGGAAACCCTGACCGCCCGGCTGATCGACCGTCCGATCCGACCCCTGTTCGTTCCCGGGTTCAAGAACGAAACGCAGGTTACCCTGACCGTTCTTTCACACGATCTGGAGAACGACCCTGACATCGTTGCCATGATCGCGGCCTCGGCTGCGCTGACACTCTCAGGAGTGCCCTTCCTCGGTCCGATCGCCGGCTGCCGGGTCGGATTCGCCAATGGAGACTATGTCCTCAACCCGTCCGTCGACGACATGCACGAGCTGCGCAACAATCCGGAGCAGCGGCTTGACCTGGTGGTTGCCGGAACCCGCGAGGCGGTAATGATGGTTGAATCGGAAGCCTATGAGCTCTCCGAAGAGGAAATGCTCGGTGCCGTGACATTTGGCCACCAGGCAATCCAGCCCGTGATCGACATGATCATCGACCTTGCTGAGGATGCCGCGCGGGAGCCTTTCCCCTTTGTGCCCGAGGATCATTCCGGGCTGTACTCCGAGGTCCGGGCGGCCGGTGAGGATGCCATGCGTTCCGCCTTCGCGATCACCGACAAGCGGCAGCGGGGCGACGCCATTGCGGCTGCAAGGGATTTGGTCCGGTCGAGTCGGCCGGATTCCGGAGAGGTCGAAACCGGGCTGCCGGGCTGTCTGAAGAAGCTCGAATCGGAGGTGGTGCGCGGCGATATCCTGAAGTCAGGCCGCAGAATCGACGGCCGCCGGCTTGACGAGGTTCGGTCGATCGCCTCCGAAACCGGGTTTCTTCCAAGGACGCATGGCTCGGCACTGTTCACCCGGGGAGAGACCCAGAGCATCGTGGTCACCACGCTCGGGACCGGCGAAGACGAACAGATCGTTGATGCGCTCCATGGAAATTTCCGGTCGAAATTCCTGCTCCACTACAACTTCCCGCCCTACTCCGTGGGCGAATGCGGGCGAGCGATGGGACCGGGCCGCCGGGAGATAGGCCATGGAAAGTTGGCATGGCGGGCGCTTCAGGCGGTGCTGCCTTCGGCCGAGACGTTTCCCTATACGATCCGGATCGTCTCCGACATCACCGAATCGAACGGGTCCTCGTCAATGGCCACGGTCTGCGGGGGGTCCCTGTCGATGATGGATGCCGGCGTCCCGTTGCGAGGGGCCGTCGCCGGCGTTGCGATGGGTCTGATCCTCGAAAGTGACAGCGAATTCGCGGTGCTCACCGACATTCTCGGTGACGAGGATCATCTAGGCGACATGGATTTCAAGGTCGCCGGCACCGAGAGGGGCATCACCTCCCTGCAGATGGACATCAAGGTTGCCGGGATCACTCCCGCCATCATGAAGCAGGCGCTCGAACAGGCGCGGGAGGGCCGGATGCACATCCTTGCGGAGATGAACAAGGCGCTCTCAGAGGCCGGTGAATTCTCGGTCCACGCGCCACGTATCGAATCGATCCAGATCAATCCGGAGAAGATCCGCGAGGTCATCGGGACCGGCGGCAAGGTCATTCGCGAAATCGTCGAGACCTCCGGAGCCAAGGTCGATGTCAACGATGACGGGTTGGTCAAGATTGCCAGTTCCAACCAGGAACAGATCGAACGGGCGAGGGCAATGATCATGGAGATCGCCGCCGAACCGGAGACCGGCAAGATCTACAACGGCAAGGTCGTCAAGCTGATGGACTTCGGGGCCTTCGTCAATTTCTTCGGAAAACGCGACGGACTCGTTCACATCTCCCAGATTGCAAGCCACCGGCTCGGCCATCCCTCGGAAGTTCTCCAGGAAGGCCAGCAGGTCAAGGTCAAGCTGCTCGGTTTCGATGAACGCGGCAAGGTTCGGCTTTCGATGAAGGTGGTCGACCAGCAGACCGGCCAGGATCTCGGTGGCGGCGAACCCGGTGGCGATCGCAGGGGCGATGGCCGGGAAGGCGGCCGCCGGGGGCACGGCGACCGGCGCCGCGACCGCCGGCGCTGATGCGACGCGGGTGGAACCGACAGGTGCGGCCTCCCAAGGCGGCAACAGAGGGATATTCCGTCGGACGTTCCATCACCCGGTCGGCGAGTGTTTCGACAGTAAGGCGCCGAGTCGTTGATTCGAAGTGCCATGGCGCCTCTCCGGGGACAGCCGGGTTCTGAAGCCGGGACAATAGCCCGGCCGGCCCTTGCGGAATCGCGGGCGCCGGTCGTCTCACCAGGACCGTGAGCCCCGGCCGCCGCCGGCTCTGCCCGCCGAGGGCTTCGATACCTGTCGGGGCCCGGCGAGCGCTGGTCAGGCCGCGATCCCACGCCGGATCAGGTTGAGCCCGAGGAGCAGGAACATGATCAGGACAGCGGTTCGAAACCTGCCGGAATCGAGTCGGGCGCGCACCCTTTCACCGGCGGCGAAACCGATGACAGCCGGAATGACGAGGAGCGTGGAAAGGACTGCGACGTCGCTCGTAACATGGCCGGCCTGCCAGTAGCTGGCCATCAGAGGAATACTTCCGGCGGCCAGGAGTGCGCCGGTCACGCGGACGAATTCCTCTTTCGATACCCTGCGCGCGAGCAGGAATATCACCATGGGTGGTCCCCAGATGGCGGTCACCCCACCCATCAGCCCGGCGGCGGCGCCGGCGGTCAGTTGCCCGGCACGTTCGAATCGGTCCGGCAACGGCGGAATCGTCAGGGACAGGCTGGCAATCGAGAAGATGATGACGGCGCTCCCCAGAAGGAGGACCAGGGCCTCGGATGGGAGGCCCTGGGCGAAATTGGCTGTCAGGTAGATGACGACAGCGAGACTTGCGGCGAACGGGATATAGCGCCGCCAGGTGGCGATCATCCGTCCGGCCCTGAGCGATTGCCAAAGGTTGGACAGGAGGATCGGAATCAGAGTCAGGGAAATTGCAAGCCTCGGGTCGAGATACTGGCTCATCATCGAAATCGTAATCGTCGGAAGACCGATTCCGACAATCCCCTTGACCGCGCCGGCCATCAGGAAGACGAACACCGTCAGGGCCAGGATCTCGGGAACCAGGACTTCGGCCATCGTCACGAGCCGTCCGGGATTGTGCCGGGATCCGGCTGGACGGCTTCAAGAGGCGGCAAGATCTTCTGCGCGTCGCAGGTCGACGGAAACCAACTGACTCACACCCTGTTCCGCCATGGTAACGCCGAACAGGCGGTCCATGCGGGCCATCGTAATGGCGTGGTGGGTGATGATCACGAAGCGCGTGTCCGTTCGCCGGTTCATTTCATCCAGGAGTTTGCAAAAACGGGTGACATTGGCGTCGTCGAGCGGCGCATCAACCTCGTCGAGGACGCAAATCGGTGACGGATTGACCAGGAATACGGCAAAAACAAGCGCGATTGCCGTCAGAGTCTGTTCACCACCGGAGAGGAGCGAAAGCGTCGACAGCTTTTTTCCGGGCGGCTGGCAGAAGACATCCAGTTCGGCGCCGAGCGGATCCTCGCCTTCCACCATCTCGAGCCGTGCCTGGCCCCCGCCAAACAGTTTCTCGAACAAGACGCCGAAGTTGCTGTTGACCTCGGCGAAGGCGCGGCGAAGCCGGTCGCGGCCATCGCGATTGAGACTTGTGATGGCGGACCGAAGCTTGGCGACAGCACCTTCCAGGTCGTCCCGTTCGCCGGCAAGGGAATCCCGTTCACCTGCCAGCCTCAGGGCATCTTCTTCTGCTCTGAGGTTGACCGCACCCAGAGCATCGCGCTGACGTCGGAAGCGGATGATGTCCGCTTCCAGGCTGGAGACCTCGGGCAGGGAATCGTCCGCTGCGGCGAGGTCGATCGTGAGTTCGGCGGCAAGATCGGCAGGCTCGGTTCCGGCGTCGTCACGGATCCGGGCGGCAACGGCCTCAACCTGTTCAGCCGCAGCCTCCACGACGGCTTCGGCGCGCGCCAGGTCTGCGCGAGCATCGGCCGCAAGCCGTTCCTCCGTCCGCTCCCGGTCTTCGGCTTTCCGAGTCGCCGTCTCGGCAAGGGCCTGGGCATCGGCGGTCGCCGATTGCCGGGTCTCGGCCTCGCGGATCCGTTCGGCAAGCTGCTCCCGCCGGCTGGCGATTGTTTCCGGACGGGTCTTCGCCTCGGCGAACCGGTTCTCGGCATCTTGCCGACGGTTTCGCAGATCCTCGATGCGCCGGTCCGCCGCCCTCTGTCGCCGAAGCCACCCGTCTCGTTCCCTGGCGACTTCGTCGATCCGCTGGCGACGTGTCTCGGCCTCGCGGGTGAGCGCTTCATGCCGCGACCGACGGGAGATCATGTCCTGTCGCGCCAACGAAACCTGTTCCCGGGCCGCGTCGACGTCCGCCTGTTTCGCGTCAGGATCGCCCGACTCCCGGAGCGCAGCGTCGGCTTCCGTGAGGTCGGATTCGGCGGCGGCGAGTTCTTCCCCAAGCCGTTCTTCGGCCAGCGCCAGCGCTTCCAGCTTTCCGGCCAGCATGGCCCTGTCCGCCTCGGCGTTCGCCAAACTGCGTGATGCCTCGATCATTTCGAGATCGGCATCCTTTCGCCGGTTTCGCGCCGCCGCCTCTTCGGTGCCCGCGGCCGACAGTGTCTCATTGGCCGCCGCCAGCACCCCCGCTGCGTCGTTCATCCGGACCTTGGCTTCGGCAAGCGAGTTCCGGAGGTCGTCGAGGCGGTTGATCTGGCGGAAATGTTCCGCCGACCGGGACGGCGCATCATGGGCCGATGTACGGTACCCGTCCCATCGCCACATGTCGCCTCCGGGGCTGACCAGTCGCTGTCCGGGGCGGAGAACGCGCTGCAACCGGTCTCCCGTGTCGGTATCGACCAGCCCGACCTGGCGAATGCGCCGGGTCAGGACAGGCGGGGCCTCCACATGGGACTCGAGCGTTCGGGCTCCGGCGGGCAGGGGTTCCGGATCGGGATCATCGGGCAGGCTCACCCAACCGGACAGCGGTCCGGTTTCACGCCCAGAATCGGGGTCGGCCATGGGACGCGACAACTCGTCACCGAACGCGGCGCCGAGCGCGGCCTCATGCCCGGGGTCTACGCGAACGCTGTCGATGATCTGACCATCCTCGCCTTTCGATGACTCGAGGACGCGTTCGAGTGCGGCGACCTCCGCGGTGAGTGCGGAGACGGCGCCGTCGAATTCCGAATGCGCGATCCAGGCATCGCTCGCGGCCGCCTGGGCATCGGCCCGCCGGACCGAAGCCTCTGCCAAATGCGACTCGGAATCGGCAACCGACTCTCGCGCCGCCGTGTCACGGATGCGAGCTGTTGCGATCGTCCCGTCGGATTCGTCGAGTTTGGACCGGAGTTCCACCAAGCGATCCCCGGTCTCCGCAACCCGGTCGGCTCGCCGTTCGAAGACGGTTCGCGCTTCCGCATGACGGCGATCCGCAGAATGGCGCCTGGCGATGATTTCGGCCAATTCTCCGGCAAGGGATTCATGGGCCGATTCCAGCGATTGGAGCCTCTCGGCAGCAGTCCGAACTGCCGTTCGGGCGGTCTCTTCCCGTTCCGGATGATCGGCGATCGCCACTTCCAGGGCTTCGCGTTCCTTGTCGAGCCGGTCCAGGCTGGTCTTTGCATCGCTTCCGAGCGCGGTCTCCCGATCAAGATCCTGGCCCAACTGGCGAATCTGGTTCTCAAGACTGCGGATGGACTGACGGGCGCGTTCCTCCTCATCGGCGAGGCCGGCGTAATCGAGGCGGAACCGGTCGAGGACGGCCGTGGCGCCCGCGCTCTCGGAGAGGGCAGATTTCAGGCGTTCCTGCGCGGCCTCCCGTTCCTTCGCGGCCGCCAGGGCCCGGGCCTGGGCGTCGGCCACGGACGCGGTTGCTGCGGCTATCGCGGTTTGGGCGGCCAGATGCGCGTTGTCGGCGTCCCGCCAGCGCCGAAGAAGCAACAGCCCCTCCGACCGGCGGAGCCGGGCACCGATCTCCCGGTAGCGGGCCGCCTGACGGGCCTGACGGTCAAGGGACGCGAGCTGTCCCTCGAGCTGGGCGATGATTTCGGCGACCTTCTCCAGATTGGCCTCGGCACCGCCCAGTTTCAGTTCGGCTTCATGCCGCCGCTGATGCAGACCGGCGATCCCGGCAGCCTCCTCGAGGAGTTGGCGTCGCGATGCCGGTCGGGCATTGACAAGGTCCGCGATCTGCCCCTGGCGCACAAGCGCCGGAGAATGGGCGCCCGTGGACGCGTCAGCGAAAAGCCGGCGGACATCGCGGGCGCGGATTTCCTTTCCGTTGGCGCGAAAGGCCGACCCAATGTCGCGCGTGATTCGCCGCGCGACGTCAACGGAACGGACCCCGTCGAAGCCATCGAGCGACAACCCGGCCGCCGCCTGGATCGAGAGCACGACTTCGGCAAAGTTCCGGGCCGGCCGGCTGTTGGTCCCATTGAAGATCACGTCTTCCATTCCGCCGCCGCGCATCGATGTTGGCCGGGTCTCGCCCATGACCCAGCGCAGGGCTTCAAGGAGATTCGACTTTCCGCAGCCGTTTGGACCGACGAGCCCGGTCAGGCCGTCGGCGATGATCAGTTCGGTGGGATCGACGAAGCTCTTGAACCCGTTGAGACGGAGTTTGCTGAACTGCAAGGAATGGCTCGTTGTGACGGCTCGTGGCCCGGTTTCGGTCCTCGCGGGGAATTGGCGGTCAAATCCGGGGAAAGTCAACCGGGATGAACTGGAAGGTTGGCATACGGGCACCGTCCCGGGACCCATCGGGACGGGATGCATCCAAAGTTGCCGGCAGACCTTGCAGGAGGCAGAGAGGCGGGCAAATTCGCTTGACCCTTGCGGAACTCGGGTCCACAAGAACCGGGCAAGGTTCCCCGCGAGAATGCCAAGCATTCGGGGATGAAACGGGAATGCGGTAGGGGTTGACCGAAATCCGAGGAACCCCCGGCCGCAGCCGCCCCCGCGACTGTTGCGGTGAGTGCCCGTCCGTAACCACTGGCGACAGCCGGGAAGGGGGACGACGCGCGAAGACCCGCGAGCCAGGAGACCGGCCCTGCGCCAGTGCTGCGGCACTGACCAACGACAACGGACGGGGTGTTCCGTGATGGTGAAGGCACTGCCGCCGGCCGACGTTTCGGCGGTGGTCATTCCCTTGCCGGCGGTTCCTCCCGACGCCTGAACTGACGACGCCCCTGGAGGAGACGCCATGAACAAGCTGTTCGCCGAATTGCCGGTCATTGCTGCCGCGACGTTTTTTGTGGCCGGCCCGGCCTTCGCACACCATCCGCTGGCCGGTGCGCCCATGGAGACATTCGTCCATGGGGTTCTGTCGGGTATCGGTCATCCGGTGATCGGGTTCGACCATCTGTTTTTTGTTGCTTTGGTGGGTCTCGCGGCAGCATTGGCCGGCAGGTTGGTCCTGCTGCCTGTGGGCTACATTGCCGCCATGCTGGCGGGAACGCTGCTCAGCACGGCCGGCCTGGCGCTGCCGATGGTCGAGGCGGCCATCGCGTTGTCTTTGCTCGCCCTCGGTGGCGTTCTGGTTCGCGGCCGCGGGCTCGAAACCATTCCGGCGTTGCTGGTGTTCGTCGGTTTCGGCCTGTTCCATGGATCCGCCTTCGGGGCCAGCGTGGCCGGCCAGGAATCGGCGCTCGGGGCGCCGGTCCTCATCGGTTATCTGCTTGGCCTCGGCGGGATCCAGTATCTGATCAGCCTCGGTTGCGGTTGGGGTGCCGGAAAGGCGTGGGACCTGCGCCATCCGGATCGGTCGGAACCCCGGATTGCCGGGGCCGCCGTCGCCGGTGTCGGCCTGTTCCTGGTCCTCGAGATTGCGGAGGTTGCAACGTTTGCGGCACTTGGCGTGGGCTGAGGCCATTACGGAAAGTTGGCCATCCGATACGCGGAATCGCGCCGAGACAGACGCAGGCCCGGCTGGTTCCGGTCGGTGGATTCGGGAGATTCGCAGATGACGGCACGGATTCCCGTGACGATCCTGACGGGCTTTCTCGGTTCGGGAAAGACGACTCTGGTCCGCCACATTCTGGCCCATGCCGAAGGCCGGCGGATTGCACTCGTCATCAACGAATTCGGCGACCTCGGGGTGGATGCGGATCTCATCGACGGCTGCTACGATGCCGCCTGCGACGCCGGGGACATAGTCGAGCTTACCAACGGCTGCATCTGCTGCACGGTTTCGGAGGATTTCGTCCCGGCCATGGAGTCGATCCTCGCCCGGACGCCGCCGCCCGATCACATTGTCGTCGAGACCTCGGGGCTCGCACTGCCTCAACCCCTGATTCGGGCGTTTACCTGGCCCGGGCTGAAGACTCGGTTGACGGTCGACGGGGTCGTCGTGCTGGTCGATGGCAGAGCAGTCGCCGATGGCCGTTTTGCCCACGACCCCGGGGCAGTCGACCGGCAACGGCGTGCCGACGAGAGTCTCGATCATGAATCCCCCCTCCTCGAATTGTTCGAGGACCAGATGGTCTCGGCGGACATCATCGTCCTGAACAAGACCGACCTTCTCGAACCGCCGACGGTGGCTGCGCTTGCCAGGCAAATGGAACGGGATTCGAGAAACGGCACTCGGGTGGTGACGGCAAGCCGGGCCAGATTGCCCGTGGAGATCGTGCTCGGGCTCCGGGCAGAGGCGGAGTCGGACACCGAATCCCGGCATGAACGGCACCACGAACATCATGACGATGACGGAGACGGAACGGCAACTCATGGCGAAGAGGATCATGGGGAATTCGACAGTTTTGTCGTCGAGTTGGGTGCCGTCGATGCGCCGAATGTTCTTGTCGACCGGATCGCCGGTGCGGTTTCGAGGCATCCCATTCTACGGGTGAAAGGATTTGCTGCCGTCACGGGGCGGCCGATGCGGCTCGCGGTCCAGGCGGCGGGACCGAGGGTTGACCACTACTTTGACCGCCCGTTCCTGCCCGATGAGGCACGGATCTCGCGACTGGTCGTCATCGGAATGGGCGGGCTTGATCGGACGGCCATCGAAGCCGAATTGACGGGATCCTCTTCCGTCGCGTCATGCTGACCATCGCTGCGGAGTCGACCCTGACCGCCGAGGCCAGGGACCTGATTGCCGGGAGCGAGGCGGTGCTGCGATCCGTCTACCCGCCGGAGGCCTGTTTTTCATTCAGTCCGGAAGAACTGATGAAAGCCGGTTCCACGTTTCTCGTCGCCCGTATGGCGGAAGCGGGTGACGCGAGATCGGCCGGAACGGCTGTCGGCTGCGCGGCCCTGGTCAGTTGTGACGGCTACGGCGAGATCAAGCGGCTTTTCGTCGAGCCGGCATGGCGCGGCCACGGAATCGGCCGGGCCCTCATGGCGCGCATTGAGTCAGAGGCAGCAGGGCAGGGCCTGCCGATGGTCCGGCTGGAGACCGGCGCCCGGCTCGCCGCCGCCGTCCGACTCTACGAGACCCTGGGTTACCAGGAGTGCGGGCGGTTCGGCGATTACACGGGCCATCCGTCCAGCCTGTTCATGGAGAAACGCCTCGCGTGATGCATCTGCTGCAGGCCAGGCCGGGACGGATCGACGACGATCGTGAGGCCGTTGATCTTGGCCAGACGCCGGCTGACCTGCTGTTCCTGTCGGCGGCCGATACCGAACTTGCTGCCCTTGCCGCAGCAAGGGACGAACTCGGGGCCGCTGCCGGCAGCCTTCGCCTCGCCAGTCTCGCCCATCTCCGGCACCCGTTTTCCATCGACCGGCACATTTCGGATTGCGCACTGGGATGCCGGCTGGTGATCGCCCGCATTCTCGGTGGTCGCGACTACTGGCCCTACGGAGCCGAGCAATACGCCGCACGGCTCGGCGAGGCGGGCATCCCCTTCGCCGCCCTGCCCGGCGACGACAAGCCGGATGACGGTCTTCGGCGGATCTCGACGATCGGTGATGACGATTGGGAAAACCTCTGGGCCTACCTGGTAGAGGGCGGGTCCGAGAATACCCGCAACTTCCTGCTTTATGCCCGCTCGCTGCTGGCAAACGGCGAACGGCCGCCACTGGCCCGGCCGTTACTCCGGGCCGGAGTCTACTGGCCGGGTTCCGGCGTTACCGATCTCGACCGACTCCGGGCGAACTGGATCGACGGGGCGCCTGTCGTGCCCCTGATCTTTTACCGGGCTCTCGTGCAGGGTGCCGGGCTGCATCCGATCAACCGCCTGGTCCGGGCCCTCGTCCGGCGACGCCTCAATCCGTTGCCGCTATTCGTGGTCTCCCTTCGGGACGAGGTTTCGGCCGCAACGCTCGACAGCGTCTTCCGGCGAGCCCCGCCGTCGGTGATCCTGAACGGCACTGCGTTTGCGGCCGGAAGTCCCGACCCGGAGGCTGCGGCCGGGATGACCAACCCTCTGATCCGGGAATCGGCCGCCATGGCGCCGGTGCTCCAGCTGGTTTTCTGCGGTGCCTCCGAAGAGGCCTGGCGAGAATCCGCGGCGGGCCTGGGTCCCCGGGACATCGCCATGCATGTCGCCTTGCCGGAGGTCGATGGACGGGTTTTGACCCGCGCCGTGTCCTTCAAGGACGAAGCCTACTTCGACACGGCGACCGAGTGTCCGATTGCCACGTACCGGGCGCGGGGCGACCGCGTTGCCTTCGTTGCCGAACTGGCGGAGGCCTGGACTCGCCTCCGTCGGATAGCGGCAGCGGACCGGCGGATCGGCATTGTCGTTGCCAACTATCCGAATCGGGATGGACGGATCGCCAATGGCGTTGGCCTTGATACCCCGGCGTCGGCCGATCACGTGATCCGGCTCCTGAAGGCAGAGGGGTACCGGGTCGACGAGGAGCCCCGGAGCGGTAGCGCCCTGATGGAATGCCTGCTGGCCGGTCCCACCAATGCCGCGGAATCGGAGGAGTCCCGACCCGGAGGCGTCCATTTGCCGCTCGCGGCATATCTCAAGCGCTACGCGGATCTGCCCTGGGAGGTGCGCGACCGCATTGAATCCCGTTGGGGACAGCCGGACGAAGACCCGTCCTTCGTCCAGGGCGGCTTTCGCCTGCCGATTCACCTGTTCGGAAACCTCGCGGTGGGAATTCAGCCCGCACGGGGCTACAACATCGACCCGAAGGAAACCTACCACTCGCCCGACCTGCCGCCCCCGCACAATTACCTGGCCTTCTATTTTTGGCTCCGGCAGGTCTTCGACTGTCACGCAGTCATCCATCTCGGCAAGCACGGAAACCTCGAATGGTTGCCCGGCAAGGCCCTGGCGCTGTCGCCGGCCTGTTTCCCTGAGGCCGTTCTTGGCCCGGTCCCGCACGTCTACCCTTTCATCGTCAACGATCCCGGCGAAGGAAGCCAGGCCAAGCGCAGGACGAGCGCCGTTATCGTCGACCACCTGACACCGCCGCTCACGCGGGCCGAAACCTATGGCCCGCTCCGGGACCTCGAGGCCCTTCTCGACGAGTATTACGACGCCGTCGGCATGGACCCGCAGCGGCTCGATCACCTGTGCCGCGAAATCGTCTCCCTGACGTCGGCCACCGGACTTGACCGGGATGCCGGTCTGGACGGAGGCGACCTCGACTCCGATCTTGCGCGGCTCGACGCGTGGCTATGCGACATCAAGGAAGCGCAGATTCGCGACGGGCTGCATGTCTTCGGACAGTCCCCGGAGGGGCGTCTCGAGCGGGACCTGCTCCAGGCGTTGGTGCGGGTGCCACGGGGATACGGATCGGGCGGCGAAGCCTCGCTCCAACAGGCGCTGGCAGAGGATCTCGGCCTCGGTCTCGACCCTCTCGACTGCGCGATGGCGGTGCCGTGGACGGGGCCAAGACCGGCCGCCCTCTCCCGGCAGAGCGGGGACATCTGGCGTTCGCAGGGCGATACTGTCGAACGGATCGAGGGGTTGGCGGCCGAGCTCCTGGAGGGTGCGTCAGAACCACCCGGTCCCCGGAGCCGGGCCGTGATGGCGGCCGTCGAGACAAGAGTCCGTCCGTCCGTTCGTGCATCCGGTCCGGGTGAGGACGCAGGGCTGATCGCCGCCCTTTCGGGCCGATTTGTCCCACCCTCCCCGTCGGGCGCCCCGACCCGGGGGCGGCTTGATGTTTTGCCGACCGGGCGGAACTTCTTCAGTGTCGACAGCCGGTCGGTCCCGACGCCAGCGGCCTGGGCGCTTGGTTGGAAGTCGGCCAGCCTGCTGATCGAACGCCACCTCCAGGACCACGGCGACTGGCCCCGTGCAATGCTGCTCAGCGCCTGGGGAACAGCCAATATGCGAACCGGTGGCGCCGACGTCGCGCAGGCCCTTGCTCTGATGGGAGTCCGACCAACCTGGAGCGAAGCCAATCGCCGGGTGACGGGATTCGAGATCCTGCCGCTCTCGGTCCTCGATCGCCCCCGGATCGACGTCACCTTGAGGATTTCCGGGTTCTTCCGCGATGCTTTCCCGCAGCAGGTGGAACTGATCGATGCGGCGGCCCGTGCCGTGATGGCGCTCGATGAACCCGAGACCGAGAATCCGGCGGCTGCCAGCCGCCGGACCGACGCCGAGGACCCCGGCTTCCGGGTCTTCGGATCAAAGCCGGGCGCCTACGGCGCGGGCCTTCAAGCGATGATCGACGAACGACTCTGGTCGGACCGGGCCGATTTGGGCGAAGCCTGGCTCGAATGGGGTCACTATGCCTATGGCCAGGGTGTCGAAGGGGAATCGGCCCGACCTGCCCTCGAGGCGCGACTGCAAACCGTCGAAGCGGTGATCCAGAACCAGGACAACCGCGAACATGACCTCCTCGACAGCGACGACTACTACCAGTTCGAGGGTGGGGCAGCCGCGGCGGTTGCCTCCCTGCAGGGACGGGACCGGCCCGTTTATCACAATGATCTCTCGCGGCCCGAACGCCCGGTCATCCGAACCCTCGACGAGGAGATCTCCCGGGTTGTGCGTTCGCGCGTGGTCAACCCCAAGTGGATCGAGGGCGTCATGCGCCACGGCTACAAGGGCGCTTTCGAGATCGCAGCCAGTGTCGACTACCTCTTCGCCTTTGCCGCCACCACCGGAGCCGTGCAGCCGCATCATTTCGATCTCGTGCATGATGCCTGTCTGGAGGACGGCCGGGTTCGCGACTTCATCGACCGCCACAATCCCCCGGCGCTCCGGGAGATCGCGGAACGACTGCAGGAAGCGATTGACAGGAATCTCTGGATCCCCCGGTCGAATTCGGCACGGGCCCGACTCGAGACCTTGCTGGCGCAGCCGGAATGACTCTGAATCCGGGCGCCGTCTCCGGAAGAATCCACCGTACGGCCAACAAGTCGGCCACATGGGTCAACCCCGTTCGTACGGGTGACAACGTCTCCGGAACGCCCGGAGCCGCCAATTCGTTCCGGTTGGATTGCCTTTGACAATCCCGGAAGCAACCCGTGTCGGATCGGTGTTCGACGCGACGGTAAGGCGGTTTGGCGAATCCTGAGAATCGGCTACTCTTGCAACCGGAGACATACTCTTTGCCAACGACCGGAGCGAACCATGACCGAAATCCGCGATGCTGAACGCCACGCCCTCAAGATGGCGAAGAAGAAGGCTGCTCGCGACAGAATCATGGCGACCAAGACCGGCGAAAAGGGATTGATCATCGTCCACACCGGCAAGGGCAAGGGCAAGTCCACCGCTGCCTTCGGCATGATCATGCGCCATATCGCCCACGGCCGGAAATGTGCCGTGGTCCAGTTCATCAAGGGAGGCATGGACACGGGCGAGCGAACACTGATCCGGACGCATTTCGGCGACATCTGCGCTTTCCACACGATGGGCGAGGGTTTCACATGGGAAACCCAGGACAAGATCCGGGACACCCGGATGGCTGGCGCCGCCTGGGAGACGGCGAAGGCACTCATCCGGGACCCGTCACATTCCATGGTTCTGCTCGACGAGATCAACATCGCCATTCGCTACGGCTATCTCGACATCGAGGACGTCGTGACATTCCTGGCCGAGGAAAAGCCGGCCATGACCCACGTGGTTCTCACCGGGCGAAACGCCCGGCCGGAGTTGATCGAGGCGGCGGATCTGGTCACCGAAATGGAACTGGTCAAGCACCCGTTCCGCTCGGGGATCAAGGCGCAACAGGGGGTCGAGTTCTGATCCCGGGCTCACTGCCGCCGATCGCCTGTCGTGACGGAGACACAGGTTCCATGAACGCACACAGGGCTACCGTCAATGGAAGGCCGGATCTTGTTGCCTGGGCCGGTTTCGTCTTCGTTGAGGCACCCACAATTCGCGCACCCGCGCCGCCTGCCGCGGCTGGAACCGGAACAACGGAGGCGGCGCGTGTTCCTTAGCCACCGACCGGTGCAGATCGAATGGGGTGACTGTGACCCCGCGGGAATTGTATTCTTCCCGCGGTATTTCGTGTGGTTCGATGCATCCACGGCGCATCACTTCAAGGCCGCCGGTCTGGCCGTACCGGATCTTGTCGCGAAGCACGGAGTGGTTGGGTTTCCCATCGTTGAGACCCGCGCGAGCTTTCGGGTGCCGTCGCGTTTTGGCGACGACGTCACCATCGAAACCGAGATCACTCGGTTCGGGCGATCGAGTTTCGACGTCGAACATCGCTTGCTTCGTGGCCGGGACGTCGCC
Source organism: Paracoccaceae bacterium (assembly GCA_028874915.1). Classification (GTDB taxonomy): domain Bacteria; phylum Pseudomonadota; class Alphaproteobacteria; order Rhodobacterales; family Rhodobacteraceae; genus JAPPHA01. Next base: position 67,426 of record JAPPHA010000110.1, read on the forward strand.
GTCGAGGGGTTCGAGACCCGGGTTCTCGTCCGGCGCCGCTCCGAGTCCGCGAGCGCCGGCTTGGTATCCTGCCCAATTCCGGAGGCGGTGAAGGCACTCTTCGATATACGCCAAAGAGGATCCGGTGCGGTTCAGGCCGCGGATCCGGCCTGAGCCCGCCCATGGCCGAGACCGTCGTCGCCACCTTTTATCGGTTCACCCGTCTCGCGGACCCGGCCGCCGTACGGGACCGCCTGCAGCGGGTTGCGACCCATGCGGGAACCCGCGGATCCCTGTTGGTGGCCCCGGAAGGGATCAACGGAACGGTGTCCGGCCTGAGGACCGCTGTGGATGCGGTGATGGCCGCTGTTCGCGAACTGCCAGGCTGCGCCGGACTTCAGGCCCGGGAGAGTGTGGCGGATTCGGGCCCGTTCCTGCGGATGAAGGTTCGCCTCAAACGCGAAATCGTCGCCATGGGTGCGCCCTTTCCGGATGGGCCGATCCGCACCGGCCTTCCTGTCGACCCCGGGGATTGGAATGCAATTCTCAACGACGGGTCCTTTGCGATCCTTGACACCCGCAACGACTACGAGGTTGCCATTGGGTCGTTTCCCGGTGCGATCAACCCGGAGATCGGGAGCTTCCGGGACTTTCCGGCGTGGTGGCAGGTCAATCGGGATCGGTTCCGGGGACGGCGCGTAGCCATGTTCTGCACGGGCGGGATCCGTTGCGAGAAGGCCAGCCGCTACCTGCTTCAAGCCGGGGTGACCGATGTCTGTCAGCTTCGGGGTGGAATCCTGAACTACCTCGCGTCGGTCCCGGCGACGGAAAACGCCTGGACGGGCGAATGTTTCGTTTTCGACCAGCGAGTTGCGGTCGGGCCGTACCTCGCGGTCGGGACCCATGAACTTTGCTTCTCCTGCCGTTGGCCGCTCAGCCCCAAGGACCGGCTCGACCCGCGCCACGAAACCGGGGTCTCATGCATTCACTGTCATGCCGGCCTTGACGAATCGCGGAAAAACCGTCTCCGGGAACGACAACGGCAGGTCGAACTCGCACAGGTGCGGGGCGTTTCCCACTTCGGTACAGAGTCGCAGTCCGGACGATCAGGAGGCGGTGGACGCAGGATGTAACTGCGGCATCCGGCCACCGGTGGCGAACGGCTGCGTGTCCATGAAGTTTCGGCGCCGTCGGAGCACCAGATCCACGGTTGCGTCTCACCGGAACCGCTTTGACGCCAAAACGCCGGATTGCCTGGGTCGGCTCATGGTTGGTGAGCGGTGCGGTCGCGCGAACCCGGATCGGCCAGCCGGGCAATCAATAACGCGACGAGCGATCCGTGCACAACCGGTCCCGCATTCGTTCGAGCCGGTCGATCCGATGCGGGACCAGGCCGAGACGGAAGCCTCGCAATGTCAGGAATTCGTCTTGCAAAATGGAATCAGCCAACAGTGGATCGGCGTATGATTTTTGCCGAACGGGCTTAAGGATGTATTGGATTCGTTCATCCCGGCAAAGCTCGAATGATGGGGAGAGTATCATGCAACCAGTCGCCTCAAGGGAACCAGTGACCGACGCGCTCTTGGGCCGGATGGTCCGGGCAATCGCCGATGAAGTCGAGCCGGAGCAAGTCATCTTGTTCGGCTCTTTCGGGCGCGGTGACGACCGTGAAGGTTCGGACATCGACCTTATTGTTGTGGAAGCTGAGCCGTTTGGACCGGAAAGAAGTCGGCATAGCGAGATTGTATGACTCCATCATGCCCTCGCGGGATTCCGCGTTCCCACTGATATCCTCGTCTACTCCCAGGAAGACGTTTCCCATTGCCATGACTCACTCCCTCAATCATGTCTTGGCGCGCGCATTGCGGGAGGGCAAGGTCCTTCATGAGCGACATTGAGTGTGCAAGGATGCTGATGGGTGCCGCGGCGAGAGATGTCGATGCGCTTCGGGTTATGAATGGCTCGGATGACATCTCCGATGAGGCTTTTTTCATTTCATGTGCAACAAGCCGCTGAACAACTGCTTGAGGCATGGATTGCGTTGAAGGGATACATGTAACCTTTGACCCGCAACATCGAAGGTCTGCTTGTCCATCTCTCCGACCGAGGCGCTGCAATGATGCCCATTTCAAGGCCTCGTTGACTTTACACTTACGCCGTTCAATTCCGTTGCATGAGTGACGACTCCGACGCCGGACCGATCGATCGTGAAGGTGCGATCGCCCTCGCAAAATCGTTGGTTGAAAAAGCTGAATCCCGATTGATAGAGGTCAAGCGGGCACGACGCGCCGGCTGGGCGTGTGGAATGAGATGATCACAGCCGAAGTGAAACAGAGACCTTGCATTCAACCTGCCGAACCCGACATCCCGTGGGCAGCGACTGCCGTGGCTTCCATGCAGAGCCGGTCGTCGGGTCCTCGGATCCAGAGCTGGGCTTCGCCTTTATCCACACCGTTGCCCGGCCTGAGACAGGCCTCGGCTTGCTCGTGGTCGAAGAGCGGTGCTGTCGCCCGGAACCGAAATCGCCCGAGGGGGCCAATCGAGTCCTCGGCCAGGCGGATCAACAGTTGGGCAAGCAACGGTCCGTGAACGACAAGGCCGGAGTAACCGCCGTCGGATCGGGCGAATTCGCGGTCGTAGTGGATCCGGTGTCCGTTGAACGTGACCGCAGAGTAGCGGAAGAGCAGGGTCGGACTGAAACAGTGCCGGCGTGAACGAGTTTCGCCGGCGGGAGCGATCCTGCGGGACGTTTTCGGCAGGTTCTGCATGCGTCCGGACCGGTAGATCAGGTCCTGGGATTCAATGAGGCATTTCTGGCCACCCTGCGTGATTTCATGATCAAGGGTGACGATGGCAAATCGGCCCGATCGACCCGACTTCATTCGGATGTCCCGAATGACGCTCCGTTTCTCGGCTTTTTCGCCAATGACGACCGGTGCAAAGAACGTGATGCGTCCCCCCGCCCACATGCGGTGTGGAAACCCGAGGTCGGGAATGAACGTACCGGTCGCCGGGTGTCCGTCCGGTCCCAAACCGGACCCGGGGACACAATCCCAGAAATAGACATGGTGCCAGAAAGACGGCAGTCCATCGCCCGCCGCCGGGAACGGATCGGCCAGGTCAAGAACGGCGTGGAGCGCTCTTGCGCGTTCGGGGTCGATCCGATCCCTGTATTGCCGCGTTCGGCCGATCGCCAGGTCCATCACCTGTTCCATGGATGGTAAATGCCAACTCTTGCCCCTTGGAGCAACGAGAACCGTTTCGGCGCGCAGTTCCAGGCCGAGAAGCGCACCCAAATCCCCGATGACTGTGTCCAGAGAAATGTTATGTTGTCCGGAATGCGCAGGTTTCACGCGTTTACTGGATACTTCGGAATTGCAAAGACGAACTGCGACATTCCCTTGGCTCAGGCGATGTTGCCAAACGCACGGCAACGAACGCGGTGTCACCACTCATATTCACGCTCTCGGATGCACAGAAACGGTGTAGGGCGACGTCACAGTCTTGGCTAAGGTGCTCACGCGCAGGATTTGTGCGAGGCTCAACGCCGCCTCATTCTCCTTGCTCCGATTCCGCGTGTCCCCACCGGCCAGTAGAATGACCTACATGCAGCTTTTTTCCGTGAAATGCGCTCGATTGTCGATTCGTCGACGATCCTCGGCTCCCGGATGCCTTTCCTTGTGACCCAAACATCGTCGGGGTTTCCAGTTGCCAGACGCTCAGTTCGCACCGGAATTCGTGTCCATTCAGGAGCATCTGTAAGCCGTTCAGCCACTTGGCATTATCTTCCGACCACCTGCACCGAACATGGAAGGCCGGTCCCCGCAGGCTCAATTCTGCTAAATCCCGTCCCATGTTCCACGACGCTGGGTGTTCCGGCACTCGACGATTTGTCTCCGTTGGCCGCGTTACCTTGGAGGCACATGGCAGGGGTCGCCGAACCATCGTGAGCGCCGGTACTGAGGGCTGGATGTCACTACAACCGGGGACCGTGGACTGAACTGAAGGCAGGACATTTCCGGGGTTCCTCAACTTCCTTCGACGGATAGCACTTGGTCTTAGTCGATCCAGGTCGGAAAAGTGCAGTTGATTGTGTTAGAAATATTAGCTATTTTTCTGACAAATCTTACACGATGGGATTATCCGATGACGAACATGGCCGAAGCAATCATGAAGCGAATGAACGCCCACGGCCGCGGACGGTGGGTGTGCACACCCAAAGACTTCCTTGACATCGGGAGCCGCGGGGCCGTTGACCAAGCGCTCTCGCGTCTCGTTTGGGCTGGCCGGTTGCGCCGCGCCGGTCGTGGCCTCTACGACCTTCCGCGGATCAGCACTGTACTCAATCGGCCCGCACCGGTTGACCTCGACGCCGCCGTCGCAGCTCTCGCGCGACGTGACGGAATCCGAATCTTGCCCGACGGCGCAACGGCCGCGCACCGGCTTGGCCTGACCAACGCGGTGCCGGCCAGGGCCAGCTATGTGACTGACGGTGCGACGCGGACCATCAAGATCGATGGCGGGACAATCCGGTTCCGTCACGCGGGGCCACGGGTTATGCGCTGGGCAGGCAGACCGGCGGCTTCGGCAGTCCAGGCTATGCGATGGTTAGGACCTGACGCTGTCCGGGATGTGCGGGTCGTTTCGACCCTTAAGCGTTGCCTGCCCGATGCGGCGAAACGCGACCTTTCCCGAAACGGGCGGGACCTACCCGGTTGGGCACTGTCGGTTGTACGCGACATCGCGGCATAACGATGGATGCCTTTGCAACCTTTCTTGGCCGGTCGGAGCAGGACAGGACGGTCGTGTTCGCCGTCGCGGCGCAACGCATCGGTACCGTGACGAGTTATATCGGGAAGGATTTCTGGGTTTGCCTCGTCCTAGACGCACTCTTCAACCGGGGGCCCAGTGGCCACCCGGAGTTGTTGTTCAAAGGCGGAACCTCGCTCTCCAAAGCGTTCGGGTTTATCCGGCGTTTCTCGGAGGACATTGACCTTGTGGTAGATCGCGTTGGCCTGGGATTCGCCGGTGAAAGCGACCCGACTGCCGCGGAAACCCTCTCGAACAAAAAGTGTGGAAAGCACTGTTCGGCAAACTCGCGCGAGCCGGCAGTGATTATGTGCTCGGAGAGTTGAGTACCGCCCTGGCGAAGTCGGTCGGCAGACTGACGGAAGAAGGGCAACCGATGGGCGGTCACGGTTGAGGTCGTATTCGAGAAGGGCAGTACGACCCAGGAATTCTGGAGAATTCTCGATGACAACGTGGGGGGCCAGGACAGAGGGACACATGGCGAGGCGCATCGCAGTGGTTGGTTCGATAGGGCGGGCCGAGCGACCACGTCGGAATCCATTTCGGCGACGAGGAACTGCTGCGGCTCCTCAGTAAATCGAGCGACAGCAAACTGTCCGAGGAAAGAGCGGTTCGAATGCACCGTGGTTCTTGGATGAACCGCAAATGGATGGGCGACCAGCAGCTCGGAGACAACTTGGACAGGAACAGCGCGAACAGTGTGAGCATAGCGGTGCAGAGACCGTGGGCGCGCGATGACAAGGAGGAATGGCCCGATGCTGCACAATGGATCCGGGAGCAGTGCGACAGATTACACGCAATCGTGGGCAACGACCCTGGCGATGAGTCATGAAACCGGTCGTTCTGACACCAAGCGCAGGGCCAAAGTGAACTGGATCGATATGGGAATAGTATGACGTCGTACTGGAGGAGACACCTGAATAGCTGATCTGAACGGAATCGATTCGAGACACGTGATAATGCTGCCGGTAAGTGGCTTTGCTTCGTGTCTCAAGGCCAACATTCCTTATGCATTCAATGCCTTCACCTCAATTTGCATGACTAAGCGCATCACGAGGGCACACCCACGACATTTGAAGGCCTTTGGTGTGCAGTGTGCAGTGTGCAGTGTGCGGTGAATCCTCAGTCAAGGTCAGGGTTTTCGGTTGATCTGCTAGGCCGACTGGTAAATGACCGATCGTTCTTGCACGGCATTGGCCGATAAATGGCGCTACAGTTCCACCAGAGCGCTGGATGCGAATGCCTCGATTTCTGACCTCATCGGGCACGGATTGCCAGTCGCCACCCGGTGCATGAATTCTTGTTGATATACGGGTTCAATGAACTGACCTTGATGACAGGCCCGGGTGCCTTGACCGTCCAATGACGCCAACCTAACATTTTGGGAAAAGGCGGAGCAAAGGACCAGACCCATGCATTCGGACGACACTGCGTTTGTCATCATCGACGTGCAGAACGACTTCTGTTCCGGCGGCGCCCTTGCTGTCCCGGGCGGAGAGGAGGTCATCCCGCGGATCAACGCGCTGCAGGCAGACTTTGCGGTTCGGGTTCTGACCCAGGATTGGCATCCTGTGACGCATTCATCCTTCGCGTCCAACCATGATTCGGGTCAGCCGTTTTCTGTCATCGAGATGGAATACGGCCCGCAGGTTCTTTGGCCGGTTCACTGCGTTCAGGGCTCGAACGGGGCGCGGTTTCATCCTGACCTCGAGACGGACCCCGCCGACGTGATCATTCGCAAGGGGTTTCGACCGGCCATCGACAGTTATTCCGCCTTCTTCGAAAACGACCACGCGACGCCGACCGGCCTCGAAGGCTATCTGAACCGTCGGGGTGTCCGGAATCTGGTCATGGCCGGTCTTGCCACCGATTTCTGCGTTCGGTTCTCGGCGGTCGACGCTGCGCGACTCGGCTTCCGGGTGACTGTCCTTGAAGGGGCCTGCCGGGCCATCGATCTCGACGGCTCCCTGGCGGAGGCCCGGGCCGACATGCGGGCGCATGACGTGGAAATCGCGCCCTGAACTGCCCGGAACCGGTCATCAAAGGCCCGGGACCCGGCTCATGGGTTGTCGTTCGCGGACAGCCGTCGTGACGACCGAACGCCTGTAGCGGCCATCAGGATCGCCGTCATGGTCGATATCGCCACCCGGGTCTACAACCACAAGTGGAAGATCGATCCGATCATCCGATCGCTGATCGATACCGACTTCTACAAGCTCCTCATGTGCCAGTTCGTGTACCGAAGGAAGCTGTCGACCCGGGTCACCTACCGTCTCGTCAACCGGACCGGCAAAGTGCCTCTGGCACGACTTGTCGATGAAGGTGAACTCCGCGAACAGCTCGATCACATCCGCTCGCTGTCGCTCTCCCGTGGCGAGAGCACCTGGCTTCGCGGCAACACCTTCTATGGCAAGCGGCAAATGTTCGATCATGACTTCATCGAGTGGTTCGAAGGCCTGCGGCTTCCTGACTATCACCTTGATCGCCGGGGGGATCAGTACGAGCTGGTCTTCGAGGGTCGATGGCCGGAGGTCATGCTCTGGGAGATTCCGGCACTGGCGGTGATCATGGAACTCCGGTCAAGGCGCGTCCTGGAGGCGCTTGGCAAGTTCGAGCTTCAGGTGCTCTACGCACAGGCGATGACAAAGCTCTGGGAAAAGATCGGCCGATTGCAACAGATCGAACCGTTGGCGGTGGCGGACTTCGGGACCCGCCGTCGCCACTCCTTCCTCTGGCAGGACTGGTGCGTGCAGGCGATGATCGAGGGTCTCGGCGACAAGTTTTCCGGCACCTCGAACTGCCTGATCGCCATGCGCCGGGAAGTCGAGGCGATCGGGACCAACGCCCATGAAATCCCGATGATCTATGCGGCCCTCGCGGAGTCCGATGCCGAGCTCGCCGAGGCTCCATATGCAGTTCTTGCCGATTGGCAGACGGAACATGACGGAAACCTGCTGATCATGCTGCCAGACACATTCGGGAGTGAAGGGTTTCTGGAGAATGCACCGGACTGGGCGACCGGCTGGACCGGCATCCGCATCGACAGCGGTCAGCCGGAGATGGCGGCCCAATCCGTCATTCGCTGGTGGCGGGAGCGTGGGGAGGACCCGGCCACCAAGCTGACCATCTTTTCGGATGGCCTTGATGTGGGGCAGATCGAGTCCCTCGCCCGGCGTTTCACGGGCCAGAGCAAGCTGGCGTTCGGCTGGGGTACGCTCCTGACCAATGACTTTCGAGGGCTGGTTCCCGGGGCGGCCCTGGATCCCTTTTCACTGGTCTGCAAGGCGGTCGCGGCTGATGGCCGGCCGACAGTCAAGCTGAGCGACAATGCGAACAAGGCGATCGGACCTCCGGATGAGATCGACCGCTATCGCCGGGTCTTTGGGGCCGAGACGGTCGAGCGGACCGAACTGGTCGTCTGACCTGGCCCCCGTGTCCCCTGCCTGCAGTCGCCGGAGCGACTCTTGCAGGGACCCTGTCCCTGACCGTGCGCCGAATTGACCGGACGGCCGGGAACGGAGTCAGCTCATGTATTGACCGCCATTGGCCGACAATGTGGCGCCGGTGATGAACCCGGCGGAATCGGAGGCGAGGAAGGCCACGCAGCGGGCAATCTCGTCCGGTTCACCGAGACGGCCGACGGGGATCTGGGCGATGATGCTGTCCCGGATCTTCTCCGGAACCGCCATGACCATTTCGGTGGCGATGTAACCGGGGCAGACAGCATTGACGGTAATGCCCTTTGCCGCTCCCTCCTGGGCCAGCGCCTTGGTGAAGCCGATATCGCCCGCCTTGGCAGCGGAATAGTTGGTTTGGCCCATCTGACCCTTCTGACCGTTGATCGAGGAAATGTTGACAACTCGACCGAAGCCCCGTTCGCGCATGCCCGGCCAGACCGGTCGCGTCATGTTGAACAGCCCCGTAAGGTTGGTGTCGATGACCGCCGACCAGGCGTCGGGCGTCATCCGGTGGAACATGCCGTCACGGGTGATCCCGGCATTGTTGACGAGAACCTCCACGGGTCCGTGCTCCGCTTCAACCTGTGCGATCCCGTCGGCGCAGGCATCGAAATCGGCGACTGACCACCGATAGGCCGGGATTCCGGTCTCGGCGGTAAACGCTTCCGCCGCCTCCCTGTTGCCGGCGTAGTTCGCCGCGACGACAAAGCCGTCGTCCTTGAGGGCAATCGAAATCGCCCGGCCGATTCCCCGGGTCCCCCCGGTTACAAGCGCCGTTCTTCCCACGTTATCACCTCCGTCTTCATCTGATCGCCGTTACCTGCCGATGGTTCCGGCCGCGGTCATTGCCACCCCCTCGGGGCGTCGAGAGCCCGATGACCGCGTCGGCCGGGCAGGGGCCCGGATCCGGTCGTGCAGGGACCTTCGAATGCCCGGGTGGGCAGTCGACCGGTTCCCGGATCACTCCCGTTCGACACACATGGCGACGCCCATGCCGCCGCCGATGCAGAGTGTCGCCAGACCCCGCCGGGCATCGCGACGCTTCAATTCGTAGAGGAGAGTGTTCAGGATGCGGCAACCGGAGGCTCCGATCGGATGGCCAATGGCGATGGCGCCGCCGTTGACGTTGACGATCTCCGGATCCCATCCCATGTCCTTGTTGACGGCACAGGCCTGGGCGGCGAAAGCTTCATTGGCCTCGACCAGGTCCAGGTCGTCAACCGACCAGCCGGCCTTCTCCAGCGCCTTTCTTGACGCGCCGATCGGCCCGACGCCCATGATGCTCGGATCAAGGCCGACCGTCGCGTAGGACACGATGCGCGCCAGGGGTTCGATGCCCCGTTTCTCGGCCTCTTCCGATCGCATCAGCAGAACGGTTGCAGCGCCGTCATTGATCCCGGACGCGTTGCCCGCGGTCACCGACCCTTCCTTGGAGAAGGCCGGACGCAGCTTCTGGAGCGATTCGACGCTGGCGCCCTTGCGGATGTATTCGTCGGCGTCGACAACCACATCACCTTTCCGGCTGCGGACCGTAAAGGGGGTGATCTCCGCCTCGAACCGGCCGGCTTCCTGGGCGGCCTCAGCCCGATTCTGGGAACGCACCGCATACTGGTCCTGCGACTCGCGGGAAATCTGCCATTTCTCGGCAACATTCTCGGCGGTGATGCCCATGTGGTAGCCTTGGAACGCGTCGAGCAGGCCGTCCTTGATCATGGAGTCGACGAAGGTCGCATTGCCCATCTTTGTCGCTGAACGGAGGTGGGCCACATGCGGGCTGAGCGTCATGTTCTCCTGGCCACCGGCAACGACGATGTCCGCATCGCCAAGCTGGATGTGCTGGGCTCCGATCGCCACGGACCGAAGTCCCGATCCGCAGACCTGGTTGACGGTCCAGGCAGCACTCTCGACAGGCAGCCCGGCATTGATGTGAGCCTGGCGCGCCGGGTTCTGACCCTGGCCGGCAGCGAGGACCTGGCCCAGAATTGTTTCAGAGACGTCCGCCTTGTCGACGCCAGCGCGATCGATAACGGCCTCGATGGCGGTGGTTCCCAGGTCATGGGCCGGTGTGTTGGCGAAACTGCCATTGAAACTGCCGACGGCGGTCCGCGCCGCCGACGCAATCACGACATGTGTCATGCTGTCTTTCCTTCAGCCAGTCTTGATTCGTTGGATTGGACCGGTCTTACCGAATTCCGGCCTGAGCCGGTACCGCGATTTCCGGTGTTCACCCGCCACCGCTGTCCATTGGACGGCGAGCCGACATCCACTAGCGGGCAAAGGCGTCGATGATCGCTCCGATGATCGCCTGGGCGCTCTGAGAATGCCAGTCGGCGTCGCCGGTCAAGCGGGCGACCTCGGTCCCGTCCGGGGCGAGAATTACGGTTGTCGGCAGACCGAAGACGCCGAGCGACCGGGAAAGGCGTTGGCCCCGATCATGGATTTCCGGAAGGCGGGTGATGCCGGTTTCGGCGAAGAAGGCCTTGATGGCGTCGGGATCGTTCCGGCCGGTGGCAATCGGGAGTATGGCGAAATCTTCGCCGGAGACTTCTGCGGCCAGAGCGTCGAGGGAGGGCATTTCGTGCCGACAGGGCGGGCACCAGGTGGCCCAGAAGTTGACAAGGACCGTCCGCCCGGCCGCGAGTTCGCCCAGGCTGGTCTTGGCTCCGCTGGCGTCGATCAGTATGTCTTCAGTAAGCAGGGCCGGGGGAGCTCCGACGCCGGCACCGTCAGGGCTGAAGATCAGCTTTCGCATCTCCCCGGTCCGGAGCGTCTCGAGATAAGGAATGTCCAACTCTCCGGAACCTGCCGGAATTGCTCCCAACGCCAAGCCCATATATAGCAGGCCCGCCATGAAACCCCGCAGCCGGTTCATGCGTCCGTCCTTTCCTGTCGAGCGTTTCGGAATCCCCGATGCCCAAGAGACCTGATTCCCATGCGACCCGGGGTGGCCGGTTTCAATCCAGTCCGGATGCGGTCATGGAAGCGATCAACGCGTCGATTGCCTTCGACCGCCGTTTGGCGCACCAGGACATCGAAGCCTCTCGAGCCCATGCTGCGATGCTGGCGGCCTGCGGCATCATCAATTCTACGGACGGAACCGCAATCCGGGAAGGCCTGCTCACGGTTTTGTCAGAGATTGAAGCCGGGACGTTCCCGTTCTCCGCTGCACTCGAGGACGTCCACATGAATGTCGAGACCCGCCTCTCGGACATCATCGGGGAGGCCGCCGGTCGGCTGCACACCGCGCGGTCGCGGAATGACCAGGTTGCGACTGATTTCCGGATGTGGACACGGGAACGGATCGACGAGCTTTCGGACGGTCTCCGGCAGTTGATCGTTGCCTTTCTCGACCAGGCTGAAGCCGGTTCCGGCTGGATCATGCCGGGATTCACGCATCTGCAGGCTGCGCAGCCCGTGACCTGGGGCCATCACATGATGGCCTATGTGGAGATGTTCGCGCGCGACCGGAGTCGCGCCCTGGATGCGCGCCGGCGAATGAACGAATGCCCGTTGGGTGCGGCGGCACTGGCCGGCACATCCTTCCCGATTGATCGGGAGATGACGGCAGAGACCCTCGGATTCGACCGGCCATCGGCGAACTCGCTCGATGCCGTCAGCGATCGCGACTTCGCGCTGGATTTCCTGTCGTTCGCCGCCATCACGGCAATGCATCTCAGTCGGCTTGCCGAGGAGGTCGTTGTTTGGGCATCGCCGGGATTCCGGTTCATTACCCTGTCGGACAGATTCTCGACCGGATCCTCGATCATGCCGCAGAAGCGCAATCCCGATGCCGCCGAACTGATCCGCGCCAAGACCGGGCGGATCAACGGGTCGCTCATGGGCCTCTTGACCGTCATGAAAGGGCTGCCGCTCGCCTATTCGAAAGATATGCAGGAAGACAAGGAACTGCTGTTCGACGCGGCCGACAGCCTGGCGCTGGCCATCGCCGCCATGACCGGAATGGTCGCCGATATGACGGCCGACCCCGTCCGCATGCGCACCCTGGCCGCCGACGGCTTCCCGACGGCCACCGACCTGGCCGACTGGCTGGTCCGGGAACGTGGCATGGCCTTCAGGGATGCCCACCACGCGACGGGCCGGCTGGTCCGTCTGGCCGAGTCCCGGGGCTGCGAACTTGCCGACATTCCACTTGAGGACATGCAGGACATCTGTGGGATGCCGATTGGCGACTCCGTACGATCGGTTCTGACCGTGGAGGCCTCGGTCTCCAGCCGAACCAGCTACGGTGGAACCGCCCCGGAAACCGTCCGGAATCAGATCGCGCAGTGGCGGCAATGCCTGCAGGCCGAGATGTCGGGGGGGACGGCGCCATGACCGGAAACTTCCGCAGGAATCGCGCGGGACGGGTTGCCGCGGGACTCCTGGTCCTCCTTCTCACCGTTGGTGCCGCCTGTGGAAAAAAGGGACCGTTGGAGCCGTATCCCGAACCGCAAGGGACGATGGAAGCGACGGACGCGGCAGGCCCGGCGGACGCCGTGGACCGACTGGTCGCGGCATGACGGGCGATTTCCTCTACCATTCGGGAATCCTCCGGGCCGAAGAGGTCCCGATCCCCGACATCGTCGCGACCGTCGGTACGCCGGTTTACGTTTATTCTTCGGCTGCGTTGACCCGCAATCTGAAGACCCTCCAGTCGGCACTCTCCGGGCTCGACCACCGCGTCTGTTACTCGGTGAAGGCGAATTCCAATGTTGCGGTTCTCCGGTTGCTCGGTGATCTCGGCGCCGGAATGGATGTGGTGTCCGCCGGGGAATACGCCCGCGCCCGGGCTGCCGGCGTTTCCGGAGACCGGATCGTGTTTTCCGGGGTTGGCAAGACGCCGCAGGAAATGGAGATTGCGCTCCGGGGCGGCATCCGGCAGTTCAACGTCGAATCCGAACCGGAACTGCTGCAACTCGACGCCGTGGCCCGCAGCCTTGAGACCGTTGCGCCGGTTGCCTTCCGGGTCAATCCCGACATCGATCCGGAGACCCATGAAAAGATCTCCACCGGCAAGGCCGAGGACAAGTTCGGGATTCCGTGCGCGCGGCTTCGCGAGGTCTCTCGGGAGGCAGCAGGACTCTCCGGAATCTCGGTCGTTGGCATCGATGTCCACATCGGCTCCCAGGTGATGGCGTTGGCGCCTTTCGAGGCGGCATTCCGGATCCTTGCGGACTTGACCCGGACCCTGAGAGGCGACGGCCACGACATCCGCCGCCTTGACGTCGGCGGGGGGCTTGGGATCGCCTACCGGCCTTCGGACCCGCCGCCACCGTCGCCGAAGGCCTACGGCGACCTCATCCGTCGTCACCTTGGCGATCTCGGGGTCGAGATCGATGTCGAACCAGGCCGCGCCATCGCCGGTGATGCCGGCGTGATGGTCAGTTCGGTCGTTTACAGGAAATCCGGTGCCGACCGCGACTTTCTGATCCTGGACGGCGCCATGAACGACCTGCTGCGACCGGCCATGTACGGCGCCTACCATCCGATCATGCCGGTTCGGGAGCCCGCGCCGGAAGACGCGTATGGCCCGGTGGATGTAGTGGGCCCGGTCTGCGAAACCGGAGACGCCTTCGCCCGCCGGAGGACCTTGCCGCCGGTCGAGGCGGGTGACCAGGTGGCCTTTGGTTCGGCGGGCGCCTATGGCGCGGTCATGGCCTCCGAATACAACAGCCGGCCCCTCGTCCCGGAAGTTCTGGTGAGTGGCAGGCGTTTTTCAGTGATACGGCCGCGCGCGGAGGTTGAAGAGATGATCCTTCGCGATATAGTCCCGGAGTGGCTGACGGGCGATTGAGCGGCGGTCGGCCCTGTGGGCGCGGGAACAGACCTTGCATCCTGAACGACAACAGGCAGAAGACGTCCGGGCGGAAGCGTTGCGGACGCTTCGCACGCGGGTCCGTCTCACTCGGGCGGCTTTGATCCTCGAACGGCTTACGAGGTGCCTGTGGCCGGCGGCGACGCTGGGACTGCTCGGAGTATCGGTCTGGCTTTGGGGCGTTGTCAGCCTTGTCCCGCAGAGCCTGGCAATGTCCGCTGCAGGGCTTTGGGTTCTGGGGATTCTGACATTGGCGTGGCGAGGCTTGCGCCGTTTGACATTGCCGGGCGCCGTCGCGGTCGCCACCCGCCTCGATGGTGGCCAGACAGGCGGACCCGTCGCCGCTCTGTCGGACGAGATGGCACGCGGGCGAGGCGAACCGGACGCCGAAATCCTCTGGAAGGCCCATGTCGGCGCCATGGCCCGGCGCGCCCTCGATGCCAGGGTCGTGTGGCCGGACCTGCGGCTCGCGCGATTTGACCCGCTGGCGGTCCGGTTGACCGCGATCCTCGCCTTCGTGTCGGCGCTCCTGTTCGCCGGGACCGAACAACCGAGGGGGTTTCAGCCGGAATCCCCCGCGTCCCTGGCGGCAGCGCCCCCGGTCTTTGAAGGTTGGGCAGAACCGCCGTTTTACACGGGTCGGCCGACCCTTTACCTCGACGCCCCCGGTACGGGTGATCTGGAGCTGCCCAGCGGCACGGAACTGACGATCCGGCTCTACGGTCGAGCAGAGCGGGCCTCGCTCTCCGATTCGGTTTCCGATTCCGGTTCCGGAGCCGCGGACACGGATGTCACCGCCAGTATCGGCGGAGTCGAACGCGGACCTGCCGCGTTGCCCGACGTGGCAAACCTCGGAGGAATGGCTCCCATCGTCTCGGAGCTTCCGGAATCGGAGACCGATCTACGGGAGGTCCGGGTTGTGGTCAGGGAGAACGGTGTGCTTTCTCTCGACGTCGATGGGGCTACAATCTGGCGGCAGCCAATCACCGTGATCCCCGACCGTCCGCCGGTTGTCGAACACACGGGCCCGCTGACGTCGACGGTCAACGGGGCGCTGTCCTTGCCCTTCCGGGCCAGTGATGACTACGGGGTCGTCGGCGGCACTGCCGAGATCCGGCTCGATCTTGATCGGGTTGACCGGACAGGTGCCCTTGCGGCCGACCCCGGTTCCTCCGAACCAATCGTCGTGGATCTGCCCCTGCCATATATCGGGAACACGAAGACGTTCGAGGAAACGCTCGTCGAGAACCTGTCGGACCACCGATACGCCGGGCTGCCGGTAACCCTGGTCCTCAGGGCCGACGATGCGGGCGGCAATGTTGGTGCGAGCCCGCCACTTCCGGCCCGTCTTCCGGCCCGTCAGTTCTTTGATCCGCTTGCCGCCGCGCTGGCAGAGCAACGGCGGGATCTCCTTTGGTCGGCCGACAATGTGAGGCGGGTACGCCGGATGCTTCGGGCGATCACTTTTCGGCCGGAGGAGCAGTTTGACAATGCCACGGCGTATCTCCTGGTGCGTTCGGCACTCCGGCAGTTGTCGGTCGCGCGATCCCGGTCTGCCCGGATAGTACCAAGCGCGGTGGAACTGGTATCGCCGGATCGTGACGAGGTCGCCGAGAGACTGTGGCGAGCGGCGCTCCTGATCGAAGAGGGCGATCTGGCAAACGCCCGGGAACGGCTCGAACGGGCTCGAGACCGACTGTCCGCTGCCATCGAACAGGGGGCTCCGGAAGAGCAGATCGCGGAGTTGATGCAGGAACTCCGGGAGGCGTTGAACGAGTTTCTCCGGGAACTGGCGGAAATGGCCCAGCGAAACGGAGATCAGGAACTGGCCGAGCTCCCTGAGGGCACGGAAATCACACCGAATGACTTCCAGGACATGCTCGACCGGCTCCAGGAACTGCTGGAGCAGCAGCGCATGGCCGAGGCCCAGGAATTGCTGCGCCAGCTCCAGGGCCTGATGGAAAACCTGCAGGCGTCCCTCGATGGTGTCGCGCGCCCGGGTTCGGGCGGCGACCGAACCCTCGACGGACTCCGCGATACCTTGCAACGGCAACAAGGGCTGGCCGACGAGACATTCCGGCAATTGCAGGGGAATCCCGGCAGCAGTGGTGGCGATCAGCAGGGACTCCTGCCGCCGCCCGGCGATCTTGAGGGGCTGGGGCAGGACTTCGGCGGCGGTCCGCCGGGCACTGGTGATTTCGAAACCGACACCGACCTTGCCGACCGACAGGAAGCACTCCGGCAATTGCTGTCCGGCCAACGCCAGGAACTTCCCTCTGCGGATGGCCTGGCCGGAGGAGATCCACTGGAAGATGCAGAACAGGCCATGGGCCAGGCCCGGGAAAGCCTTGAGCGCGGCGACAACAATGCCGCACTCGACGAGCAGGCCCGGGCAATGGAAGCCTTGCGGCAAGGAATTCGGGAGATCGAGGAGGCGCGGCGCAGCCAGGCGCAGGGCGAAACTCCCGGAGAACGAGGCGGGGAGCAAACCGGGCTCGGCCCGACGAACACCGATCCACTCGGGCGCCAGACCGAACAGGACGGTTCCGCCATTGCCCGGGGCGGACCGTTGTCGGACGGTGATCACTATGATCGGTCCCGCGAGATCCTGGAAGAAATCCGCCGCCGGTCTGATGACCGTGACCGGCCGCAGTCGGAGCTGGATTACCTGCGCCGGCTTCTGCAACGGTTCTGAGATCGGCGACTGCCGCCACCGGCTCGGGGATTGCCGGTGGTGGGGCAGGAAACGGTCGAATCGTCAGACAGGGCACCGGGTGAACGGCACCGTCAATGCCGATCCCGAACGGATTCGGACAGCCTCACCCACCTCGGCGGTTCCGACTGATGCCGCGACAGGACCCGAAACGATCCTGGCCCGTCGGCTCCATCAGTACGGTCAGGTCCCCATTGGATTGGCGGGATGATTCCGCGGCCACCGGACGCCCCCCGACCGATGTTCCAGGACCAAATCGCAACTGTCACCGGACGTTGCCTGGAGCCCGAAGACCCCGCCAACCCGGAATCCGGGCGCGAAATGCCCGGGAGCGGTTTCGGAAACGACTCGTCGGATCGATCCGGGCCGTGGCTTGATCTGCAAAGGGTCGCTCGAACCGAGACCGGCGCCCGAATGCGCACGACGAAGCCAGTCGAACGTCCTCTTGGGCCTCACGTGACGGGTCTGGGTGGCCGGCGCCGGGACGTATGCACAAGATCCCGGTCTTTCCGGGGTCCCGTCACGGTTCCTGTCGAAAGCCGGTCAAATCTGCCATCCTGGCTCGCTCTCAGTCCATGGCGGCAATGATCGACCGCAAGCTCGCGATGCCGGCACCGGTGACGGCCGATGTGGGCACGATCTCCGGGAATGCGGTCGGATGTCGTGCGAGGGTGCGCGCCGTTGCGGCGAGGCTGTCCGCGAGCCGGGCCGGGCCGATCTTGTCGGACTTGGTCATCACCACCTGGAACGTGACGGCACTCCGGTCCAGGAGTTCCATGATCTCCTCATCGGCCGGTTTCGGCCCGTGACGAGCGTCGATGAGGAGAAACACCCGCCGGAGCGAGGGTCGGCCGGCGAGGTAGGCCCCGAGCAGCCGCTGCCAGCGTTGGATGGTTTTCAGGGGTGCCCTGGCAAAGCCATAGCCCGGGACGTCGACCAGATAATACCGGTCGGCGAGCGCGAAAAAGTTGATCTGCTGCGTGCGGCCCGGCGTCCGGGAGATGCGGGCAAGCGTCGATTGTGACGTCAGCGCATTGATCAGTCGCGATTTGCCGACGTTCGAGCGACCCGAGAAACACACCTCAATTCGGTCGGCCGGCGGAAAACCGCCGACATCGGCCGCCCCGGTCACGAAGCGCACCGGGGTGGCAAACAGCTTTCGACCGCGTTCCCGGTCCGCGCCGGACGGTTCGGGGACGGGGCGAAAGGCAGATGTCGGAACCGTTCCGGTCACCCGAGGATGGTGACGGGGTCGCCGGTTCGGACCCGACCCGAGGCGGCGACCTCCGCATAGACCCCAAAATTCCGGTGGCCCCAGCCCGCGTCGAGAAGTGCCAGCGTGTCCAGGTCGCGTCGCCCGGTCTCGGGGTTGGCCGTTGTGGCCCGGCAACGCTGGATGGGTTCGATCACGCGCAGTTCGGCATCGCCGATCCGGACCCGCCGGCCCACCCAACCGAATTCCGACCACGCCTCGAAACCTTCGACCCAGATGTTGCCGCGCCAGCGTTCCGGGGCCACCTCTTGGCCGGCCTCCGCCGAAAGGGCGTCCAGTGACGACCGCGACAGGATCGAAACGGATGGAAACTCGGTATCGGTGAGGCCGCGTCCACCGGCCCGGTAGACGCGAACCGGCCTGGCCCGGTCCGGGGGCGCCAGAGGCGTGACCCATTCAATCAGCCGGTTCCGGTCTTCCGGGATGTCGGGATCAACCGTGATCCGGGCGAGACGGGGATGGGTAAGCGTGATTGTGCCCGCCGATTCATCCACCGTAGCATTGATGGCCGCCAGTTCCGGTGCCCGGGCGCAGACGACGAAATTCTGGACCGGTCGCCAGCCCCGGGTGGAATCACTGATGCCCGAGGCCTCATGGGCAACGGCCCAGACCCGGTCCCAGGGCAGGGTTGTACCCTTGGTCAACGCGACTTCGGCCAGCGCTTCGCGCCCGTGTGACTTGATAGGATGGCGCCAGATGTCGGTGACAATGCCAGGCATGATTCGATCCGTCTCCCGGGTCGCGGCCGTCAGCTCTTGGCTCCGTCCCGCCGGAAACCTGCCAGGATATTGCCGAAAATGTCGGGTTTTACCCCCTGGCTCCGCATGATCGCATACTGCTGGATGAAGGTGATGATGTTGTTGGCCACCCAGTAGATGACCAGGCCGCTCGCAAAGCTTCCAAGGAGGAACATGAACAGCCAGGGCATCCAGGCAAACACCATTGCCTGGGTCTTGTCTGTCGGTGCCGGGTTGAGCTTCTGCTGCATCCACATGCTAACGCCCATGAGAACCGGATAGACGCCGATCGACAGCAGGTAGAAGATGCTTTCGGGCCCAGGCGTTCCCCAGGGCAGCAAGCCGAACAGGTTGAGGATCGATGTGGGATCCGGGGCGGAGAGGTCATGAATCCAGCCGATGAAAGGCGCGTGACGGATTTCGATTGTGACAAAGAGGACCTTGTAGAGAGAGAAGAAGATCGGAATCTGGGGCAGGATCGGCAGGCAGCCGGAAGCCGGATTGACCTTCCGGTCCCGGTACAGCTTCATCATTTCCTGCTGGAGCTTCTGACGGTCGTCGCCGACCCGCTCCTTGATCTTCTCCATTTCCGGCTGCAGTTCCTTCATCTTCGCCATGGAGACATAGGACTTGTAGGCCAACGGAAAGAGGAGCGCCTTGATCACCAACGTCAAACAGATGATGGACCAGCCCATGTTTCCGACGATGCCGTTCAACCACAGGAGCAGCTGGAAGATCGGCTTGGTCAGGAAGAAGAACCATC
Source organism: Paracoccaceae bacterium (assembly GCA_028874915.1). Taxonomy (GTDB): domain Bacteria; phylum Pseudomonadota; class Alphaproteobacteria; order Rhodobacterales; family Rhodobacteraceae; genus JAPPHA01. Next base: position 86,973 of record JAPPHA010000110.1, read on the forward strand.
CCCAGTCGATGGAGTCGATGAACTGATTGATCCCGAATTCCCGTTCATAGGACAGGATGGTTTGGTATTCCTTGGCTCCGGCAAACAGCATGGTGGTCATGACGCCGGTGGTGCCGGCCTCGACCTGCATGGCCGGCAGCCGCATGTCGGTCTGGTAGGTGTCGCTTCGGGCGCTGTACTTGGAGACCGACGTGAAGGGCTGACCCGGTTCCGGGATCAGCGTCGTCATCCAGTACTTGTCGGTAAAGCCGATCCAGCCGTTTTGCTCGACCGCGATACTGTCGACGGCGGCGGACTCCCGCGGGTCGAGTTCCTGGTCCGGCATGTCGTCATAGTCAATTTCCTGGATGGTCCCGTCCGACGACCGGACCACACCTTCATGCAGGATGTAGAAGCCGATCACCTCCGGCTCGCCGTGGCGGGCGACGATACCGTAGGGGGCCAGCCGGACCGCCGTCCCGGTCTTGTTCTCGACCGACTGGGTGATGGTGAACAGGTAGTCGGCGTCGATGGCCACCTGTCGACGGAAGATCAACCCCTTGCCATTGTCCCAACGCAGCGTCACCGGCGTCGTCTCGGTGATGGCCGTCCCGGATTCCACTTCCCAGGGCGTGCTCGCACCGGGCACATCGGAATAGGAGACGCCAGGCGTCGGGGCCCAGCCGTAAAGGGCATAGTAGGCATCCACCCCGCCGCTGGGGCTGAGCAGGATCACTTTCTCGGACGGATCGTTGAGCCGGACATTGTAGTCGACGAGTTCGAGGTCGTCGATCCGGCCGCCGGTCAGTGACATGGACCCCGACAGTCGCCCGGTCCGGATGGGAATCCGGGCGGCCGAGTCGAGCGCAGCCTCGCGTACAGACCCCGGAAGGCTCTCGTCGGGCGGTGGCGATGTGGCGAGGCCGGTGCCCGGATCCACGCCGCTGTCGGTGGCGGGGGTCGTGGTCGGGGCGGAGTCGACCTCTGGTCCCGGTTCCATCGGTTCCGGGGGAAAGAGGATAAACCAGGCGAAGATCACGAGGAAGCTGAGTGCCGTCGCCAGGAGGAGGTTCTTGTTGTTGTCCTGCATGTCCGATGGCGTCCGCTCTCGCCCGCTGCCGAAACCCGTTCCGGTCGGGGCGTTCAATAGAATCCGCTTCGAAAGGTCAAGGTATCGCGACAGGCCCCGTTCCGCCGGCTTTCCGTCGCCGATGCCCACGGACCGGCCCCCGAGCCCCGGGGCCCGCCGCCGCCCGTTGGGGCCTTGGTGTTGACGCCGTCGCGCGAAACAGAATTCGGAATCGGAAACCGGGCGTCGAATCGGGATAGATTGTCGGTGAACATCCGGTAGGAGGCACTGGATGGCGGCCTGCATGCAGGGTCGTCCGGGAGACCTGGAGAACGAGGAGAACGGCCATGAACGATCCGGATGGGTTGAGGGCGATCGTCCACCGCACCCGGCACCAAACCGAGTCTGCGATTCTTGACCGCCTCCTGGCGGATACGGGACCGTCGGCCACGATTCGATTGCAGGCGAGCGCGCGTGCAGCGCGGCTGGTCGAGACGATCCGGGAGGCCTCCCGACCGGGACTCATGGAGGTCTTCCTCGCCGAATACGGTCTGTCGACGGATGAAGGCATTGCGCTGATGTGCCTCGCGGAAGCGATGCTGCGGGTCCCCGATGCCCCGACAATCGACGCGCTGATCGAGGACAAGATCGCCCCCTCTCGGTGGAGCGAACATCTCGGCCGGTCCAGTTCGGCGCTGGTCAATGCCTCGACCTGGGCACTCATGCTCACCGGGCGTACGCTCAGGGACGGCGACCCTGACAGCGAGGGGATCGCGGCTGTGCTCCGGAGCTTGCTGAAACGGCTGGGCGAGCCGGTCATCCGTTCTGCCGTTCGGCGGGCGATGGTCGAATTCGGCCGCCAGTTCGTTCTCGGCGAGGACATCGGGGAAGCGATGCATCGCGCCGCCGCGAAGGGTCGGGAGGGTTTCACCCACTCCTATGACATGCTCGGGGAAGCAGCGGTCACGGCGGCGGATGCCGACCGATATTTCGCCGCCTATGCCGATGCGATTTCGCGAATCAGCGCCCGGTGCACGGCGGACGACGTCCGGGCCAATCCGGGGATTTCGGTCAAGCTGTCGGCTCTCCATCCGCGTTTCGAAATGGTCCAGGCCGGTCGGGTGACAGGCGCTCTGGTCGAGAGGCTCGGTGACCTCGCCCGCCAGGCCTGCACGGCCGGAATGGGGCTGAACATTGATGCCGAAGAGGCGGATCGTCTGGATCTCACGCTTGATGTCGCCCAAGAGGTGGTTCGGGATCCCGCCTTGGCCGGATGGGACGGTTTCGGACTTGTTGTTCAGGCCTATGGCAAGCGCGCCGGCCCGGTCATCGACTGGCTCGAGGCCCAGGCCCGTCACCTTGATCGGCGGATCATGGTCCGGCTCGTCAAGGGCGCTTACTGGGACACCGAAATCAAGCGGGCCCAGGTGAACGGCGCATCGGGATTTCCGGTTTTCAGCCGGAAGGCCGCGACCGATGTCAGCTTCATTTGCTGCGCCGCCAAACTGTTGCGATTTGGCGATCGGATCTACGCCCAGTTCGCCACACATAACGCCCATACGGTGGCCACCATCCTCGAACTGATGCGCGAGGAACGGGTGCCGCGATCGGCATTCGAATTCCAGAGACTCCACGGCATGGGAGAGGCGCTGCACGATCGCGTTCGGTCCGAGTTCGGGACCCGCTGCCGCATTTACGCACCGGTGGGCCGGCACCGCGACCTGCTCGCCTACCTGGTTCGGCGGCTTCTCGAAAACGGTGCCAACAGTTCCTTCGTCAATCAGATTGTCGATACGACCATCCCGGCGGCAACCCTGGCGAAGGATCCTTTCGCGATGCTGGAGACCGCTCGCCGGCATCCGTCCGTGCGCCTGCCTGCCGATCTGTATGCGCCGGAACGGGTGAATTCCCGCGGGTGGGAACTGTGGGACCCGTTGGATCGGGCGGCGATCGAGACTGCCCGACTTCCATTCCGGACTGCCACCTGGGAAGCCGGTCCCATCACTTGCGACGGCGCGGCGGGTGAGGATCCGGTCGCGGTCGTCAGCCCGGCGAATCCCGCCGACCATGTCGGTTCGGTGGCCCAGTCCACAGGAGCCGAGATCGATGCCGCGCTGGCGGCGGCGCGGGTCTGGGACGATGATTCTTCCGGCCGTGCGCGTATTCTGGTCCGGGCATCCGAACTCTACGAGGCGAACGTGGGGGAGTTTTTGGCCGTCCTCTGTCGGGAGGCCGGAAAGACGCCGTCGGATGCGGTGGCGGAGCTGCGGGAAGCGGTGGACTTCCTGCGTTACTATGGTGCCCGCGGCCGGGACCTCGCGGGCCCGCCCCGCGGCGTGATCGCCTGTATTTCACCGTGGAATTTCCCGCTTGCCATCTTCACCGGGCAGATCGCCGGTGCATTGGCTGCAGGAAACGCAGTGTTGGCAAAGCCGGCGGAAGCCACCGGTCTCGTTGCGGCACTGGCGGTCCGCCTCATGCATGAGGCAGGGGTTCCAAGGGATACGCTGCAGCTGCTGACTGGCCGGGGCTCCGTTGTCGGGCCGCGGCTCTTTCGAAATCCTGTGGTCAAGGGCGTGTGCTTTACCGGTTCGACGGCGACGGCACAGGCGATCAACAGGATGATGAGCGACCATCTCGATCCGACAGCCCCGCTCATCGCCGAAACCGGCGGGCTCAACGCGATGATTGTCGACAGTACCGCCCTTCCGGAACAGGCGATCACCGACATTCTCGCTTCGGCCTTCCAGTCAGCGGGCCAGCGGTGTTCGGCACTTCGCATGCTCTATCTGCAGTCAGACATTGCTCCGTCCTTCCTGGACCGGCTTGAGGGCGCCATGGATGCTCTGGTCGTCGGCGATCCCTGGGGATTCGACACCGATGTCGGTCCCGTGATCGACCGGGGGGCTCGGGCCGATATTGAATCCCATATCGAGGCGGCACGCCGGGACGGCCGGCTCCGGAAGCGGCTGCCGGTTCCTGGGACCGGAGACTTTGTCGGCCCTTCACTGATCGAGGTCGGCGGGATCGCCGACCTCGGCCGTGAGGTCTTTGGCCCCGTCCTGCATGTTGCCACCTTCGACGCGGATTCGCTCGACTTGGTGATCGGTGCGATCAACGCCACCGGATACGGCCTGACCTTCGGCATTCACTCCCGGATCGACAGCCGGATTGAGCGAGTCGTGTCATCGATCCGGGCCGGTAATCTCTATGTCAACCGCAACCAGATCGGCGCCGTCGTCGGTTCGCAGCCCTTCGGGGGCGAGGGCCTCTCGGGAACCGGGCCGAAAGCCGGCGGGCCCAACTACGTCCGAAGGCTGACCCGGCCGCCATTCCCGATCCCCGGGGATGTGCCGGGACCGAGCCGCATCTGCGGCGACGCGGGACCGATCAATCCGTCCACGGTGCAGGATCGAATTGATTCCCTGGTGCCCGGGCCCGATGCGGAACTCGAGTCCGTCATCCTTCCGGGTCCGACGGGAGAATCGAACCGGTTCTCATTGTATGGACGTGGGGTGATCCTCTGCCTGGGACCGACGGCGGCACAGGCTGCGCGCCAGGCGCAGACTGCCGCGGAATGCGGATGCAGAGCGGTCGCCGTGGCGCCCGGCGTGACCGCCAATGTCGGAATTGACGGCAAGCTGCATTCGTCCGACCTCCTGCGACTGTCCGGATTCGACGCGGTTGCCTTCTGGGGCGAGGCCTCTGCGCTCCGCGACATCCGGCGTGCCCTTGCCGCGCGTTCCGGTCGCCTGATCGCGCTCATGGCCGAAAGCGACATGGCGGAGCGTTGCAGGCTGGAGAGACATGTCTGTGCCGATGTGACGGCCGCCGGCGGCAACGCATCCCTGCTGGCTCAGGCGAGCTGATCGCGGATCCCGCCAAGTCGGATACGGGAATGCCGCCGGGACCGCAGCAGCGCGTTGGAGATCGGTGCAGGCGGCGTCAGCCGCGGCGCAGGCTGCCCACAGGGAAGCGAGGCCGGGTCACCGGAGCCGGGCGCCCGAACTCGGGTCGAACAGTTGAACTGTCGCGTGCTCGAAAACGACGTCGACGGGTGTGCCGGCATCCATGTCCTCGTCGTTCCGGGATTCGACCACGAGACGCTCCCCGGTCGGTGTCTTCAGGTAATCATACCGGACGCCACCGAGCATCTCCGACAGTTCCACGGCCAGTCCCGACCCGCCCGGTTCCAGCCCCAGGTTCTGTGGTCGCAACCCGACGGTGACCGGGCCGCCCCTGGGCGACAAACTCGCCGGTGCTCCGATTGTGATCTTTCCAAGGGCGGGCACGGTGACCCGTCCGTTTTCGATCTGACCCTGGACGAAGTTCATGCTCGGCGAGCCAATGAAACCGGCGACGAAGGCGTTGTCGGGGTCCCTGTACAGATCCATCGGACGCCCGGCCTGCTCAATCGACCCGTCCCTGAGAACCACGATCTTGTCGGCGAGGGTCATGGCCTCCACCTGGTCGTGAGTCACGTAGATCATGGTGGCACCGAGTTCGCGGTGGAGCCGGGTGATCTCGACCCGCATCTCGACCCGGAGCTCGGCATCGAGGTTGGACAGCGGTTCGTCGAAGAGAAAGACGCCCGGCCCGCGAACAATGGCCCGACCGATCGCAACCCGCTGGCGCTGTCCGCCCGACAGGGCCTTCGGTTTTCGTGTGAGGTATTCGGTAAGCCGGAGTATCGATGCCGCGTCCTGCACCTTTTCGGCGATTTCCGCTTTCGGCACTCCGGTCATGCGAAGGCCAAAGCCCATGTTCTGTTCGACCGTCATGTGCGGGTAGAGTGCATAGGTCTGGAACACCATGGCAATGCCGCGGTCAGCCGGGTCGACGCGTGTCACGTCGCGGCCGCCGATGGAAATCCGTCCCGTGGTGGTATCCTCGAGACCCGCGATCATCCTGAGGAGGGTCGACTTTCCGCAGCCTGACGGTCCGACGAATACGCAGAACTCGCCGTCTTCGACCTCGAGATCGACGCCGTGAATCACTTCGGTGTCGCCAAAGGACTTGGTAACGTCCTCCAGAATTACGCCCGACATGTCATGTCCTTTCGACGGTGTCCGCCGACTCCCCGGCCCGTGGCCTGCAGTTCGTTCCGACGGGAGTCAGTCAACTATACTTCCGGCGTGTCCCAACGCCAATTCGGCATCGGCCCGCTCGGCCGGGTGTGGCTGGTCTCGGCGTGACCACCGCTGACACCGGTCCCGCGGCCGACATCGTATCGCGAGCCCCGGATGTTCCGCTGGCGAAGGCAGGAGTTCAAGGCGGCTGCCGTCACGTTTGTTGCCGGGTCCGGCCCGGAAACTGCCAATCCCCGGCCGCAGCGCCGATACCGACCGCCGAGTCTTCCAGGAGTGGCCGGAATGCGAGAAGGCTGTCGAGGTCGTGCCGCTGAATCGAACTGGTGATGGACAGCGCTCCGATGACCCGTGCGTGCGCCCGGATTGGAGTCGCGATGCAGATGATTCCGGCTTCGTGTTCCTGCCGGTCAAAGGCGATTCCACGACATCGGATCCGGTCCAGTTCCGTGAGTAGTTGCTCGCGGCTGGTCAGAGTGTTCCCGGTATACGCAAAAAAGGACTGTTGCTCGACGGCCCGGGATCTCAGGGGTTCGGCCAGGAATGCCAGCATTGCCTTGCCGACACCGGTGCAGTGCGCAGGTCCCACCTTGCCGGCCTGGCTGAACATCTCGATCGGTTCATTGGCGACGCGCTTGTCGATGTAGAGGACCTGACCGTTGTCCAGTTGCGCAAGATGAATGGTCTCCCCGACCCGGGATGCCAGGCTATCCAGAAAAGGCTCGGCAACGGAGGCGAGAGACGTGGTCTTCCAGGCACTGTGGGCAAGCCGGAGCAGGCGGACTCCGGGGCTGTAGGTGCGGCTGTCGCCATTGTAGGCGACCATCCGTTCACGTGCGAGCGTGTGCAAGAGACGCGATACGGTGGACTTCGGCAGCCCGCTGCCCGCGCACAATTCCGAAAACCTCACAGGGCGGCCGGTCGCCGCCATCAGGTCCAACAGATCCACCGCCTTTCCGACGGTGCCGCGACTTTCCGGTCCTGCCGACACTGATCCTCCTTGGCCATCACCGGTTGACCGGGGTTACTCCTTGACAATTCTATCGCGTTGAGGGATTGGTTTCAACTATTGGAACTAGGTTCCGAATAATGAACCCAAACTGGAGGATTGACAATGACATCAAGTCTGATGCGAAACGCCGCTGTCCTGGCGTCGTCGGTGATTCTGACAACCCAGGTTCTGGCCGGGGAACTGGTGATCAACACCGACACGTCCGACCCGGCCCCGAAGGCGGCATTCGCCCAGCTGATCGAGGACTTCGAGGCGGAGAACCCTGATGTAACCGTCGTCTGGAATGTTTTCGACCACGAAGGCTACAAGACCTCGATCCGGAATTTCCTGACCGCCGACGCGCCCGACATTGCCAACTGGTACGCAGGCAACCGTATGCTTCCCTATGTCAACGCCGGGCTGTTCGAGCCGGTTGACGATGTCTGGGAAGAACACGGCCTCAACGAATCGCTGAAGTCGGCGGTGGCGTCGATGACCATCGACGGCAAGAAGTGGGGCGTGCCCTATACCTACTACCAGTGGGGCGTCTACTATCGGAAGGACATCTTCGAGGCCCATGGCATTGCAGTTCCCACCAATTGGGAGGAGTTCAAGGCGGCCTGCGCGGCCCTGAAGTCCAACGGAGTCACACCGATCACGATCGGTACCAAGTATCTTTGGACCGCCGCTGGCGTCTTCGACTACCTGAACCTTCGCACCAACGGTTACGACTTCCACATGGCGCTCACGCGGGGCGAAGTCGAATGGACGGATGACCGCGTAAGGGCGACCATGGCCAACTGGAAGGAGCTTGTGGAAGCCGGCTACTTCATCGAGAACCACGCCGCCTATTCGTGGCAGGAAGCCCTGGCGCCGATGGTCCGGGGCGAAGCGGCCATGTACGTGATGGGGAATTTCGCCGTGGCGCCGCTGCGCGAAGCCGGGTTGAGCGACGACCAGCTCGACTTCTTCCAGTTCCCGGAAATCACCGCCGGTGTTCCGGTCGCCGAAGACGCGCCAACCGATACGATCCACATTCCTGCCAATGCGTCCAACAAGGAAGATGCCAAGCGGTTCCTGGCATTCCTGGCGCGAGCCGATGTCCAGACGAAGATCAACGCGACGCTCGGTCAGTTGCCGATCAACTCCGGATCATCCGTGGCGGACGACAAGTTCCTGCAGGCCGGCTTCGCCATGCTCTCGGCCGCGGACGGTGGCATCGCCCAGTTCTTCGATCGCGATGCTCCGGCCGAAATGGCCAAGGCCGGCATGGAGGGGTTCCAGGAATTCATGGTCAAGCCGGAACGGCTCGACAGGATTCTGGAACGGCTTGAGAAGGCACGGCAGCGAATTTACAAATAGGCTGACGGACCGGCAAACCGGGCCCCATTGCCGACGACGGGGCCCGCAGCCGGATCCAATCGGGGGCTGGAGGAACCCGGGACGACATGTCCATTCCGGCAATCAATCAGCGGACGCTGGCGCCATGGATCTTCCTGGCGCCCGGCGTTCTGTTCTTCCTTGTCTATGTCATCGTCCCGATCTTCCAGTCGATGGAGATCTCCTTCTATGCGTGGGACGGTCTCGGCGAGCGGACCTGGGTCGGTACCGGCAATTATGTCGAGTTGATGGATGACGAAGCCTTCTACACGTCCCTGAAGAACAACGTCATCTGGCTCGTTCTCTACATGCTGGCGATTCCGGCCGGTCTCTTCATCGCCTTGTTTCTCAACCAGACGGTTTGGGGAATTCGCCTCTACAAGTCGTTGTTCTTCTTCCCCTTCGTCATCAGCCAGGTGGTCGTCGGGCTTGTGTTCAGCTGGTTCTATGATCCGTCATACGGACTGATGAACGTCATCATCACGAGCCTCGGTTTCGACGCGATCCCGGTTCTCGCCGACGAACGGTACGTCACCTATGGGATCATCGCCGCCGGACTCTGGCCACAGACAGCCTATTGCATGATCCTCTACCTGACAGGGCTGAATGCGGTTGATCCGGAGCAGATCGAGGCGGGTCGGCTGGACAATGCCCGGGGCTGGCGCATGCTCTGGTATGTGGTGTTGCCGCAGTTGAAGCCTGCCACCTTCATCGCCGTGGTCGTTACGGTCATCGGGGCACTCCGATCCTTCGATCTCATCTCGATCATGACGGATGGCGGGCCCTGGGGATCGAGCCGGGTTCTCGCCTTCTACATGTACGAGCAGGCGTTCTCGGAATACGGATTCCGCATGGGTTACGGGGCCGCCATCGCGGTTGTGTTGTTTCTCATCATGATCATCTACATCAGCGCCTTCCTGTACAAGATGTACAGGGACGAGCGGGACTTGTGAGCGGACATGTTTCCGGCGCCGATTGACCGTCGACCGGCCGCCGTCGGGGTCGCCTACAGGACGGCGCTGCCGATAGCGCTTCTCCTGTGGCTACTGCCGCTTCTAGCTGTGGCCCTGACCTCGATCCGGTCGGCTGGCGACATCACGGCCGGCAACTACTGGGGCTGGCCGACGACCATCAACATTGTCGAGAACTACACGGCGATCTTCGAGAACACGCCGATCGGCAAATACATCCTGAACAGCTTCAAGGTTACCATTCCGACCGTGATCGGCGCGGTCGCACTCTCATGCATGACCGGGTTTGCATTGGCCGTCTATCGCTTCCGGGCCAATCTCCTCGTCTTTTTCATGTTCGTCGCGGGCAATTTTGTGCCCTTCCAGATTCTCATGGTTCCTGTGCGGGACCTGACTCTTCAGATGGGCCTCTACAACACGATCACAGGCCTCGCGTTGTTCCACATCGCCTTCCAGACCGGCTTTTGTACCCTGTTCATGCGCAACTTCATCCGGGCTCTGCCGAGGGAGTTGATTGAGGCCGCCCGGGTCGAAGGTGTCAGCGAGATCCGAATCTTCTGGTTTGTGGTCCTGCCGCTGATGAAACCGGCGATTGCCGCACTCAGCGTGCTCATCTTTACCTTCATCTGGAACGACTATTTCTGGGCGACCGTCCTCACCCAGGGTTCCGACACGCAGCCCATCACGGCCGGTCTCTATTCACTCAACGGGCAATGGGTGGCGGCCTGGCACCTGGTGTCGGCGGGGTCGATCGTGGCGGCCATTCCACCGGTCGCGATGTTTTTCCTGATGCAGCGGCATTTCATTGCCGGGCTGACTCTTGGCGCCGTCAAGTAGGTGTCGGCCTGCCTCCGACGGGCGTGTCTATCGGAGGGAAAGGCGCGAGCGACGGCGTTGACCGGCGGAACGGCATCCGCCGACCAACTCACCCGGTATGCCTTCCTCTCAAGCCCGCCGTTGCCTGGTCTCGGGGCCGCCGTCCAGGTCCGGCACCCCGAAACGACGTCTCCTCCAGGTCTCCTCCAGGTCTTCGCCTGGACCTCAAGCCTGGGCGCGTTCCGGGTCGACGTCATCGGGCCCGGGATTTGCAGCTCGCTTCCCATGGTGCCTCTACGGCAGGGCGATCCGAACCTTACGAGTACGACGGGCACGTCTTTTCGATGACGCCCCGATCGGCATTGACTGATATCAGAAAAGGGAATGGAACCGCTGTCCGAATGCGTACGGCCAAAACCTCCGGAAGGCCGCGATTTGATGAGCTGGGAACTCTTTGGAAACGAGGATTCAGAATGTCGGAACAACAACCTTTGGGTAGCGCCGATGTCGGCGGAAGACATGCGTTTTGTGGTCCAGACCGCTGCCGGCGTCATAACCCATGTTTAACGTTTCTTGGCGTGAATCTGCCGATTTCGGCGTATTTCTGA
>JAPPHA010000033.1 GCA_028874915.1 Paracoccaceae bacterium
CATCGCGACGTATTCGCGCTCGTAGCGCTCGGCGAGGTCGGCGACGGTCGGGTCGCGCGCCGGCTCTGGAGCGACGGGCGGCTGTCCGTCCTTGATGTGCGCGATGACGTCGGTGGCCATCTTGCGGGCATGGTTGACGGAGAAGTCGGTGTCGCCATGGGTGCCGAGGCTGACGCGCTTCGAGCGGCCTAAGGCGCGCGTCTGGACGACGAAGACCTTCTTGCCGGAGGGGTACACTCGAACGCCGAAGCCGGGAAGTTCGTTGTCCAAGAAGCCGGCGTCCTTGCCGTTGACCGAGAGATGGTCCACGGTGCGCTTGGTGAGGGTGCGGTACTGGCATTCGGCAATGGTGCGGGGGGCCTTCGAGGCGGTTTCTGCGCGGCGGTTTCCGGTAACAGGCCCGTAAGCGCACAGGCAGCATGGTGACGGCAACAGTGGATGTGTGGTGTGACGGCCTCATCGCGGGGTTGTCAAGGTGGAGGGTAGTGTAGCAGTGGAGAATAGTCCAGTCAAAACAATTACTTATCGTACTCCATCGCCCCCTATGAGCGGCATGCGACGACGGGTGAAACAGGGCCGAATCGGCCTCAGAATTTGATGTATCTAATCGAAACGAACATGATCCATCCACCCAGAATCGGTGTTTCTCGCCGACGGGTCGACACATCGAACTCGGTGCCGCCGAGATGAACGGAGTTGCAATTATCGAGCGCCTGAACTGCGTCTTAGAACGCACAACAGCGTCAACGATGTTGCCATGTGGCTCGTGCGGGTTTGTAGGCGGATTGTTGGCACTACGCGGTGCCGACCAAATCTTCGTTTCTCCGGAAGTTCGTGTTCCGCCTCAAGCGAATGTGGCTACGTCGCTTGTGGCGACGGCCGCGGATGGATCGCTTTGCATGGCACATGGCTGGCCTGCTTGCGGCGGTTTCTTGCCACCGATGCGGATCATGCGTCCGTGTCCGGACCGGCGGTTTTCCGTCGACCAGTCAAGAAAGGAGTTGGATGGTTTGACGACCAGGCCCGGGACTTTGGGGTGGGCGTCGGGTCACCGGCGTTCCCGCCGAAACCGTGCAGACGATTCGGCAGTTGGTTTGCACGGCGCGAGGCTTCCAGCGGAGGGTCTGGCGGTTGAGGAACTCCTCGGCGAAAACCGTCATTGGGCGCCCAGGCGTGCGGAAAGGCGCTGTCTTGCGACGTAGCTGGCGATCAGTCTTCGGGTGTTGCTTCGCGCCACGTGGATTGTCATGGCGTCGGCATTGCCGATGTTGGCGTATCTCTTGTTCCCGCACCATGTGGGAGACGAAGTCGGTCCGGACTCCGGTGGGATTGATGGCCAACGCGACCTCGGTCACCATGTCGTTGCGGAGAACGCAATAGGACGATCCGGGTCCGACGGTGCCGGCGGGGTGGGCAAGAAGTTCCTGCGAATTACTGAAGTTTGTCGGCTGGAGCGCCGGCGGTCGATGGCGGGAAGGGCACCATTGGCGCATCAGCTTTGTCGCAACAGAGACCGGACTTCGCCCAGGAACGGCATGGATGGAGCCGTACCGGGCCGTGTCACCGACAGGCTCGCCGCTGCGCTGCCGAAACGGACGGCCTCGACCGGTTCGGCCCCGTCCGCAAGCGCTGCCGCGAATCCACCGTTGAAGGCATCGCCGGCTCCTGTGGTCTCGATCACCGGACCGGCGTCAAAGACTGGCACGTGGACCGTCCGATCGGCGTCTCGATAGAGCGCGCCGTTCTCTCCCAGTGTGATGATGGCCGCTCCAACGCCGTGATCAAGAAAAACCGTCGATGCCCTTTTGGCATCAGCGACGGAACGGACGGCGACGCCGGTAATGGCCTCGGCCTCGGTTTCGTTCGGGGTCACGAAGTCACATTTTGCGAGCATGCCCGGCGGAAGCGTCGCGGCCGGTGCGGGATTGAGGATTGTCCGGGCGCCCCCGACGCGGGCGATCTCAAGCATCCGTTCGGCCGCCGCGATCGGTTGCTCAAGCTGCGTGATGACCACATCCGCCGACCCGATAAGGTCCGCCTTGTCCTGGACATCGTCAACCGAGATATTCCGGGCGGCGCCGGGCGAGATGATGATGGCGTTGTTGCCGGTTGCCTCTTCCACGAAGATGAAGGCAGCGCCGGTATAGCTGTCGCTTTCGACAACGATTTCCGGGACCACACCGGCATCGGCCCAAATCGCCCGGGCCATGTCGGCGAAGGCGTCCTCGCCCAGTCGGCTGATGAAGTGGACAACTCCACCAGCCCTTGCGGCGGCGACCGCTTGATTCGACCCCTTGCCCCCCGGGCCCAGGGCAAAGCTGTTGCCGAGAATCGTTTCGCCCATGCTCGGTTGCCGGTCTGCCCGATACGCCGTATCGGCAACAAAGACGCCCAGGATGACGATTGTTCCTGCCATGGTTCCTATGCCTCCCATTTTCGACTCAGGGTTCCCTGGATTCCGTTGCCGTCCAATCCTTATGACGGTGAGGTTCGTGTGAACCGCTTCACCGCCATTGGGTCGTTTTGCCTCCGAGTTTCTCAGGTTTCGCCAAACGTACCGGAAGACTCATTGGAGCCTACACAGTTGTCAATTCATCGGCGAGACGAAAGACTGGCGTCCACGGCGGCAACCCCGAGGAATCGGACACAGGCACGTGATCTGCCCGGCCCTTGGCCCGTTTTCAGGAGTGTTCCCTTGAGAGACCGACACCTCACGACCATCCAGTTGAACGAAAACGACCACGTCGCAATTGCGCTAACCGGCCTTCGGCAGGGTGAATCGATTGATGCGTCCGGATTGACGGTGTCCGACGCCGTTCCTGCTGGCCACAAGCTGGCCATCGTTCCCATTGGGGAGGGGCAGAAAGTCCTGAAGTACGGGCAGGTCATCGGGACGGCCCTGACCGACATCGCGCCCGGTGAGCATGTGCATTCTCACAATCTCGGTATGGGTGGTCATGGCCAGGACTATGCCATCGGGCAGGAGTGCCGGCCGCTCCCGGTCGTAAACGACAGGGAAACACGAAAATTCATGGGGTATCACAGGGGCGACGGCACGGTCGGGACCCGCAACTACCTGGGCATCGTGACATCCGTGAACTGTTCGGGCAGCGTTGCGCGTTTCATCGCCGGCGCCGTGGAGGCGTCGGGATGGCTGGAGGAGTTCGGGAACGTCGATGGCGTGGTCCCCATCGTTCATGGAACAGGCTGCGGAATGTCGGATCGAAACCTCGGATACGCGACACTGTTCAGGACTCTTTCAGGTTACGCCCGAAACCCCAACTTTGGCGGGATTCTGTTCCTGGGTCTGGGCTGCGAGGTGATGCAGATTCCGGATCTGCTCGGTCCCCGGAGACTGCGGAACGACGGATCGTTCCGCTACATGATTATCCAGCAAACCGGCGGAACACGCCGGACTGTTGATCGCGGCGTTTCGATCGTTCGGGAACTGGCGGAGATCGCCAACCGGGAGGAACGCAAACCGGCCCCGGCCGGACGATTGACCGTGGGTCTGCAATGCGGCGGCTCCGATGGCTATTCGGGGATCACCGCCAATCCGGCGCTCGGCGTGACCTCCGATCTTCTCGTACGTCATGGCGGCACGGCCATTCTGTCGGAAACACCCGAAATCTATGGCGCCGAGCATTTGCTGACCCGCCGGGCCGTGAATGCGGATGTCGGTCGGAAACTGATCGACCGGATTCACTGGTGGCAGGACTACGCAGCCCGCAACGACTGTGAAATGGACAACAACCCGACTCCGGGCAACAAGCGTGGTGGCCTTACGACGATTCTGGAAAAGTCGCTCGGCGCCATTGCCAAGGGGGGTACGGCCCCGTTGGCAGCCGTTTGCGAATATGGCGAAAGACCGAAAACGGCGGGTCTGGTCTTCATGGACAGCCCGGGCTATGACCCGTGTTCCGTCACCGGACAGATCGCGGCAGGGGCCAATCTGATTGCCTTCACGACCGGCAGGGGGTCGGTTTCGGGGTACATGCCAACACCATGCGTGAAGCTCGCCAGCAACGACGATCTCTATCGTCGGATGGGCGATGACATGGACATGAATTGCGGCGACATCGTTTCCGACGGGATCAGTCCGGACCGGAAAGGCGGGGAGATTTTCGACCTTTTTCTGCGAGTCGCGTCCGGGGAACGGACCCGGAGCGAACTGTTGGGATTCGGCGGAGCCGAATTCGTACCTTGGCAGATCGGTGCGGTCATGTAAGGATTTGAACGGGAGGAAACCCAATCAGACTTTCAGGAAAACGAGCGCTTGTAACGGCAGCCGGTGCGGGAATCGGCCGGGCGACCACACTGGCCTTTGCTGCCGCAGGGGCCAACGTCATCGCGACCGACATCAATTCAGACGCCTTGGCGAGCCTCGATGGCCGAGACCACATCACGACCCGCCGACTCGACGTGACTGACCGGCAGGCAGTTCTGGACCTAGCGTTGGAAACGGGCGCGATCGACGTATTGTTCAATTGTGCCGGTGTCGTGCATCACGGGACAATACTGGATTGCGGAGACGAAGCATTTGGTGCTTCGATCAGTCTCAATGTCTGGGGAACCTACAGGATGACCCGGGCCTTTCTCCCGGAGATGATCGGAAACGGAGGCGGGTCGATCATCGCGGTCGCGTCCGTGCTTTCCTCCATGATCGCGGCCCCGGACAGATTCGCTTATGGTGCAACCAAGTCCGCCATTGTGGCCATGATGAAGTCGGTGGCAGCGGACTACGTGACGAAGGGCATCCGCGCCAACTCCATCTGCCCGGGAACGATCGAAACTCCGAGTTGGCACGAACGTGTTCGCGCCGCCGGTGCGGTTTCTGGCAATGTGGACGCGGCTCGGGCCGCTTTCATTGCCCGTCAACCGATGGGACGGGTCGGCCAACCGGAAGAGGTTGCGGCACTCGCCGTCTATCTGGCGTCGGACGAGAGTGCATTCGTGACCGGTCAGGCGATCGCCGTCGACGGGGGATGGTCCAACGTGTAGCGGACGCCGGATCCGTCAGAACCGTCGCAGGAAACGGGCCTAACTGGACCAGGAATATCCCGATTGCCGTGACGTCGTCGCGTTCACGCGCCGGAGTCGAATCCGTTTTCGCCAGAGAGTTCGTCTTTGCCGCTGACCGGAATTCCGTCGGCAGGCGGACGTCGATTGTCCAGAAGTCCCGCCTCGCGAAGTTCCTTGAGCCCCGGAAGATCCCGGGTGCTGGCAAGGCCGAAATGATCGAGAAACCGGTTCGTGATGACGAAGGTTACCGGGCGACCCGGGGTCATTCGGCGACGGCCGAGAGAGATCCATTCGAGCTCAAGCAAAATGTCGAGGGTCCCGCGTGAGACGGTAACTCCGCGAATTTCCTCGATCTCGGCCCGTGTGACTGGCTGGTGATAGGCAATGATCGCCAGCGTTTCTGTGGCGGCCCGTGACAGCCGGCGTTGGACTCGGGCTTCCCGTTGCATGACGTGACCAAGGTCCGGTGCCGTCCGGAATGCCCACGCCGGCCCGACCCTCGTCAACCGGATTCCCCGGCCCTCATAACGCTGGCCCAGCGCGGTCAGGGCCTGGACAGCATCACCGCCATCCGGCAAGCGACTCTCGATCTCTGCGACCGTCAACGGTTCCGACGAGGCGAACAGCATGGCTTCGACCATGCGTTCCTGCTCGGCCAAGCCAAGCCCCGTGTCGGTGAATTCCGCAGGATTGTAGAAGTCGTCCATGGCTTCAACTCCTCACACGTATCTGGATGTCGGCAAACGCTTCCGTTTGCCGAATCTCCATTTGCCCGAGTCGGGCGAGTTCGAGCGCGGCGGCAAATGTGGCGGCTGTGGCAGACCGGCGACGAACCGGGTCGCCAAGCCAGGCACGTGGCAGGAACTCCCAGAGCGTTCCCCAGTCGAAGGCGTTCCGGATCAGCGGCCGCAATCGATCAAGGGCCTGTTCGACGGTCACGACCCAGTCCCTCTCGGTTGTCAGGGGCACGAAGCTGTCGCGGGTCCTTACGCTTGAGTAGGCCTGTAACAGGTCAAGAAGAGAGGCCGAGAATTCGACGCGGCGTGTGGTTGTCAGCGCTTCCGGCTGTCCCCTCGAAAACACGTCCCGTCCGAGTCGGTCACGCGCCATCAGGCGGGCACCGGCCTCACGCATGGCCTCCAGGCGCTCGAGTTGGAAGGCGAGATGCGCGGCCAGTTCCTCGCCGTCCGGTTCGTCACCGTCAGCTTCCGGCGGAAGCAGCAGCCTCGACTTGAGAAAGGCCAGCCAGGCAGCCATCACGAGGTAGTCGGCTGCCAGTTCGATGTTGCGGAGCCTCGCAGCCTTGACGAATTGGAGATATTGCTCGGCAAGGTCGAGCACGGAGATCATTCGGAGATCCACCTTTTGTCTCCTGGCCATAGCCAGCAAAAGGTCGAGGGGACCTTCAAACCCGTCGACATCGACGACGAACCCTTCGGCTCCAATCTGGTGCCGATAGAACTCCGGACGATCCTCTTCTCCCTCGACGATCGTATCCCCAATCGCAATCGGGTCCCGGGTCGGCAAGGTATGAGACTCACTGTCGTGCATGTCAGGCTCCTGCGACCAAACGGTCGAAGGCCCTTTCGGCCCTTTCGGGCTCGAAGTATTCCGGGCGGCCGCGAAATCCAATCGCCCGATTGGCCCGACCGAGAGCCGGTCCGGAGAGTCTGGGCACGACGCCGGAAATCGCTCGCATTTCGTTCCTGTCGCCGTTGCAGTGCAGCAGAATGTCACAGCCTGACGACAGAGCCTGCCGGGCATTTTCGGCTAGCCGGGGAGACAGGGCCTTCATCGACAGGTCATCCGTCATCAGCAATCCGTCGAATCCGATCCGGTCACGGATCATTTCGATTGCTGTGGGCGAAAGGGTCGCACAGGCATCGGGATCGATCGCCGGATACAGGACATGGGCGGTCATGGCTATCGGGAGGTCGGAAAGGCTCGCAAAGGGCACAAAGTCACTTGCCGCGAGACGGTCGAAGCCGGCGTCCACAACGGGCAGTTCCTCGTGGCTGTCCTGCCTTGCCCGACCGTGACCGGGAATGTGCTTCATGACCGGCAGCACACCGCCAGCCAGGAGTCCGTCGGCAACGGCACGCCCAAGGGCCGAGACCGTTTCCGGATCATCACTCAGACAGCGGTTGCGAATCACGTCATGGGTGAAGGGGGTCAGCAGGTCCAAGAGCGGTGCGCAATTGGCATCAATTCCGACATTCCGAAGTTCGGCTGCGATGAGCCTGTACCTGAGGGTCAACGCCGTCGTAGCGGTTTCCGTATCCAGTCCCCGGACCTGGTAAAGGGGGGGCAGCCACTCCCGCCAGTGCGGCCGCACCAAACGCGCCACCCGTCCGCCTTCCTGGTCAATGAACACGGGCGCGTCCCGACCGACCGTTGCCCGGAGATCCGCAGTCAGCTTGCGCAATTGATCGGGAGAGTTGGCGTTCCGGGTGAAGAGAATGAAACCCCAGGGATCGACATCGGAAAAGAATGCCCGTTCCCAGGCCGTCAGTTCAGGGCCACTGCAACCGAATATACATCCCCTCGGCGTCTTCATGGTCATCAACGGAATTGTGCTGGTGCGCAAGGGGTGCCGCGTTCTAGCAGCGCCGTGCAAAGATTGTGGGAATCAACCTGGCTCTCGAAACCGATGGCCGCGACCCGGTAGAGGGTTCGGCCGTCGCTTTGGGTCGTCTGGATCAGAATTCGTCGACTGCCAATAAGATCGGCGTGATCGGATGCCAGGCGTTGACGTCCAAGTTCAGCCGCCCGCTGGCTAGAGAAAGAACCGAGGTTGACCGACAGCACGCCTGCGACTTGTACGGTGGGTTTCAGCCCGACTGGCCGGGGCTTCGGCCGCTGAATCGGTTCCGGTTCGGCGAGTACAGAGAGCATTTCTTCCGGCAGCACGAACGCCGACTGTGCCGTCGCTTCCATTCCTGTGACCGGTTCCGGACCCAATGTGGCCTCGTCGCCGGCGATCAGTGTGGCAACGACGTCTGCCGGATGGTCGTCTCGCGGAGTTCGGCCAATGCGCTGATCCTCGGAAAGGTCGTCCGAATCCAGCGGCATCGGTCTCGGTGCGAGAACGACCGTGTCGGCTGCGTCGGTTGTCACGCTGGCTTCCACGACGGCGTTGATCGAAAGATCCGTATTGTCGATCTCGAGGCCGCCGGGATCGATAGGCTTGGTCCGGGCGTAGCCCTCCATCGCCCGAATGACCGGAATTTCTGTCCGGTCACGGGTTCCGAGGCTGACGGCCCAGTACCCGATTCCTGCCATCAAAAGCACAGAAATCAGGGCACCGACCCAACTCATCAGGACGGTCACTGTTCCAGATTGTGGTGCGGTCGTAACGCCGTCGGGAGAAGTGGCCGGGCTTTCGACTGTCCGCCGTCCAGCGTCCCTCTCAGAACTCATCAGGCCTGCCTCATTGGCGCACACTCTATATGGTGTGCTTGACTGCTCCAACCCCGAAATACGTCTCGTTGTGTCTGTTGTCGGTCTTTTCCTAACGCATTTCGTCAACCGGGGTTACGCCCAGAATACAGAGACCGGACGAAATGACAATCCCGGTCGCCCGGCAAACCGCCAGCCGGGCATTCGTGCCCTCAGGGTCATGCTGTTGGAGGAACCGGAGCGACGGTTCGGCTTTGCTCCTGTTCCAGAGGCTGTGAAAGGTACCGGCCAGTTCGCTCAGAAAAAACGCGATCCGGTGCGGCTCCCGATTCCGGGCCGCCAGATCCAGAAGACGCGGCCATTCGCAAACCTTGCGGATGAGAGCGAATTCCGCATCATGGCCGACCCTTCGCAGGTCAGCCCTGGACAGCGCCGGGTCGTTGACGTCGAACCCCGCGTTTCCGGCCTTCCTGAGCACCGACTGGATCCGGGCATGGGCGTATTGCACGTAAAAAACCGGGTTGTCGCGAGACTGATGGCGGACCTGTTCAAGATCGAAATCGAGTGCGACATCGTTTTTTCGGGTCAGCATGACAAAACGAGTGACGTCGGCGCCCACTTCGTCGACCAGTTCACGGAGGGTGACGAATGTGCCCGACCGCTTCGACATCATGACCGGTTTTCCGTCCGCCAGCAGGCGAACCAGTTGAACCAGCTTGATCTCGATGGGAATCCGTCCGCCAGAAAGCGCGTCCACAACGGCTCGGATGCGTTTGACGTAACCGCCGTGGTCGAATCCGAAAACGTTGATCAATTCGTCGAATCCGCGTTCGATCTTGTCGAAGTGATAGGCAATGTCAGGAGCGAAATAGGTCCAGCTGCCATCGGATTTTCGAATCGGCCGATCCACGTCATCGCCGTGCTCAGTCGATCGGAACAGGGTCTGCTGCCTCGGTTCCCAGTCTTCCTGGGCCCGGCCCACGGGAGGGGCGAGTTTGCCACTATAGATCAACCCCCTGGAATCGAGTTCGCGAAGAGCCGCCTCGATCCTGTCTGTGCCGTAGAGCGCACGCTCTGAAAAGAACGTATCCATCCGGACACCGAGCGCCGACAGATCCTCCCGGATGATGTCCATCATGGCATTCGTGGCGAATTCCCGGAATCGGTCGATCCATTCCGTCTCGGGACGGTCGACAAAACGGGTGCCATAGAGGTCCTTGAGGGCCTCACCGACCGGGATCAGATAGGTTCCCGGATAGCCGTCCGGAGCAAACTCAACACTGGCGCCATTGGCCTCAAGGTACCGGAGATAGGCAGACCGGGCGAGAACGTCGACCTGGGCGCCACCGTCATTGACATAGTATTCTCGGGTCACCTCATGACCGGCGAAAGCCAGAAGGTTGGCCAACGCATCCCCGAATGCAGCACCTCTCGCGTGGGCGACGTGGAGGGGACCGGTCGGATTGGCGGAGACGAATTCGACGTTGACCCGGCGTCCTTCGCCAAAGTTGGGTCGGCCGAAGCGGCTGCCCTCCGACAGCGCCGAACAAATGGCGCGGCGCCAACTGTCATTAGTCAACCGGAGGTTGAGGAAGCCCGGTCCCGCAACCTCGGTCGTGGCGACCCTCGAATCGCGCGAGAGTTTCCCGGCCAGGGCATTGGCAAGGTCGCGTGGACGAGTCCCTGTCCGTTTGCCCAGGACCATGGCGGCATTGGTCGACATGTCGCCGTGCTGCGGGTCACGGGGAGGCTCAACCGTGATCCTGGTCGCCTCGGCGTCGATTCCCAACGGCAAGACGCCCTCGCGCCCGAGTTCGGCAACCGCCTCGATGATCAGCAAGCGAATGTCGGAAAAGAGGTTCAACGGTGTCCAGGGGAGCTGTTTGAGCGGCGATTATCACAAGCGGAGAGCGCCATCCAGAGCGGGGTTCTGTCCGCGGATTCGCGCGTGTTCCTGAAGGGCAAACCGATCGGTCATTCCCGCGACATAGTCGGAAATGGCTCGTGCCTGGGCTTCGGAGCCATCAGTGTCTTCAATCTCAAGCCAACCCTCCGGCAGCCAACTGGCGTCGTTGCGATAGGCGTGGAACAGGGCTTCAAGGATCTCGGCCGCGCGGTCGCGGACCTTCTGGACGGTCGGGTGCCGGTACATGTGGCCGTAAAGAAAGGTCCGAACGGTATCCAGATCGTTCCTCATCGCTTCGGGAAACATGGCGGCCGCAAAGCCGGCGTTCCGGACGACGTTTGCGTCTCCGGGCGCCAGGGCATCCAGGCGGGACCGGGTTTCGGCAATTGCACTCCTGACAAGGGCGTCGAAGAAACCGCGAAGGGCCGCGTGCCGCCGCCGGTCCGTGTCGAGGTGCGGGTACTGTTGTTTCACTTGCCGAAAACTGTCTCCGATAATTGGCAGGTTGAGCAGATCGGCTTCCTCGAACAAATTCGCCCGCAGGCCGTCGTCGAGATCATGGGTGTTGTAGGCGATGTCGTCGGAGAGCGCTGCCACCTGGGCCTCGGCGCTGGCGCGGCTGTGGAGCGCCAGGTCGTGCTCATTCGTATACTCGGCGAGGGCCCAGGGCAGGGGGTTCGCGACCGGTCCGTTGTGCTTGGCGATCCCCTCAAGACATTCCCAGGTCAGGTTCAAACCGTCGAATTCCGGGTAATGGCGCTCAAGGCGCGTAACGACCCGGATGGTCTGTGCATTGTGGTCGAATCCGCCAAATCCGGCCAGGCAGGCATTGAGCACCTCTTCGCCCGTGTGGCCGAACGGCGGGTGACCGAGATCATGGGCGAGAGCGACGGCTTCGGTCAAATCGGGATTCAGTCCAAGCACGGAGGCAATGGTTCTTGCCACCTGCGCCACTTCGATCGAATGGGTCAGCCGGGTCCGGTAGTGATCCCCCTCATGTTCCACGAAGACCTGGGTCTTGTGCTTGAGGCGACGGAAGGCCGTTGAGTGGATGATCCGGTCGCGGTCCCGCTGGAAGGGTGAGCGGAATGGGGACTCCTCCTCGAGGAACCGCCGGCCCCGGGTGTTCTGGGGATCGCAAGCTAAAGAGGAGAGCATGTCGATCCAGTCTATCCTGCATCCATTTGACGAACCCGGGCATTTCCGGGATCAGGACATCCGACGCTGCGGAAATCGTGCTGTGAAAACCCTATCTGGCGAACGTCCAGAGGTTGTACAAGGTGCACACGCCGTGGGTGCCCGCCGCCCGGTGATCGGCCGGTAGATGGCGAAACCGGTTCCGACGATCGAGGAGCCTGCGTTTTGCACAGGCATTCGTCAACGACAATTCTTGTCATGGGGACGGGGCACGACTATATCATGTAACGGCCAGATTTCGTAACGGCTGGCCACGATCCGGCTTCTGCGACGAGGAGGCTATGGAACTTACGCTCCCTCCCAAGATCACCGATCGAGCATTTGACCGCCTTGAGGCGATCAGCCAAACGCTGGAACGAAAGCAAGGGTTGCGGGTTGCCGTGGAAGGTGGCGGCTGTTCCGGATTCCAGTACGACATCCGGCTGGACGATCCCGAGGAGGACGATCTCGTTCTGGAACGGAACGGGGTTTCGGTTCTGATTGACAGCGTTTCCCTGCCGTTTCTTGCAAACGCCACCATCGATTTCAGCGAAGAACTGATCGGCGCCCGATTCGTGGTTCTGAACCCGAACGCGACATCGAGTTGCGGTTGCGGCGTCAGTTTCTCAATCTGACGGCGGACCGTTCGTCCCGGTGACACGCGGACCGGAAAGGCCGCCACGGACCGGCATTCAGTGATGACCGCATCTGCGGCCAAGAGGAACCTCCAGTGATTGTTGCAACCTTCAACATCAATGGGGTCCGGGCCCGGTTGCCGGCACTTCTTGACTGGCTTGGCGACCGGAAGCCCGACGTCGCGCTCTTCCAGGAACTCAAGTCTGCCGACGATTCCTTTCCGCGGGGGCCGATCGAAGACCTCGGTTACCGGGTCGAGATCCATGGCCAGAAGGGCTTCAATGGCGTCGCCATTCTGTCCCGACTGCCGCTTGAAGATGTGACGACGGGACTTCCCGGTGACCCTGATGATGTTCAGGCCCGGTGGATCGAGGCGGTCGTTTCGGGTCCGAAAAGGGCGGTTCGGGTCTGCGGTCTGTACCTGCCGAACGGCAACCCTGCGCCAGGGCCAAAATTCGACTACAAGCTGGACTGGATGGCGCGGCTGGAAGATCGGGCGCGGGCATTGCTCGCCTTTGAGGAGCCGTTTCTCATGGCCGGCGACTACAATGTCATACCGCAGCCGGAGGATTGCTGGGACCCGGCAGTCTGGGCGGATGATGCGCTCTTTCGTCTCGAAACCCGAACGGCGTTTCGCAGAATCGTCAATCTCGGATTCACGGACGCCCTGTCCACCTGCCATTCCGAACCCGGAAACTATACGTTCTGGGACTACCAGGGTGGACGATGGCGGCGGAATCACGGCGCCCGGATCGATCACTTGTTGCTGTCACCCCAGGCGGCCGACCTGCTGATCGACTGCCATGTGGACAAGTACGTCAGAAATGGTCCGAAACCCTCTGACCACGTCCCGGTCTGGATTGAACTCAACGCCTGAGAGCCGGACCGGCATTCTCGACACCAACCGGTACGTCCCTTCACCGACGCCGAAGCACTGCTGCCGCGTCGTGGTCGTGGATCCACCCGTACCACCAGCGAAGGGCAAAAGGCGCCAATCGCGAAACCGCCGCAAGGCCAAACTGGAACGCAAGCCGGAGTGGAGGGCTGGCCAATTGGTAAAGCCTGCCACTGGCTTCCGATGCGCGCTGAAGGCGGGCCGTTCGGGGTTTCCGGAGGCGTTCGTAGGTCCGGGCTGCGTTCTCGACGGAAGAGATTCGGCTGAACAGCTCGACAAGGGTCCAGGCGTCTTCGAGCGCCGCGGACGCGCCCTGGGCCAGGTGGGGCATCATCGGATGGGCGGCATCGCCGAGGAGCACAAGATTGTCTCGCGACCAGTTTGGAAGCGGCGAATGCCTGTGAAGGTCTCCGGCGTCAGAAGCCGGGATCAAGTCCAGCAGGGAGACAATGTCCGGGCACCATCCCGGAAACGCGGCCCCCAACCCTCCGGGATCGGCATTGCCGGTGATCCTGCGTCCGTTCCTGACGACAGCGACCAGATTGACTGTGTCGCCTCCCGGCAAGGCATAGGCAACGACGTGGCAACCGGGGCCGGCAAACAGGCAAGGCCCAGCCTCAAGATCGCCACGGAATGCCGCGGGAACGGCCTCGAATGGTACCAGAGCCCGCCAGACGCGCTGGTCCGACACGAAATCGTTGTTTTCACCACTACCAAGAACGTGCTCGCGGGACTTTGACCTTCGGCCGTCCGCAGCGATGATGATGTCGAAGTCCTTTGGTTCATCCCTCCCGGCACGGAGACAAAACCGGCCATCGCGCCTCTCGGGCGTCGCGGAACACCCCGGAACCAGAACCGCGCCATGCATCTGCGCCGACCTTGACAGGAAGGCAATCAGATCGCTGCGGCGCAGCAGGAGGTAAGGGGCGTCTGCCGAACGGGCCAGGGCCAGTTGGGCCAGCCTCTGTCCGCTCCTGTGAGTCCGTACGGTCAGGGTTGTTGCGGAAAAGGATGGCGGATCCTGGCCGACCTCCGCCCCGAGCCTCCCAAGCAAGCGACTCCCGTTGCTGCTGATCTGGATTCCGGCGCCGTCGGTCCCTGGGGATTTTTCGAACACCGTGACTCGGGCACCCGACCGGCTGGCGAAGGCGGCCGTTGCCAGCCCGCCGATCCCGCCACCAATGACGGCTATCCGGGCGCCGGCGAGGGGCAAGGGAATTGGGACCGGTGCCGAGTTCGGG
This sequence comes from Paracoccaceae bacterium, assembly GCA_028874915.1. GTDB lineage: Bacteria > Pseudomonadota > Alphaproteobacteria > Rhodobacterales > Rhodobacteraceae > JAPPHA01. The sequence goes on from JAPPHA010000033.1 coordinate 14,276, forward strand.
CCTCGCCAATAAGGCCCGCTGAGGACGATGATCGTACGGTCAAGGCCGTGTGAAAGAGACGCGCAGGCACCATTGGATTCCGTCCCAACTAATCGGCGGCGCCGACCAGCTTCGAAAACCGGTCGAAGGCGTATCCGCTCGCCGCTATGATGCTTCCGTCCTCAATCGGCGACCGGCCCGCCTGAACGGCGGACACGATCCCGCCGGCCTCCCGGACCAGCAGGAGCCCGGCGGCCATGTCCCATGCCTGGATCCCGCTCTCCCAGAAACCGTCAAATCGCCCCGCCGCCACGTATGCCAGATTCAAGGACGCCGAACCCCACCCACGGATGCCGGCATTCACCGGAAAACGACGTGACGGTGTTTCGGCGGTTTGTCCCTGTCCGAGCCAGGCGTCGGCTGCGAATGTAGTGGCGAACAGCATGGTCTCTGTATCCCGCCTTGCGGACACCCGGATACGGCTGTCGTTGAGCCAGGCGCCGCATCCTCTCTCTGCGACGAAGAGTTCATTTGTCATCGGATTGAAAACGACACCTGCGACGATTTCGTCCTTGTGCTCGAGAGCGATGGATACGGCCCAGAACGGCAAGCCATGGAGGAAATTGGTGGTGCCGTCCAAGGGGTCGACGATCCAGCGTCGGGTCGGGTCCTTTCCGGAGACCGGTTCGCTCTCTTCGGCGAACCAGCCGTAATTCGGGCGCGCTCCGAGGAGATCGTCCCTGAGGGTCTCTTCGGCCCGGATGTCGGCTCTGGACACGAAATCGCCAGGCCCCTTGACCGAGACCTGGAGTTTCTCGACCTCGCCGAAGTCCCGGACGAGACCTCTTCCCGCCCGGAGTGCGGCGCTGGTCATCAAATTGATGTTTGCGGAGAAACGCGACACAGGGTATTCCGTGATTCATTATCGGGGATGGGAGCCAAACCCATCCTTATTGGCTCGTTCCACCCAATCCAACCCGGATCGTGGTGCCGTCCACCGGGTTTGACGGATGTTGACGGTTCGAACAGTCTGCGTATCGGCCCGGGCTGGCAGGCGACTCTCGTCGCGGGTCGGGATCCGGAATGAGCTTCCGCCGCCGTGACAACCAGTAGGAATCAATGCGTCCGCAAACCTGACACCAGAATGCTGCCCTATTTCGACCTTGGCGATTACACGCGTCCGGTTTCGACCAACTCGCCCCTGGCGCAGACGTGGTTCGACCGCGGTCTTGTGTGGGTTTTCGGGTTCAACCACGAAGAAGCGGCCGTTTGTTTCGGCGAGGCCATCAAGCAGGATCCGGGCTGCACCATTGCGTGGTGGGGCATGGCAATCGCCCATGGACCATTCTACAACCTGACCTGGGACCTCTTCGGAGCCGAGCAGGCCGAGACGGCGACCGCAGCCTGTCACCATGCCGTGACCATGGCGTTGGCTGGCCGGGACCGTGGATCTCCCGTCGAACAGGCGTTGATCAACGCCATCGCCGTCCGGTTTCCGAAAGACCATCCCGTCTCGCTGCCTGAATTCGAGCGCTGGGAACGGGACTACGCCGATGCGATGCGTTCGGTGTACCGGGCCTTCCCGCGCGACCACGACGTAGCGGCGCTCTTCGCCGAAGCGCTCATGACGTTGACGCCCTGGAAACTGTGGAACACGGCGTTGGGCCAGCCGGCCGACAACGCAGCGACTTTGGAAGCCCTGGAAGTTGTCGAAACCGCACTGGACGAGCGTCGGCGGTCGGGACTTCGGCCGCATCCCGGTCTCCTCCACATGCACATTCATCTTCTGGAGATGTCACCGAATCCGGAAAGGGCCATAGTCTCCGCCGACATCCTTCGGGATGCGGTTCCGGATGCCGGACATCTGCGACACATGCCCAGCCATGTTCATGTGCTCTGTGGCCAGTATCACCGTGCCATTCATGCCAACACCCGGGCCATCGAGGTTGACCGGAAATTCATTGCCTACGCCGGATCCGGTCAATTCTACATGATTTCGATCTGCCACGACCTGCACATGAAGATGTATGCAGCGATGATGGCCGGTTGCCTGGGCCCCGCACTGGCAGCGGCCGATCGGCTTCGAACGCTGCTCACGCCCGATATTCTCGTTACCGAGAAACCGCATCTTGCCGCGATGCTCGAGGGTTATTACTCGACCCGGGAACACGTTCTCGTTCGATTTGGTCGATGGCAGGAGATCCTCGACGAAGCGCCGCAGGAAGATCGGGCGCTTTATCCTGTCACGACGGCAATGCATCACTATGCGAGGGGCGTGGCGCACGCAGCGCTGGGGCAAGTCACGGAGGCCCAAGGAGAACGCGACGTCCTCGCCGTTGCGATCGACCGGATTCCCGAGGATCGGTTGATCTTCAACAATCAGGCCCGCGACATCCTCCGCATCGCCGAGGCCATGCTGGACGGGGAGATAGCCTACCGGCGTGGCGACCATGACGTCGGCTTTGCTCATCTGCAGGAGGCGGCACGGCGAAACGATACGCTTGAGTATTCCGAGCCGTGGGGGTGGATGCATCCGCCGCGGCACGCACTTGGGGCGCTCTTACTGGAGCAGGGCAGGGTCGAGTCGGCTGCATCGGCCTATCGGGCCGATCTCGGTTATGACAGGACCCTGGACCGTTGCGGATGGCACGTGGACAATGTCTGGTCGCTCGCAGGCTATGCCGAATGCCTCGAAAGGCAGGGGAAGACCGAGGAGTTGGCGGTGGTTTCCGGCGTTCTCGCCAGGGCCGTCGCAAGGGCGGACCAGCCAATCACCAGTTCATGTCACTGCCGTCGTGAAGCGTTCGGGTGACGGTCGCCCCCTGTCCGGTGTCCAGTCGAGCGGGCTCCGGCTGCCGATGATGACAGGGACGTCACGTCTTCGTCGGTGGGACATCATTGGGATCGTCGGGTTTTGCCGGTCGCCGGAGGTCCGGCGTGGGTGAGCCCTTTTTGCCGCGACTCCGGAGGGTCTCGTCGACCCGTGGGTGATCCGGTCGATGACCGGGCTTGAATTCATGCAGGGTATGCTCGAGGGACGGTTTCCGGCACCTCCCATAAAACTCGCGCAGGGGACTGTCGCGTTCAGGCGACAGGTGAATGCGCGTTCCCTGTTGCAATAGTTATCTGCTGCTTGTATATCTTCCTCATGGCTGACAGGTATGCC
>JAPPHA010000067.1 GCA_028874915.1 Paracoccaceae bacterium
GCTCGCGGCCGCGATTCTCAATCCCGTCGCGGCAGCCAGACCAGACGCCGGGTTCGAAACCTGGACGATCCGGACGCCCAGGCTTCGGGATCTCCACGGGAGAATTGCGGCCCTGATTTCGGAACAGGACCCGGATGCAATTGACCCTGTGAGTTTTCGCAAGGATCTTTCCGACCAGCTCGGACATGACCCGATGGACAAACTCCGAAAGGAACCGGGCGTCCTGTCCAATCCATGTTTCTCCGATACGGCAGACCCGTCAGCCGTGGAGCGAACGTTCCTGGAGGCCATGGAACTCTGCCGGGGAGACGCCGGGGTCGAACAGGAAGCCGAGGAGGCCATGAGAGACATGGCGGCGGCGGCCGATGAATCGCTGACCTACCGGATTCGCCAGGCGGCGGTCGGGCGCGACCGGGCCCGCCAGGAGACAACGATCGACACGATTGAGGATGACGAGGAAAAAGACCTCTCAAGACAGTTGCAGTCCAATCTCGACAACCAGATTTGGAAGAAAAGGAAGCGGCGATGAACGAACACTTGATGCCGTGCGGGGCACTGGCCATTCGTAGCCAATTCACTGGCACCAAACACGCCCGGTTCCAAGGGCTTGTGGAAAGACGGTTGAACGCCGGCACATCATGAACTGACCTGTTCGGGCCTGCGGAAGAACGGACGAACCTTGCCGTTGTCGCTCATCGGTGAAGCGATACGTGGGAGAATTGCGAAGAAAACACTCTGTACTTCCAGTACGGACAGTCGCAGCGCTCCTCCTTCGAGTGGCCACGCCGAGCCTTGGGATGCTTGTCAGCCGCACCCTCGAAAAACGTGCCCGCGACCTCGATGTTGCGGAAAGCGAGATCCGGCGCAGACTCAACCTGGACCACGCCACCAGAGCAACGACGATCGACGGGCGCTGTGCCGGTTGGTAAGCGGCTCACCGTGACCGTCGGCGAGGCGGCCTGATCGGGGCCGTCGAGATTGCGCGGAGCGACAGCACGTCCCGGCGGCCGGCGGGCCGGCCATACGTATGCCGGGCGGATGGTGCTCGCTGCCGGGAATGCCATCGGCGGGCGCCGTGTGGGCCGGAGGGTCGGCGGAGACAGCGCGGGCGGATTGAAAAAAGCCGCACTCGGCATTACAAGAAGAACCATGAAAGCGGGCGTTCGCGAGGGTCGGATTGCAGACGTTCAAGACCAAGGCGTTCGCCCGGTTCGCCGATCGCGTGGATCTCGAGGATGCCGCCTTGTGCGAGGCCGTTCGGCGCGCACGCGACGGGCTGATCGACGCCGACCTCGGCGGCGGCGTCATCAAGCAGCGGATCGCGCGCCAGGGCGGCGGGCGCTCCGGCGGGTTCCGCACGATCGTGCTGTTTCGCAGGGGGGAGCTGGCGTTCTTCGTGTACGGTTTCGCCAAGAGCGACCGGGAGAACCTGCGCCGGGACGAGTTGGAGACCTACCGTCTACTGGCCGACGAGTATCTGGCGTTGGACGGAAGGGGCCTGGCGGCTGCGCAGGCCGCGGGAGCGATAGTCGAGGTGACATGCGATGACCAAGCAGTACAAGAGTGAGGCCCTGGCGGCCGCGCACGAAGCCGCGCTCGGTCTGGCCGAGGCAGGTCTGATGTCGAAGCGGACCATGCGCAAGTTCGACGAGATGTGTCTCACGTCGGTCAGGGAGATGACGCCGGAGGACATCCGCGCGCTTCGGTTGCGCGAGCATGCGAGCCAGGCGGTGTTCGCGCGCTACCTCAATGTAACCACAGGTCTGGTGAGCCAGTGGGAGCGCGGCGAGAAGCGCCCGCGGGGCGCGTCGCTGAAGCTGCTGACGCTGGTGGCGAAGAACGGTCTCGGCGCGGTTGCCTGACGGTCGGTCGGCCGATGGGTCGCGGTGTTGCGATAGTGTTGATACGCTACTTTAGAGAACCTGCGCCCAGAAATAATCTCGTAATTACAGATCATTATGACTTGCGACCAGGTTCGACGAGAAACTACGATCGAGGATGGCGAAGAAAAAATCCTCTCCAGACCGTTGCAATCCAACCTCGACAATCAGATATGGAAGAAAAAATGGGAAGCGCTGAGCGGAAATCGCAGGGATCCGATTTCGACGCGGCGATAATGGCGTGGCCGCAGAATGCGGCATGTCTGGAAATCGCCGGTCCCGTGATTCGGGATTCGGGCTTTGTCCACTTCGTGCTTTTCAGCGGACGGAACTGAAATCGGGACTGGGTGTTTCGCGGACGGTGGCGTTGGCCCGGTTGGGTCCGGAGAGGCTCGAACCGGTTTCATCCGAACGAGCGGCAGCCATGGGGCCGGCAGGCACAGGTCTGGACCGGTTTGACAACTCCAGGGAGCAACAGATGTCAGCAAGGGCCAGTGAAGACCGAAATCCGGTCGAACACCAGGAAACAAGCGGTCCGATGATCGACATGAGTCAGGCCGCCGTCAAGAAGATGATCTCCGACGCACGTGCCCGGGGTTACATCACCTATGACGAACTGAACGACGTGCTTCCTCCGAACCAGGTGTCATCCGAACAGATCGAAGATGTGATGTCGATGTTGTCGGAAATGGGCATCAATGTCGTCGAGAGCGAAGAGGCCGAAGAAGCCGAAGACGATGGGAATCGCCAGGTGGCCGTTGTCGAATCCCCGGACAAGAGTGTTGCTGTCGCGCCCGCGGCTGTCGAGACCCTGGACCGGACCGATGACCCGGTCCGCATGTATCTCAGGGAAATGGGGTCGGTGGAACTCCTCTCCCGCGAAGGGGAAATCGCGATCGCCAAGCGTATAGAAGCTGGCCGCAACACCATGATCGCCGGCCTGTGCCGAAGTCCCTTGACGTTTCGTGCTGTTACCATCTGGCTCCGGGAACTCCGAGACGAAGAAATCCTGCTGCGCGACGTCATCGACCTTGAGGCGACATACGCCGATCACACAGAAGAGGTTGCGAACGCCGCGTCCGATTCCGGAAAACCCGAAACGGGAAGCCCGCACGTGCACGCAGGCGGCAACGGTGCGAACGGCGTCGAAGATCAGGGTGATGACGATGACGATGCCCAGCACAATGTGTCGCTGGCCGCAATGGAAAGTCAGTTGACGCCGAAAATCCTCGATATCCTTGAAGAGATCGACAGGATGTATGCCAGACTGTCCAGCGTTCAGGAAACCCGCCTTGCGGCGAAAATGACGGGTTCGGACGACTTTCCGGCGGCGAAGGAAAGACGCTACGAGAAATTGACAACCGACGTCGAGACGCTCGTAAAGACTCTGCGCTTGCACAACAACCGCATCGACGCTCTGGTTGACCAGATCTACGGGATCAACAAACGCATCACCAAACTCGACAGCAACATGGTTCGACTCGCCGACCGGTCGCGGATCAACCGGCGAGAATTCGTCGGCGCCTATCTCGGTTACGAACTGGATCCAAGATGGCCCGAGATGGTGGCCAGCAAGCCCGGCCGAAGCTGGGCGAATTTTGTCGAGAAACACGCCGAAGCGGCTACCGAGATCCGAAAGGAACTGGCCAGGGTCAGCGAACATGTCGGCCTGGATTTCACCGAGTTTCGACGGATTGTCAGCCAGGTCCAAAAAGGCGAACGGGAGTCCCGCATTGCCGAGAAGGAAATGGTCGAGGCCAATCTTCGGCTCGTGATTTCGATCGCCAAGAAGTACACGAACCGGGGTCTGCAGTTCCTCGATCTGATCCAGGAAGGCAACATCGGGCTGATGAAGGCCGTCGACAAGTTCGAGTATCGGCGCGGGTACAAGTTCTCCACCTACGCGACCTGGTGGATTCGCCAAGCCATTACCCGGTCCATTGCCGACCAGGCCCGTACGATCCGCATTCCGGTCCACATGATCGAAACCATCAACAAGATGGTTCGGACCAGCCGGCAAATGCTTCATGAAATCGGCCGTGAACCAACTCCCGAGGAGCTTGCCGAAAAGTTGCAGATGCCGCTCGACAAGGTCCGGAAGGTCATGAAGATCGCCAAGGAACCGATTTCCCTGGAGACCCCGATCGGCGACGAAGAAGACAGTCAACTCGGCGACTTCATCGAAGACAAGCATGCCGTCCTGCCGCTCGAAAGTGCGATCCAGGGCAATCTCAAGGAGACGACCACACGAGTGCTCGCTTCGTTGACAGCCCGGGAAGAGCGCGTTCTTCGCATGCGGTTCGGCATCGGCATGAATACTGACCATACCCTTGAGGAGGTCGGGCAGCAGTTCAGCGTGACTCGGGAGCGCATCCGCCAGATCGAGGCCAAGGCACTTCGCAAGCTGAAACACCCGAGCCGCAGCCGTCGGCTCAAGTCCTTTCTCGAACAGTAGGCGCTCCGATCCGGAGGGCCGCTTCGGCATCAGAGCGACATTCGGGGTCCCGCAGCCGTCGTGCTCGATTGACCCAACCGACTCAGCCCGTCCGGACATTCCCGGACACGGGCAACACACGATCTGGCCGCCGAAATTGTTCTATACACTTCCTGTGGATTGGTCCTATAGTCTCGGCCGTCCCGTTGATGAGCCAGACAGTTCGAGGAATTCGCGATGCGATGCCCCTATTGCGGCGACTCCGACTCCCAGGTGAAGGATTCGCGACCGGCCGAAAACCAGGCAGCCATTCGCCGGCGGCGTTTCTGCCCGGCCTGTGGGGGCCGGTACACTACCTATGAACGCGTCCAACTGCGCGATCTGACCGTTTCGAAAAGGAACGGGAGGCGGGAGGACTTCGATCGCGACAAGCTGGAACGATCTGTTCGTATCGCCATGCGCAAACGGACCACCGATCCGAGCGTCATCAGCCAGATGATCAACGGGATCATGCGTCGTCTCGAAAGTACGGGCGAGACGGTCATACCGTCTGAAACCATCGGCCAAGTCACCATGGATGCGCTGTCCCGGATCGACACGGTTGCCTATGTCCGGTTTGCCAGCGTCTACAAGGATTTCCAGGGAGCCGACGACTTTGAGGCCTTCGTCGCGGCTTTGCGTCCTTCCGAGGAAGACAACGACTGATCGCACCATGCAGGTGCCATCGGCAGACTTGCGATGGATGCGCACGGCCATCAGGCTCGGTGAACGCAACATCGGCCAGGTCTGGCCCGGTCCGGCAGTTGGTTGTGTCCTGGTTCGGGATGGAAGGCTGGTTGGTCGGGGATGGACAGGCCGGGGTGGGAAGCCGCATGCGGAAGCGGCCGCACTCCGACAGGCCGGAGACCGGGCTCGGGGTGCAACCGCCTACGTGTCCCTCGAACCCTGCGCTCACCATGGCCGGACGCCGCCCTGCGCACACGCCCTCATTGCTGCAGGAGTCTCACGTGTGGTCACGCCAATCGTCGATCCGGACACCCGGGTCTCTGACCGGGGGCATCGCGAACTGGAAGCAGCCGGAATCGATGTAACCACCGGCGTGCTCCGGCAGGAAGCGATCGATGCCCATGTCGGATTCCTGAGCCGCATCACCCGAAAACGTCCGCATGTGACACTCAAGCTGGCCGCCACCCTCGATGGCCGGATCGCCACGGCAACGGGAGAAAGCCGCTGGATCACGGGATCACCGGCGCGGCGTCGCTCTCATTGGCTCCGTGCACGTCACGATGCCATTCTCGTCGGACGCCGGACCGTCGAATCCGATGATCCGTCTCTCGACGTCCGTCTCGACGGGCTCGAGGACCGGTCGCCGGTACGGGTAATTTTCGACTCCCGTCTCCGCGCATCGACCGTGTCAACGCTCGCCCGAACAGCGGGCAAGACCCCTCTGTGGATCTGTCACACGGCTCAGGCGCCGCCGGAGGTCAAGACCTGTTGGCGGGACATTGGAGCCCGGACCCTTGAAGTTCCGGCGTCCGCCACCGGGACGGTCGATCCCGGCGCCGCACTTGCCAACCTTGCCAAACAGGGATTGACCCTTGTCCTTTGCGAGGGTGGAGGCGCCCTTGCCGCCAGTCTTTTGAGGGCAGGCCTCGTCGACTGTATCCTCCTGTTTTCTGCGGGAGCCGCCGTCGGCGAAGAGGGAAAACCAGCAATCGGCCAAATGGGACTCGAACGGCTTCCCGAAGCCCCCCGATTCCGCCTTTCGGGTCACGTGGAGATTGCCGGTGACCTAATGAGTCGATGGGTTCCGGATGAAGCCGACCCGCTGGATCCGTCAGTGGCCTTGGCGGCGCAGCACCGGGCATCAAGCCCCGACTGACCGGATGCCCGTCACCGGGCCCGCACGGGCGAGGTCGGCTCCGTCATTCGGCCGGTTCGACCGAGCCAGACCCTTTCCCGTCGCCCGGGCTGCGACCGGATTTCGGGAGCCCGGCCGAAACCGGCAGCCGCAGTTTCCGGGCCATGTGGTCGAGGACGGCGTTGACGAACCCGGCGGCAGGCGAATCCGGAAGGAACGCCTTCGCCACATCCACAAACTCGCTGATGATCACCCGGGTCGGCGTGGCGGTGCCGACCAGTTCGGCACCGGCGGCGCGAAAAACGGCCCTCAGAACGGGATCAATCCGGTCAATGGGCCAGCTCTCCGAGAGCGCCCCATCGGTAGCCCGATCGATTTGCGGCTGTTCGTCAACTGCTGTCGAGAGAAGCCGGTCGAAGTGGAACGGATCTGGTTCAATCAACCGTGATCCTTCCACGACACCGGCAAAGTTGCGGTCAGCAAAGTCCTCCCGTGTTCGGTCCAGCGACGTCCCGCCGGCTTCCATCTGGAACAGCGCCTGGACGGCCAGGAGTCGGGCAACAGACAAGCGGGCTCGCGGGTTCGCCTGTCGAACGCCATCGGCGATCCCGCTGCCTTCCGACTGAGCCATCACGGCATCACCCGATCGGGTCCGTCCTGAATCCAATCGGCCCGCCCATTCCGCCAAACCGGCGCATCAGATCGATCAGTGCGAGCGACGCCCTCGCGGCCTCCCCGCCTTTGTCGCCTCGGGACGGATCAGCCCGCTTTCGGGCCTGGTCCATGGTCTCAACCGTCAGAATGCCGTTTCCGATACAGAACCCTTGAAGATTCAAAAGCGCGATACCTCTCGCGCTTTCGTCACTGACCGTCCTGTAGTGGGTGGTTTCCCCACGGATGACGCAACCCAGCGCAACGTAACCGTCAAATCGGTCGGACGATCCGGCTATACGTATGGCCGCCGGGATTTCCAGCGCCCCCGGAACCTCCGCCTCCTCCCAGTGGCACCCTGCCGCCTTGATAGCGGTGGTCGCGCCGCTTCGAAGTTGTTCGGCAATATCGCGATAATAGGGCGCTACAACCAGGAGGACGCGCGCGGGCTCTCCCCGTACGGTCACCGAGTTCCGATCGGAGGAGAGGTGCGGCCCGATTTCGGATCCGTGTTCGGACCGGGATCTCTTCATCTCAGTCCCGGCCCGCCGGTTCGGGGATCGGACGGGTTTCGGCTATGCTCAGCCCATAGCCGTCGAGTCCCACGACCTTGGTGATCGGCGAGTTGGTCAGGAGTATCATTTCCGAGACTCCGAGCGTGCTCAGGATCTGGGCGCCCAGCCCGTAGCGGCGAAGCGTCTGCGGGCTCGCCGTGCCCGTGAGATCCAGCTTTTCCGACATGTCACGGAGAACGACGACGACCCCCCGGCCCTCCCGGGCAATCTCCATCATCGCGGTCTCGAGTTGATGGGCGCGGCCCGGACTCAACGCCAGCATGTCGTCAAGCGGGTTGGCCACATGCATGCGGACTAGAACCGGGAGACCATCGGAGACATTGCCCTTGGTCAGGACCACATGTTCGGCTTCGGCCGTGCTGTCGGCAAAGATCCGGAGCATCCATTCGCCACCGAACTCCGAGGTCACCGCCCTGACTGCGCTCTCACGGACCAGATTGTCATAGCGGCGGCGGTAGGCGATGAGATCGGAAATGGTGCCAATTTTCAGGGCGTGACGCTGGGCGAATGCGACCAGGTCCGGCAACCGCGCCATGGTGCCATCATCGTTCATGATCTCGCAGATCACGCCGGACGGGTTGAGCCCGGCAAGGCGGGCCACGTCAACCGCCGCTTCCGTGTGGCCAGCCCGCACCAGCACCCCGCCTTCGCGCGACCGGATCGGAAACACATGCCCCGGGGTCGCGATATCCTGCGGACCGGAACTGCCGTCAATCGCCACAGAAATCGTCCGCGCGCGGTCATGGGCGGAGATTCCCGTTGTCACGCCTTCCCGGGCCTCGATGGAAATCGTGAATGCGGTTTCATGCCGCGACGAATTCGATGCAGACATCAAGGGAAGCCCGAGTGCGTCGAGCCGTTGCTCGGTGAGCGAAAGGCAGATCAGACCACGCCCATGCGTGGCCATGAAGTTGACCGCCTCGGGTGTCGCCATCTGCGCCGGAATGACCAGATCCCCCTCGTTCTCCCGGCTTTCGTGATCAATCAGGACAAACATCCGCCCGTTGCGGGCGTCATCGATGATCTCTTCGATCGACGAGACCGCGTCCCGGTAGCTTTCTGACGCGTCACCCCTGGACATGCCCATCTCCGGTTTCGAACAGGCGGGCAACATATCGGGCCAGGAGATCGACTTCGAGATTGACCGCATCCCCTTCCTCAACCGCACCCCAGGTGGTAGCGGCGAGCGTATGGGGAATCAGGTTGACGTCGAATCGGTCATCCTCGACCGAGTTGACAGTGAGTGAGGTCCCGTTCAGCGCGATCGATCCCTTGGTGGCGATGTAACGCATCAGCCCACCCGGAGCCTTCAACTGGACCCGCCGGCTGGCACCCGATGACTCGATGCCGATCACAACTGCGACGCCATCCACATGACCTGACAGAATGTGGCCCCCGAGTTCTTCCCCGACCCTGAGCGGCCGTTCGAGATTGACGCGGCTGCCCACGATCCAGGGGGCACTCCCGGACTCGACCCGGGTCCGCGCGGACGTTTCTGCCGAAACATCGACTTCGAACCAGGCCCCACCGGTGTCGCTGTCCATCCCCCGGTCAACCACCGTCAGGCAAGCCCCGTCACAGCAGACAGACGATCCGATATCGACCGAATCCGGATCCCATGACATGGACATCCGGACCCGCAGATCTCCCCGGCGTTCCATCGAAATGATTGTTTCGATATCGGTGACAATGCCCGTGAACATTCAGTTCCCCGCGTTATCTGCAGCCCGCCGACGTGTTCGATCTTGAGGCGTGGACTGGCGTCACACGGGTAGCGACTTGGTGCCGTCGGAGCAAGTCTCGAGATTGTTCGATCACGTTTCAGTTGAGCGATGGTTCAGACTCGCGATGCCCCCAAGGCGTTCGAATGGATACGTCGAATTCTTGAGCTGTTCACTCCTGCAACTCATACGTCTTGGAACCTGAACGCCAAGTCGCGAGTAGTCCCGTGGATGAAAGAGACCAACCGAAACACGAGCAACCAAAAGTTATTGGAGTCGTCTCTGGTTTTATCTTTGTTGGATCGGGTTCGCCAAAGTGAGCAGGGGAGAAAGACGTGCGCGACCCGAAACAGGTCGCCGCCTGGTCGAAAAAGACGATCAATGGTGCGTTCCATCCTGCATTGCGGCACATGTTGGATGTTGGGCCCTGCCGTCCGCCGCAATGTGATTACATCACTCCGATCCAGATTTGAGCGCAATTCATTCGACGGAGATGTTCCGGGCCACGGGCAGAAAGGTCTGAAGCCCTGCCGCGTGTGCCCGACGCCACGCTGAAACGCTTTCCGTCATCCGGTGCAATTCAGAACCGCCTGGTGCCACCCGAGAGGTTTGCGACCAATACCCTGGCAGGACCCCGGCAATCGTTGTTTCCATGGGCAGCGAAGCCGTTACGGATTCAACGTGGATCTATCCACGGTTATGGCGCTTCACGTGTCCCTAAGATACAGGGGCTTCCAATCAGTTTTCTCCACTCGGAACCAACATGGCGCGCATACTCATCACTTCGGCAATACCCTACATCAACGGCGTCAAGCACCTCGGAAATCTGGTCGGGAGCCAGTTGCCATCGGACGTCTATGCCCGCTACTGCCGGGCTCGCGGGCACGAGGTGATGTTTATCTGTGCCACAGACGAACACGGGACCCCCGCCGAACTGGCGGCCGAGAAAGCGGGCCAACCCGTCCGGGAATATTGTGACGAGATGCACAAGGTCCAGGCGGACCTTGCCTGCGGATTCCGCCTGTCCTTCGACCATTTCGGGCGATCGTCGTCACAAAGAAACCACGGACTGACGCAACACTTTGCCGGACGTCTCACCGACAAGAATTTGATCCGGGAAGTGGTTGAGAAACAGATCTATTCGATTCAGGACTCACGGTTCCTTCCGGATCGATACATCAAGGGGACCTGCCCCGAGTGCGGTTACGAAAACGCCCGGGGCGACCAGTGCGAGAACTGCACCCGTCAGCTTGATCCGGTCGATCTGATCAATCCGCGTTCGGCCCAGTCGGGGGCCACCGAACTCGAAATCCGCGAAACGCGACACCTTCACCTCCGGCAGTCGGCCCTGCGGCAGGAACTCGAAGACTGGATCGACAGCAAGACCGACTGGCCCATCCTGACCACGTCAATCGCCCGGAAATGGCTGCGGGACGGCGATGGTCTTCAGGATCGGGGCATCACGCGCGATCTCGACTGGGGGATCCCGGTCAGGCGCGGCGACACCGAGTGGCCGGGAATGGAGGACAAGGTCTTCTATGTCTGGTTCGATGCGCCCATCGCCTATATTGCCGCCACGGCAGAATGGGCGGATGCCCATGGGCTCGGCGACAACGCCTGGGAGCGCTGGTGGCGGACAGACAGAGGCGCCGAGGATGTCCGGTATGTCCAGTTCATGGGCAAGGACAACGTTCCGTTTCACACGCTGTCATTCCCGGCCACCATTATCGGCTCCGGAGAACCCTGGAAACTGGTCGACTTCATCAAGTCCTTCAATTTTCTCAACTATGAAGGCGGGCAGTTCTCCACTTCCCTGGGCCGGGGAGTGTTCATGGACGATGCGCTCGCGCTCCTGCCGTCGGACACCTGGCGTTGGTGGCTCATGAAGCATGTTCCCGAGACATCCGACAGCGAGTTCACCTGGGAGAGCTTCCGCCTCGACGTCAACAAGGACCTCGCAGACGTCCTCGGCAATTTCGTCAGCCGTGTCACCCGTTTCTGCCAGTCGCGATTTGACGGGAAGGTTCCTGACGGCGGCTCTCAGGGGCCAGAGGAAGCGGCCGCGACCGCGGCGCTCGCGACGCACCTGCGGAACTACGAAACGCATATGGAGGCCATCGAATTCCGGAGGGCAACCGCCGAACTCCGGGAAATCTGGACACTTGGAAACAGCTACTTCCAGTCAGCCGAGCCCTGGACAGTCCTCCGAGAGGATCGCGATCGTGCCGGAGCGATCCTGCGATTTGCGCTCAACCTTCTGCCGCTCTACGCTGCCCTGTCGGAACCATTCATTCCCGATGCCGCCGAGACCATCGGTGCGGTGACCGGAGACGGGAGTCGAGCGAGATGGCCGGAGAACATCGAAACATCACTCAATTCCCTGCAGCCCGGCCAGTCTGTCTCGGTCCCGGCCCTGCTGTTCTCCAAGATCAGCGAACAGGAACAAGAAGAAATGCAGGCCCGATTCTCACCGCCGTGAAGGACCGGTCTTGACCGGTCGAAAAACGCCTGCTCTCATCTGACGCGGCGGCGTCAACCGATCGACCGGACGTTCGCCCCGTCAATCACGGCCGTGGCCTTACCCACGTGCATCTGGCCCGTTGTCACTCGTTTCCGGCCGCCGATGCCCGGTCCCATGGCCGCGGGAAACCACCGAGAATCGCGTCAATCGCCTCGTCCTTCAGTTTGTCGGCGCCGGAGAGCACTACGACGTGGCCGCGTGTGCGGTCGTCAATCACTTCGGCGACCTCCGCGCCCAACCCGGCTTCGGACAGCGCCGCGCCATAGACCCGCCTGATGGCAGCCTCCCGAAGTGCCGGCTTGAACACCTTGCCCACCAGGGTCTTCGGCAATTCGTCAACGACCTCGACATGGACAGGGACGGCCGCCCGTTCCGAAACATGCTCTCGGGCATGCGCCATCAGATCACTGGCGGTTGCCGTTCCGCCCATCACCAGCTCAACATAGGCACAGGGCAGTTCGCCGGCTTTGGCATCGGGCTGCCCGATGGCCCCGGTGAACGCGACTTCCGGATGGCTGGCAAACGCTTCCTCTATCAGGGCGGGATCGATGTTGTGACCGCCGCGGTTGATCTGATCTTTCTCACGTCCCGTGATCCAGAGATAGCCGTCCTCGTCGAGCCGCCCAAGATCGCCTGTCCGCAGGTAGCGGTCGTGGGCGTAGAGATTCCGGTTCCGTTCCGGATCGGTGTAGGTCTCCCCTACGTTGACGCCGGGGCAGGCCACGCAGATTTCCCCAACATCTCCTGTCGCACATTCGCTGATGACATCGTCGTTCGCGTCGAACCGGAAGATCCTCGTCTCGACAAACGGAAAACTGAGTCCGACGGACCCGATCCGCCTGTCACCGTCCGTCGGATTCACCGAGACCAGGCAGGTCGCCTCCGTCAGGCCATAGCCTTCGAGGATCCGGATCCCGGTCTCGGATTCGAACCGCCTGAATGTCTCCCTGGGCAGGCTCGCGGACCCGCAGAGCGCCAGTTCAACCGTTGACATTTCGGCATCGACAGGTCGCTGGAGAATGGCCGCCGCTGCGGTCGGAACGATGACCATGAAGGTCGTCTTCCAGCGCTCGCACAGCTTCCAGATGTTGTCGAGAACGCCGTCGCCACGATAGCCCTGCGGTGTCGGCAGAACGAAATGCGAACCTGCAGTCATGCACCCCATCCAGATTGGATAGACTGCAAATACGTGGAAGAGCGGCAAAGGACAGAGGACGACGTCTTCCGGGACGAAAAGGATGCTGGCGGCCAGCCAGCCATTGTAGAGAATTCCGGAGTGCCGATGACGGACGATTTTCGGGGAACCGGTGGTGCCTCCGGTATGGAAATAGGCGCAGTACCTGTCGTCGTCGGATTCCGCGAAATCGAGCGACTGACCATTGGCGGCCGAAAGCGACTTCCTCAGGTCGAGGACGGCGGCTGAATGCGTGACCGGGTTCTTCGGCCGGATTAGGGGAACGATGAGATTCAGCGGCGGTGACAGATGGGGCAACAGATCCACTTCGATGACTGTCCTGACGTCGGGAGCGAGAGCCACTGCGGCAGCGGCCTTCTGCGCGACATCGGTTTTCGGAAAAGGCTTGAGCGTGACAAGCACCCGGGCTCCGGACTCCCTGAGGAGCGCGGCAATCTGGGAGACCTCAAGCAGCGGATTGATCGGATGGACAATTCCGGCAGTCATGCCGCCGAGCATGCATACCAATGTTTCGGGAATCGACGGCAGCATATAGGCGACGACGTCATCTTCGCCAACGCCGAGCGAGCGGAATAGATTCGCGGCCCGCGTCACCTGATCGGTGAGTTCCGACCAGGTCAGCGTGCTCGCCTTGTCCTTGGGACCGGACTTCAACTGAAAGCTGACCGCCGGTCGGCCCTTGTGATTGTCCCGGGTCGCCGCAAGGCGCCGGTAGACGGTCCTTTCGTGCAAGCGATCCTCAAGCGGCATGACCGCTTCGATGGCGGCGAAGTCTGCCTGTGTGGCAACGTTCAGTCTCATGATGCCTCCTGTTCCCAATCCGACGGCCGCTAGGCAGCCTTTTGCATCTCCTGACGACGGCCCATACGGGGACCGGTCACAACCGGAATGCGCCACGCGTTGGAGAATCGGGCCCGTCAGCGATCACGGGCTGATGTCAATGCGCCCTGTTTCCCGTTTTGCCGCCCGTCACAGCCTAAATCCGGACCCATCGGTTTGAAAGTCGAATTCCCGAATCAACCGTCTCTCAAAATGACATCCGCCAATGCAAGGATCCTGCCGGTTCCGGAAAACGTTTTGGCCGACCCGAGAGGACTGAATGTGGCGACCGGGATGCGGCGTCTCCGGAATCCGATCCGGTTGTCTTGCGACCGGGCCAGGTGTCAATACGACCGCGGCAAACCGAGGACATGCTCGGCGAGGTAAGAAAGGATCAGATTGGTTGGCACCGGTGCCACCTGGTAGAGTCGGGTCTCCCGGAACTTCCGTTCAATGTCGAATTCACGGGCGAATCCGAATCCACCATGAGTCTGCAGACATGCATCCGCCGCATGCCCTGATGCCTCCGACGCCAACAGTTTCGCCATGTTTGCATGTTCGGCACAGTCTGCGCCGGAATCGTACCGCCGGACCGCTTCGCCAACCATCAGTTCGGCGGCCCGCATGGCCGCGTAGACCCTGGCAATCGGAAACTGAACCCCCTGATTCTGCCCGATCGGGCGCCCAAAGACCTTCCGGTTCCGCGCATATTCGACCATCCGGTCGATAAACCACTTGGCGTCGCCAACGCATTCAGCGGCAATCAGGATCCGTTCGGCGTTAAGTCCCGAGAGAATGTATCGAAACCCCTCGCCTTCCGCGCCGATCCGGTTTCCGACCGGAACCCGAACATCGTCAAGGAAGATCTCGGTGGTCGCGTGGTTGATCATTGTCGCAATCGGTCGGATCGTCATCCCGTCGTCCTGTGCCGATTTCATGTCGACGAGGAATACCGACATCCCTTCCGTCCGCCGGCCGGCGGCCCGGGAATCCGCTTCGGGGGTTGTCCGCGCCAAGAGAAGCATGAGATCCGAGTGAAGGGCGCGCGAGGTCCAGATTTTCTGTCCGGTCACACGGTAGTGGTCACCGTCCAGTCTGGCCACGGTCCGGATCGACGCCGTATCGGTTCCACTTTCTGGTTCGGTAACGCCAAATGCCTGGAGCCGAAGCCTGCCCGATGCAATGTCCGGCAAGTATCGCGCCTTCTGCTCGTCGCTCCCATGCCGGAGTATCACTCCCATGGTATACATCTGGGCGTGGCAGGCCGCGCCATTGCCGCCCGACCGCTGAATCTCCTCAAGAATGACCGCGGCCGCGGCCAGCGGCAGGCCAGCGCCGCCATAGTGCTCCGGAATCAAGGCGGCCAGGAATCCGGCCTCCGTGAGTGCGGCCACGAATTCGGACGGATAGGCGTCGTCCTGATCTAGCCGACGCCAGTAACATCCCGGAAAGTCCCGGCAGAGCGCAGCGACAGCCTCACGGATTTCGGGAAAATTGTCTGAGGTCGACAGCTGTTCCATGGTTCGCTCAAACGTTAACGGCAGGGACAATTCACATGATCATGGTTGGATGAACAAGGCCACGAATCGGCCACCGGATTCCTTTCATCCAGTTATCGGAGTCGGGTGCGTCAACCGTCGGAAAACCGGGATTGTCCACTGTCGCCAATAACACCCGGTAATTCTGCCGACACATGTCGTGCACCCGAGTTCGCAGTTTCGACAATGCCGGTTTCGAACCGGGACGGGCGATATCACCGGTTCCTTGATCTCGACTTTCTGACCGACCCTCGCCTCGGTCTCACGATCGCACCGTGCCGCTCGCCCCGTTCCGGAGAACCGACACCCGGCGTTTGGGCTTTCGTCCGTCGCGGATCTCGCCCTGCAATCGGGAGGTCATCGTCCCGATCCGCCTTACGTTCAGCAACCGCCTTGCCCTCGTTGTCACAGACGGCTGTACCGTCCCGACAATTTCGCCGTCCGTGGACGGCGCGAGCCCGTACATACACCATTTACGAAGTAGTCGGGGTGCAGGTTCGTTGAACGCTGCGGGCACGTTTGTCTCGCAACTGACGCGTGTCGACTCATGTGAAACCTTGGCCGGCACTCAATCCTTGACAACCAGAGGTCGATCGACATGGGCAAGGCATTCACCGCCTTCCGCGCCGATTACAATTGACTCGGTGATCTCAAGTCCCCAGGTCTCCGCCCAGATGGCTGGCATGATGTGGAATGTCATGTTCTCTTCGAGCACGGTTCGGTCGCCAGGCCGGATCGACATGGTTCGTTCGCCCCAGTCTGGCGGATAGGACAGTCCTATCGGATAACCTGAACGGCCGTCCTTCTGAATTCCGTGATTTCTGAAGACACCGTGGAGTGATGCGGCAATATCCTCGCAACGATTTCCAGCCCGAGCTGCGGAAACGGCCGCCTCCAATCCTTCCAGGACCGCTGCCTCGGCTTCCCGAATCGCTTTCGGTGGTGATCCCAAATAAAGCGTTCTCGACATGGGGCAGTGATAACGTTTGTGGACCCCTGCGATCTCGAAAAATATGCCCTCTCCCGGCCTGAGGGGTTCATCGGTCCAGGTGAGATGCGGGGCCGCCGCGTCCTTTCCTGACGGCATCAGGGGCACAATGGCCGGATAGTCGCCGCCGATGCCGAGGGTCGGATCGTAACGGAGTCCGGTTTCGTAAATCTCTGCGGCGAGGTCGCATTTCCGCACGCCGGGTTCGGCGATTTCCCGGATGCGGCCGTGCATCCTTTCGGTCAGCCGCGCAGCTTTCCGCATGTAGTCAAGTTCACGCGGCGACTTCACTGCTCTCTGCCAGTTGACCAGCCCGGTCGCGTCGATCCAATGAACCCCGGGGAGATGCCGGCAAAGGACATTGTAGGCCTTGGCCGTGAACCAGTAATTGTCCAATTCCACGCCGACCCGGCGATGCCCCCAGCCAAAAGCCGCGAGCCGGTCCGCCAGGAACTCCATCGGATGGTGATCCGTCGACTGAACGTAGAGTTCAGGGTAGCCGATGATCCGGTCCGGTCGCATGTGGCATGTGCGAAGAGCACCGGCTCGATCTTGCTGTCTCCCCAGCCAGAGGGGTTCGCCGTCATCGCCTACGAGAACCGCCTGATGGACGTAGAAGGACCAACCGTCATAACCGGTCAGCCACGCCATATTGGATGGATCGGACACGATAAGTGCGTCGATTCCGAGGCGTTCCATGGCCAATCGGGTTTTCCTGAGACGCCGCTCGAACTCGTCGTGAGAGAAATGAAGGACAGGCGTCATGGCATCGGTTCCCGATTCCGCGAATTGTTTCTCGTCACGGCCTGGTCGTGAATCTGCGAGGTCGGCGCTTCCAAAGGGCAACGGTTCCGACGGCCGGCTCCCGGTGCCACGCGCCGGTCGGAGAATCCGCGTCACCTTTCCGGGTCACACTTCATTTCGCTTGTTCAGCCCGAAACCGTCGGCTTCCGTCATCCGCTGTCTGTCATGGCACTTCATGCGGATTCCGCATGCCACAACTGAACGGATTCTGTATGCATCGCCGAATTCCTTGAGAAGGCCAGGAAATCCTGCAACGATTCAAGCATCAAGATACGCCGTTTCGGCTAGTCGGACGAGGGCGTGGCCGCGGTTTGTGGCAGGGGATCGAAGAAGCCGG
>JAPPHA010000095.1 GCA_028874915.1 Paracoccaceae bacterium
AATCAAGGACTTGCGTCAAGTCGATTCCGTTTTGTTCTCATTGAAGTTCCGTTTAGTTCCGTCTTGACCGCCTCCAGTTGCTCCTTTCGTTCCGCCGTGTCGGGACAGAGCACCCGCAAGGCGGCACTCACATACTCGACCGCGTGCCACAGGTCGAGAATGAAGGTGACCATCCGACCGGCCAGCAGTTCCCCGCAGACATTGCGGATCCAGGACGCTGCATCGAAGATCACCACAACCTCATCGGCCTCGCGCAGCCCCTGCCGGACAATCTCACGCTCCAGACGCCCGGCAAAGGCCGACCCCCGGCTGACGCCGCCAACGGCGGCGGCACTGTCGATGAGACCGCTGTGGGTCTCGCTGCCCGGGTCCTTCTCCGGCTCGCCGCTCTTCGGGTGAACACGCTCGGCCGCGTAGATGCTCAGGACCTTGGCTACGCGGGTCTTCGCGCTGCCGTCCTCCTGCTTGCCCTTGACCCCCGCGACCTCGCTCTTGCGCACCGGAACCCCGGTGCCATCCACACCCAGGTACAGCCGTGGCGCCGCCGGATCGGCGGGCTCGACAATCTCCTGCTCAAACCGTTGAACCTGCTTGCCAATCTTCAGCGCCCACCTGTGCAGCGTGCTCGGCGGAATGGTCACACCGGCGAGGTTCGCAAGCTTGCGGCTCGCCATCCCGTAACCGGCATCCCCGACAACATCGGCCATCAGGGATGCAGCTTCCGGCGTGTGGCTCTCACCCTCCAGACCCAGGACACGGTCCAGCGGACAATGGCCACTCTTGCAGTCGCGACAGTACCGGTAGGTCCACTCAATCGTTACCGGACCAAGGCGCGTCATGAAGGTCTTGCCATCGCGAAGATGACAGGCCATCGCCTTGCCGCAGTTGGCGCAGAACGGGCTCGGGAGCCCCCTGTCCAGATCCTCCAGGATCGCCTTGAGCGCCGTGGCGCCGCTCGCGTACGCGCCGTCCCATAGCGCCCGCTCGATGCTGTCCAGGTCCGGTCCCGGACGCCCTACCTCCGCCGTCAGCTTCGGCAGCAGGGTCCCGAACTGCTCCCGTGTCGCCGACAGCAACGTCTCCAGAGCCGACAAACCGCCACCCGGTTGCGGCAACTCCGCAACCGTAATGTCACGGTAGCGAACTTCGCCATCCTCCAGCCAGTATCGGGTGAACCCGTCTGCATGCGCGCGAACCAGCGGCGGGTGAACCGCCGCCTCATCCGCGCTCAGGCTCTGCAGATACGCAACCGTATCCGGATGCCTCTTTTCCGCGCACGTGCCATGAATCCTCAAACCCCTGCTGCTCGATTACTCCCGTCAAGGCGCCCGGCCGTGTCTCCGGCCGTTGATCACCCCACGGGGTCCAAAAGGACAAAACCGTCATGCCACCCGCAACGCAACACCTCGGTGCAAAAAAACTGTCCGAATCAATCAATACAAAGAAATTGGGATGCACCCTGACCTGTCTTGCGAATAGACCCATATATGATACCATCAGGCTATGAGCAAAGCCCAAAAACTGATTGCTCGAATGCGAAACAACCCTCGCGACGACTGGAGTATCGATGAACTCAAGACCCTGGCGGTCCGAAATGGTATTGACTGGCGGCAGGCAGCCGGGAACCAGTCACGTCACATTCACCTATCCTGGTGTCACGCCCCTTACGGTGCCTGCACACAAGACTATCAAGGCAGTATACATCAAGCGGTTCCTCGAATTGATCGATCGGGCAGGAGAGAACGATGACAAATGAACTTCCACGCTTTGAGATGCGCCCACTTGAGCAGGAGGAAGGGGGCGGATACCTGATCGAGTTTCCCGAATATCCCGGTTGCATCGCTGACGGAGAAACTCCGGAAGAAGCCATGGCGGAAGGTGCCGACGCGCTGGAATCCTATCGGAACACCTTGAGGGAGCTTGGACGACCAATCCCCGCGTCCGGTGACGTTTATGGCGGCCAATGGCGGCAACGTGTGCCGAAGTCACTTCACGCCGCATTGGCACGCCGCGCCGACCATGAAGGCGTGTCTCTCAACATGCTTGTGACCATGATGCTTGCCGAAGGCCTCGGGCGCCGGGTTTAAGCGTCGTTGGCGCCTCGGTAGTTCCAAATGCACTTGCTTTTCGGGGAATGTGTAACAAACGATTGTTTGCTATCGTTGCTGCACTGGTGCGGACCTGTCTGATCGGGGCCGAACCCGGCCGAACCAGCGGGGAGAGTGTCAGGTGACGCTTTCCCAGCCAATAACCGGAACGGCGGACCACGCCGTAATGGGAATGGAAAAGGGGCGCGTGACATGCATTGTGACAGCAGCGCCGGAAGAGCCACGGCCGGATCCACCTGGTCGAGAACACGGTTTTCCAAGTCACTTCGGGATCACCGGGGCGCTGTTCCCGTCGCAGGGCAGTCTTGAGGCTATGCCCGACAGGGTGACTCCCTGGGCCGTGGCTGCCTGCGCTTGACCAGCCATCGCGGGTTGCAACGCGATATGCAACGCTATGTTCCAGACCGCGGAGGACCGAACCCCGTTCCCAAAGCTTCGGATCCCCGGTGAGAAGAATCCGGTTCAAGATCAATGTGACAGCCACCACCACGTTCCGGACACGGAACCCTGGCGGGGTCGGCCCGAAGACATCTTCGGCACCATCATCGTCGTGCCGGATGGCAGGGCGACAACGCCATAGCCCGCAAGAAACCGAAGCCGCTGGAAACACGACAGCAAATTGTCAAGAGTCCTTAACACGGGAAAGCCCTGTTCCCGATTCCTGCTTGGTTGCCAAGAGAACATGTTCTGTGATTTTGTCCCATTCAGGCGACTGCGGAGACGGGTCCATGGAGAACGTCAGCATTTCCAGCCTGGCGGATATGACGGCCATCGAAGAGGAAATGGCATTCGAGGACCGCTGGGACGAAAGGACAGTCTATCAACGCCTGTGCGCAACGAAGGATCTCGTTCCAGACGGACCCGCAGTCAGTTTCCAGCTCAAGTCGGATCCCGGGTACATGGCGTCGACCCTAACGTGGTCGGAATTGACGGACCAGGTCACTCGTGCAGCCAACCTCTTTCGGTCCCTCGGTATCGGGAAGGACGACGTCGTTGCCTACATGCTTCCGACGACGCCCGAGACCCTGGTCTGCCTTCTTGGCGGCATGACAGCCGGAATCGTTCATCCGATCAATCCGCTTCTCGAGGTTTCCCAGATCGCGGCTCTCCTGAAGGAGTCGGGGGCGAAGGTCCTTGTGACGCTCAGGTCGTTTCCGAAAGCGGACGTCGCCCAGAAGGCGGCGGACGCAGTCTCGATGTCTCCCGGGGTCGAGACCCTGGTCGAAGTCGACCTGCTCCCGCATGTTTCGGGGCCGCTCCGGTTCCTGATTCCGATCCTGCGCCCCAAGACTCCTGTTTCCCACGGCGCACGTGTCCTGCAGTTCAATTCCGCTCTTGCCGGTGCGAAGGGTGATGCACTGGAATTCGAGGAGCCTGGCGATGACAATTTCTGTGCGTATTTCCATACGGGTGGAACGACCGGGTCACCGAAGATCGTGCAGCACAGGCATTCCGGAGTGCTCTACAATGGTTGGCTGGCGACGACGTTGCTCCTCGGGCCGGAAGACATCGTCATGTGTCCGTTGCCCCTGTTTCATGTTTTCGCGGCCTATCCGGTCTGGAGCGGGTGCATGGGCTCCGGTGCGCACATGGTCCTGGTGACACCCCAGGGATTTCGGGGCGAAGGCGTATTCGACAATTTCTGGAAGCTTTGCGAGCGCTGGAAGACGACCTTCACGGTCGTTGTCCCGACTGCCGTGGCGGAGCTGCTTCAGCGGCCAGTCGATGCCGACCATTCCAGCCTCAAGATGGCACTCTGCGGATCCATGAGCCTGCCGGTTGAGACGTTCAGGCAATTCGAGAAGGCAACCGGGTTGGCCATCCTCGAAGGATACGGGCTGACGGAGGCGACCTGCCTGATTTCGGTCAATCCTCCTGCGGGCGAGAAAAGAATCGGATCCGTCGGGTTCCCCTTTCCCTATGTTGACGCAAGGATATTTCGCTTCGACAAGGACGGCGACGTCATCTCCGAATGTGAGGTGGGCGAAGTCGGCGAGATCTGCGTCTCGAGCCCGGGCGTGAATCCGGGCGAGACCTATACGGACCGCGACCGAAACAGAAACCTCTATGCGCATGGCCGGTTTCTTCGCACCGGTGATCTTGGCCGGCGTGATGCCGAAGGCTATCTCTGGATCACCGGCAGGGAAAAGGACCAGATCATTCGAGGTGGCCACAACATTGATCCGGAAACGATCGAGGAAGTCCTGGCGGCTCACCCTGACGTTGCGGTTGCCGGAGCTGTCGGACAGCCTGACGAACGTGCGGGCGAACTCCCATGCGCCTTTGTGGAATTGATGCATGGCGGGGAGGTTTCAGCGGACGAGTTGGTGCAATTCGCCCGAGACAACATCAGCGAAAAGGCCGCTGCGCCGGTTCACATCGAGATCCTCGAGACCATGCCAAAAACGATTGTGGGCAAGGTCTTCAAGCCGGATCTTCGCAAGGCAGCCATCGCACGCGTATATGGAGATGCGCTGGCCTCTTCCGGTCTGGGTGTGAGGGTTGACGAGATCGTGGACGACCGGACCCGCGGGTTCGTCGTCATTGTCGCCGGTGCCGAGGAGATCTCCGATCAAGCGATCAACGATGTGCTTGGAGCGTTGCCGAGACCCTGGGACCGGCCGCAGCCGCAAACGTGATGTCGTCGGGTCGGTCCACTACCGGGTGAACCCGGCGCACATGACATTCTGCGCTTCTGCTCTCAGGAGCCGAGCATGACCGGCTCAATCACCCTGCCGTTTTGGGTCATCGCCCTGGTGGGTGCACTGGCGTTTTGGGCAGTGCTGGACCGGATCCTGATGCCCGGGGCGCGCTGGTTCCTGCGCCGCCGCCTCAACCGCATGATCGAGGAGGTCAATGTACGGCTGGAACTGCAAATCCCGGCGTTCCAGCAGACCCGGCGCCGCGTGCTCATCGACCGGCTCAGACACGATCCGCAGATCATGGAAGCGATCGAGGCCGAGGCCGAGGCCACCGGTATCCCGCGCGAAGTGTTGAGCCGGCAGGTCCATCATTATGCCCGCGAGATCGTTCCGTCCTTCAACGCCTGGGCTTATTTCCGCATCGGCTATTACGTCGCGCGGCGCGCCGTGCAGCTCCTTTACCGCGTACGGTTGGGATTTTCAGACGATGAGGCGCTTGCCCGCATCGAACGCGGCGCCAGCGTTGTCTTCGTGATGAACCACCGCAGCAACATGGACTACGTGATCGTCGCCTACATGGCCGCGCATCGCTCTGCCCTGAGCTACGCCGTCGGCGAGTGGGCGCAGGTCTGGCCGCTCAGGACGCTGGTGCGCTCGCTTGGCGCCTACTTCGTCCGCCGCGGCTCCGGCAGCCGTCTCTACCGTCAGGTGCTTGCGCGTTACGTGCAGGCGGCCACCGCCGACGGCGTGGTCCAGGCCGTCTATCCCGAAGGCGGCCTCAGCAGGGACGGCCGCCTGCGCAAGCCCAAGGTCGGCCTGATCGGCTACATGGTCTCCTCCTTCGATCCGGAGGGCGCTCGCGATGTCGTCTTTGTGCCGGTGGGGATCAACTACGACCGCGTGCTCGAGGACCGCATGCTGGTGCGCCAGCCCGTCGCCGGCGAACCCGCACGCGGCAGGTTGCGGGTGCTGGGCACCGCGCTCCGCTTCGTCGCCCACAACGTGAGCCTCATTCTCCAACGGCGCTGGTACCGTTTCGGCTATGCCTGCGTGAACTTCGCCACGCCGATCTCCATGCGCGAATATGCGAAAGACCACGGGATCGATTTTCGCGCGCTGGGACCGGAAGCCCGCCACGCAGCCGTGGAGCGGCTCGGCGGCGAACTGCTGCAAGCCGTTGCAGCGGCGATCCCGGTGTTGCCGGTCTCTCTGGTTGCGTCGGTGTTCGTCGAGTCGGAGAGCGAGGCGATCGATCTCCTGGAGATCAAAAGGCGGACACAGACGCTGATCGACAGGTTGGAGAAGCGGGGCGCCTATGTGCACATACCGCGGGCCGATCGCGACTACGCTGTCACCGTCGGCACACGCATGCTGGCACTCCGGCATTTCGTGACAGAGTCGGAGGGGTTGTACCGCGCAAATGAACGTGAACGGGACATGTTGCGCTACTATGCCAACGCCATCGAACACTTCCTCCTAGACGCGTCCGACGGCTGAGCGGACAATTGTTGGCCATGGTCGATGTCGACAACCTTGTAATGCCGACGTGCGTGTGACGGCCTCCTCGGCGATGAGAGGGCTCCCCTCTCGAGTGATCTCTCTGGTCGAACGCCTGGCACCGCCGGATGCACCTGACGCAAGCGTCGGTCTGGCCGCGTCAGGACGATAACCCTGGCCATGCACGCGATGATGGCGGTTGTGTGTTCGTTCGCACATTTCTGCCGCAGCAGCACGAAGGTGACGCCGATGCGATGTCGCTCGCCATAGACACGGAACCAGTCCGGCATTGTCCGTTCGTCGCGAGCATACACCACGCAGGCGTGAACAATTCGCCATTCGCGCGATGGAGCGCCATCTCGAGCAGTGTTACAATCGTACCGAGTCGCCGCATCGCAGAGATCCCGGACGTCCGAATTGTCGGCGACACCACCGCCGTTGCAGCAATGAAAAAATGACGCCACTCAATCAAGTTGGAATGCAACGGCCATACCAGTGCACACCACCCACACAGTCGAGCTCGTGAATTACAACCTCACCAGCCGCCGCCGGACCCACCGCCGCCGAATCCACCGCCTCCGTTTCCACCCTGACCAATTCCTGCAGGAAGACCTCCACCACCGTCCGTTCCAATCTGGCCCGGCATCGCAGTGCCTGTCGGACCGAGCCCCATTCTCTCTCCCACCAATTCCATTAGTTCTGTCGAACCATCCCGAGGATCCAAATTCTCCGCAATCTGATTGAGCACATCCCCGCCAATGATCTCAACACCTTCAGGTAATTGGAAGTCCGCGAAAGGACTTTCCATACATGCCCCGCAATTGGTCTTCGGACCCGTTAGCGTTATCGGACCTGACAACGACAAAGTGATGTACGTCAGCAAGTTTTCGGGCCACAATGCCAGACGATTGCTACAATTGTTCACCCGCCGGCGGAAATAGTTCTCACCAAACCGAATGTTGAATCCTTGACAAGGTACGAACAGGAGAAAGTTGGTACTGCGATGAATACCCAATTCGCCGCGCGTTATGTTGCCGTCTTTTACGTAGTTCATCCCCAACACTCTACCATTTTCGTCACGGACCAGATCGTATTCTGCGCTGCTGCCGGCCACAGGAATACAGGCAACCCACAAACAGGCCAATGCGTAGACCGCATTATTCATCCACAAGTTCACGCTCTTTCGTTTGATTCGCATCGTCTTCCTCCTCTTTAGCATCCTTTTGGCTGTGTACCTTGTGAGCCTTGGCCATACAGTCGACCCGTTGGACCAAACCCTCGCTCCCATTGGCATTATCCAATTTCGATTCGATGACCGCGATGAATTGATTCGGGATCCGATAAGTAGCAATAGGACCCTCTCGATCAGCACCCTCTGTGGTTTCGTAACGCAACAAAAGAGTTTCATCACTGCTCCGCCAAACAAGCGCGAGAGCATTTTGGTCACTTGCAGCGGCTAGGTCACACAATACAAACGTGGCGTGAAGAGGAGTGAATTGCTTTGCATACGCCTCTTCAATTTCCTTCGTAAAGACGACGGACACTGCACGTGCGTTCCTTTCGTCAATTACGCTCCGGGCATCACGTTGCCCCGCATCTATTGAGAAAAAGAACATACATCCAAAGATCAACGAAATCACGACAGCTCGTTGTGCGACATCCAAAACAGGAATTCGAGCAGTGGTAAACCTGATTGTAGAAGTTAAAACCGCTCCGATTAACGCCATTGCCCCGAAAAACGAGTTGGGTGAGATCGCAAGAACGAATTCGGGTACCTTGATTAAAACATAGAAAAAATAGACAAACACGGTGTAATGATCGAACGAAAAACTTGATCGATTTATTCCAAACTCGGAGAAAAAGTAGTTGACGTAGAGCCAACCGGAGAAATAAGCAACTATCGCAAATGCAATAAAGTTCTCTACTCGCAGTCTGAGCAGCCCCTCGAACAGCTCTCTCATGTGATCTAGCTTTAGATATTTCATTTTGAACTCCTGAGTTACGGCGAACTCGAGTTCGCGTGCGACGTCGGCTGTGTGCGTCGGGGAAGTGACTCCGGTGCACGGTGCTCGGGCAAGTGGCCCATGTTTGGGTATCGGTTGGGCTGCGACCAGTCTTCACAAGTCTCGACATCTGGCGCTCGCACGAAACGCGGGCAATTCTCCACGTTTGGAGTCTCCCGAACCACCTGAACCCAGCGCGTGATGTCTTCACTGATGCGTGGCGGCATGGTTGTCGACTTTTCGTGGCGGTGGTGTTTCGGTGGCAAGCTGTAGAACGCCGGTGGCTCCGCGATGATGTCCTCCACCCGGACCGTGCGGTTCCGAGCTGTTGCCACCCAGAGATGCCGGCCTCCCTTGCCTGCGTTTCCTTGATGCGTCTCTGCGCGCAAGCGCGGTTGTTTGAATCCATGATGCTCAAGGCAGCGGTCAGTGCTGCAAATACGCTTCACTAGTGGATCGCCTCATTCATTTGATTCCCATTTTGACCCGTGACTCTATCGACTGGTCTCGATCGTTCGATAGCCGCGTTTCCACGACCCTGTGAGATCCCCGGGTTGCCGGCTCCACGTGAAAGGCCGCGCTTCCTTGGCGTTGTGATGGGCGATGAAGGCATCGATGGCATCGATGCACTCGTCCAGCGAGTCGAAGATCGCGTGCCTGAGCCGACGCCGGGTGAGCTTGGCGAAGAATCCCTCGACAGCGTTCGTCCAAGACGCCGAGGTCGGCGTGAAATGAAAGCTCCAGCGGGGACGATCCCTCAGCCATTCATGCACCTCGGCCGACTTGTGCGAGGACACATTGTCGAGAATGACATGAACCTCGGTCGCGGGATCGATGCCGGAGGCGACGGGGTCGAGAAAGGCCGGGAACTCCTGCGAGCGGTGACGCGGGACCATCCGGCCGACGACCGTGCCGGTGGCCACGTCAAGGGCCGCCATCAGGCAGGTGGTGCCGTTGCGCCTGGTGTCGCGGGTGCGTGTCTCGGCATGGCCCTCCGTCATCGGCAGCGGTTTCCGCGTGCGCCCCAACGCCTGGACCTGCGTCTTCTCGTCCACCGAGAGAACCACGGCATGATCGGGCGGATCGACGTCAAGACCCACGATGTCCGTGATCTTCGGCTCGAACCGCGGGTCCCGGGAAACCTTGAAGGTCTTGACCCGGTGCGGTTGCAGGCCGCGTCTCCTGAGAATGTTGCGCACCGCTGCGATGACCATCCCGCCCATGGCCTCGGCCAGGGCCTTCAGCGTCCAGTGGCTGGCATGCGGCGGCGGCGGCGACATCGCCAGGGCGATCAACGCTTTCACCCGGTCCTCGGGGATCGGCTTCCGCCCCGGCGGACGGGTGGCATCATGGAGAAGCCCGTCGACGCCCTCGGCGAGGAAGCGGTCCCACCAGCGCCAGACGGTGGGCTTGGACATCCCCGTCCGGCGCATGGTCTCCACAAGCCCGCAGCCGGCGCCGAGTTCGAGGATGATATGGGCGCGCCAGGCGTGTTTCCGAAGAGTCTGCGGGTTGTTCATGATGCCTTCGAGGCGCTCGCGTTCCGCGTCCGAGAGTTCGATTCCCTGCCGTGTCGATGCCCTGCCCATTGATCCAGTCTCGCGTCCCGAGGCCGCGCGATGGCAGCGACAGCGACGGAATCACAACCGTCAAACGACTGGACACCTGTTTTGCATCAACGACCAGGAACCTCGGTCATTGTCCAAGGACTAGTGAAGAGCGCATCTCATGCAAATTAAACATCGTTAATGCAGATTAGAAAAACCGAAGGGCGAACTGCTGGGTCTGCGCTGGCTTCGCTGCGGCAGTTGTCTTGTTCTTCATGAAGTCTGTGGAGATGAGCTCGTCGTGCTGATCATTCGTGTTGGTCGCTGCTGGGACGCTCATCGGTGTTTGCTGCCGCACTCCGTATCCGGGCACCAACGGTGCACGTATCCGCAATTTCAGCTCGACTTTGGCCACCACGCCGCGAAACAGAGTCCGGACGTAGACCAAATACCGGCATGGTCAGGCGGAACAATGATCCAATTTCGGTCGGGAGCGGGACGCGGGAAACTGTCTTGACCTCAGGTCTCGCCTTGACCCATGTTTAACGCACACCAAAAAAAGATGGCTGTTTTTCAGGGGCATGTGCCGACTGAAGCGGCGGTTATGGCACTACGGGCCGTGCCCCGTGGGACATCGCCCACCCATCAGGCAGCCATCCTCCGCATCTTTCCGGGCTCGGAGTCAAGACCAAGCGCCTCGTAGATCTTCCGTTGCCGAGGCTCCGCCCGGGTCGCCCTGCGGATGTGGACAATGTGTCCGTCGGCACGACGAAAACAGGCCGTGACCCGGATCTGGCCCGAGAGAATGTCCCACAGCGTACTCCAGCTCGCCGTCTCGCCATGAGCTCTGTTGCCGGCCTGGAACAGGTGACGAAACCGGGCGCAGAGCCGTTTCTGTGCCGCCCAGGCCAGCGCCTGAACCCGGGGCGATGCCGCCGCCGCCTTTCTCTGCAGATGCGCCGTCTTCCGGGCCGGGTGCCGGTACGACCATGCGGCCTCCACCAGGACCCGGCGGACATGGCTGTTGCCGGTCCTGGTGATCGCGCCCTGCCGGCGGCGGGATCCCGAGGAGTGTTCGCTCGGAACCAGGCCCAGAAAGCCCATCAGCTGACGCGGGCTGTCGAAGCGGGTGATGTCCCCGAGTTCGGCCAGCACCGTGACCGCCGTCAGGACATTGACGCCGCGCACGCTGATCAGCGCCTCCACCAACGGGCGCAACGACCAGGTGGCGACGGCCGACCGGATCTCCCTTTCCAGGCCCGCCACCCGGTGCCGCGCCTCCACAACCGCGTCGACATATTCCTGGAACACCACCTGCTGAACCGGAGATGCGAACTTCTGCTTCTCCAGCCAGCGAAAATGCGCCTGCGTCCACCGGCACCGTCCGGGATAAATCCGCTCGTGGCGGAGAAGGAACGCGCCCAGGCGCTGGCGGGCCTTCAACTCGATCACCTTCATGTCCTCCCGGGCCCAGGTCAGGTCCCGCATCGCTTCCTGTTCCTCGCCCGGAACCCGGACCGGGGTCAGGTCCCCCGATCAGTGCAGACGCGCCAGCTTCACCGCATCCCGGCGGTCCGTCTTCACCCGCTCCCCGGCGGCCCGGGGAATCCGGCTCGGCGCCACGACCGCGCAGTCGTGTCCGGTCTCCACGATCTCGCGATACACGCCATATCCGCACGGACCCGCTTCATGGCAAAACTGATGGCCGCACCGTCCGGACTCAGCTTCCTGATCAGCCGGCGCAGCGACGTGCGGCGATTGGAAATCAGCCCGCGACAGACCGGCTCTTCACGACCGGCCCGGGCGACAGCGACGGCGATCGTCTCCTTGTGGACATCCAGCCCGACAAATGCGCTATACTCTGACATGACCTGTTCTCCTTGATGTGCGCTCTGTTCTCGAGCGGCAGTTCATTCCTGACCTCGAGAATAACCCACGGTCTCAAGGCCAGAACAGGTCAATCCATAATGTCTAGGATGCGCCGCGTGTGCGGCATTCGACTGAGCCCATTGTAGGAGATGCACTTGGTCGGCCGAGACGGCATTTCACGAGCGCCGTACTTCACCTCGCGGTACCGTTGGGTCGTTGCGGTACGGGTGTTCGTGAATGAGACCCAGCGAATGCCGAGGCGAGAGATCGAACTGGCGCTGAAACGCGCGGAGGAGGTGAGGTGATGACCAAATTGGCCGATCTGCACGAGGCATGGAGCCGCGATCCGGAGTACCGGCTGGAATACGACCGACTCGGTCCGGAGTTTGCGCTGGCGCGTACACTCATCGAGGTGCGTGCGGGGGCGCAGCTGACTCAGGCCGAACTGGCCCAACGCATGGCCACGACCCAGTCTGTGGTCGCGCGGCTGGAGAGCGGACGTGTGCACCCCACGACCCGTACGCTGGAGAAAGTGGCGCGGGCAACCGGAACCCGGCTTCGTATTCACTTTGACCCGGCATGATGCCGATCCGGGCGCGATGTCGGAGTCGTGATGATTCCTGGCGAAAATCCCTGGATCCCACGCCGTCGTGGAAGAGCTGGTGGCGGAGTAATCCCGAGGGTCGACCTGCTCATGGTCAGCAGCGGGAGGCGGGACGGGATCCTTGAAATCAAGTTCCCGAATGAAGGACCGGAATGGACAAAACCGCGATGACCGCGGGAAAGGCCGTTTACGAATCGTTCATGGCGAGCGCCGAGTCGATCGCTTGGCGCCAAGCAGGCAACCGCTCAGCAACCACGACGGGCCTGGCTTGATCGGAACCAAGTAGATGCCAACGGCCCTTGAGCACCACTTTCCGCATCGGAAGTCCGAAACTGTCGACCGAGACATTGAACCGGGACAGGAGAGACACTCAATGCAGCACCTGGCCCAAAAGAGGTGCCCGTTGCGGTGGTGCTTGCAGTCAGGTCATTCCGACGATCGCATGACGGGAGGTCCGAAGGGTCGCCTCTGCAAATTTCCACGGAGTGTGAGAACCGAAAGATTTCGGAGAAGCATCTTGAGGGCCTTGGAACCCGTCCGCTCCACGATTCGTTTCGCTTCTGTCGGCGGCACAGCCAAATCGCGAGCGGAATTGACACTCCGACAGGATTTTCGAAATGTAATATCAATTCCGTTTGCCAAAGTTCGAATCGCCATGTCTCAACGGGTGACGGCGTGAATGTCCGATCCAGTTGTGGATGCAGGTGATTCGCTGGTGCAACAACTCCGCCACAGCCTTCCGGACATCATCCGTCCTGCTGTGGAGCATGACCTGGACGTCTTCGACATTCTCGCCGCCGCCATCGACCGGCTCGTCAACCCCAGCGATCCATTACTGGATTGGGACCAGGTCAGGCCAGAACTACTCAATACAGATTGCGGAAAGTGTCGCCAAAGAACGGAAGCGTGTGGCCGGGTCAGACCAGAATCGTATAGTGACCGCTGTCGACCGCCTGGCGGACATCTTTCGTCCCAGGACCATGCGGAAGGGCAACCTGCGGGGTCTGCCCCGGCTCCGCGTTGGCGGTTGTCGTATTCCTTACGAAGTCTGCAAAGACGAGTTCTTCGTGGCGATCATTCGCGTTGCTCACAGCCGGGACGCAAATCGGTTCGCGTTGCTGCATGCCGAATCTCGACACCAACGGTACACATAACCGAATTCGCATCTCGACCTTGGCCATCACGCCACGAAACGGAGTGCATTCATGGACCATACGCAGGCTTCACCGGACGGAATTATGCTTCAGTTTCGGTTGGGAGCGAACACCACAGTTTGTCGTCACTCCAGATCTCGCCACGACTGGCGGCGATCGTAGTGGCAGAATCTCAACCGTCACAAAATGGCATTCTCAGTTTTTCGTCAACCGTCAGCCCAATACCCAAACCCGCATACTCCATTCAAGTGAAGCCAACAGTTCACCGAGCCAGGCGACGAACCCGTCCAACATGTGTGCAAGGCGAATTCTTCCGCCTTTCTCGCACTTCCGTTCCTGAATTCTGGGGTACCATGCGAAAGGAAAGTGCCACTATAACCTGGAAAATACACAAGTTTCGAATTACTTCCCGATATAAAATGCTCTCCAACTGCCTCCGCAACACATTGCCCTTCGAACAAAGGCAGTGCTCCAAGGCAGGAACTGGATCCCCTTCGCTCCGAGCACCTTAGCGTCACTTCAGCTTTGTTTTCTTCAAAGGTCGGGAGCCCAACCGACACAAATATTCCCGGTTGCTCGACGTCAACGGGATTGTTGGCGAACAAATAGGCTCCAGCGCGCAACTCGTCGTCGCAGTCTTCCGAGTCCTTTACGGTAACCTTCAGCTTTCCGGTTTCAGCGATTTTTTCGTCGCCTATTTCGGCACTCGCACTGAAACTCACTTCAAACGTTTCATTTTTTGTCTCACAAGGCGCATTGACATAAAGCACGCCACCCTGAATTGAAACTCCTATAGGTATACCGCTAGGGTTTGCACCAATGCTCACGAATCCAGTGACCTCGAATTCGAATTCGCACCCCTCAATCTTTGCGAAACCGTCCCGAAAACGGCATTCGAGATATGGAAAAAGATTTTGTGTAAGATCCGCGCCCGCGTCGACTGTCAGGTTGATGTCGTTTACGAAAATGATAATCTGTCTGGAAGTTATTACTGCAGCAGTGGCATGTAAAACGTAAAGGGCGCGCTGGATCGCTACCTTGTTGGCGGCAATGGCAGCAATCCTGATCGTGATCCACTTGCCTGCTGCAAGAATGGCCGGAAGGGCAACCGCTACTTGAGGGTGCGGTTGGACGGAAGCCGACAATGCAATCGGACCGGCGCCGGATCCAGTTGCCTGTCCAATGATATGCGTAGCCAATACACGTCCGTTTTCGTCCAGCACAGTGACTTCAGTTCCCAGGGGAACGTCGATCTCAAGAGTGACCAGGCTTGGCCCGGAGAGCGGCAAACGGAAATAATCAACGTCTCCTGGTGAATCAAAATATCCGGTGACTTGCTGCCCCGCGACGATGGTGGAAGCCCCTCCCGGGGTGTCTGCTTCGTCAGAACGGTTTGTGGGTGGCACCGACTTGGGAGCGAAGCTCGAATGCACGACGTAGTTCCCGGTGGCTGCTCCGAAGCCGCCGACTTTCACGAAGTACGTCCCCGGGCCGACATCGTGCTCGATCCGGAAATTGGTGTCGGTTCCGCCATCGTCGTCGGATGCCAAGACGGTCCCGCTGCTGTCCTGGAGTTCGCCAACCGTGTTAATGTTGCCTGCCGAGTAGACCGTCAACGTGCCGGACGCGGTCACGTTCATGCGGAAGTAGT
The DNA here is from genome assembly GCA_028874915.1 of Paracoccaceae bacterium. Classification (GTDB taxonomy): domain Bacteria; phylum Pseudomonadota; class Alphaproteobacteria; order Rhodobacterales; family Rhodobacteraceae; genus JAPPHA01. The sequence goes on from JAPPHA010000095.1 coordinate 15,076, forward strand.
CGTCGTCTCCGGCCGTTTCGATCTCTCCGGGTTCCGAGCCGCCGATTGCGAGTGCCGTGGCGTTCGATCTCGTGTCGCTGTGATCGTCAGGCAAGATCGGGATTTGGGGCGGTTTCGTAGACACAGGCGTCCCGCCGCCTCCGCATCCTGCAAGGGTCATGGCAACCACGAAGACGAGCACGATCACATGAAGGGGATTCCGGGAACGGATTGCGTTTCCCATGCCGATTCCGGTCACACGCATTGGTCCCGTCCCGTCAACTCACGGGATCGACCGCCACGCTGAGCGAACGGGCGGTCTGGAGGGAAGGGTTGTGAATGAGCTGGAAGGTCACTTCTGCGCTGGTCTCGCCCGAGAAGATGGTCACTTCCACCGTCTCGTCGACGTAGTCTTCGCCCGGAACGGCCGGATTCTCGCCACTGCCCGGAACCAGGCGAACGTTGAATGCTGTATCCGTCGATGCGGGAGACGACAGAGAGATTTCCACACGGACCGTGTCTCCGGTTCCGACACTGTCCTGGAGGAAGCGGGTTGTGACTCCAGAAACGGACAGACCCGAAATGGTCTCGACAGACCGTTCCCCCACCTCGATCCGTCCCACCGTATCGACCGCACGCCAGACATCCTCGGAACTCACGGCCGTTCCGCCGCCTGCATAGCCCAAGCCCTGCCAACGTGGGCGTTCGCGCGTCGTACCGCCCAGGGGAATGGAAACCTCTGCCCGAACATTCAGCGTATCGTCCCCGAAGCCCGGGTCGGCCCAGTTGCTCCCGATACGCAGCAGCGGATGCGGGCGCCATTCCAGGCCCAGCCGGGACCGTGTCCTCCAGTCGGCAGAACCATTCGCCGCTTCCCAACGCCCCGTCGCCGCGTTCAGGGTGATGGTGCTGGTTGCGTCGAACCGCAGGTCAAGCTCCATGCCCTCAAGGGCACGCTCCTCGTAGCCCCGACGCCCCGGCAGCCAGTCCGTCGTCGGCACGAAGTAGTTCAATGAGCCGGTTCCCCAGCGCCCCGTATAGTCCATTCCGGTCACAAACCTCTCGTGCCCGCGCTCAAGATTCTGCTGAACAAAGACCCACAGCCCGAATATGCCGCCCTCCAGACTGTCGGATCCGGCGAAACGATGCACCAGGCCATGACGGACGTCGCTGCGCCGGAAACCTTGGTCATCCGTCCAGCGGGTCAACCCGCTCTGCATGAAAAGCGCTCGCCTCGCACTCTCGTCGTGATTGCCGGAAGAAAAACCCATGAGCGGCACTACGGCATCGAGCTCGCCCCGGAGCCCACGGCTGCCTGCGGACAGACCCAGCCGGTTGTTGATTCGGAAGCGTTCCCCGAACACCGTTTGCCCCTGGTCCTCAACCAGGTGCAGGGCCTCGTCGAGTGCCCCGGCAAATGCCCGATCGGCGGTGCAACGGGCGACTGTCGAGAAAGCCGCGCCGGCTACCGTGGACCCGGATGCCGATGATGCGCAGGCCTGCAGGCCCGACACTCCCGGATTCAGGCGATCGAGAAACCGGACATGGTCGTCGTTGGCGGCGACGTTACTGGCCAGGATCAGCATTGGAGCGAGGGCCAGGGCCGTTGCCGTAGACCGAAAACAGAATAGGGAACGGCCGAAAGCTCGGAGGACCAGATTTGGCGATTCAGCCACTGTCTGGGACCCGCCCAAAGGTACGTTTTATACAGGCGATCAGAATCCCGCTTCCGATCCACGACATTTCTTGCCTCCAATCCAAGGCATATCTTACTTCCGGTCCACATCGTCGCAACCGGATTTTGAGACATTGGCTCCCACCCAACGTCGTTCTCTTCAGCGAAAATCCGTTGGCGCAGATAGGAAGCGGTCATCGGGCCGCACAACGGTCGCCGCACCGCGGGTGACAGTTGTCGCATGCGGGGACGGAAGTGCCGGGACACTTGGCGGCGTTCGTTCTCGTCGAGGCGTGACGTCATTGGGCGGGCTTCCGACTTGCTGTTGTCGGACGGTTTGTGGCCTCTTCGGCGGTCCGAGCCGTTGTCCACTTGGCTTGATTCGCTGTACGCAGGGGCATGGACTTAAATAGTCGCCTGCCTGACGAAACGGAGATACCATGGACCTGGATGTCGAACGCCTCCTCGTCGCCGTCGAGCGCACAGTGTCGTCCCTGGAACGCGACGGACAGGCCGCTCGCGCGGTCACCCTCGCCCGCAGCTACGCGACGACAG
>JAPPHA010000007.1 GCA_028874915.1 Paracoccaceae bacterium
CAACTCCGAAATCATAGCTATGGAGACAATCGATGAAACGCACAATTCTTGCGACAACGGCTCTCGTGACCTGCGGCAGCATGGCGGCAGCCGACGTGTCCTTGTCCGGCTCCGCCGAAGTCGGCGTGACCGGTGGTTCAGGCGGCGACGCTCAGATCCACCGCGACGCACGGGTCAAGTTCACGCTGTCTGGTGAAACAGACACCGGACTGTCCTTTGGAACGACCCTGGATTTCCACAATGCCGGCAACTATCGGGCTGGCGGAACCTCGGGCGCCATCAACATCTCCGGCGTGTTCGGCACCTTGACGATTGGCGACACCGACGGCGCGTTTGACAAGGCCATGCTCGAAGTCCCGGCCGGGACGTCCATCGCCGACGACAGCACCGACCACGCGGGCTGGAGCCCCGGCGGAAACAAGGGGCTCGATGCCGGCGGCGAAATCGTCCGCTACGACTACAGCATCGGCGACATCAGTCTGTCTCTCTCGACGCAAAACGACGACATGAATGGCGACGGCGCTGACGACGACGTCGCTGCAGCCCATGGGATCGGCGTTGGCTGGTCCGGCGAATTTGCCGGCGCTTCGCTCGGCCTGGGCGCCGGTCATCAGAGATCGGACATGAAGAACATCTCCGGTGCAAGCCTGTCCGCTTCCCTGGCCGGCGGACTGGGCTTCGGTGTCAGCATGTCGAGAACGTCCGACAGCATGGGTGCGGACTCCAGTCACGCGGGTGCCGGTCTGTCCTATACGCTGGGTGACGTGTCCTTCGCGGTCAACGGCGGCCAGAACAAGACCGACGGCATGCCCAACAAGAACGGCGTCGGATTTGCGGCCTCGTATAGCCTCGGAGCTGGCGCGACGTTCCAGATCGGAGCGGGAAGTTCGAAGGAAGGTGACAGCAGCTCGAACAGCTGGTCCGCCGGGATTGCGCTGTCCTTCTGAGTCTGGACCGAAACAACGAGGAATGCGGCTGAATTCGCATCCTTCAAGACCTGAAGACCTGCCGGACACGGCAAGGACAATCGCACAGGCCGCACGAGCAGAATCAAGCGGCCAGAATATGGAGAACACGTGATGAAACTCACACTCAAACACGCCATTGTGGTGTTCGGCATCCTGCCGATCCTCGCCGCATGTGGCGGAGGCGGTGGCGGTACACCGTCGACAGATTCGGGACCGACGCTGGAGGAACGGCAGACGGAACAGCGCGATGCCATCAAAACCGCAATCGGCAAGGCCGAAACCGCCGTGGCTGCGGTCAAAGACGATTCCGCCGATTCGGTTGTGGGCGCCGCTGACGCAGCAATCACGGAAGCCAGAAACGCGATCACGGCCGCCAAGGACGTTCCGGACGCAGAGAAAACAGCGAACACCGGCACGGTCAATGCGCTCGCGAGTCGGCTGACAGCTGCGAAAGCGGATCGAAAGACGGCCATGGACAACGCCAAGGCACTGGCTGACAAAGAGATGACCATGAAGGCTAGGGCGCTCAAGAAAGCCATCATGGCGGGCGCTGGTGTGACAGACGCGACCATGACCGGAATTCCCGCAATCACCGTTGGTGCCGATCAAACCGACGCGATCACCCTTAAAGCTGGTGACTCGGCAGGATCGCTTGGAAGCTGGAAGGGTATGAACTACGCTGGAATGATCGGCAGCGGTGACGACAAGACTACTGGTACCGCAAGATACTATTCCAATTCAGATGCGGCCAAGCGTGTACCTTTCGTCGGCGAGGCTGGCGAGGCAGTTCACGGTCTGACTCAAGCAACTGCCAACGACGGGAAAGACGTTTATTCGCTTGGAACGGACGCCGACGAAGACATCGGCGGCTCCAAGTTCCCGACAACCGGTACAAAGACCTACGACGTAGACGAGCGCAAATTCGCGGGTACGTATATGGGAGCCTCCGGCACCTACCAATGCACGGCAGGCGCCTGCACTGCAGCCTTCAGCGATGATGGAATCACTCTGGCAGGAACGTGGACCTTCACGCCTTCGCCAGGCGCGATGCTTCAAATGAAGGACGCATCTTACGTGTATTTCGGCTGGTGGATCCGTCACGACAAGGACGGGCCGACACACGCTGGTGTTCACTACGGTGGTTCTTCCGGGACGGGCGGTGCGACGTTGGTAGACGAGACCAGGATCGGGACTGCTGCGCTTGTCGGCAAGGCGACCTACACAGGAAAGTCGGCAGGCAAGTTTGCGGTCAGCGATCCTTTGAATCCGGGGAATGACAATGCCGGGCATTTCACGGCGGACGCCGAGCTTATGGCAGACTTCAAGGCCACTGCTGCTGCATCAACCCTGTCCGGCACCATCGACAACTTCCGTCTGAACAATGGAAGTTCGGACCCGGGTTGGAGCATTGCATTGCAAAAGACAGCGTTCGATGGAACCGACGACAAGTTCAAGACGGCGTCCTCCCCCGATGGCGACCAAACCGTCTGGTCCATCGGAGGGGCGAAGACTCCGGCCTCTGGCATGTGGGAAGCCCGAATGTTTGACGACAAGGCAGGCGATGGCAGCAACGTTCCAGACTCCGTCGTCGGCAGCTTCATGTCGAAGATTGGAGTTACCCATGAGATGGTCGGCGCCTTTGGAGCCGAGAAGGATTAGGATCGCCAGATACTGGCCTGATCACTCAGGACTGACTAGGGAGGGCGGCGAATTCGCCGCCCTCTTTCTTTGATCACGCATCTCCGAGGTACCTCATGAATCGTCTCGCCACCCTCGCCGTCTGTGCTGCCCTCGCCGTCTTCACGACCTTGGCTTTCGCTCAGGGAACGATCGACGCCGAGGAACTGTTCCAGTATGGCCTGCTCACGATGCAGGAATCCCAACGTCCTGGACGGAGCGCCGAGGAACGCGAGGCGTTGCTGGACGAGGCCATCGCGGCCTTCCACACCATGCTGGTCGGCCGGCCCGACCTCGTACGGGTGCGCCTTGAACTCGCCCGCGCTCTCTTCATGAAAGGCGGGGACCGGCTCGCCAAACAGCACTTCGAGGCCGTCCTGGCCAGCAACCCGCCACCACCGGTGAGAGCCAACATCCAACAGTTCCTCAACCAGATCCGGGCCCGCAAGCGCTGGACTGTCAACCTCGGCTTCGCGCTCGCCCCCGACACCAACATCGGCGCGGTCTCCGAGGGCCGGACCGTCAACATCCCCGTCTTCGGGACCGAACTGCCCTTCGTCCTCGACGACCCGGAGGAGGTCCGGTCGGGCGTCGGCATCTCCGTCTGGGCGGGCTGGGAGTACCAGCACCCCACGGGACCGCGCTCCCGCATCCGCTTCGGCACCGACGTCCAGCGCCGGGAGTACGAAGGCAGCGACTTCGACCAGATGACCGCGTCCGTCCATGCCGGGCCCCGCTGGCTCCTGACCCCGCGGTCCGAGGCGAGCCTGCTGATAAGTGCCCGCCAGCACTGGGCGGTCACCGCGCCCCAGTATCACGACCTCGGGGGACGACTGGAACTCAACCACCGCTTCTCGGGCACGGTGACGGGCGATCTGCGCCTCTCGATGCACGACCGGCGCTATCGCGGGCAGGATGATGGCGAGAGCAGGGACGGCCCCATCGCGAACATCACCTTCGGCGGGTCCTGGGTGGTGCGTCCGACGGTCCGGGCGGATCTCTCACTCGGCTATTCGAGCGAGTCCCCGGCGACCGAGCGTCTCGGGCTCTCGAGCCGTTGGGTCCGCACCGGGGTCACCACGGCGCTGGGGTCGGGGCTGACGCTCGGCGGGACGGTCACCCTGCGCAAGGCGGACTATGACAGGGAGTTCCGGCCGTTCACGCCAGTCGGCGAGACCCGGTCGGACACGACCCGGACGCTTCGGCTGACGGCGCAGCACCGGGGATTCCGGCTCGGGCGGTTCAGCCCGCAGTTCTCGCTCGGGCGGGAGATCCGCACCAGCAATGCGCAGCTGCACGACTACAAGCGAACCTTCGGTGAAGTCAGCTTCGTCCAGCAGTTCTGACCATCTGATGGCGACCGGCGACTTGCCTCTCAACCGGTACCACCTGGCAAGACATCAGAATCTGGGCACAGGACTTAGGTAGCGTCCAGAACTGCTGCTGTGGCACGGGGCCGACAACGAATCCACCTATCCGGCGATTGTCACCGGGCCGTCCTTAGCCCGATGATCTGGAAATCTGATCAAGGGAGAATCCGATCGCCGCTTCGTCTGAACGTCACGGGTGTTCAGCCTGAGTCTGTTCTCCTGCCGTTGCCGGCCGGACCGTCCCCGTCAGGCGACAAGACGGGCGCCAACCCGAGCCGTTCCGACAGTGACGCCCCGATCCGCTCGGCTGCGGCCGCAATTTCGCTGTCGCTGGCGTGGGCGTAACGGAGGGTCATGGTCACCTCCCGATGACCGAGCAGACGGGCCACGACTGGCAGGGGGAGGCCCCGCATGACAGCCTGGCTGGCGTAAGTGTGCCTCAAGTCATGCAGCCGGACATCCTCGATCCCGGCTTCCCGCCGCACAGATGTCCAGAGGGTCAAGTCGTCCGAGATCGGTCGAGCCGGATCTATCGGAGAGGGAAACAGGAATTCGCCCGTCGTCGCCGTCATGCAACGGTCGATGATGTCGCGGGCCCTCCGGTTCAGGAACACTGTCCGGGGACCCGTCTTGCTGTCCTCGAGCCGCAGGCAGCCGTTTTCCACCTCCCGCCTCTTCAGGCGGACGATCTCGTTCTTGCGGCATCCGGTCAGGAGCAGCAGCCGGATGATGTCGGCCTGTTGGCCCCGCCGTCCGGCGGCATGGCAGTCAAGAGACGCATGCAGCCGCGCGATTTCCTCCTTGCTCAGGAACCGCGTCCGTTTCGAACGCGGGTTCGGCGTAAGGCCCCGGGCCGGGTTGACTTCGATGTGGTCCTGCGTCACGGCATGGTCGAGGATCTGGCGCAACAGGCCCAGGGCCGCGTTGGCGCCCACGGGCGCTGTCCGGCTGTAGGCGTCGAACCAGCGGTGGACATGGGCCGGCGTAATTCTGTCCATGCAGAAATGGCCGAAGGCCGGCAGGAGACGGGCATCCAGAACCCAATCCCGCCAGCGGATCGTCGAGGGTTTGCAACGCGGGATCAGGGACTCGCGCCACGGTCCGGTCGCAAAGGCTGCGAACGTCGGTGCTGCGGCCTTCCGGTCCGGGCCCGCGGACTGTAGCCGCAGACATTCCCGGCGCGCGTCATCAACCGCCAACAAAGTGGCCGGACCAAGGGAGACCCGGGTCTTTGGGAAGTGGCAGACGAAAGTCCGGCTGCCGGATGCACGGACGCGGACGCCCAGGGAGGGAACCCGAGTGTCACGGACCGTGTATTCGCGAACGCCCGGTTTGAGTCTGCGGATTCCCGCATCGGTAAGGCGGACACGCTTCATGGTGGCGCGCCCTCGAGAACGGCCCCCATGACATCGGCGGCGTCGCGTATCGTAGCCTCGGCAAGGTGCGCATATTTGAGGGTCGTACCGGCATCGTCATGACCGAGCAGTCGGCCAATGGCGGGAACGGTCTCGCCCTGTATGACGGCGACACTGGCATAGGTATGCCGAAGATCATGCAGCCGTACATCCTTCAGTCCCGCATCGGATCGCACATGTCGCCAGAAACGGGAAACGGCAGTTTCCGAGACAGGTCCTTCCGACTGTGGTGACGGGAAGATCCAGCGGGACGTCCTCGGCAGTCGGGTCAGCACATCCCGGGACGACGATGACAGCCAAACCGTGCGGGGGCCTGTCTTGCTGTCGCGGAGATACAGCCGCCCGTCGCGGACGTCTCGCCATTGAAGGGTCCGGATCTCATGACTCCGGCACCCGGTCAGGAGCAGTAGCCTGACCATGGCGGTCAGGAGAGGGCGGTCCGGTTCATGTCGTGAGAGGGCATCGCCGAGGCGTCGGATCTCGGCGTCGGACAGGAAGCGTTCACGGCCCTTCCGCCGGTAGCGCCTGAGGCCCTTGCACGGATTGGAGTTCCCGGGACGATATCCGTAGACCTCGGCCTGAGCCATGATGACGGACAGAACCGGCGCAGCGCGGTCGGCGGCGGCCGGAGTCTCATGCAGGGACAGGAACCAGCCCCGAACATCCGTCCGGGTGATGTCGGCGATCTGGCGACCCCGGAACCCGGGGAGGATCGTCGCGCGGAGATACCCCCTGTTGACTCTCAAGGTGCTGGGTTTCCAGTGGCGGGCGTAACGGCGGAAGACCTCCTCGGCGACAACCTCGAACAGGGATTCGTCCGGTGAAGCTGCGGCCGGTTGGCCCTTTCGAATGGCGGCGAGGGCGGCACGTGCCACATTGCGGGCGTCCGCCAGGTTCATCCGATCCGGATCCCCGATGGATTTCCAGATGCGCTTTCCCTCGCGCTGAGTGTGAATGAAATACCGTTTCTTTCCCGAGGGCAGGATCCGGACGCCGAAGCCCGTCAGGGCCGTGTCCCGGACATGCCGTACTGATTTTCCGGGTTTGAGCGCATTGATTCGTGCGTCTGTGAGACGTCTCACCGTCATGATTCCTCTCTTGGAATCAGTCGCGAACGCGGATTGAAGGAGTCCGTTTCCGTCCATGTCTGCGACTACAGGAGAAAAAAGGCGTCAATTCAATGTATTAGCATCCAAGTTGCGTAGATTGGTTTGCGTGGAGGTCTGCCTGACACGAACCGCTTGAATCTCTAAATCATATCAATGAAGACAATTGATGAAACAAAAAATATTTTTTCGACACCTCTCGTGGCCGGTGGCGGCATGGCGTCAGCCGACGTGTCTCCGTCCGGTTCCGCTGAAATCCGCTTGGTCAGCGGTTCAAACATGGACGCCGATGTCTTCCGCGATGCGCGCTCAAGGCCGAGCTATCCGATGAAACGGGCACCGGGGATTCCTTCGGAACCGCCCTGGTATTTCGCAAAGCCGGTGATTGCCAAGACGGAGATGACTTTGGCACCATCCACATCTCCGGTGTCTTCGGAACCCTGACGGACGGCGACAACGACGGCGCCTTCGACAAGGCCATGCTCGAAATTCCGGCCGAAACGTTCATCGACAACGACAGCACGGGCCCTGAGGGCTGGAACCCAGGCGAAAACGACGGTCTCGATGCCGGCGGTGAGATCGTCCGTTAAAACCATAGCGTCAGCGACATCAGCTTGACTCCGTCCACGCAGAAAGATGATGGCGACGGCGACAGTTCTGATGACAACGTCATGGCAGCCCCCGGGGTTCCGCGTCGAATCGTCCGGCGACTTTGCATGGACCTCGCTCGGCTTGGGTGCCGCTGATCAGACATCCGACACGAATGCCTTCTCCGGCCCAATCCTGTCAGTTGGCTTGGCCTTCGGCCTGAAGTTGGGTATCAGCATGTGGAACACGTCCAACGACGTGGCGCAACGGTCTTGACTGGCGCCCAATCGTCGGAACCCGGCCACAGCTCGGCAGGGTCAGATGATGACGACTCTGGCAAGTCCAGAACTGGGTTCGCTGGAATTGCGGTGTCTTTTTGAGTTCGGACCGCGACCCCAAGGCATGCGACTGACTTCGCATCCCTCACGACCTGAAGACCTGCCTAGCACGGCAAGGACAATCGCATAGGCCGCAGGAGCAGAATCAAGCGGACAAGACATGGAGAACAAGTTATGAAACCCACGCTCAAAAACGCCATCGTGGTGTTCGGCATCCTGCCGTTCGCCGCCGCATGCGGTGGAGGCGGCAGCGGCGGTGCGCCGGTGTCGATGGACCCTCCGCCGATCGTTGACACGGATGCATCAAAGGCCGCAGCGATGAGGGCGAACGAATTGGCCACTAAGGCTGTGAACGCCGGAACAGCTTCGATGGCCAAGATGTACGCAGACCAGATTCAGGCTGAGATCGACAAAACCTTGGCGGGCACGGTTTCTCGGACTGCCGCCATGACGGCTCAGACCACAGCCAACTCCGCGTACAGCACCAAAATGGCAGCTGAAACCGAAGCCGCCGAAGTTGCACCACTGCTTGGGACACCACCTACAACTCACGACAATCTCGGTGATGCCACTGCAGCGGCTACCGAAGTAAGCCCGGCAAATCCGCTAATGGTAGATGGTGGAGAACTGGTCGTTCTTGAAGCTGACGAACAAATCAACGGCAAATTCACGTCGGTCAAGGTTTCGATCGTGGACTTGATGGGCATGACGCATACCCGGACATCAAGTAGATCCGGGACAGCTGTGAAAACGACCGTTGTTTCCTATTCCAACAAGGGCGAAGTGGGCGATGCCAATTTCCACGATACGGAAATTGGCGGTGTAGCCGTCTCGCTTGCCGAGACCACAGGCGTGTACGACGACTTTGACATTGCAGAGACAGGGAACGGTGCCGACGTCCATTTGAAGGGGTTGTCTGATAGTTTTCGGAGCGTCGATGCAACAGACGGCGCTGAAAACAGAATCACTGGCAAGTTTTATGGGGTGCCCGGTACTTACAAGTGCGACTCTTCAACAGCCACGCCTTGCGGGGCCACTTTTGATGGTTCGGGAACACTCACGGCCCTCACTGGAAATTGGGTGTTCTCGGCGGACAAGCTTGCGCCTGGGCAGGCGCCACACAAGGCCTTGGGGATCATTGCCGTCACGAACTACGTGGACTTCGGCTACTGGATGATTGAATCTGATGGCAAGACGACGGCCGTCAACGCGTTTGCTCACAGGCCTTCTACCGACATTGTCGCCGTAGGTTCAGTCACCGGTACCGCGAAATTCAAGGGCCCGGCAACCGGTCTCTTCGCCAGGAAGTACTTTGATGGCGACGGCAAGGCGACGCCGATTCTGTCTGGCATCTTCACCGCCGATGCTGAACTCATGGCGAACTTCGACGACGATGAAATCAACGGTTCGATTTCCAACTTTATGCATGGCGGAAGTGCCATTGATCCTGACTGGAAGCTTTTGCTGAATGGAATTGACGACAGCTCCGACGAAGGTACCGGCACCTGGTCGGACAACGTAGGCACCTTTTCGGGTGGTACAACGTCGGGCGGTGAAGGCACGATCGCAGGAAAATGGGCCGGTGGGTTCAGCGACGGGAATGACGACACCGCCATGGCACCGATGACCGCTTTTGGTACGTTCGATGGTCATTTCACCAATGGTCATGTGCTTGGCGCTTTTGGCGCAACGAAGGAAGAGTGAATTCTGGATTCTGGCCTGATCACTCAGGACTGAATATGGAAGGCGGTGGTTTCGCCGCCCTCTTTCTTTGACCGCTCATCTCCGGGGATCCCGATAAAACGTCACCGTGTGAGCTGCCCTCGCCGTTCTCGCGACCCCGGTTCTCGCCCAAGGTACCATCGACGCGGAGGAGCTGTTCCAGTACGGCCTGCTCACCATGCAGGAATCCCGACGCCCGGGACGGAGCTCCGAGGACGGCGAAGCGCTGCTGGACGAGGCCATCAGGGCCTTCTAAACCATGCTGGTCGACCGGCCTGATCTCGTCCGGGTGCGTCTCGAACTCGCGCGCACCCTCTTTCTCAAGGGCAAGGACCGGCTCGCCAAACAGCACTTCGAGCCCGTCCTCGCCAGTGACCCGCCCGCAGCCGTAAGAGCCAATGCCCAGCGGTTCCTCGACCAGATCCGGGCCCGCAAGCGCTGGACCGTCAACCTCGGCTTCGCGCTGGCCCCCGACACCAAAATCGGCGCGGTCTCTGGGGGCCGGACCGTCAACATCCTCATCTTCGGGACCGAACTGCCTTTCGTCCTCGACAACCGGAGGACGTCCGGTCGGGCGTCGGCCTCTCCGTCTGGGCGGGCTGGGAATACCAGCACCCCACGGGCCCACGCACCCGCCTTCGCCTCGGCGCCGACATCCAGCGCCGGGTGTACGAAGGCAGCGACTTTGACCAGATGACCACCTCCGCCCATGCCGGACCCCGCTGGCTCCTGCCCCCGTGGTCCGAGGCGATCCTGCTGATGAGCGCCCGCCAGCACTGGGCGGACAGCAAGACAGGTCCACGATCGGTGTTCCTGAACAAGAGGGCCAAAGACATCGCCGACCGTCGCATGACGACGGCCTCGGGAGAATTCCTGTTTCCGTCTCCGAGAGGCCCGACCCGACCAATTTCAGACGACCTGACACTCTGGAAATCGATACGACGAGAAGCCGGAATCGAGGATGTCCGGCTGCATGATCTGAGGCTGACCTGAGGAACATCTACGCCAGCCAGGCCGTCATGCTGGGCATCCCCCCTGCCAGTCGCGGCCCGGCTCCTCGGTCACCGAAAGGTAATCATGACTCTTCGTTTCGCCCATGCCAACGACAGGGAAGACGGATCAGATTGACGAATTCCGAATGGCTCGAACTGACGTCCGTCTCGACTTCTGATGAGGTTCAAGATTCGTTTTCCGGGATAGATGCACACTGGTACTCATGCAGGTTTCGGAGGATATTCCGGGAATAGGCAAGGCCGTGAAGCTGTGGCACAAGCAACGCGATACGGGATACACTCTTCGCGCGCATCCCGATTCCTGCCAACAATACGGGTCCTAATTCAAACGTGAGCCTGATTCTCCCGATAAACCTCGACGATTTTCTCTATTGCCGAGGGGTCGAGTATGAGCGGGTCGAATTCAAGGCCTCTTGGGATCCGAAGACGGTCGGTCCCCAAGTGCTCCGGACGATCTGCGCCTTTGCCAACGACTTTCACAATCTCAACGGCGGCTATGTGATCATCGGCGTCGAAGAGCAGTGTGGACGAGCGGCTTTGCCCCCGAAGGGTCTATCGACGGTGGAGATTGAAAAGGCGCAGAGGTGGCTTCGCGGCCAGTGCAATCGACTTGATCCCGCCTACCATCCGATCCTCTCGCCAGAAACGGTGGATGATCGTCACTTTCTTGTTGTTTGGGCGCCGGCAAGTGACGCCCGACCGCACAGGGCGCCCGACGAAAGGAAAGGACAGAGTCGGTTCTGGGTTCGCCTCGGTTCCGAGACGGTGGATGCTGAAAGACGGGGCGGCATGCTTGCGGGATTGCTGCAACAGACGGCACGAATTCCTTGGGACGACTGGCGGGCGCAAGACACTCAGCGTGAGGACTTGAGCGAGTCAAAGGTTCGCGAGCATCTGCGCGACATACGGAGTGGACTTCTTGATGAACCGAGTGCAACGGAAGTCTATCGGCGGATGAGGATCACGACCCCGGTCAATGGTCATGACGTGCCCCGGAATGTGGGCCTCCTCTTTTTTTTCAGGGACCCTGCACATTGGTTTCAGGGAGCCAGCATCGATGTCGTGCAGTTCGCCGCAGACCAGGCCGGAGATGTGCAGGAAGAGCGTCGATTCGGCGGGCCGTTGGCGGACCAGCTTCGTGACTGCCTCAATTACCTCGAAGGATTTTCAGCTTCCCATCTTCAGAAGCAGGGGGATCGAAGCCAGGTTCGGGGCTGGGTCAGTTACCCGCTTCCAGCATTGCGCGAGACACTTGTGAATGCAGTGTATCACCGTAGTTATGACGTTGATCAACCGGAACCCACAAAGGTCTATCTCTATCCGAGCAAGGTCGAGATCTTCAGCTATCCCGGTCCTGTACCGGGCATCGAACGTCAGCACCTCACGGCAGGAGGGAATATTCCCGCAGCGCCGGCGCGCAATCGCCGGATCGAAGAGTTTTTTAAGGAGTTGAAACTGGCGGAAGGCCGGCTTTCTGGCCTGCCGAAAGTGTTTCGGTCGATGGAAGACAACGGGTCGCCGGAACCGCGGTTCGAATTCGATGAAAACCGAACATACTTTCGGGCGACATTGCCCGCCCATCCGGAGTACGGAGCGTTGTCCGCGTTGCGGGATGCGGCGAATTTGCGCGCTCTTGGAAAAAACAGGGAAGCGTTCCACCGCGTCGAGTCCGCATGGGCGGCAAATCAGACTTCAGCGGTTCTTGCAGCAGAGATGATCCGTCTCCTCGCTGGAAACGATGAAATCGACCGTGCCGAGGCGGTGTTGACGACGATCCAGGCGAGTGGACCCGAAAGTGCTGTCTCCTATGTTGTCAACATTTTCATCGACGTCTTGATTGAAGCCGGTGAAACGACGAAGGCGCTGGATTGGCTCAATGCAGGTCACGACCGGGTTTTTGGGCAAGACGCGATCGACGCCGCGATTCTCGCCCGGCGCGCTCGGGATGCACGCCTTGCACATCGGTATTTTGAACGCGCCGGTGAAGCGGTCTATTCGGATCCACGTGCCTTGCTGGAGTTTGCACAAACGAAGCTCTTTCTGGCCGGAGACGCGTATCGCCGACGGTAACACGACTTGAACCGCCGTTTTCTCCTGGAAGCGCGGTCCCACGGGTGATTCAGCTCGACACTTCAAGAACGCGCCACGCTTGGGCATGGCGGGATCTGGAACGTACACTCGGATGGCTGAAGGCTCCGATGAGGGACGTTGAGTCTGCCTATCGCAAGGCCATCGAACTGTTACCCGAAGAAAAATAGATTTGAAGGCGAGCTGGACAGAGTGTTGTCGGTCCGCTTTCGATCTGGGCACAAGTGCACCGACAGACATTGCCGGTGACAAAAGAACTTTCTTTTGCGTGGTCTGCGAATACGAAGCCGGAAACCCTCTGGCGATACTGGCCGAGCCTGTTTGTGACTGGAACCAGCCGCGCAGCATCCGGATGCTTTTTCGAATTGCAAGCGTTAGAACTGTTGGACGAAGCTGACTTCACCGAAGGTGCGTTTGTAGTCGTGCAGCTGCGCGTTGCTGGTGCGGATCTCCCGCCCGAGCGAGAACTGCGGGCTGAAACGCCCAAGCCGGAACCCCCGGTGCTGCGCCGTCAGCCGAAGCGTCCGCGTCGTGTCTGACCGGGTCTCGCCGACCGGGGTCAACAGCTGAACCCCGCTGTCATAGTCCGCCCGGCGCAGGGTGACCGTCCCGCCGAGCGTCAGACCTGACCCCAGCGCCGTCGTGACCCCGGTGCGGACCCAGCGGCTCGAAAGCCCGAGACGCTCGGTCGCCGGGGACTCGCTCGAATAGCCGAGTGAGAGATCCGCCCGGACCGTCGGACGCACCACCCAGGACCCGCCGAAGGTGATGTTCGCGATGGGGCCGTCCCTGCTCTCGCCATCATCCTGCCCGCGATAGCGCCGGTCGTGCATCGAGAGGCGCAGATCGCCCGTCACCGTGCCCGAGAAGCGGTGGTTGAGTTCCAGTCGTCCCCCGAGGTCGTGATACTGGGGCGCGGTGCCCGCCCAGTGCTGGCGGGCGCTGACAAGTAGGCTCGCCTCGGAGCGCGGGGTCAGGAGCCAGCGGGGTCCGGCATGGACGGAGGCGGTCATCTGGTCGAAGTCGCTGCCTTCGTACTCCCGGCGCTGGACGTCGGCGCCGAGGCGGAGGCGGGAGCGCGGTCCCGTGGGGTGCTGGTATTCCCAGCCCGCCCAGACGGAGATGCCGACGCCCGACCGGACCTCCTCCGGGTCGTCGAGGACGAAGGGGAGTTCGGTCCCGAAGACGGGGATGTTGACGGTCCGGCCCTCGGAGACCGATCCGATGTTGGTGTCGGGGGCCAGCGCGAAGCCGAGGTTGACGGTCCAGCGCTTGCGGGCCCGGATCCGGTCGAGGAACTGCTGGATGTTGGCTCTCACCGGTGGTGGCGGGCTGCCGGCCAGGACGGCCTCGAAGTGCTGTTTGGCGAGCCGGTCTTCGCCTTTCATGAAGAGGGCGCGGGCGAGTTCTAGGCGCACCCGAAAGAGGTCGGGCCGGCCAACCAGCATGGTATGAAATGCCGTGATGGCCTCGTCGAGCAACGCCTCGCGGTCCTCCGGGCTCCGTCCGGGGCGTTGGGACTCCTGCATGGTGAGCATGCCGTACTGGAACAGCTCTTCGGCGTCGATGGTGCCTTGGGCGAGAACCGGGGTCGTGAAGACGGCGAGGGCGACGCAGACGGCGAGGGCAGCGAGACGTTTCATGGGAGTCCCCGAGGATGAGTGGTCAAAGTAAGAGGGCGGCAAGCGCCGCCCTCTGCAATTCGTATAGTCTGTTCGAGGACTAGTCTTTTTCGGCTCCGAACGCACCAGCAACATGACCGTTCACGAAGTGTCCGTTGAACTGGCCGGACACATCTGTGGGAAACGCGTCTGCGGCGTCTTCGCTTTCTTTGCCGTGGAATGCTCCGCTCCACTTGCCAGTCTTCCCGCCGCCCTGTGTCGACCCCATGAAGGTATCGGTTACAGTGGTTGACGAGTGAACGGCGCCTGGCCCACCCCCGAAATCAGCGTTCAGCATGAGGTCCGAGAATCCCAAGTCACTGCCACCGTCCATGAAGTCGGATATGGTGCCCGAAATCTTGAACTGGTCGTCCACCGCGATGCCGGATCCACCGAATTTTGCTGTGAGCATCGCATCGGCTGTGAACATGCCGTCCGTGACAACAAGAGCATCGCCGGTCCCGGTCTTTTTCACGTAAACGCCGCCAGCTGCGCCATAGTAACTCGCAGACCCTACCACTGTTGAGAGATCGTCCGCGGTCGCAGTCATGCCGCCCGAGAAAGTCTCGATGTCATGGACATATGTACCGTCACGCTGTTTCGTGCTTTTCATCCAGTAGCCGAAATGCGTGTAGTTCAAATCGTCAACGATTGACCGGGCCAAATCTGTATCCGGATCAAAACTATCTCCCGGAGTGAAAGTCAGGTCCCCGCTCGGGGTGACCATTCCGTTGTCGCCACGTTCGACTTGGCAGTTAGAACATGTGAACGTTCCACGCATTCCGTAAAAAGTACCGGGTTTTCCGGTACCGATTGGTGTTTTGACGGAAATCCGATCTCCGGGAATCGATGTTCCACCGACAATTGTGACGGCACCAGTGGTTTGGTTCACAGTAGGAGCAGATGCCCCCGGGAACGTGGCACTTATCCACAAAATGTCGCCTGCAGCTTCCTTATCTGTGTATACAACCGCCGTTTCTGTGTGAGACCTTTTGCCTGACATTCCGGAACGCTTGAACGTCATGCCAGCCCATCCGGTCCCGGCATTCTGGGCGGTTCCGACAGTGAACGGCTTGTTCTTTTCGTCTGCCGAATCTTGGTACGGCGTGATCTTGGTCGCGCCGGTGCCACGTGTGATCATCATGCCCAAATCCGGACTAGTTGTGTCAACCACGAACTCCTCAGGAGGCTTGTCCATATTTCCAACGCCATGTGCGTTGATGGCTTTGGCCACTTGCAAGGATGCAGCGTTCCTCACACGTTGCGCTGCGAGAGCAGCCGCGGCATTCCTGGCATTGATCGCTGCGGTTCTGGATTTTTTTGCTGCGGCAAGCTGGTTGTTGAGAGCGGTAACCTGGCCGGTGCGAGCATCCTTCTCCGCCATCGGCAAATCAGCAGCGTCCGCAATCGCTGAATTGGCAGCCGCGATTGCAGCGTCGGCGGCAGCCACCGCGTCATCGGTGGCATCATTGTCCACCATGGCGACTGCGGATTGTGCCGTTCCGATTGCGGATGTAATGGCAGCGCGTTGATCGGCTTGCCTGTCTTCGAGCGTCGGTCCCGTGTCCACGTTTGTAGGCGTATCAGGGCCGCCTCCACCACATGCGGCGAGGATCGTCAGGACCCCAAATGCCACAATGGCGTGTTTGAGTGTGAGTTTCATCACGTGTTCTCCATATTCTGGCCGCTTGACTCTGCTCGTGCGGCCTTTGCGATTGTCCTTGCCGTATCCGGCAGGTCTTCAGGTCGTGAGGGATGCGAAATCAGCCGCATTCCTCGTCGTTTCGGTCCAAACTCAGAAGGACAACGCAATTCCGGCGGACCAGCTGTTCGAGCTCTCGTCGCCTTTCTTCGAGCTTCCCGCTCCGATCTGGAACGTCGCGCCGGCACCAAGGCTGTAGGCTGCGGCAAATCCAACGCCGTTCGCGTTCGTGTCGCCGGTCTTCGTCTGGCCCCCGTTGACCGCGAAGGTCACGTCGCCCAGCGAATAGGATAGGCCGGCACCGGCGTGACTCACATTGTCTTTGCCGTCGACGGCTTTTCTCGACATGGTGACGCCCAGACCAAGTCCATTAGCCAGGGAAACCGACAGGCTCGCGCCTGAGATGTTCTCCATCTTGGACCTCTGATGGCCGGCGCCCAGTCCGAGCGAGGCGCCTGCGAATTCACCGGACCAGCCTACGCCGATCCCGTGAGCTGCCGTGACCGGACCGCTGGCATTCGTGTCCTTTCCGTCATCGTCGAGCGAAACGTTGTCGTCGCCGTTCTGTGTCGAAAGAGCCAGGCTGATCTGACCGATGCTGTAGTCGTACCGGATGATCTCTCCACCGGCATCGAGCCCGGAGTTTCCATTCCAGCCCTTGTGGCCAGTGCTGTTGTCGGCAATGGACGTCCCAGCCGGAACTTCGAGCATGGCCTTGTCAAAGGCGCCGTCGGTGTTTCCGACTGTCAGGGTGCCGAACACTCCGGAGATGTGGATGGCCCCCTCGACGCCGCCGCTCGGCTGATACTTGCCGGCATGGCGGAGATTCAGTGAGGTCCCGAACGACAGACCGGTGTCCGTTTCTCCGGACATCCCGAAGGAGACCCGCGCGTCGCGGTGGACCTGAGCCTTCATGTTCGAGCCGCCGGCGACGCCGATTTCGGCGGAGCCTGACAGGGACACGTCGGCTGCCGCCATGCTGCCGCAGGTCACGAGAGCCGTCGTCGCAAGAATTGTGCGTTTCATCGATTGTCTCCATTTGTATGATTTCGGAGTTGAGATGCGGTTCGTGCCAAGCAGACCACGCCCGCACACCCGTTCACACA
>JAPPHA010000039.1 GCA_028874915.1 Paracoccaceae bacterium
TCTCGCGGGCGCGGGATCGTCAAGCCAGTGGTTAGGCAAGTATATAATCCCCAAACCATAGACCTTGACATCGACGCCCGACCCGTCAATCGCCGTCGCGTCCTGGTCACGATTGAATGCCGATGTCGAACATCGGCTCGACCAACCCGATACGGGAACAGGATCGTCTTTCTGCCCAGCGGCAAAAGTGCCGCAATGTTCAGGTCGCGACAGGCTTGTCGCCCGGTGCTGAACTCGATCGGTTGCCGGGTCGCGTCACAACTGAAGGTACCAACGCCCGGACGGTCTTCGGTGGCACCCCATGAGCGAACGATCCGGAGCGTATTGACGGTCCGTCGGCATTTCTCTTAGGCAACGACCGTGACGCGGCAATCCGGGAACTTTTCTCGGTTGACACCTTGCGCGGCGATTGGTCGCTGCTGCACGGAAGAGGCGGCCGCAGGCTTGATCGTTTTCGCGGCCGCATCGGGATCCCGGGGCCGGTCCCCGGATTCCAACCGGACTCTCCCGATCCCGAAATTCGCGCCATCGTCCGGGCGCGCCGGCATGCAGGTTTCGATGCATGCCTGGCACTTCCGTGGGGTCCGCGGCTGGCCAAATGGTGGTCTACAGTCCATACAATACGTGGAATTTGCACCCTCCGGATCGCGGGCCCGGGCGAACGTGCAAACATGATCGAACGCGTCTGTCTCGGAGATTCCGTATCAACTGCTGACATGCAAAAGGTGAAACGATGCGCAGTTCCCGGCGCGCAAGCGAGATCTGGAGGATCGACAGGTGACCGACACGCTGACCGTGAACGGCACCGACTACCAGTGGCCGGAGCGGCCCACCGTGGTGGTGCGCATCGACGGTGGAGACTCCGCCTACATTGAGCACGGCATGGCCGCCGGGAAGATCCGCAACATCGCGTTCCGGATGCGTGACGGCTTCTACACCATGGCAGACGGAACGATTCCAAGTTTCACTTGCCCAAAATCAAGTCCATCGTCACCGGGCGTCCCGCGTCGGCACACGGCATCCAGGGCAACTGCTATCTGGACCTGGCGAAAAACGAACCCGTGGTTTTGACCGGGCCCAAACTGCTGCAGGTCAACTTGGTGATGAGTGCTTTCTCGCGCCACGGCGCACGGGTAGCCTCGGTCACGGCCAAGGACAAGCCCTGTCATCAGCTCCAGAAGGGTAGGGAGCTCTCCAACAGCTCCGCCAGCCTTTCCTCCCAGCACCCCGACCACTGCATGATGGATGAGAACGGAATTGAGGATTTCCCATACGTCGGTCAGCCGCTTCCGGACATGTACTCCGCGGATCTCTCGCTTCTTGAGAAACGCTTCCCCGACACCCCGTACGTCTCGCGCCCCGGCTTCATCCAGCAGGCCTATGCAACGGGCCATCCCGAGGCCGACCGCTTCTACGCGGAAATGGATGCACGCTTTGGAAAGTTCGAAGAGATGGGCGCTATCGTGGCACTTACCGCTGACCACGGCATGAACGAGAAGACGAACGACGACGGAACGCCTCCCGTAGTGTGATTGCAGAACATCCTCGACACCGAGTTTGGCGAAGGTACTAGCACTGTCATATGCCCGGTCACCGATGCCTTCGTGGATCACCTCGGGTCGCACGGCGGCTTTACTGCAACACTGGGATCCAGGTCGGGGGGTGATGGAGGCGATCACGGATGTGCCCGGCGTGGAGCGGGTGCTGCCGCGCGCGGACGTGGCGCAGACGAATGACCTGCCGGTCCGTCCCGAAGGCGACGTAGCGGTGTTCGGTGACTTGCGCACCGCTATCGGCACCCGCGAGATGGGATCAAGACCTTGGCGGGCTCTAGGGTCATCGGCAAGGCACCCACGGCAGCGTTCATGAGGCCGACTTAACGATTGTCGTGAGCCGTCCGGTTAGCGATGAGTGCGGGCGCCGGGCCGAGAATGCGCAGCCGTAGAGCTATGAGGCCTCGACTACGCGTTCAATTACGGCGCAGGCGTCGTCTCAAGATCAACGAGCAAAACAACGGCAGGGAGGTTCGGCTCGCCGCCTCCGAGCCGTGCGGCCGGCACAGCCGTCCCTTCGGGGTACCGACCAGGTAATGCACCTGGGAATCTACGGCACGAAAAATAAGGTGACGGCTAGTGACATTCAGGATGACTGACCGGGGCTTCGAGGGGCGGAGCGCTTGGCAGCATTCCGATAGTGTCGCTGGGAGGGAAAGAGTAAGTCTGGTCTCCTCCCCAGTTCGGCAATGACGCCATGTGAAAACCCTGCACTTCTTTCAGCCCCTCCCCGATGGAGATTTCCCGGGCATGCCGTTCAAGCGACCGGCAGCCGCGGGTCATGCGGCGCTGCAAGCGACTCCGGCCGGTCGGAATAAACCTTTTGGCGCTCCAAGTCTTCGAACATGCGGGAAAACCGTCGAGACAACAGAACAATATGATGATAGATGGCGACACGTGAGGAGCTCCTTGAAAGAGTTTAGGTATCTTCGCCTTGGAATCACGCGACGCGTGTTTCAGGAATCCCTCCTAACAATAAAACCTCCTTGTCCGGAATCGGCGTAAAGAAGACCCATGAACACCGATAACGCACCGCTCGCAACCGATTTGGGCCGCAAGGCGCGCCTACTGATCGAGGACGGCTTCTGCGTCCTTGAGGACATGCTTGATGCAGGCACCCTCCGGCACACCCGCTCGGTCGCCATGAAGGCCGTTCGCGATCTGTCCGCGAAGCAGCGCGAGGCCACCCGCGCGCCAGGGACGTTAATCGACTCGGATAACCATCCGGGCCTGGCTGCGTGCATCGGCAACCCCAGGGCGTTGGCCGCGCTGGAGGCAATGGGTTTCGGTGGCAGCAAGTTTTGGAAAGCGGTCATAATCAGCAAACCCGGTCCCAGTCCGCGACTCTACTGGCACCAGGACTGCATGTGGTGGGACGATCCTCGCGCCTACGGCGATTACTCCCCGATGATCTTCCTGATGTACTATCTCGACGACACGTCGCGCGAAAACGGCTGCCTGCGGCTGCTGCCGGGTACCCACCGCAGGTGGCACCCGCTCCACGAGATGGGGGACGCGCACACGAAGGACATCAACCGGATGGACAACGAGCACGACGCGCGCTTCGCCGACTTTCCGGGCGAGATCGACGTGCCGGTCCGGGCGGGAGACCTGGTGGTGGGAGACGCCCGGCTGTTTCACGCCACACACGCAAACACGACCCGAGAGTTTCGGACGTTGATCACGATCTGGTTTCACCCGCTGTTCGACGACTTGCAGGAACTGACCAAGAGCTGGATCCATCATGCATTCCACCGCCGACACGCGCAGTGGCCGCTGGAGGCGTTGGACAAGATTCGGCCCTTGATCCCGGACTATCGGGGAACCGTCGAGCCACAGGACTTCAATCGCCAGCCCGACCGGGTCAAGGTCAAGCAGACCTGGAGCCCGCCCGGGCAGCAGACGCGTGAAACTAACTAGTGTCTGCCTGACCCCACCCGTTTGACGACGGCAATCGGCAATTTGGCCGGACTTGGGCTCCGGCCAGCGGGTGATTTCGCCCCAATTTGGGATGTTGGCGCCAGGCCGTCGGCGGGGTCTCTGCCTGTAACGCCGAAACCGGCGGCCTTGGGCACCATCAGCGCATAGGTGGCCATTCCCACTCCGGGCGGGTCACGAATAGACAGATGTTTCGGTAGCGCCGTCAGGCGGCGCCGAACGCAGTTCGGCGTCACGCCTTACCCTGCCGCCCCGGCATTACCGGGGTTTCAGCCAATGCAGACGAGGAATGGCGCGAACGGGACGGCGGCCTGCCCCGCCTGTTCACCGGTCGGCACCGTTCATCGGCGCGGGTTCTGCGCTGCGGATTGACATGGCGGAACTTGCTCGAGGGATCGAATTCACGGCGAACCCAGTTCACGAAGCAGCTCGACTACTCCTTCATAATCTCGGCGGTCGGGCAACTCGGCGTATTCCTCAAAGCCTCCCGAGGCGCCTTTGACGGCCACCCGCATTCCGCTCTCGGGGTTGGCGCCACGCGAGATCAGCAACGCAATTAATTCCTTTCGCGCATAGACAACCGCATAGTCGAGCGGCGTCGCATCGCGGTCCCGATCCCGGAGGTCGAGATCCGCCCCATGGTTCAGAAGCGCCTCCACCGCTCCGCGCCTGTCCCGATAGATCGCCCAGTGAAGCGGCGGCGGCGTCTCGCCGGTGGAGTTGACGAAACTGGGCCGCATCGCCAGCAGGCGCTTGATTCGGTGGACGTCGTCGGCGTCGATCGCGTCATACACATCTCGCGAATGGGGCATCTCCGCCTCCGATCGGCATCATGCTTCCAAGATCAGCTTGCCCTGCCCGACGATCGATCGTCAAGAACGCTTTCGGACGGACAGGTGCGAACGGCATTGAATTCCACCCCCGGAACCCGAACGGTCACCCCGAGTTTGGGTCCACGGCGCCTCGGAGGAATGCTTACCTGCTACCTTGGGCAGCGGTGTTGCAATAGTGTTGATACGCTATTTGAGAGAACCTGCGCCTCCGAAATAATTTCTTAATTACAGATGGTTATAATCTAGCAATGTTCTTGCTCGAATGTTCGAAAAGTTCAGAATCGATGTCCGAGATATTCATATCCTTTGACGTCAGCCTGCTTTGTACGTCGGCAAATTCCAGGAACAGTCGAAAGGTATCGCGGTAGCTTGCGATCGTGTTCGAACTGGCCCCGAATTGGCTGATGAGCCGCTCTGCGAAGAACTTCTGCACCAGCGGCGCCAGTGGTGTCGGCACGGTTTGGGTAATGACGCGCCTCCTGCTCCGAGGGTTCGCAAGCCATGTTCGCTCGCCATTGCAAGCAGCCCAGGCACGGCCTCGATGTCCCCAGTCGGCGGCAGTCCGTCGTTAGTACTGTATTGCACAGGTTTCCGCTGGTTACCGAACTCTATCATCGTGAATCGGCGTTTACAGGATTTCAGGATCAGCATAACATTCGCGAGTCTGCCGTATTCCAGCCTGGAACGACAATGGCACTGCCACCGGACTACACTGAGCGGGTCTACGCCGGAATCCTCGGCAAGCTGATCGGTGTCTACCTCGGCCGCCCGTTCGAAGGCTGGACGTATGAGCGGATCATGCGCGAACTCGGCGAAATCGAATACTATGTCCACGATCGGTTGGGCGATCCGCTCGTCGTGACCGACGACGATGTCTCGGGAACATTCACCTTTGTCCGCGCCCTCGAAGGCTGTGCCCGTCCGGCTGAAATTTCCTCGGAATCGATCGGAAAGACCTGGCTGAACTACATCGTCGAGAGACGTGCCATCCTCTGTTGGGGCGGGTACGGCGTATACTCCGAACACACGGCATGGCTCAACCTGAAAAACGGCATCGCGGCACCGGAAAGCGGTTCGATCGAAACCAACGGGAAAACCATCGCAGAACAGATCGGCGCGCAGATTTTCATAGACGGATGGGCGATGGTCGCGCCGGGGAATCCGAAGCTTGCCGCAAGACTCGCGCGTGAAGCCGCCCGCGTCAGCCACGATGGAGAGGCCGTCCACGCGGCGATGCTCTGGGCAGCGATGGAGGCGAAGGCATTCCAGACAACGGACATTGATACCCTGGTCGATACCGGATTGTCAGTCATTCCGGACGACTGCCGGGTCGCGCGACTTATCGCGGAGATCCGGGACTGGCACCAGACATACGCGGACTGGCGGGATACACGCAGGAAAATCGCGGAGTTCCACGGTTATGACAAGTATGCCGGGAATTGCCATGTGATGCCCAATCACGCGTTGATGATCATGGCCGTCCTGTACGCACCGGACGACTTCAGCCGCGCGCAGAAAATCGTGAACACCTCCGGCTGGGACACCGACTGCAATGCCGGGAATGTTGGCTGCCTCCTTGGACTCATGCACGGGCTTGACGGCCTGACCGCCGGACCGGACTGGCGCGGTCCGATCGCGGACCGCATGCTTGTTTCATCCGCGGATGGCGGCTTCGCGATCAACGATGCCGTAAGAATGGCGGGCTACATTGCCGGTCTCGGCCACGCGGTAGACGGAACACCGCCGCCCGCCGCACCCAAGGACGGCGCGCAGTTCCACTTCTCGCTGCCGG
Organism: Paracoccaceae bacterium; assembly: GCA_028874915.1. Lineage (GTDB taxonomy): Bacteria > Pseudomonadota > Alphaproteobacteria > Rhodobacterales > Rhodobacteraceae > JAPPHA01. The sequence continues at coordinate 6,117 of JAPPHA010000039.1, forward strand.
GGTCAACACAGGGATTTCGCATCGCCAGTGGGTCCGATCCATCCGCCGGTGCCACGGTCACCGGTGCAACCCATGACGGAAATCACGTGCTGTCCGTCGATTTCGAATCTCTCGGACGTGACCGGCCCGTGGTGGTGACATCGCCTACCTTTGCACCCAGGGATGTCGTTCGCATGCGAACCTACGAATTGATGGCATCGCCCCTCGTCTACCCCGGTCAGGTCCTGACGGCTGCCTTCGCCAGCGCCTCGGAGAATTCCGGAGAGATCACGGTCCGTTTGCTCATTCGCCGATACGGGGAAGCGGACGGTCTCGTCGATGTCGGCGGGCCTGCAAGGACGTTGGGCCCAGGACAGTCCGGGGAGTTCTCTTGGATCCTCCCTGATTGCGAGTCCCAGCCAATCGCCGAAGTCGGCTTCTCCGTCATGGCCACCGGGACGGATATCGGCGGCAGGATCCTGCTTGATCGCATGGGCTGGACCGGTATTCCCGATCTGGTCCTGCGCCCGCCAGACGAGAGTGGTGAATTCTGGCAGCGCGCGTGGGTGAATTCGGCTGACAATTTCAGGGGATACGAGGCCGGAATCCGTATTTCCCAGGACCGCGGCGAGGGCCTGATCATCCAAGGGACGCAGCAATGGACGGACTACAGGGTTGACGCCGGCGTAACTGTTCACCTCGGCCGGTATGCCGGGTTGGCGGCTCGTGTTGGCGGGCTCCGCCGATTCTATGCCGCGCGGCTGTGTCGCGACGGGCAATTCCAGATTCTCCGTGTCCGCGACGATGAGCGGACGGTTCTCGCCACGACAGGATTCCCGTGGTGCCTCGACCAAACCGTTCCCCTTTCCATGTCGCTGTGCGGCAGCCGCATTTCCGCCAGCGCCGGTGACACGGTTCTCACCACCGAAGATGGTACGGAATCCAGCATTGCCGCTGGCGGGATCGGTCTTCTCGTCGCCGACGGCTCGGTTTCGGTGGACAGGATTCGCGTATCCCCGGCATAACAGGTCAACGCGGTGGGCTACCCTCCATCCGGTGGGAAGCATTGTCCGTCCGCACGCCCGCCCTACCACCGTAACGCGCGGCGTGGGCCGTCAGTCCCTGCCTGCCGGAGGTTGCGGTGCACGGCGGGTATCCCGGCGGGTTCGTGCGTCCATTGCGCGCGGCCACTCCCCGGTGGCTGATACCGGCCATCAGTGCGGACGGCGCGTCCCAAGGCGGAATTCTCCTCTGAACTCGGAACCGTTTGCCTGCCGGGTTGACGACAGATGGGCCGTGCCTCGAAACGCGACCTGAAAGTTGCTCGCCTGATCTTGCAGATCTCTACGCTGTCGTTGACGCCAACTGCGCCCGCGACTGCCGGCCTGCGCGAAACTCGCGGCAACCGGGTTATCAGAGGACCCGGTTCCCATCAGGCCAGGACACACGCGGTCGGTGGTTGGCGGGGGCTGGACCGCGCGAGGCGTCACGACTGACGGGCCTTAGCCCGGACACCTTCGTCACCGGTCTGATGACGATGTCGTTTTAACCGTCGAAGATCTCCGGCTGGTAACGGACCCTTGCGAGGCACAGCCCGTTGGCCGGGGCGACGGGTCCGCAGGCACTCCTTTCACGTGCGTCGAGAGCCTCGCCAACCTGTTCCGGTGGCCACGCGCCGGCACCGACCCGCTCAAGGGTTCCCACGATACTTCGCACCTGTCGATGCAGAAAGCTCCGCGCCCGGGCGTGAATCCGGTACCCGGTCCCGCCCGCCGTCGGGTGGGCCACAATGTCCAACGCGTCCAGGGTCCGGATCGGTGACTGTGCCTGACAGAGGCTTGAGCGGAACGTCGTAAAGTCGTGCCGTCCAACGAGAAAGGCGCAGGCCTGGCGCATGGCGTCGACGTCAAGTCCGTGACCGATGCGCCAGGCGCGTCGGCGGTCCAGGGCGAGCGGCGCGCGCCGTTGGACGATCCTGTAAACATATTGGCGCTCGATGGCCGAAAAGCGTGCGTGAAAACTGTCGGCCACTCGAGCGGCCGCGGTGATCGCCACCGGATGCGGACGCAGGTGATGGTTGATGGCGTCCGAGAGACGGACAGGATCCCACTCCCGCACCAGGTCGCAGTGCGCAACCTGTCCGGTAGCGTGAACGCCGGAGTCGGTTCGCCCGGCCGCGCTGATCCCCGGGCAATCCGGATCCAACTCACGGACCGCCGCCTCGATTGTTTTCTGGATGGTGGGTTGGTTCGGCTGCGCCTGCCATCCGGAGAAGGGTGCGCCAAAATACTCGACTCGAAACGCGTAGCGGGGCATGGCTCCGCGATAGGGACGAATCTTCAACTTGCCAAGAGCGCCGATATTGGCCGGTCGGGTTCCGGGCGAAAGCGTCACGTCCGCTCGCGGGTCAGTCTGGACGGTGAGTCGGGCGGCGGCTATAAGCCGCCGGTCGTTTGCGGTACCGGACGTATTCCCCGAAGGGTCCTGACCGGGAGGGGAGCCCGCAGATAGAATGCAACCCGAATTCGCAGCCGGGCCCGGGCCCGGGGACTCGGCGGGAACGGAATCGGAATCTTCGGGCATGGCTGAATCTTCGAATTCGACAGGGCCTGCTGGCGGCGCCATCCGTCAGGACTCGGGTGAGCGTGAGTCCGTGGACTACAGGCACACATTGGCCCTTCCGAAAACCGACTTTCCGATGCGGGCGGGTCTCCCGAAACGCGAACCGCTGCTTCTCGAGCGATGGGCCCGTCTCGGAGTCTATGACCGGTTGCGCGACCGCGCTCGGACTCTCCGGGGAGGTGATCGTGAACGGCCGGCGTTCATTCTCCACGATGGTCCGCCCTATGCGAACGGCCATCTGCATATCGGCCACGCCCTGAACAAGATCCTCAAGGACATGATCGTCAGGTCCCAGCAGATGATGGGTAAGGACAGTCGGTACGTGCCGGGCTGGGACTGTCACGGCCTGCCGATCGAGTGGAAGATCGAGGAGGAATACCGGGCTCGGGGCTTGGACCGGAACGACGTGCCGGTGGTGGATCTCCGTCGGGACTGCCGCGAATTTGCCGCGACCTGGATCGACATCCAGCGGGACGAATTCCAGCGCCTCGGGGTGATCGGCAAATGGGAAGATCCGTATCTGACGATGGATTTCGAAGCCGAGGCCGTGATTGCCGAGGAATTCATGACATTCGTCATGAACGGCTCGCTCTATAGGGGATCGAAGCCGGTCATGTGGTCGCCGGTCGAGAAGACGGCGCTTGCCGAGGCCGAGATCGAATACCAGGACCGGACCAGCCCGGAAATCTGGGTCCGCTTCGCCCTGGCTGATGCCACCGGCGACCTGGCGGGGGCGTCCGTCATCATCTGGACCACCACCCCATGGACGATTCCGTCGAACAAGGCGATCGCCTTTGGTCCGGAGATTACCTACGGGCTCTACGAGATCGTCGCGACAGCCGGGGAATGCTGGGCACAGCCCGGCGAACGCCTGCTCCTCGCCGATGAGGCCGCCGATGCGGTGCTGGAGAAGGCGAGGGTAACTGAGATGCGGCGGCTCCGGGATGTGGGCGCCGCCGAACTCGCGTCTCTCATCTGCGTGCATCCCCTCCGTGATCTCGACGAATTCTGGTCGTACGAGGTTCCGATGATCGACGGTGGCCATGTGTCCGACGACACCGGTACCGGATTCGTCCATACGGCGCCTTCCCATGGCGCCGACGACTACGAGGCTTTTGCCAGCCGCGGCTGGACGGACCGGCTGACCCACAATGTCGGAGAAGAGAGCGAATTCCTTCCGCATGTTCCGGTCTTTGCCGGTCTGCGCGTGTTCGACGCCCGCGGACGCGATGCCGACGCCAACCGGGCGATCATCGATCGGCTGGCTGAAGCCGGTGTCTTGCTGGCGCGAGGCCGGCTGACCCACAGCTACCCGCATTCCTGGCGTTCGAAGGCCCCCGTCATTTTCCGCAACACGCCCCAGTGGTTCGTCGCCATCGACCGGGAGATCGGTGGTGACAACACCTACGGGAAATCGATCCGTGAAAGGGCCCTGAACTCGATCGACAGATTGGTTGAATGGACCCCGAAGTCCGGACGCAACCGGCTCCACGCGATGATCGCGGTGCGGCCGGACTGGGTGCTGTCACGTCAGCGTGCCTGGGGTGTGCCGCTCACCTGCTTCGTTCGGGTCGGCGGCGATCCCGCCGCCGACGGATTCGTTCTTCGGGACCCGCGGGTGAATGCACGGATTGCTGCGGCTTTCCGGAGCGAAGGTGCCGATGCGTGGTACCGCGACGGGGCTCGAGAACGTTTTCTTGGCGATGACCATGATCCGGACGAATGGGAACAGGTGTTCGACATCCTCGACGTCTGGTTCGATTCCGGTTCCACCCATGCATTCGCCCTCCGGGATCGTCCGGATGGCAGCCCTGACGGCATCGCCGATCTCTATCTTGAAGGAACCGACCAGCACCGGGGCTGGTTTCACTCCTCCATGCTCCAGGCCTGCGGCACGCGCGGGCGGGCGCCATATAGGGGCGTCCTCACCCATGGTTTTACCCTCGACGAAAACGGCATGAAGATGTCGAAGTCGCTCGGAAACACGGTCGCGCCCGAGGATGTCATCCGGCAGTACGGCGCTGACATTCTTCGCCTTTGGGTAGCCCAGTCGGACTATACGGCCGATCTCAGGATTGGCCCGGAGATAATCCGCAATGCTGCCGACAGCTACCGCCGGCTGCGCAACAGCTTCCGGTTCATGCTCGGAAACCTGCACGGCCACGAGGTCTCCGGCGACGCGATCGACGCGGATGCGGTCGCGGCCGAGGGCATGCCGGAACTCGAGCGATGGGTCCTGCACAGGATGGCCGAACTCGACGCCTTGGTCCGGGACGGGTACCGGCGCTACGACTTCCAGCGGGTCTTCCAGGGACTGTTCCTGTTTTTGACTGTCGACCTGTCAAGCTTCTATTTCGACATCCGCAAGGACGCGCTCTATTGCGACCGCCCGGACGATCGGGCGCCACGATCGGCGCGGACGGTTCTCGACCTCCTTTTGCATCGTCTCGCCGCCTGGCTTGCGCCGATGCTCTGTTTCACCATGGAAGAAGTCTGGTTGCATCGCCATGGAGGTGACGGCAGTTCGGTTCATCTCGTCGATCTTCCCGGGACGCCGGATGCGTGGCGAGACGACGCATTGGCCAGGCGCTGGAGCCGCGTCCGCGACATCCGCCGGGTGGTGACCGGGGCTATCGAGGTTGAGCGCCGGGCCAAGACCGTCGGGTCGTCACTCGAAGTAGCGCCGGTCGTCCATGTCGAGGACCCCGACGACGCGGCGCTGCTAGAGAGCCTCGACTTCGCGGATGTCTGCATCACCTCCGACGTGTCCGTAGTCGCAGAACCTCCGCCGGACGGAGCTTTTCGCCATGAAGACATCCCGGGTGTGGGCGTGGTCTTCCGCCGTGCCGAGGGGGAGAAATGCCTGCGATGCTGGAAAGTCCTTCCGGACGTCGGTCGTCACCGGAATTCGGGAACCTGTTCGCGATGTAACGCGGTTCTCGGTCGACCGCCGCCGGCCACTTAACGGCCTAGGCCATCCTGGCCCGGTTCCGGATCCCGGTTCCGGGGCGGAATCAGTTGCTGAAGAATCCCCGCCACGACCAGGTAGATGCTGGAAGCGCTCAGCAGAACGATAACGACCGGCCCGGGTTCGAACTTCAACCAGGCGGATGTGCCGGCGCTGGCCGTCCAGACAGCGGCGACCGGAAGGCTGACCGCGCGCCAGCGTTCGGTCCGAACCGGGTGGATGAACTTGAGATTCGTGAACATGGTGGCCGCGACCACGACGACAACTGTGAGGATGATCCAGAAATTCGGCTGGAGCGCAAACAGCACCAGGATCACCATGTTCCAGCAGGCCGGGAAACCGGCAAAACTCTGGTCCCGGGTCTTCATTCGGGTGTCGGCAAAGTAGATGGCGCTGGCATAGGTAATGACGACGATGGCGATCCAGCCGGTCCAGCCCGGGAGAAGTCCGCTCTTGAACAGGGCGAAGGCCGGAATGAAGACATAGGTGAGATAGTCGACGATCAGATCGAGCAGGCTGCCGTCATACTCCGGTGCATGGGTCCGGATGTCGTAGCGTCGGGCCAGGGGACCGTCGATGCCGTCCACGAAGAAGGCGACAACGAGCCAGAAAAACATGAGCCCCCATTTTTCCTCGGCGGCCGCGAGCATCGCGAGGATTGCGAAGACCGCACCGGATGCCGTCAGGTAATGAACAGCCAATGCTTTCAGTCGGGGCGTCATGAATCTGTCATAGTGACATTGTCGGACGTGAGAAAGCCTGCGCTTTCGGAAGCTTTCGGCGAACGGGTCTGCGGACGCCCCTAACCGTGGATGCCAGCGAGGCCCAAGGCGTGGGGCAATCTTGGCAAAGCGATGGTCCTGTCGAGGACACCGCACGTACCATCAAGCAAACGCAAGGTGCCGATAATCACACGACAGTCCAGTGTTATTATCGTTTTTGAAGATTCCTTTTTTCGGTGCAGTATGGTTCAACCGCTCTCGGCGGAAGTCGCACAGTTTTCAAACGGGGAGCAGAACCGGGACGGCAAAGAGCAGGAGAACCCGGATCATCCTCAGCGAGCAAGACCGGGAGCGTCTTGAGAGGATCAGGACTGATCCTCATTCGATCCTCAAGCATGTGCAGAGGGCGACCATCATCCTTCACCTCGGCGACGGCCTTACCTTGTCGCAGACGATGAGTGCCACCGGCATGTCGAAGCCGACGGTCAGGCGCTGGTGGGACCGCTTCCTCGAGGAGGGTGTTGACGGCCTGCTTTATGACATTTCACGGAGACGGGGTCGCAAGCCGATATCCAAGGACAAGGTCAGCGAACTGATCGCGCTTGTGATGTCGCCGCCGCCGGCGCACGCCAGTCACTGGACGCTTCGGGTTCTGGCGAAGAAGTTGGGGATCGCCGTCTCGACGGTGATCGCCGGCCTCGATTTCAACGAAGTGTCTCTGCAGTTCGCCGCCGCCCAGCTGACAGCGGGCAACAGCGATATCGCCTACAGGAAGATGCAGCTGCATCGAATGCCATATGGCCCGTTGGGTGACCGCGTGAGGGTCGGTTCGCTGGATTTGCTTGGCCAATCGCCGATCGTTCCTAGAAGCGGGCAGATGGATCTCGGTGATGTGAGCCTGGACTCGGTGCAAATGCAGATGTCGTACGATGATCCCGTGCTCGAAAACGCGACGAACGCTGCGAAGAATGACCGCATTGTCATCATGAATCCCCCATTCACGAACCGCTCGAGGATGGGCGAAAAATTTCCGGCCCAAACCCAGAAGGCCATGCGCCAGCGTGCCGATGCACTGGAGGCAGAATTTGTTAGGAACGATCCGGAGATGGAGGGCTTCACCGACAAGAACTCCATCCGTCCATTGTTCGTTGCGCTCGCGGACAAGTGTCTCAATTCTGGGGACGGCGTGTTGGCGATGATCAACCCAACCATCGCACTTACGGCCACGTCGGGTCGACATGAGCGCGTGGTTCTCGCCGGGCGCTTTCACATCCATACGTTGCTCATCTGCCACCAACCTGGTCAGATCAATCTCAGCCAGAACACCGCAATCAACGAGAGCATGATCATCGCCAAGCGGCATGAGGGAGCGAGGCCGCCGATGCGAATCATCTGCGTCGACCGCTTTCCCTTGGACGAACGCGAAGCTGCAGAGCTTCACCGGTGCATTGCGGACTGCACGACCGGTCTGTTGCCGAACGGCTGGGGCGAAGTGTCTGAATGGCCGGTAGAGCGCATCGAGGCGGGGGACTGGTCGGCGGCGGTGTTCCGCTCGCCGGAGCTTGCCGGGGCAGCCGCAAGGATCGCGAATGACGAGAAACTGTTGCCGATTATTGATCAGAAATTCGTGCCGTCGGCCGTGTTGCAAGGTGGGGCGCAGATGAGCGTTCTGGCGAAATCCAACGCGGATACCCCAGGGAGCTTTCCTGTATTGTATTACAAGGGTGCCGAAGCCCAAACGCGGATCACGGGCATGCCGGACATCCGCCTGGTTTCTACGAAGCAGATCAGGTCCGACAGCCTGGGATTGTCGGGTGGCCAAGATAGTCACCATACGGAAAAATTGCTGCAAAACGCCGGGCACTTGCTCGTCTCCGACGGCCAGGACACAAGCGCAGCTCGCCTCACTGCGGTTGCCAGCGATGTCAAATACGTTGGGGTCGGCTGGATGCCCGTGCCGGGAATCACGTTCGAAAGAGCCAAGGCTGCGGCCGTGTTTCTGAACTCGACCTCAGGGTGGCTTCAACTCATGCAGAACCCCGGAAAAAAGCTGACGTTCCCAAGATACAGACCTGGCTCTTACGAAGGAATCAGAATTCCCGACTTGGCCGATGGAAAAGCCACGTCGGCGCTGGCAACGTGCTGGGATCGAATTCGCGACGGGACCGATTCTCATATGGGGACAATTTCGGGGATTTCCGCGTCGTCGTGGTTTTGCCGGTATGGGCCCAGGATTTTCCACGCCGCGTCGAAGCGGTCTGACATCACCAATGCCCGCAACGAGAGGGTTGCCTCGCCGCCTGACATGCTCCAGGTCATGTCCGACCCTTGCGCCGCTCCGTGACGAGAAGCTTGTTCGTCGCCTCCACGATTCCGCTGCCAACCGTCAGGTTCTCAGCCTTGGCCGCGGCGTAGTCCATGCGTTCGCGATTGTTGAATTGGCCGACGACGCCTGATGCCGCGAAAAGGCCTCCAGGCGCTCGTATGTTCCTGCCATGTTCGCCACGAACTCCTCTGACAGTTGCCCCGGAAGGAGATGGCCGGGTTCCTCGCGCAAGGCAACAAGACGGCTCTCGGGAAGTGTGGCGGGGCGATCGAAACTGATGCATGGAACGGCACGCATAGGGGAGCCGACGGGGCGGCCTGAAAGGCCAGAATCGTGACTCAACCGAGCGGATTGACAGCAACACGTGAACAGAAACGGAATAACCTGCCCCGTATCAGAAACGCACCCTCCCCGCCCGCTGTCAATCGATACGCGAGCCCGATGCTCGCGCCCTGCCGCAGACGGGGACCGGCCCGGCTAGTCAGGAACATTGTCATCTGCTGGAACTGCCTCATGAACGAGCAACGGGCGCAACATTTCCGCTTTCAGGCAAATCCGGCGAATTGCCGAATTCCCCGTGGAACTTCGTGGATCCTTGCGCAGGGGAACCCATTCATCGACCACCAATTGCGCCAGTTTCTGCATTCGCCTCCCATGGGTTGATGACCTCAACATCCGCCGCCTCGAACGGGGAGACATCACGTGTGGCAACGGCGGCGCTGCGATGGATGGCGATCGCCGCGATCAAGCCGTCCTGAAAGCCGATGGCGCATCCTCGGCGGCGCGCAACGGCCAGGACTTCACCAAACAGAAGCGAAGCGCCAAGATCAAACGGGACCAACCGGCCGGAGAACAGGTCGACGGTATCCTTCAGTCTGCGCTCAAGACCGTCACGACGTTTATCTGCGTCCAGCTTGTGAACCCCTGCGCTGATTTCTGCAATGGTAACTGTCGTCAGATATAAGGCATCCTCGGCTTGCCGGTCGAGCCACGCGAGAACGGACGGCGAGGAGTTCGGCTTTGCCACTTCGGAAATGACGTTCGTGTCGAGAATGATCATTCCAGGTCCATCGGTTCGTAAGGCGTTTGGTCCCGCGCCAGATCGACATCCAGGAGATCAGCTCCATCCCAAAGAGCCGCCATGCGGGTCCCGAGACCGGTACGCGACTCCGGCACCAGGGTTCCTTCGAGAATCTCGCGGGCCAGGGACTCTGCGCTGCGGTTCTGTTGTCGGGCGCGCGCCTTCAATGCGCGGTGTGCTTCCGAGGCCAGTCGACGGACCAGGATCTGCGGCATGTTGTTCCTCCTGCGATGGCCAGATGCTATCACAAGCCAATTCTGATAGCAATGCCTGCGGCGACGCGGGATGCACGACAAAATTGTGCGAATCGTCCGAGCGGCCTGCTGCGGCTGAATTGTTGCCTTCCTGTCTAGTTTGGCGATGCCACCGGTTGCCGCCCCCGGCTTCTGGGCCACGGTCTCAACCCCTTGGAGACAATCATGCTGGACATCGATGAATCGAAACGCTCCAGGGGCGAGGCCCAGGCCCGTACCGGGAAAATGCTTCAGTTATGCCCAGAGTTTTCTGCAATTTCGATTGGGAACTCCGGCTGGTTTCGGGGGCCTGGCACTTCGGCTTGCCGGCCTGGAACAGGTGACGAAACCGGGCGCAAAGCCGTTTCTGCGCCGCCCGGGCCAGCGCCTGAGCCCGGGGCGATGCCGCCGCCGCCTTTCTCTGCAGATGCGCCGTCTTCCGGGCCGGGTGCCGGTACGACCATGCGGCCTCCACCAGGACCCGGCGGACATGGCTGTTGCCGGTCCTGGTGATCGCGCCCTGCCGGCGGCGGGATCCCGAGGAGTGTTCGCTCGGAACCAGGCCCAGAAAGCCCATCAGCTGACGCGGGCTGTCGAAGCGGGTGATGTCCCCGAGTTCGGCCAGCACCGTGACCGCCGTCAGGACATTGACGCCGCGCACGCTGATCAGCGCCTCCACCAACGGGCGCAACGACCAGGTGGCGACGGCCGACCGGATCTCCCTTTCCAGGCCCGCCACCCGGTGCCGCGCCTCCACAACCGCGTCGACATATTCCTGGAACACCACCTGCTGAACCGGAGATGCGAACTTCTGCTTCTCCAGCCAGCGAAAATGCGCCTGCGTCCACCGGCACCGTCCGGGATAAATCCGCTCGTGGCGGAGAAGGAACGCGCCCAGGCGCTGGCGGGCCTTCAACTCGATCACCTTCATGTCCTCCCGGGCCCAGGTCAGGTCCCGCATCGCTTCCTGTTCCTCGCCCGGAACCCGGACCGGGGTCAGGTCCCCCGATCAGTGCAGACGCGCCAGCTTCACCGCATCCCGGCGGTCCGTCTTCACCCGCTCCCCGGCGGCCCGGGGAATCCGGCTCGGCGCCACGACCGCGCAGTCGTGTCCGGTCTCCACGATCTCGCGATACACGCCATATCCGCACGGACCCGCTTCATGGCAAAACTGATGGCCGCACCGTCCGGACTCAGCTTCCTGATCAGCCGGCGCAGCGACGTGCGGCGATTGGAAATCAGCCCGCGACAGACCGGCTCTTCACGACCGGCCCGGGCGACAGCGACGGCGATCGTCCCCTTGTGGACATCCAGCCCGACATATGCGCTATACTCTGACATGACCTGTTCTCCCTGATGTGCGCTCTGTTCTCGAGCGGCAGTTCATTCCAGACCTCGAGAATAACCCACGATCTCAAGGCCAGAACAGGTCAATCCATAATGTCTAACGACGGTTCCGCGTGCCTCATAGGATCTTTGTGGGGTTAAGACCCTTCAAAGGCTTTGCGCGGCAGTCGCCAAATTTCTTAGCTTGGCAGCGGCCAGTCGCCGCGGCAGCAGTGCAAGGCCGCAATCAGGCGCCGCTATCAGCCGGTCGGCGTCGATGTGTTCAAGGGACGCACTCATTCGGGCACGCAGGGCGTCAACTGACTCCACATGGCTTTTGGCGATATCGATCATGCCTAGGATTATCGTGGTGTGGCCGAACAACTCCAGTAACTTGAGATCATTGGGCCGATGTGCATCTTCGATAGAAACGGCGTCCACATCGGCCGCGTCGAGGGCGCCGGATAAAGCGAAATAGCTCGCTGGGTCGGCTTTGGCGGGGTGAGGGTCATCGAGGCCGGCAGGGTATCCACAGCAGATGTGGACAGCACGGTTGACGCCCGGTCCGACGCCGGCGAAGCAGCGCTCTACACACTCAACGCCGAATGCAAGCGCCTCATCCACCTGGCGCGCGAATAACGGCTCGTCGATCTGAATCCACGTGCAGCCAGCTTCAGCTAGGCGCCTTATCTCTATATTGAGGACCTCGGCGAGCGCCCGCGCCAGTTCCGGCCGGCTGGCATAATAGTCGTTGGCAATTGTGTCGCTTATGGTCAGCGGACCCGGCACTGTAATTTTTACCTCGCGATCTGTGGCCGACTGTGCAACACGCCAGTCGGCAGGCAGAAAAGCAGGCCCCGGTTCCAGTTTTGATGTGACCGTGGGGACACTGGCCACCCAACTTCCATCGCGCATTGTTTGCTCACTAAGGTGGCGGAAGTTGATCCCTTGCACATGCCTGCAGTGATAATAGACGTAATGTTCGCGACGGATTTCACCATCAGTTGGAATGGTTATTCCACAGTCCACTTGCTCGCGAACCGCATCCTTAGTCATGCGGTCGAGCGTACGTTTCGTTTCGTCTGACCGGTCCTCCACCAGGGCATCGTAAACCATGGTCGGCGCCGCGCGCCTTTGCTCGCCCATATTGCTCCACATTGGAATTGGGGCGTCGGCGGGTTTGGGGTAGGCACCAATTGTCGTGGTCGGAATGGTCACGCCAACGATCCTTTGGTCTTGAATGATGTGGTGTGCCATAACGCCACACAGATATCCCTCGCTCTTTCCCGAAGCCGAAGCATTCCACTCGCTCGGATCAACCAAGCAACGGGCGACGCCCGACTTCGGTGACGGCATATTTGCCATTACTATCATCTATGTCCATGTGAAAACTGTAGAATCCCAGTTCAGATACGTAGTTTTTCGCAACCCTGGCGTTTTGATTCTTTTTCACGATGCCGATTCCTTCAACCTCTGATGGCCCTGCTTCCATGCCTCCACGTGATCTTCGGGCTCCTTGCTCCAGCGAAATGGCCGGGCGTCATTGGCATCGTGATGCTCGATGTAACCCTCGATCGCCGCGATGCACGCGTCGAGTGAATTGAAAACTGCGTGCTTGAGCCTTTGCCTCGATAGCTTCGAGAAGAAACCTTCGACGGCGTTCATCCACGAGGCCGAGGTCGGGGTCGGGGTGAAAGAAAACGTCCTATTGGCATTGTCCTTCAACCATTCGTTGACCTCGGCAGACTCGTATGAACCCTCCCATGGATTCCATGTCCATAGAGTTATGCACAAGTTGGAATCGCGCGACCTGTGGAATACTCCGGCCTGTCGCACGGGCCTGGACGGGGTATCCTGTCACGGGTGTCCCCTCCTCTCGCGCTGAGGAGGAGACAGCGGGGCTTCGCTCCGCACGGCGGGTCGGCCTCGTCAACGATTCCCATGTCGGGCAGATCTTCCGGTTCACCCGCGAACGCGCCGCCGCACGGCAGCGCCAAATCGGGGAGACCAGCATCAAGCGTGTCTTGGCAACACGTCGGTACCGGCAGATCGGGCACCCAGGAGCTGCTCTTCGCATGGAACCGCGGTCGTTGGAGTGTGGAGGCCAACCACCACGCCAGGGACAGGCCCTGCGCCGGGGACGCCTGTTTCGCACGCACGGGCTTCGCACCCGAAAACAACGCTCTGTGCATCAATATCGCTCTCGCCACGATCATCCGCTAGACCGACGTCCAAGGCATCGGCTCGGCAAGCAGGCATTTCGCGCCCAGGGCGATGACGCATTCGACGCAATCCTTTCTCCTTGAGGGTTGCAGAACTGGCCGGTCGGCGCAGCAGACAGCGCGTCGTGGGTCGGGGCGTCAGCGATGACGGAAATCCCGGCCAGCGCAAGCTTCCCACGGACACTCAAACCGGATCGCCGGAAACAACCCGGGCCAATCAGGCCCGGCCTCAACCATCCACGCTTCCGCAGCGTGGGACAGTCCTGTCGGCCACAAGAGGCCGCTTGAGACGGCATGTCAACATGATAGTCTGATGATCAAACTGTCATTCCGTTACTGTCGTACACAAGGGGCACAGCATGCAGGATGAACAGCCGGACACCATTGTCGCGGTCGTGGGCTGCGGATTCTACGGCCAGAACCACCTCAACGCCTGGAAGGACCTTGCCCGGGCGGGCGCCAAACTGGCCGCCGTCTGCGATCTTGACGCCGGGAAGGCGCGGGCCGCAGGCGAGACCTTCGGCGCACGCTGGTACACTGACATCGACGACATGCTCTCACGGGAGCATATTGATCTCCTCGACATCCCTACACAGATGCGCAGCCATCTCGTCCTGGCGGCACGGGCGGCCGACAGGGGAATCGCCGCAATCGTCCAGAAACCGCTGGCGCCGGACGGCGAGGAGGCGGCGGCAATCGTCCGCTACGCCGCCAGCCGCAATGCCTGGTTGGCAGTGCACGAGAATTTTCGCTTCAGCACCGTCATGCTTCGCATCAAGTCTCTTCTCGACTCGGGAGCCATAGGCGAGCCCGGCTGGGCACGTCTCTCCTTCCGGACCGACTACGACATTTGCGCTGGCCAGCCGTATCTCATGGAGGAGGAGCGGTTTGTGATCCTCGACAACGGCATTCACATCCTGGATCTCGCGCGGTTCTTTCTGGGCGAGGTCGAGCGGATTTCCTGCGAAACCCAGCGCCGAAACCCGCGGGTGGCAGGCGACGATACCGCGACCATGCTGCTGCGGCATGAGACGGGAGCCGTGTCGGTGGTCGAAACCACATACGAGGCGCACCGCATCCCCGACCCCTTTCCCGCCACCATCGTCGAGATCGAAGGATTGGAGGGCTCAATCCTTCTCGACCACGAGGACAACATGACGGTGACATCGAAAGGCCAGGTGCGGAGCGAAAACATCGGCTCGCCGCTCCTGCCATGGACCAGCCGGCCCTGGCATGGTTCGCAGGAGGCGGTTCTCAACGCCAATGCACATTTCCTCGAGGCATTCCGTGCAGGCCGGCCGGCGGCAACCTCCGGTGCCGATAACCTGAAGACGTTTGCACTTGTGGAAGCCGCTTATCTCTCGGCCCGGACGCATGAGACAGTCCAACCGCAACCCATCTGAATCCGGACCGCCGACCAGGGAGTACCTGAGACAGTTCGGAACCGTGCGACCCGAGCCCTCTGAGCTACTACGCGGCGAGGCGACTTCCTGCAGAGCTCTTCGAGGAAACGCTTCGGACCATTCACTGTGCCGGGGAGAAGGCGCTTTGCACCATTGCGTTCGTCGCAAGGGACCGGGACCGGGCTACTTGCGGGCCGGGATTTTGGAGCCGGAGACCTTGGCAGACGATTCCGGGTTCTCCGCGAGTTTCCGCCTCGCGATCCCGGACCGGACCCGGGCCCATCGACGCTTTCCCGACATCAGCAGCCCCGGCCGGGAGTAGTGCGGACTTCGAAACCGGGGTTCCGCTCCGGCTGGAGTAGATTCCTGCTGCCCGAACCAGGGCCGCGAAGGCACCGGCCGAGGTTTCGCAGAACGTCAAGGCCGGGACCGGCACCAAGCGGACTGCCAACGGTCTGCCCGTTGACAGTTACACGACGTTGCTCGCCGAGCCGGCCGCACTGCCGCCAAACATGTGACGTAGCCGGCCAACCCGGATAGGCACTGGTCAGAAGCGACGCCCGGATTGGGCGGCGGCGGACGCAGTTGGACATCGACGTCGGCAGGGCACCGTTCCTGGCAAGGGCATCGATGGCTGGCGTCCGGATATCCGACCCCATGATTCCGAGGTCCGAAAATCCTGTGTCATCCACGAGGATATGGATGACGTCCGGTCGCTCCGATTGGGGGAATCGTCATCAAGGCATGCGGTCCGTGGTCCCGCGGTCGGATTTCATCGTGGCGTACGGGCCTTGGTCGACGCGATGGCCCGGTTCCGGGACCGTCGCCAGCAGGTTCCCGGGATCATGCCTTCGGGTGGGCCGACCTGTACACGTCGAGCAGCCGGGACTTGTCGACGGCCGTGTAGATCTGTGTGGTTGACAGGGACCTGTGGCCGAGCAGTTCCTGAATGGTCCGGAGGTCGCCTCCGGCAGAAAGCAGATGGGTGGCAAAGGCATGGCGCATGGCATGCGGAGTCGTCCGCGCCGGCAGCCCCAACTGCAGACGGGCGGTCTCCATCGCCTTTCGGGTCATGCGCGGATTCAGGGGCCCGCCCCTGACGCCGACGAAGAGCGGTGATCGGGCGTCGCCCGGGTGCGGGCAAACCGCCAGATAGGCATCAACCGCATCCCGGACGACCGGAAGAACCGGCACCCGCCGCTGACGGCCACCCTTTCCAGTCACGACCAGGACATCGGCAAGCGGGACGTCGCCCCGCCGGAGCGCCAAGGCTTCGGAGATCCGCAGTCCGCAGCCGTATAGGAGGGTGACAAGCGCGGCGTCCCTGACTCCGGTCCACGGGCGGTCCGGGCGGTTTCCGATCGTCGAGATCAGGGAATCGGCATCGCTCGCCGGAATCGGGCGGGGCAGGCTCGGGGCGAAACCGGGTGCCCGGGTGGCCAGGACGGCAGGCGAATCGATGCCTTCGTCGTCGCCCAGCCAGCGGAAGAAGGATTTGACCGCCGAAAGAGACCGCGCGAGCGACCGGGCACTGACGCCCCGGCTCCGTTCCGAGGCCATCCAGGATCGCATGTCGCCCCGATCGATTTCGGGCAACCGTTCGGGGGCAATCGGAGCGCCATGATGACGGCCGAGGAAGGCGAGGAATTCGCCGACGTCGCGGCGATAGGCGACGAGTGTGTTCTCCGAGCGGCCGCCCGTCGCCGAGAGGGCCCCGAGCCACCGGTCGAGAAGCACTCGGGTGGCGGAATCGATCAGGCGGTCATCCATTTGGCGACCAACCGTTCCACCACATTGCCGAGGAACTGAAGGAGGTCCGGTTTCAGGCTGGGGGCGAACTGGTTGCTGTCAGCGGAACCGAGAGCCAGCATGGCCGGGCCCTTGCCACGCCCGAGGTCGAGGCGGATCACGGCTTCCGACCGGATGTCCGGTTCGGCACTTCCATAGACGGTCCGCTGGCCCTTTTGCACGCGGCGAAGGGTCACGACCCTCCGGGGCATCGGACGACCGCCGGTGATGTAATCGTCGGTCCGGTTCGGGGACAGGAACACCAGCGCGGGATCGCTGCTGGTATCTCCTCCTGGCGCCTCGAACTCCAGGCAGAGCCTCACGGCCGCGACATTGAGGACATCCCTGAATTCGGAATCCAGCAACGCGACGAAAGATGACCAGTCTTCGGCGTCGAGCACGGTCAGGACGGCCCGGTGGATCCGGTTGGTACTCGCGAGATTGTCGTAGGCCGCTGCGAGCACCTCCTCATGGGTGCCTTCCAGTTGCGTCAAACGGTGTTCCAGCTGGCTGAGCGCGATCCCTCGCAGATCGACGACGTTCTGACCGCGATCGGCGTCGCAGGCCGCGACGAGCACCCGGATGATTCCGGGGTCGTCGAGGATCAGGTGAGGATCGGAAAGGATGCGAGCCCGGAGCGCTTCGTCCGGCTTTGCGGTCGGCCCGGACCCGGGCTTGGGCTCCGGCGGTTGCGGTGCGGTCACGCGACGATCCTCTGGCCGGTCTTCGCCCAGTCGGCAAGGAAGGCGTCCATGCCCCGGTCGGTCAGCGGATGCTGCACGAGCTTTCGGATGACGTCCGGGGGAGCCGTGGCCACGTCGGCCCCGAGTTTCGCACATTCGGCGATGTGGTTGGCGCTGCGGATCGAGGCGGCGAGAACCTCGGTCTCGAATCCGTAGTTGTCGTAGATGATGCGGATGTCGCCGATCAACTGCAGCCCGTCGAGATTGATGTCGTCCAGCCGACCGATGAAGGGCGAGATGAAGCTGGCCCCGGCCTTGGCGGCCAGCAGCGCCTGGTTCGTGGAAAAGCACAACGTGACATTGACCATGCAGCCGTCGTTCCGGAGCGCCCGGCACGCTTTGAGGCCGTCCCATGTCATCGGAACCTTGACCGCGATGTTGTCCGCAATCTCGGCGAGGCGGCGGCCTTCGCGGATCATCGCGTCGGCCTCCGTGGCGACCACTTCGGCGCTGACCGGTCCTGCGACCAGTGCGCAGATTTCCCGCGTGACTTCGTGGATGTCGCGGCCGGACTTCATGATCAACGACGGGTTTGTCGTCACCCCGTCGACCATTCCGAGCGCGTCGAGTTCGGCAATTGCCGCCACGTCGGCGGTGTCGACAAAGAATTTCATCGCTGGTGTCCGGCCGCCGCTCCGTGGTTGTTCCGATGGTCCCGGTATCGATATATGCAATCGCGGCATGGTGCAAACGGCGGGTTTCCATCGAGGATAGGAACGGCATGATCGATCGACGGGAGGCATCGGAAGGTCCGGTGCCCCACTATCGGCCGGGTGAAGTCGTCTCGGTCCTGGTCGCCACGCCGGTCGACAGGCGACTTGATTACCGGATGACCGCCGACGGTGGGCCGGATGGCAGCTTTGTCCGGGTTCCACTCGGTCCGCGAACGGTTCTCGGTGTCGTCTGGGGACGCGGCGAATGCCAGCTCGATCCGGCCCGGATCCGCGACATCGATCGGGTTCTCGATGTGCCGCCGATGCAAGCCGACATGAAGCGCTTTCTTACCCGTGCGGCCGACTACACCCTCACTTCGCTCAACGCGATGCTGGTGCTGACAATGCGTGTCCAGGGGCTCGGGGATCCGCCCGGTGTCCAGTCGGTCTACGGGGCGGGCGAAGGCCGGCCAGACAGGATGACGCCGGCCAGGGAACGCGCCCTCGCCTTCCTGGGCGGCCAACGCGACGCACATTTTCCGCTGTCGGAACTGGCGGAGAAGTCCGGTGTCTCGCCGGCGGTGATCAAGGGTTTGGTCAAATGGGGGGCTGTCACGGTTTCCGAACGCCGCCGGGATGCGCGTTATCCGACGCTGGATCCGGCCCGGCCCGGCCCGGCCCTGTCGCCGGACCAGCGCCAGGCTGCGGACGCATTCCGCGAACGGATCCGATCCGGAGGACACCGGACCTGCCTGCTCAACGGAGTTACCGGTTCCGGCAAGACGGCAGTCTACCTGGAAGCGGTTGCCGAATGCCTGGAAAAGGGTCGGCAGGCGCTCGTGCTCCTTCCTGAAATCGCCCTCACCGGAGAGTTCCTGGACCAGGTTCATCAGCGATTTGGCGCCGTTCCGGCGTGTTGGCATTCGGCGATCACCGGCGCCGAACGCCGCCGCTGCTGGCGGATGGCGGCAGAAGGCGGAGCGCAATTGGTGGTTGGTGCCCGATCCGCACTGTTCCTGCCGTTCCGCAACCTTGGCCTCATTGTTGTCGACGAGGAACATGACAGTTCCTACAAGCAGGAAGACGGGATCCTCTACAACGCCCGGGACATGGCCGTTCTTCGGGCGTCCGTCTGCCGGTCCCTGGCCATTCTTGCCTCGGCAACCCCATCGCTTGAGAGCTGGTCCAACTGGAAGTCCGGCAAGTACACAGGATTTCGTCTGCCGGAGCGCTACGGGCACGCCGCGCTGCCGGAACTGAGGGCGATCGATCTCAGACAGGAAACCCTCGATCGCGAGACATGGATCTCGCCCACGCTCGCGAAGGAGATCGAGACCGGGTGGGTGCGCGGCGAACAGTCGCTCCTGTTCCTCAATCGCCGCGGCTACGCACCGGTCACCGTCTGCCGCAATTGCGGCCACCAACTGGGCTGCGACCATTGCGACGCCCGGTTGGTTCTGCACCGGTTTCGCGGGAAGCTCGTTTGCCATCAATGTGGCGAGTCGCGACTGGAACCGACCGTCTGTGCCCGTTGCGGCGCCTCCGGTAAGCTGAACGCGATCGGCCCCGGCGTCGAACGCCTTGCGGAAGAAGCGAAGGAGCGGTTTCCGGAACAGAGGATCTCCGTCCTGTCCTCCGATGTTGCCCTGTCGGCCCAGGCGATGCGGGAGCGGATACGCCAAATTGCCGAAGGGGGTGTCGACATCATCATCGGCACCCAGATGGTGGCCAAGGGGCATCATTTCCCGCTTCTGAGCACGGTCGGCGTTATCGATGCCGACCTCGGTCTGCAGGGCGGAGACCTGCGCGCGGCGGAACGGACCTACCAGTTGATCCACCAGGTCTCGGGCCGGGCCGGGCGGGAGGGCCGGCCGGGTGTTTCGCTGATTCAGACGCACCAGCCCGAGCACCCGGTGATCCAGTCGATTCTCTCTGGCGACGGCGAAGCCTTCCGGCGGAGCGAAGCCGCGCAACGGAAGTCTGCTGGCGTTCCGCCATACGGGCGCCTGGCCGCTGTCATCCTAACCGGTACGGACCTCACCGCCGTCAACGCCGCGGCCCAGGGCCTTGCCGGCAATGCCGAGATCCTCCGCCGACAGCAGATCGTCCTCTACGGCCCGGCGCCCGCCCCGGTGGCGCGAGTACGCGGGCGGCACCGGGTCCGACTCCTGGCGCGGGCGCCCAGGTCAGTGGTCATACAGCCGCCGCTTCGCGCATGGCGGGATTCGGTCCGACTCCCCGCGAGTGTCCGCATGCAGATCGATATCGACCCGCAATCCTTTCATTGACTCCCACGGGCGACGGGCGCTGCCCGGCCAGACAGCACGGGACAGGCGTTCGCACACCGTCGGCCGGGAAGAGCCGGCGTGGCGGTCCGTCGGCCGCGCAATGAATGGGCTGGAAGTCGACTCCTCGCACCGTTAGAACCCCGGCGGATCAATCGGGGATGCCGGGACAGCATGGACAGGACGTTCAGCCCACAGCCGAATCCGGGAATTCTGGAGATTTCCCCCTATGTTGGTGGCGGCAGCACGGTTCCGGGCCGGGACGATGTGCTCAAGCTGTCATCCAACGAGAATCCGCTGGGCCCGGGGGACGCGGCCCGGGACGCGGCCCGGGACGCTCTCCGAATCCCGGAAGTCTATCCCGCGTCCGATCATCTTCATTTGCGGACGGCGATCGCGGAAGTCCACGGCCTGCCCGTCGAGGGAATTGTCTGCGGGGCGGGTTCGGACGAGTTGATCGCCCTCCTGTGCCGAATCTATGCCGGACCGGGCGGCGAGGTCGTCTTCACGGAGCACGGCTTCGCAATGTACCGGATCTCGGCACAGGCGGCTGGGGCCGAACCGGTGGCCGTTCCGGAACGCGATCGGGTCCTTGACCCGGACCAGCTGGCCGCGGCCCTGTCCGACCGCACGCGCCTTGTGTTCATTGCCAATCCCAACAACCCCACCGGGACCATGGTCTCCGAAACCGTGGTCCGGAAACTGGCGGATGCTATCCCGCCCACGGCGCTCCTCGTTCTGGACGGTGCCTACGCCGAATATGTCGAGGAATTTGATGGCGGTGCCACGCTCGTCGGCGAACGCGGCAACGTGGTGATGCTCCGGACCTTTTCCAAGATTCATGGATTGGCTTCGCTCCGGGTCGGCTGGGCCTATGCGCCGCCGGATGTCTGCGACATGCTGAACCGGGTTCGGGGTCCTTTCAACATCGGTGCTCCCGGGCTGGCAGCGGCGGCCGCCGCCGTTCGCGACCGGGACC
The DNA here is from genome assembly GCA_028874915.1 of Paracoccaceae bacterium. Taxonomy (GTDB): domain Bacteria; phylum Pseudomonadota; class Alphaproteobacteria; order Rhodobacterales; family Rhodobacteraceae; genus JAPPHA01. The sequence continues at coordinate 27,447 of JAPPHA010000039.1, forward strand.
ACGTGACCCGGTCGAGGACTATGAACACCCGGTTGCGGAGCCGGCTGCACCAGCAGCTTGCCGGTCTCGGGTTGGAGTCCGATGTCTCGATGGCAAATTTCCTGCTCATCCGCTTCGAATCCCCTGCCGAAGCGGGGGCCGCCCATTCCCACCTGCTCTCCCAAGGCGTGATCACGCGCCGCGTCGACGAATACAACCTGCCTTCGGCCATCCGGGCAACGATCGGCGACGAGGCCGGTTGCCGACGGCTTTTCGACGGGCTCGAGTCGTTCCGGAACCGGAGAGAAGCCGGCTGATGGCAATCCTCTACGACCGGGTGGCCCTGATCGGCCTCGGACTGATCGGTTCCTCCATCGCGCTGGCTCTCCGGAAGAACCCGGTCTGTGGTTCCGTCACGGGGTTCGCCGCGACCCCAGGGACACGGGAGACCGCGCGTGAACTCGATTTTTGCGATCATGTTGCCGAGACCGTGAACGAGGCAGTCGAAGATGCCGATCTCGTTGTACTCTGCACGCCAGTCGGGGTCATGGGAGCCCTGACCCGGGAGATGGCACCGGTCCTCAAACCGGGGGCGACACTTTCCGAGGTTGGCTCGGTCAAGGTTGCGGTCATCCGGGAGGTGGCGCCGCATGTTCCGGACGGCGTGACTTTCATTCCGGCACATCCGATTGCTGGCACCGAACTGTCGGGTCCCCGTGCCGGGTTTGCCGAGTTGTTCGAGGACCGCTGGTGCCTGTTCACGCCACTTGAGGGCACCTGCGAACAGGCGGTGGAGAAATTGCGCCAGTTCTGGCTCGGGCTGGGTGCGCGGGTCGATACCATGGAACCGGCACGGCATGATCTGGTGCTCGCGGTCACGTCGCATGTGCCGCATCTCATCGCCTACACAATGGTCGGGGTTGCCGATGACCTGCGTCGGGTCAGCAACACCGAAGTGGTCGAGTATTCGGCAGCAGGGTTTCGGGATTTCACCCGCATCGCGGCCTCGGACCCCACCATGTGGCGGGACGTCTTCGTCAACAATTCCGAAGCGACGCTTGAGATTCTCGGCCGGTTCACGGAGGAACTCTTCGACCTGCAGCGGGCAATCCGGCTTGGCGACGGAGACCAGTTGCACCGGTATTTTACGCGGACCCGCGCCATTCGCCGGGGAATCATCGAGGCTGGCCAGGATACGGGACTGCCGGACTTCGGCCGAAAGCAATCGTCCGAGGGCTGACCCCGGCGCCATTCACCTGCAGGGTTCCGCCGTGGCCCGGTGCGAGCGGACCGGAACGGTTCGATCATCGTGGCCGACCGTTCCGGACCGTTGTCTCCCGGCGTTGCGCCTCCGACTCGACCGGGTCAGACGGGCGTATAGTTCCATTGCGGAACGCCGAGCAGGTGCTCGCGCCCGCCGAGAACGGTGATCATGCGCTCCTGGTCGGCATGCGCCCGTTCGTTGGTCTCTTCGGGGTCCAGGAAGTCCAGGAGCCGGCGGCGTGCCCAATCGGCAGTCCCTGGGTGCGTCGCGGCGAGGTCCTGTCGCTCTTCCGGGTCCTGCCGGAGATCGAAGAGTTGGGGACCATGGCCCCCGGCATAATCAACGTACTTCCAGGCGCCTTCCCGGTTGTTCAGCCGCAGCATGGTGATTCCGTCCGAGCACCCACCGTCGTGGTACTCCGAGATGACCGCCCGTTCCGGCATGTCCGGAGCGAGCAGTGACAGGCCCGAGAACGCAGCTGGCGCTTGCGGTACGCCCAGGGCTTCGCAAACAGTCGGTGCGATGTCGATCAGACTGACCGGACCGTTCCGGCGGGTCCCGGCGTCGGCCCCGGGCCCGGCAAGCAGCAGCGGCACCCGGACCGAATCTTCGTACATGGTCGACTTTCCCCAGAAACCCTTGGCGCCGAGCATTTCACCGTGATCGGACGTAAAGATCACAAGCGTATCCCGCTCCTGTCCCGATCGCGACAGGGAGTCGAGGGTCTTGCCGATTTCCCCGTCGACAAAGGAACAGAGCCCCCGGTAGGCGGCGCGGGCAATCCCCCGGTCCCGTTCAGAGAAATACCGGTCATGATCGAAGAAACCGGCAAGTTGCCGGAGTACGGGATGACCCGGGACTGGTTCGGGCGCGCCTGCGAAGCGACCAGGGTCGTACAGACCGAAGAATTCCGGTGGTGCAACCAGCGGATAATTAGGGCTGAGCCAGCTCACAAAGCAACACCAGGGGCGGTCACGGCGTCCTGGGGCCTCGAGCCAGTGGCAGGCGGCCGCCGTCACCCGGCGGTCGAAACGGACATAGTCGGTCTCGCCGGGGCCGATCGTTTCGGCGAGTTCGCTTGTCGCGTCGTAACCGCAGAGCGGCCGTCTCAGGAGGCCGCGGACCCAGCCGATTCCGTTGGGGATGTGCAGGGGTTCGATCTGTTCGTCGATTCCCACGTCATCTGCTGCCCTGCGGTAATGCAGCTTTCCGATCGAGGTCATCCCGATCCCCCTGTCCCGTAGCCGGTGTCCGAATGACGGGAGCTGCCCCCGGTAGGCCTCGGCCGATGACCAGTTGCGAGTTTCATGAACATGACGGCCGCAGGCGATCGCCGCCCGGGCCGGAACGCACATCGGTGACGGCGTATAGGCGGAGTCAAAGATGACGGACCGCTTCGCGAGCCGGTCGAGACAGGGGGTTGAGGCCGGAGCCTTCCCGGTCGCAGCCGCGAAGCCAGGGGCCCACCAGGCCATCTCATCGACCATCAGCAGGAGAACGTTTCGGGGGCGGTCAGCAGGGGTCATGGAAATGGAGGGCTTGCGCAGGATTGGCGACGAGGCATGTTGGCGTCCCGGGCCGGCGGTGGAGCTCCGCGCCCGGCCTTACCGGTGTCGCCGGGCACGTGCGGTCCGATCCGGAGCGTTTCAAGGGGCCTTGCCACCGGATGTCCGGGGCGGGCACGGGCGAACAGGACGCCCGTGCCCCCAACGGCAACAAATGGTCAGGCCGGGTCGCCGCCGTAGGTCATGAAGTCGTGATCGATCTTCGGCAGCGGCAGGTCGTCGATGGCCCGTTCGAAGGCCTGGAGCCTCTTGTAGATCGAAATCAGTTCGACGATCGTCGTCCAGGAATTGACCAGATACTGGAAGGATCCCTCGACCCGACCGAAGGCTCGCACGATCTGCTGCATGACGCCCAGGGTGAAGCCTGCGGAGACGATGGTCGGCCCGAGAGCGATGTAGGGAACCAGGACTCCGACCTGAAGGTAACCGTAGCGAACGATGTTGAAGTACAGGTAGTTCAGATACAGCCGGAAATAGTTGCGCCGAACGTTTCCGAACAGTTCGTGTACCGTCGGCGGCTGCGCCCGCGCCGCATCATCCTCGCCATAGACGAGTTCTTTCCGGTAGGCGGCCTCGACCCGCTGGTTTCGAAACTCGAGCCCGGGCAGGCGGATTCCCGCGAGCGCCAGAAGCGCGGTTCCGGCGACCGACCACAGGATGGCAATGAACACCAGCGCCTGCGGCACATGTCCGATGAGCGGCAGTTCCGTCACCATCGCGGAGAATCCCCAGAGGATCGGCAGGAAGGCGATCAGCGTCATGACCGAATCGATCAGCCGGACTCCGAGCCCCTCCATGATGGCGGCGAACCGCATCGTGTCTTCCTGGACTCGCTGCGCCGCCCCCTCGATATGCCGGACGCGATTCCACATTTCGACGTATCGATCATTCATGGCCGTGCGCCAGCGGAAGATGTAGTGGCTGACGAAGAAATTGGTCAGGACGGCAACGGTGATGGCAACCATTGCGATCTTGGCAAAGGTGAACAGCTCCCCGAAATACTGCGCCGAGGTGACACTGTTCGGTTCCGCCAATGCCTGCTGGATGATGTCGTAGAAGGATCCGAACCAGTTGTTGATCATCACGTCCAGTTGAACCTGGAACCAGGTCACGAAGAGGATCAGCGCCGATCCGAATAGCGACCAGCGTCCCCATTTGTGAGGGAAGAACCATTGCCAGAAAGCCAGGAACGCCGCGTAGGCGATGACCATGAACTGGTAAATCCAGAAGGTTCCAGCCTGCTTCATGGCCTTGGCATGGGCGGCCACGGCCGCTTGATCGGCGTCTCCCGGTGGAACGGGCGGAAAGTCGTAACCCAGTATCCAACCGAGACTGAAGGCCCCGCCGGCCTCCTTGGCAAAGGAAAACCAGGCCACGACACAGACGATCGACCACAGGGCGAAACTGGAAAAGAACAGCTTCGGGCGCGGGAAGAAGGATTCAAACATGGGAACTCCTTTGTGACAGCCGTCGCCCGGTCGGCGGGTGCGGCGTGGTGGTTTTCAGCCGGGTCGTCCGGCCATTCGGGAAACAGCGGGCCGCCCGGGACGGCGCCCGGATCGCAGCGGTCGCCCGGCGCGACGTGACTTGGACACAGGCGAACGCCTCTCGCCTTCGGGTCATGAACGTCCTCGGTCCTTGGATTCCTGCGGGTTTCCGATTGCGAAGTCTATGGGCGTCGTACCATGGCCGGGGGACAAGTTTTCGTTGGCATACGCGATAATCCGTGATCGGTTCCGTCCGTGCGACACGATCATTTACCGAAGATCGTCACCGATGTAACGCCAGTCCCGGCCGTCCCGGACTGGCCACGACCGGGTGCGCACCAGCCTCCGGAATCGATGACCCGGTTGATGGAGGCGCGGGTAAACCGGCTTGAGCTTCCAGCTGTGCGGATCAGGGCCGGCGCCAGCGACAGGTGGCCACGGATTCTTGATCGTCCGGAGGTCCACGGCCGAAAATCCGGTTCGGATCCGAACTGACAGGGACCGGATGCCCCGGTCAAGGTTCCCTCGCGGCGTCCACCCGTTGCCGCAACCCTTCCTGTCATCGCCTTGCCCGACAATCGGCACAAAAAACGACCTCCTTCCCGGGGCTCCCGTCGCTTCGGCACCGACAACACGAAAACTGCCGGTCCAATCCTCGAGAGGCACGCGAACAGAACAAGTCTCCATGCTCAAGAAAACTGCCACCATGGGAGGACAGCGGTCTTGATTCCTGACGCGCATCCGGCATGTTCCCGATCAAGGACAGTCACGGACGCAGGATCGGAGAGTCGCCATGAACCGACAAAGTCTTGCTCAGGTCACCCGCCCCATCAACGAGGCCAGTGGTCTCCCGAATGCTCATTACGTCAGTCGCGCGGTGTTCGAGGACGAGCGTTACGCCCTCTTGTTCCGCAACTGGACCGGGATCGGTTTCGGCAAGGACATCCCGGAGGCCGGAGATGCCTTGCCGATTGAACTCGTGGGTGTTCCGTTGCTTGCCGTCCGACAGAACGACGGATCCGTGTCCGTCTATCAAAACACCTGCAGCCATCGCGGTATGATCCTGATCCGGGAGAAGACCAATGTTCGCGGCACCATCCGGTGTCCCTATCATTCCTGGTGCTACGGGCTCGACGGTCGGCTGCGTTCGACACCGCATGTTGGCGGGCCGGGACACAACATCCACGCCGATATCCGGCGCGAAGACCTTGGCCTGACCCGCATCCCGTCGCACGTTTTCCTGGATGTCATCTTCGTCAACCTGTCGGGAACGGCGCCACCGTTCGAACAGGTCCATCGGGAACTGCTCGACCGCTGGTCGGACTTCGACCGGCCGGCCTGGTTCGGCGGCAAGGACAGCGCCTTCAGCATTGAGATCGCCTCCAATTGGAAACTGGCGGTCGAGAACAACTGCGAGAGCTATCACCTGCCATGGGTTCATCCAGGGCTGAACAGTTACTCGCGGCTGGAAGACCACTACCATATTGAAATCCCCGGCAGTTGTTCCGGCCAGGGATCACGCGTTTACAGGCAGATCGAGGATGCTGACGGAAACCGATTTCCGGATTTCCCGTTCCTGGACGCGAAATGGTCAACCGGCTCCGAATACATCTCGCTGTTCCCCAACGTGCTTCTTGGGGTTCACTGCGATCATCTCTTCTCGATTGTCCTCGAACCGCTGGCCACAGGGCAGACCCGTGAGCATGTGGCTCTCTACTATGCCTCGCCCGAAGCGCTCGGGGATTCCTACCGGTCGCTTCGCGAGGCGAATGCGGCTCAGTGGCGGAGCATCTTCCTTGAAGACGTGTTTGTCGTTGAGGGTATGCAGAAGGGTCGCCAGGGCCCGTTCTTCGATGGCGGGCGGTTCTCGCCGGTGATGGACAGCCCCACGCATCTTTTCCACGAATGGGTTGCGACGCAGATCCAGGACGCCGATGTGACCGGAAGGGACCGTGTCCTCGGCTGACCCCGGTCCTTCGCCCAACGGCCGTTCTGGCGCAGACCCCGCCGGCAGTACCGGTCGGGACGCTGTCGGGGACGGCAATCGCCAACAGTGGCCCCGACCCGGTTCCGGAGATCCATCTGCATTTTGCCAGGAAGACTTCCTTTCTGCGCACGCCGCCGGTGACCTTGAGCGATTGGTCGACCTCTACGGCCGGCTTGGCGCCGCCCGGATCGATGCCGGCGCGATCGACGCCGGTTGTTTCTATCTGACCCAGGCGTATGTCTTTGCGCTGGAGGCCGGCGACTCGAGGGCGGAGCGTCTCCACCGCCGGCTCAAGTCCCACGGGCGGGAAGAATAACGTTCGCACCGATCGTGCCGGACACGACCGGAATCAGGAATCGGGATTCGCGTTCACGTCACGGATCACCCGGGCGATTTCCGGGGACAGCCGTTTCCAGGGGGAGGCCAACAGCCGATGGAACACGGATCGGAACGTGGCCGCCGCCGTGCGGGCAATGGGTTCTGACTCGCCGTCTCGATAGAGCAGGCAGAGTGTCCTTGGAGGTGTTTCCGGGCAGATCCGAATTGTGAGGTCCTGCAGCGCTGATGGCGACTGCAGCAGGCAGAAGGCCGACGTGATCGCCCAACCGTAGCCGGCCTGAACGAAGCGGAGCAGGCTCTGGGTGTTGTCAAGGCTGAATCGGGCCTCGCTCGTGATACCGAGACGCCGCATGGCAAGGGAACAGGCCGTGCCGAACTTCGAGCTTCGGCTGTAAGCGACGAAGTTTCTTTCGCGGATCACCGAATCCAGCGTACCCCGGGGCCAACTTCCTGGAATTGCGATCAGCAAGGGATCGTGAAACAGGGTCTCGACATCGAAACGGCCCCGTCCCCGGTTTCGGAAGGGTGGGGAATCGATCGCAAGGTCGACGTCGCGGTCACGAAAGGCTGATTCGATCCATGGCGACGTACCTGACTTCAGCTCGATTCGCCTTGCCAGGCCGGTCAGCGTGCTGGCGATTTCGGCCCCCATGATCTCAGCGAGAGAGTCCGGAAGGCCGAGGCGAAGCCGCTCCCGGCCGACCCGGCCGAACACGGCAAGATCGTTGTGAAGGGACCGGGCTTCCGCAAGGAGACGGGGAGCCCTGGCCATCAGAAGCCGGCCGGCCTCCGTCAGCGCCATGGGTCGGGTGGCCCGGTCAAACAGGAGGATACCAAGGTCCATCTCAAGACGCCGGATCCGGGCGGTGGCGGCAGGTTGGGAAATCCCGAGACGTCGCGCTGCGGCCGAAACATGTCCCTCGCCGGCAACGGCGACGAAGGCATGAAGGCGATCGAGGTCAAGCGATTCCATCAGTTTATAATAAATGATTTCAATTAAGAGCATAGATATATTTTATCAAAGTGATTCTGATTGTCTCGGCCTGTCTTTTTCTGACACCCTGCGATGTCGGTTTCGAAGATACCCAGCCAGGGCCCGACCGGATTGGCGGGCCTTCATGTGGAATTCGGGCGGGACGAGAGGGGAGACCGGGCATGAGAACGCATGCGCAGGCGGTCGTCATCGGCGGCGGATTGGTTGGCTGTTCGATTCTTTATCACTTGGCCAAGCTGGGTTGGACCGACGTCGTGCTTCTGGAACGGGACGAACTGACGTCAGGGTCCACATGGCATGCGGCGGCCAACCTCCACGGTCTTCACGACCACAACAACATCTCGAAGCTCCAGTACTACACGATGACGCTCTACAAGGAACTCGAGGCGGAGACGGGCCAGGGCTGCGGGGTGTATCAGCCGGGATCTCTCTACCTGGCACAGACCGAAGATCGCGAGCACCAACTCCGGATCCAGGCCGCGAAGGCCCGGTATTTTGGTGTCGATTTCTACGAACTCTCAGGCGACGAAGCGACGGTATTGCACCCGTTGGTCAACCTGGACGGTATCCGCTGCATCATGTTCGAACCGGACGGCGGCAATGTCGATCCCTCAGGAGTGACTCATGCCTATGCCGCCGGCGCCCGAAAGCTGGGGGCGGAGATCCTCCGATTCACGCCCGTTACCGCGACCGTTCCGTTGTCCGATGGCGGTTGGCGCGTCGAAACCCCGAAGGGCAGCATCACGACCCGCTGGGTGGTCAATGCCGCTGGCCTCTGGGCACGGGAAGTTGCGGCCATGGCCGGATTCACGCTGCCGCTCCAGCCCACCGAACATCAGTACTTCGTTACCGAGGCTCTCCCCGAGATCGAAGCGCTGGGACGTCGTCTCCCCTCGGTCGCCGACCGCGACGGCGAGTACTACATGCGTCAGGAAGGCAACGGACTTCTGATCGGAGCCTACGAACAGAACCCCCGGTTCTGGGCCGAAGACGGAACGCCGGCCGACTTTGGTCACGAACTGTTTGCGGACGATCTTGAACGCATCGAAGAGAACATACTGCGGGCACTGGACCGGGTCCCGGCGGCCGCGACCGCCGGGATCAAGCGGGTGATCAATGGACCGATGATCTGGTCCCCGGATGCGGCGGCACTCTACGGCCCGGTTCCGGAACTCCGAAACTACTTCTGTTGTTGCGGGATCATACCCGGGTTCTCGCAGTCGGGCGGTCTAGGTCTGATGTCGGCGCAGTGGATGGTCGAGGGCGAACCCGAACTCGACCTGTTCCCCTGGGATCTGGCCCGATACGGGGATTGGGCAGACCGACCGTTCACCCGTGCCAAGGTCGCCGAACAGTATTCCATGCGCTTCGCCATTCATTTCCCCCACGAGGAACGCCAGGCTGGACGGCCGGTCCGGACACGTCCGGCGTATGCAGCCCAGAAGGCCCTGGGTGGCGTCTTCGGTGCGAGCTACGGTTGGGAACACCCGCAGTGGTTCGCCGGGGCCGGGGGCGATGCCGTGGAGACATACGGATTCACGCGGCAGGACTGGTTTGAACCCGTGGGCGAGGAATGCCGAGCCCTGAGGCGGGGCGTCGGGATCGTCGACGTGTCGAATTTCGGCAAGTACCTGGTGACAGGCGAGGGTGCGGCCGACTGGCTGGACCGGATTATCGCCAATCACGTGCCTAAGGAGGATGGACGTTCATGCCTGACGCCGCTTCTCGGTGTACGGGGCGGGATTGCCGGCGACTTCACGGTGACCCGGCTTGAACGCGAGACCTTCATGATCATTGGCTCCGGCGTTGCTGAAAGGTACCACTCCCGCTTCTTCAACGGCACCGGTGTTCCACGTCCCGAAAGTGTCCGTTTCGAGAGCGTCAGCGATGCCTGGTGCGGCTTCAACGTTGCCGGACCGAAATCCCGGCAATTGCTGATGCGGCTCACCCAGGAAGACCTGTCGCCTGACTCCTGGCGATTCATGCGGTCCCGGCGATTGACAATTGCCGGGATCGATGCCGTCGGACTCCGGGTCTCCTTTACCGGTGACCTGGGATGGGAGATCTATGTTCCGGCGGAGTTCCAGCTGAAACTCTATGAGGCCCTGCTGGAATCGGGACAGGATCTTGGCGTGCGTCCGGTCGGCAGCCGGTCACTCCTGAGCCTTCGGGTGGAAAAAGGCTACGGATCCTGGAGTCGCGAATACTCACCGGAGTATTGGCCCCATGAGGTTGGACTCGATCGGCTGATCAAACTCGACAAGCCCGAATTCCTCGGTCGGGACGCCTTCCTGCAGATTCGGGAGCATGCCCCCCGGGAACGGCTCGTCAATCTCGCTGTCGAAACCACCAACGCTGATGCCGTCGGTGGAGAACCGGTCTTTCTGCCAGATGGAACTCCGGTCGGCCAGGTGAGTTCAGGCGCGTATGGCTACTCGGTTGAGACATCGGTCGCCCTCGCTTTTGTCAAGGCCGAGCACACCGTCCCTGGCCAGGAACTCGACGTTGCCATCCTCGGCCGGCCGAACCGGGCTATCCTGCTCGCTGAACCGGCGTTCGATCCGAAGGGAGAACGTCTCAGGGCGTGATCCGGTTCGGCGAAACGGCCGACCCGTGTTTCGCGTCGGCCACAGCCTTGTCGGAACGGGTGACGGGGCCGGGAGTCAGGCGTCGTCGACCGTTTCGGCTGCCGGCCGCACTCTCGCCAGGTCCGGCGGCAGGGATTCCGTTTCCAGTTCCGTGACCGCAGCCGCGAGCGGAAGGACCCGGGAGTCCCTTTGGCCAAGGCGGCGGAGAGAAACGGTCCGGTTCTCGATTTCCCGGAGACCGACGGCCAGCAGGACCGGGACCTTTCCGACCGAGTGTTCCCGAACCTTGTAGTTGATCTTCTCGTTGCGCGTATCCGCCTCGGCACGAATCCCGGCAGACCGAAGCGTTGCCACGACTTCCCCGGCATAGGCATCAGCCGCCGAGACGATCGTGGCCACGACCACTTGCCGGGGCGCCAGCCACAACGGAAACAGCCCGGCATGGTTCTCGATCAGGATCCCGATGAAGCGCTCGAAGGAGCCGAGAATCGCGCGGTGCATCATCACCGGGTGGTGCTTGTCGCCGTCGGCACCGACGAACTCGGCGTCGAGCCGGTCCGGCAGGTTGAAGTCGGCCTGGAAAGTCCCGCACTGCCAGGCACGGCCAATGGCGTCGGTGAGGACGAAGTCGAGTTTGGGGCCATAAAACGCGCCCTCACCGGGGTCGATCTCGTAGGCGATGCCATACGCGCGTGTCGCCGACTCAAGGGCGGTTTCGGCCTTGTCCCAGATGGAGTCGGAGCCGACCCGGACCTCGGGCCGGGTGGACAGCCGGACGCTGAACTCCGGAAATCCGAGATCGCGGTAGATGCTGGCAAGAAGTTCGATGAACCGGGCGGTCTCCGATTCGATCTGGTCCTCGGTACAGAAGATATGAGCGTCGTCCTGGACGAATCCCCGGACCCGCATCAGTCCGTGCATCGAACCCGAACTCTCGTAACGGTGACAGGACCCGAATTCGGCCAGCCGAAGCGGCAGGTCCCGGTAGGACTTGGTTCCTCGATTGTAGATCTGCACATGGCAGGGGCAGTTCATCGGCTTTAGAGCGTTGACGCGTTTCTCCCGCGCATGCTCCTCGTCGATCTCGGTGATGAACATGTTCTCGCGGTATTTTTCCCAGTGGCCGGACGCCTCCCAGAGCTTCCGGTCGACAACCTGGGGCGTGCGGACTTCCTGGTAACCCGAAGCGTCGAGCCGACGGCGCATGTAGTCTTCAAGCGCCCGGTAGACTGTCCAGCCGTTGGGGTGCCAGAACACCATTCCCGGCGCTTCCTCCTGCAAGTGGAAGAGGGCCATGGTCTTGCCGAGTTTGCGGTGGTCGCGTCGTTCCGCTTCCTCGAGCCTGTGCAGATGGGTCTTGAGGTCGTTTCGATTGCGAAAGGCAACGCCATAGATCCGCTGCAGCATCGGGTTTCGGCTGTCGCCCCGCCAATAGGCGCCGGCTACCGAGGTCAGTCGGAAGGCATCGGCGGGAATCTGGCCCGTATGGACCAGATGCGGGCCCCGGCAGAGGTCTTGCCAATGCCCGTGCCAGTACATTCGGATGTCCTCGCCCTCGGGGATGGCCTCCACGAGCTCGACCTTGAAGGGTTCGCCCGATCGCCGGTAAAAGTCCAGGGCTCGCTGTCGATCCCACACCTCGGTTCGGACGGGGTCCCGTAGCGCGATGATCTCCCGCATACGTTTTTCGATGACGGCGAGGTCGTCGGTGGTGAACGGGACGTCTCTGTCAAAGTCGTAGTACCAGCCGTTCTCGATTACCGGGCCGATGGTCACCTTGACCTCGGGCCAGAGTTCCTGGACGGCCCGCGCCATGACATGGGCGCAGTCATGACGGATGAGCTCAAGGGCTTCCGCCTCGTCTCTCACAGTGTGGATGGACAGGGTCGCATCGGAATCGATCGGTTGCGAGAGATCGCAGTGCAGGCCATTCACGCGGCAGGACAGGGCGGCCTTCGCCAGCGACGGCGCGATATCGCGGGCAACGTCCGCGCCGGTAATTCCGACCGGGTAGACACGGATGCTCTCATCGGGAAGGGTAATGCGGATGTCGTCGGCCATCGTTCTGCCTCATCGTCGTTTTGGCGCCCACGGAACGCCCGGTTGCGGAGGTCGGTGATGTGATCCCGTGCTGGGCCGTTGTCAACGGCGAACCGGTCTCGATCCGGGGAAATTGGTGCCACTGTGACGCTAGGGTCTTCGGGGCCTGCCTTTGGATCCCGCGCGATTCTTCTCTTCGGCAGCCTCGCGGACCTGAAGCCAGGACGGCTGTCCATGTGAATCGCGTATTTCACGTGCTTGGTTGGCGCGACGGAATCCAGGGTGAGGGAGTGACGGTTCGTGGCGGAGATCAATGTCCCAAACGTGCGGCCGCCTGAACGACTTGCAGTAAGCGTGTGATGATGAGCTGCCTCGTGGCTGGCGGTCGAGAACACGGACATCCTGCAACCGGGCGGAGTGTTTCCGGTTTCGGACCCAGACCGATCGCGAATTGTGCACAGTCGTGCTGTCCACCAGCCTGTCGAACAAATGCCGAGCCTCGGCGAGGACCGGCTTTGAGGCGAAGCCAGAGGACTTCGAGATGCGGGCCTCTTGGATTCCCGACATTCAGGACCGATATTGCACGTGAAAAATGACGTACGTTGTTATTGACGTACGTTGAATTAAACGTATATTGACGATTCAGGAGGAACTGGCCATGCAAATCAACCCCGGCGGTCGGCTGGACATCAAGGATGTGATTGGCCGAGATGACGAGATCGATAGATACTGGCAGGTCCTGGAACGCCAAGGGCTCATCATTTCCGCAGAGCGACGTATCGGCAAAACCCATTTTGTCCTGAAAATGCGTGATGAGTGTCGAACGGGTTACCTGCCGTATTATCAGGATCTTGAGGCCGTCCACTCGATTGCAGACCTCATCCGCTCAATTTACGGAACCGTTCAACAGTCTTCGACCACGTCGTCCAAAGTCAAGGCGTTTATTGCCAAGTGGTCCGGCTGGTTCCCGAACCGGGTTGCAGGCATCGACCTGCCAAAGACTGACGACACCTGGAAGGATCTCATTTCAAACGTGTTCGCTGACCTCATCCAAATTGCCGGCGATCAGCGCATCGTGATGCTCTGGGATGAATTTCCACTCATGCTGCACAACCTCCAACGCAGTATGGGGCCTGACTCGGCCATGCAACTTCTCGATCACCTGCGTGCCATACGCCTTGCCCATGCGGATAAAATGCGATTCCTGTTCACGGGTTCAATCGGTCTTCACCTCGTGCTTCGATCTTTGCACACGGCAGGACATGCCAATCAACCCGTCAATGACATGATGTCGCTAACAGTCCCACCTATGGCGCACCGAAAAACTTGCGAACTTGCCAAAGCACTGCTTGAGGGAACTCGCGCCAACCCGGCACAAATCCCTGATCTGGCTGAGCTGATTGCCAATGAGGTCGGCGGTTTTCCCTACTATGTCCACCATGTTGTCGACCAGCTTGACCAGATGCCACATCCCCCTTCTCTTCAAGATGTATCGGTTGCCGTGGACACACTCGTTTACGCCCCTCACGATCCAGCGAATCTCGGCCACTATGCGGCCCGCATGTCAACCTACTACTCAGACAACGAGCGATCGCGCGCCCTGACCGTCCTCGATACTATTGCCGGTCTGGCATCGCCAATACCTGTCCCGGAACTTCTCAATCTGTGCAGGTACAGGGAACCATCGTTGTCGATCGAACAATTTCGCGATGTCCTGACGATTCTGGCGGAGGACCACTACATTGAACCGCGCAAGTACAACGGCCTCAAGACCTACGACTTCCGTTGGCAACTCGGCAAGAGATGGTGGAAGGAGACACGGCTATGAGACAGGGATTCCTGCGTCGTTCTCGTTTCAGCCCGGGAAACATGAGTCATGAATCGCTGGAGGCTCTGTTTGTCGGACGTCATGACGTTTTGGACGATGTGTTGTCTCGCATCACCCGATCGATTCAAAACCCTGAAAAACATTTCATTCTTCTTGTCGGACCAAGGGGTTCGGGAAAGACACATTTTCTTGCACTTGCCCACAATCGCCTGATGGATTGGTTGGGCGAGGCTGATGTCCGGGACAAGGTCGAAATTGCGGTGCTCAAAGAGGAGGAGTGGGGTGTCGCATCATATCTCGACTTTGTCGTTCGGATCCTGAGAGCCCTTGCACGCACGATCCCGGGCCTCAGTAAGGACATCGCCGAAATCTACGACAGGTTCTCCAGGGAACCCGCTGCCGCCGAGGCTCTGGCCCTGGAACGGCTTCGGCAGCACACCCACGACAAGACACTCGTACTTCTTTGCGAGAACTTGGCAGACCTTTTCCATGGCCTGGATGAGAAAGGCCAAAAACAGTGGCGGGCGACCATTCAGGAAGATGGCAATTGGACCATCCTGGCATCGACTCCAACACTGTTCGCCGGCCTCACACATCAGGACAGCCCTTTCTATGGATTCTTCACCATTCGTCCGTTGAAAGCAATCGACCTCGATACCGGGATTGAATTGCTAGTCAAGAAGGCTGTGCATGAGGGGAATTTGGATCTTGCAGACTTTCTTCGTACGCCACTTGGCCGCGCCCGTGCACGGGCCATCCATCATCTTGCCGCGGGCAATCATCGGGCATACGTAATTCTGTTCGACTTCCTCGACAGGGAGTCTCTTGATGACCTGGTCGAACCGTTCATGCACATGGTCGATGATCTGACACCATACTACCAAGACAGGATGCGGCAACTACCACCCGCACAACGCAAGATAGTCGAATTCCTTTGCTTCCAAAGCAAACCCATGTCGGTCAAGGACATTTCGTCGCCTTGCCTGATGTCGCACCAGACTGCCACCAAACAAATCGGAGCGCTTGAAACCGCAGGATTCGTCAATCGAATTCGCTTCGGGCGCAACACCTACTGCGAACTCTCTGAACCGTTGATGAGAATATGCATTGAAGTCAAAGACAACACAACTCAGCACTTCCGTCTTTTGGTCGAATTCCTTCGCCATTGGTTCACGACCCGCGAACTCGAGCGGAGACGGTTTGCGTTTCAGCGCGATGATCACACAATCGAATTCGACAGCATCCATGTTGCAGAAGCGGTCCGATGTTCTCATGCGGACACTCAGGAACCATTCATCGACGCACTTAACGCTGAAGCGGACAGGTGTTGGGATGCTGATGACTACAAGGGGCTGGCGAAAATACAAGAAGTCTTGGCGCGCGATAGCGGTAGCGTTGAGGATTATTTTGTGTGGGTGATGGCTCTTGTTAGAGCGGGCAACGCTCAATCTGCTATCGAGATCGGAAAGGAAGCCATCGGAAAGTACCCAGATCACCAAGGACTCAATTTCTGGCTCGCCCACGCGTTTCTGGCCGAAAATCGCTTTGTGGAAGCACTCTCTACAGTAGATCATTCGATCGCCTGCGCTGGTGAAGTGCCCGGCGGCCAGTGTCTTCGAGTCGACATCCTGATTCAGCTCGGGCGATTTGAGGATGCGATCCACGCGGCCGAAGCCGTGCTCGCTGTAGATCCTGACCACTGGCACAGCTTCGGGCAATTGATCACTGCGCTGGTTTCTTTGGGACGACTTCGAGATGCTGAGACGTGTGCTCGAGATCTGGTTCGGTTTGCACATGCCGAGCCGGCCGCATTCTATGCGGCATCGAGGTTCTACCTGTCACAAGATCAGTTGGATCACGCTCTTTTGCTCGCCGACACTGTGTTGAACAATGATCCCGATCATCACGAGGCACGCCGGCTGCGCGGCTACATTCTATTCAAAACGGCGAACTATCGCCGTGCCAGTGAGGAACTGCAAATATTCGCATCTCATCACCCGGACTCCGTGTCCACTCACTGCTGGCTGGCCGACTCGTTATTTCATTCCGGTGACTGGGAAGATGCCACTCGTATCGCGGAACACCTCATTGAAATCGACCCGGCGCATTCTCACGCGTACCATGTGCTAGGTCAGGCACTGATCAAGCTCGACCGGCCTGGCAATGCCATTGCCGCCTTCGACAATCTCTTGGCGACCGACGATTACGAATCGTTGTTGGGGGCGGCCTCGGGGATGCGGAGCATTGGAGACTATGATGCAGCCCGAAAGTACATTGAACGGGCCGTTGAGCTGCAGCCCGACGATCGAGAAATCTGGATTGAACGGACTCTTCTCCACATCGACGAGAGGGCGTTTGATGCGGCTGTCAAGAGTTCCGCGAAGGTTGCATCACTGGAGGGCGCTTCGCTCCTTGGACGCCTTCTCGCCACTCAGGTGGCCGCTGCAACTGTGCCCCTGCACGTCGCGCTCGAAAAACTTGAACGTTGCGTTGAACCCGAGGAATTCAATCATGACAATATGCACATCAAATCCACGGCTGGAATTCTGTCCATCTCCGTGCTTAATTTTGGCCCCCAGTTCCTGCCCCAAGGCTTGGAGACGCTTAAGGTACTTCTGAAGGACATACTCGACGAGGGAGTTCTTGGCGCGATCCTGACCGACTTCCTCAACGAAAGTGTCGGTGACGGCTTTTCGGGGTCTCTTGCGGAATGGGAGGTGGCCCTGGATCGTCTGGCTCATTCTTTGGTCGACGCCCCTGATTGTCGAATCCCCGTCGATATGCTGCGGGCAGCGGTGAGGTTTTCCAAGACAAGTGATCAAAGGCATCTGTTGGGCTTGCCGCTAGAACAACGACAACTGTTGGAGGACGCTCTTACCCAGGCAACTCCCCAACAATCCCGTCGAAACTAGAAATCCCGTTGCTGTTTGAATTCGGAAATGTTTGGGGGTTTGTTCACCTAGTCCACGGGATGGGAGATATTTCCAAGATGGCACGAACTCTGGCATCTCTGCCAAATTGACTGCGGGTTCTCGAACGTTATGGACATTGGCGCGATAGTACGGTCTGCTCCGTAGCAGGCGGTCCGGCAGGTGTCGCAGTGCACGGACAGGCCAGCGCGGGAAGTCGGCTCGTGACGGCAGCAATGAGGGTCTCCCTTGTGATCGCAATGGTCCCATTTCGGTAAATCTCGACGCAGGAGACGCTGTGTCGCCGGATGGTCAGTCTCCGCTGAATCTCGCCCGTATGTCTGACATCCGTGTTGGCCAAATTGTTGACTTCCCCTGCATTGACATGGCTCGGAAAGGACCCGTTCAGGGTGCTAATGGAGGCGGGCGTGTGGCCGCTGGCGTTGCCGTCGGCTGTTGGTAATGGGCGTCTGGGTCGTTTCGTGGGGATTGACGGTTCGACACTGGCTGCTCTGGACGAGGCGATGAGACGGGTGCACCTCGGTCCGCTCGCTTCGACCAGATGCGTTCGACATTTCCAAAACCGCGGCTGACGGACTTGCCGGAAATCGATTGGGGGTTTTGATCGCCGGTTGGGCGGGCCTTCCGATCATCGTGCCAAGGTCCACGGACCGATGCCATGTTCCCGAATCAGCATGCCCGTGTATCAGGAGTTCCCGGGGTTCAGTTTCACTGCATCCCGGGGAACATAAGGCGTTGCCTTCTTCAGCGCTTGATGCCCGAAAGGGCAGCCCGTATTCCAGTGATGCGGATCGGCGGGGGCAATTTTGCGGCGGCGGTCCACGGATTGCCATGGATGGGAAAGGCCAAGGCCGGAATGGAAACGGAATTCCTCGAAACCCGCCAGGGCCGGCGAATTGCCTTTCATCGAACCCCTGGGCGTTCACCGGGGGTCGTCTTTCTTGGCGGATTTTCGTCCGACATGGAAGGCACCAAGGCGCTCTTCCTGGAGGACTGGGCACGCACGGCGGGTCAGTCCTTCCTGCGGTTCGACTATTCCGGTCACGGCCAATCATCGGGCGAATTCGTCGACGGTTGCATCGGCGATTGGGCCGACGACGCGATCGAGGTGATTCAGTCGAGTACCGAAGGGCCGCAGGTCATGGTCGGCTCGTCGATGGGGGGCTGGATCGCGCTCCTCGTGGCACGGGCGTTGCCGAAACGGGTTGCCGGCATCGTGGGCATTGCCGCGGCCCCGGATTTCACCGAGGATCTCACCTGGGCCGAACTCTCGCCGTCGGAACGGGAGACCCTGCGGACGGAAGGGCATATCGAACTGCCGTCAGACTATTCGGACGAACCCTATGTCTTCACCTGGAAGTTGATCGAAGACGGTCGCGAACACCTGGTTCTCCGGGATCCCCTGGTCCTGGACATGCCCGTGAGACTCCTGCACGGGACCGCCGATCAGGACGTCAGGATGTCAGTTCCGCTCGCGCTCCTCGATCATGCTCGATCGCCGGACATGCGCCTCACGCTTGTGAAGGACTCCGATCACCGGTTCTCCGCGCCGGAGAATCTGGCGTTGATCCAGAGTACCGTCGAGTCCGTCATTGCGGTGCTGAAATCGGAGCGTTGACAGTTCCACAGTCCGGGTGACTCGCACGCGACCGGAGGACCATCCGCATTCAGAGCAACATCCCGAATATAACAAGAGCCAGTCCGATGACGGAAACCAGCAAAGAGGCCAGGTTCCACGGGATGAGGCGTCCCAGGCGTTCGGCGAGATCGGTTCCGGTCTGCCCGGACCTGCGGGCACGATAGGCGCCGACGGCGCAGCCGAGGAGGCCGGCAACGCCCAAGAGGGTCACAGCGATTCCGGCGATCAACATTCGGCTGGGTCCTCCACGACAGGCGGTTCGCATAGCCTTCTCGGGACAACCGGGCAAGTCGGCTCCGGACCCGGGCCGCCAATCCGGTCCGGTTTTCGGCCGATGAAGCCGATCGGGTTGTGCCAGCGATTGGCATCACCGGTCCCCGTAGACAGGCTGCATTCCCTTCGGTAAAGCGCTCCCGACATGGACCCGAACCTACGGCTCGCAAGGCCTCTGCCGGCCCTTTCCGGCTTTCTGGACATATGGTCCTTGATCGCCCTTTCGGTGGTCATAGTGGTCCTGTTTCCGATAGTGGCCGTCTTCTGGATGGCCCTATTCCCCACCGAACCCATCTGGCTGCATCTCCTGTCCACGGTACTTCCGCGCTACCTGTTCAACAGCGCTTTGTTGATGGTGACCGTGGGGGTCATCACAGGAATCATGGGAACCGTGGCCGCCTGGCTGGTCGTGATGTGCTCATTCCCCGGCCGGCGCGTGTTTGAATGGGCGCTTCTGCTGCCGCTTGCCGTCCCGGCCTATATCGCGGCCTATGCGCTGGTGGATTTCTGGGAATATGCGGGGCCGGCCCAGACCGGACTTCGTCAACTCTTCGGCTGGACATCACCGAGCGACTACTGGTTCCCGGCCGTCCGGTCGCGCCTCGGCGCCATTCTGGCCCTGTCGTTTTCGCTCTACCCCTATGTCTATCTGCTCGCTAGGGCCGCGTTTCGCGACCAATCGGCGAATGCGCTCGAAGTGGCGCGGACCCTGGGTTGCGGGCCATGGGGTCGGTTTTTTCGGGTCGCCATTCCGCTGGCGCGGCCTTCGATCTTTGGTGGGCTGGCCATCGTCATGATGGAGACGCTCAACGATTTCGGGGCCGTCGACTATTTTGCGGTCCAGACGCTGACCACCGGGATCTTCACGACCTGGCTGGAAGCCTCGAATCGTGGCGGGGCCGCGCAAATCGCATCATTGATCCTGATCGTCGTGCTTGTACTCGTCCTTTCCGAGCGGTCGAGCCGGCGACGAATTCGCTTCTACCAGGCCAGCCGAAAGCAACGGCAGTCGTCGTCCATGCCGCTCAGGGGCCTCGGCGCCTGCGGTGCCGTCGTCGC
This sequence comes from Paracoccaceae bacterium, assembly GCA_028874915.1. Classification (GTDB taxonomy): domain Bacteria; phylum Pseudomonadota; class Alphaproteobacteria; order Rhodobacterales; family Rhodobacteraceae; genus JAPPHA01. The sequence continues at coordinate 47,419 of JAPPHA010000039.1, forward strand.
CTGTGGATTCCCGGTGCTGCTCGGCTTTGTGATGCCGGTTTCCATCATCATATCTCACGCCTTGGTCCGCGCCGAGTTGTGGATGGAGCCGTCACTCTGGACGGCTGCCGTGAACTCCTGTCTGGTGTCACTGTCCGCGGGATTTTTGACAGTCGCAACGGCCGTGTTGCTGGTTTACGGAATTCGCGTGTCCTTCAAGGAAGGGATTGCGACCCTGGCGCCCCTGACGACCATCGGTTACGCCGCGCCGGGAGTTGTGCTCGGCCTTGGAGTCCTGATTCCGGTGGCCGCACTGGATCACGCCGTGGCGGACGCTGTTCTTGCCGTCGTCGGTGTCGATCCGGGATTGCTGATCACTGGATCCGGGGCCGCGGTCGTGCTCGCCTGTTCCATCCGTTTCTTCGCCCTTGCCTTCGCTGCGACGGACTCGGCTTTTGGCCGATTGTCGCCGTCGCTTGGAGACGCTGCCCGATCGCTCGGAAAATCGGCTACGGGCACGCTGTGGCGCATCTATCTTCCGCTGGTCAGGGGATCCTTGCTCACGGCCGGGCTGCTCGTCTTCGTTGACAGTGTCAAGGAACTCCCGGCAACTCTGCTCCTGCGGCCTTTCGGCTTCGACACACTGGCGACCCGAACCTACAATTACGCGTCGCTGGAAAACATTACCGGAGCCTCGTCGGCGGCCTTGATGGTTGTGCTGGTTGGCCTGGCGTCGGTCGTGGTTCTGGCCGTTGTTTCCAGTGGCCCGACGCCGAACCCCGAAACGAGGTGACCATGCCTGTGAGGTGGACCGGGTGCCGCCGCTGTCGCATTCGTGCAACGACCCGGACGCAACTTGGCAACACGGAAAGACCCGCTCGTTGCCGACTTGATGCCGTTGAGGTCCTCAGCCATAGTGTCGGCGACGGCTCCGTCCACATCGCCGGAGGCGTTCAGGCACCTTGCCCCTATAGCTCAGTTGGTAGAGCAACTGATTTGTAATCAGTAGGTCGGGAGTTCGAGTCTCTCTGGGGGCGCCAGTTGCCTGTATGTCCTCAGTCCGACTTCGTTCGATTTTGCCTTGAAACATCGAATCTCGACCGTGCGTCTGATCCTGTCAGGTGGAACTTTCGGTTTGTAGCGTTCGGGCACAATGCCACACATCGCACGGTCGGCATTCGCGACCGGCAGGATCCTGGGTGTTTACGGTTTCTCGAGTGGGAGGATTGCCTGGCAGAAACCCGATTTGGTTTTACTGCGCCATTCGTCTCGGGTTGGTCCCAGTGTCGCATTTGGACGACGACGGTGTCGGGCTGGCGTTGCGCGTGCCGGTTGCCAACGGCGGAAAAGTACACAGCCGTTGGAATCGCGCCGCTGTCGCGTCTTCTTCCCTTTCGCGCCGGGCGGACCGTTACTGCCGACGGCAACGGCCCGAGCCCGTGGCTGTCAGTCAATCCGCGAAGAGGTCGCCGTAGTCGTCCCTGAGGCGGTTCTTCAAGACCTTTCCCATGACATTTCGCGGCAGGTGCTCGCGGAACAGAATCCTGCGGGGTCGTTTGTAAGGCGCGAGTTGGCGGGCAGCCCCGGCCAGGATTCCGTCTTCCGACACCGGGTCTTCTCCCGCGCCGCTTTTGGGTTCCCGAACGACAACAGCGACGGCGGCTTCTCCCAGATCGGGGTGCGGGACACCGATGACTGCTGATTCAGATACGCCGGGGAGAACGTCAATGATCGGTTCGATTTCAGCCGGGTAAATGTTGTACCCGCCCGAAATCACGAGGTCGCGGGAACGGCCGATGATGGTCACATAGCCGTCCGGACCGATGCTGGCGATGTCGCCAGTGACGAAGTACCCGTCCGCTGTAAAGGATTCGGCGTTCGCTTCGGGCCGTCGCCAGTAGCCGGGAAACACATTGGGACCTGCGACCTCAAGAACATTCCCCGCTCCGAGCCTGACGCCAACGCCTGGAAGGGCCGGTCCGACGGTACCTGCGCGGCGTTCGCCGTCATGAGGATTGGATGTGTTCATGCCCGTCTCGGTCATGCCGTAACGCTCGATGATCGCGTGACCCGTCGCCCGTTTCCAGGCGACGTGCGTGCGTGCAAGGAGCGGGGCCGAACCAGAGATGAAAAGCCGCATGGATGACGCCGCGTCCGGCAGGTCCGGTTGTTCGAGGAGTCGGGTGTAGAACGTAGGCACACCCATGAGCGCCGTCGCTTCCGGCATGCAGTCGATGACGGCCCGGACCTCGAACTTCGGCAGGAAAAGGAGCCCGGCGCCGGCCATCAGGGCCACGTGGGTCGCGACGAAGAGCCCGTGCACATGGAAAATCGGAAGGGCGTGGATCAACCGGTCACTGGCGGTGAACTGCCACAGGCCGGTCAGGGTCTCGGCATTCGATGCCAGATTGTCATGGGTCAGCATGGTGCCCTTTGGCCGACCCGTCGTGCCGGAGGTATAGAGAAGGGCGGCGAGGTCATCGGCTCTGCGTCCGGTTTCCAGGAATTCGGACGCGCCGGTGTCAGACCGGTGGTCGAGCCCGTCCAGGAAGCTGCCCTCTCCGTTCGGGCCCAGTGTCAGCACGCGGGTCGTACCACCCCCTTCCGCCACGGGCGCCAGGTCAGGGTACCGGGTGGTTTCGCAGACCAGCAGAACGGGATCGGCGTCATCCACGAAATAGCGAATCTCCGGCGGCGTAAAGGCGGGATTGAGTGGCAGGAATACGGCACCGGCAAGAAGGGATCCCATGTAGAGTTCAAGTGCTGCGGGTGACTTCCCGACGCAGGCCGCCACCCGGTCGCCGGGCCGGACGCCCAGTTCCCGGAGCCTTGCGGCAAACGTCTCGGCGGCACCGAAGAACTGGCCGAAAGTCAGCTGGAACCCGTCGGGCCCGTCCGCTGGTGGCCGGATGTCGGCAATAAGGAACGGGGAGTCATTTCGGCCCAGCGTCGGCTGCCTGAGGCGTCTGGCCAGATAATTGGAAAGGTACGGGCGTGATGCCATGTCTCGACGTACCACTCTGCGGTCTTTGTTCGAGTCAGGTGAAGGAACTCACGACCCGCACGACGGCTCGACGGTTCTCCGGGACCGCGGTCCCGACTATCCGGCCTTCCGGGCCGTGACTCCTTCCAACAGACAGAATATTCCCGGTCGCGCAAGTGTTTCCTGGACGCGGTGGAACTGGCGGCATGGCGGCATGGAACGGTACCGGGTTCCCGAAGAGAACACAGGTCGTCATCATTGGCGGCGGACCTGCGGGACTGCTCCTCGGGCAACTCCTTCACCGTTCCGGAATCGAGGCTGTGCTCCTCGAACGCCGGTCACGGGACTATGTCCTCGGACGCATACGGGCCGGCGTCCTGGAATCCGGCACTGTCGATGTTCTCCGGCGGGCGGGTGTCGGGACTCGGCTCGACGCCGAGGGAATCCCTCACGATGGCTGTTACCTGTCTTTTGCCAATCGGGGGTTTCGGATCGACTTTTTCGCCCTGGCCGGTCGCCGGGTGACCGTTTACGGGCAGACGGAGATCACTGCCGATCTTTACGGAGCCCGGGAATTGTCCGGCGATACAACGATTCATAACGTCGAAAACGTCGTCCTCGAGGATTTTGACTCGGAGTCGCCCCATGTGACCTTTGCTCCGGACGGCAGCGGGACCCGACACCGTATAGACTGCGATTTCATCGCCGGTTGCGATGGATTCCACGGCGTTTCGCGAAAATCCTTTCCCAGGGGGACCATCCGGGAATTCGAACGGGTCTATCCCTTCGGCTGGCTTGGCGTGTTGTCCGAGACACCGCCGGTCAACGAGGAACTCATCTACGCCAATCACGAACGTGGATTCGCCCTGTGTTCTATGCGCAATCCGAATCTGAGCCGGTACTACATCCAGGTCGGGCAGGGCGAACGCCTCGAGGACTGGCCGGATACCCGGTTCTGGGACGAACTCAGGCGCCGGATTCCGGTTTCGGCGGCGGAAGCACTGATCACGGGGCCCAGTATCGAGAAGTCCATTGCCCCGCTTCGAAGCTTTGTGGCCGAACCGATGCGCCGGGGCCGGTTGTTCCTTGCCGGCGATGCCGCCCACATCGTTCCTCCGACCGGTGCAAAGGGCCTGAACCTGGCCGTGTCCGACGTCCACTACCTTCATGATGCCCTCGCCGGTCACTATGGAGGCGACTCGTCGGCCCTCGACCGCTATTCGCCCCGGGCGCTCGATCGGGTCTGGATGGCCGTGCGGTTCAGTTGGTGGATGACCAATACGCTTCACCGCTATCCTGATCAGACCGTTTTTGACCAACGCATGCAGGAAACGGAACTCGCCCACCTGGACATTTCGGAAGCCGCGAAACGCAGCATGGCCGAAAACTATACCGGGTTGCCCTACTGACTGGCGAGGATCGCCTGCTCGCCTGCGATTCCCGGGGCCTGCCTAACCGAGACCGTCAAGTCTCGCCCTCAGCGCATCGAGTTCGGCCCTGAGCGTCGCAACGTCGTCAGATTCGGATGCCCCCGAATTTCCATCGGTTGCCTTTGCCGATGTCGCCGGGTCCGTTGGTTCCTGACCCTGCGTCTCCGGTCCCGGTTCGGGCGGATTCGATGCGTCAGTCCAGGGCCTTCGGTGGGTCCCGGGTAGCCAGGCGGTTGCGAACGTGGCCAGCAATTCCGCCTGACGCTTCTGGAACTCTGCGGCCGAATCCAGCATTGCGGCCGGATCGATGGTGCCCCGTGCTGCCTCGGAGATCTGTTCGGCCATCACCGTCTGTTGCGCCTTGATCATGTCCAGGGAGGTCTCGAGGAACTCCGGGATGAAGGACGTGGCGCCGGAGCTGGCATTTCGGACGAGGTCGGTAAGAAGATTGACAGGCAGTGTAAATTCACCGCGGGTTTCCTGTTCGGCGATGATCTGGAGCAGGGTCTGGCGGGTGAGATCCTCGCCGGTTTTCTTGTCCCGAACCTCGATGTCATGACCGTCCCGGATCAAGGCGGCGATGTCGTCGAGGGTGACGTATTCACTGTCCCGCGTGTTGTAGAGCCTTCGGCTGGCGTATCGGCTGATCAGGATAGTCTCGGACATGGCAAACGAACCGGTTTCGGTAGCGGTGGCTGAGGCAACATCAAACCTGCCGGAAAAAGGCTACAGAAAGCCGCTGTGCGGAAAAAGCGAAAAAGAACGGGTTCGATGTCGAATGTGACGCGGGACGGAAGGCCAAACGACGAACGGGGCGCCTTGGCCGGCGCCCCGTTCGCAGACGTCCCCGGGAACGGATCCCGGGCGGGTTATTTTGCGGGCTTCGCCTTTGCCGGGGCTGGGGCCGCGGCCTTGGCGGCTTGAGCCTGGACGCTCTCACTGGCGCCGATGAACAGGTCAATGGCATCGAGCTGGGCCGTTTTGGCCACCTCTGCAAACTGGGCGAGACGCTTCGGCATGGCCTGGGTCTCTGCAGTCGCGAACTCGGATGCGGCCGCAGCGTATTCGGCCGGCGTTCCGCAGGCCCGGTTGGCCTCATCCATCCGTCCCAGAACATCCTGGGTCCATCCGCTGGCCAGTTCGGCGTTCTTCCTCGCCGCATCGATCATCACCTTGCCGAGATTGGCATTGAGTTCGACAGTCGTCTTGACGGCGTCGTCAAACGTCTTGGTGTCGACATTGAAGGCGTCGATGAATTTTTCGCTTGCCTTCACGAAGTCAAATGCCTGTGCCGTTGCCATTGTTCCATCCTTTCACTCTGGGGACTGACGTCGAATCGGCATATAGATGCTGCGATGCGGCATTTCAAGAGAAAATGCTGCGATGCGGCAAAATTTTTCCGACAGCCGATGAGGTCGAACCACCCCGTCGGAACCATCAACAATCGGGAACCGGGATACCGGACAGGCCCGGTTCCGCTCACGGACCGGGCGGCAAAACTCCGCCTGGACTTACTGCCGGACGTAGGTTCCGGGTGCCGGCTCGATTTCCGGGAACCGGTCGGTTCCGGGAGTGCGGGGTTTAGACCGCGGCGAATCACCGTCCGCAAGCCACGCGTTCCACCGGGGCCACCACGATCCCGGGTGGAATTCGGCGCCGCGTTTCCACTCATCCGGATCGTCTGGCGGCGCGACATTGGTCCAATGGCCGTACTTCTTGCGGTTGGGCGGGTTCACGATTCCTGCGATGTGACCGCTCTCGGCGAGCACGAATGTCTTGTCGCCCGATGTCTTGGCGAGGCCCGCAAAACTGCTCTTCCAGGGCGCGATATGGTCGGCAATTGTCGCAACCGCGAACAGTTGTGTCCGGATGTCGGAAAGTCGAAGCGGCGATCCAAGAAGCTGGAGCCGGTCATTGGCAAGGTCGTTGTCGCGGTACAATTGCTCCAGGTATTCGATGATCATGCGGGCCGGAAGGTTGGTCGAGTCCCCGTTCCAATGGAGGAGGTCGAAAGCCGGCGGTTTTTCTCCGAGGAGGTAGGACCGGACGGCCGGGCCGTAAACGAGATCGTTGGCCCGCAGGAAACTGAATGTCCGGGCCATGAAATATCCGTCCATGTAGCCTCGAGACGATACGTCCGAACGGATTCCGTCAATGACGCTGTCATTGATGAAGACGCCGAGTTCGCCAGGATGTTCGAAGTCGGTAAGCGCCGTCAGGAAGGTGGCCTTGCGAACCCTGTTGGCACCGCCGGTCGCGGCCAGATAGGCGAGGCCGCAGGCCGTGAGCGTTCCCCCGACGCAGTAGCCGACGACATCAACTCTCCGTGTCCGCGTGACGGACTGGACCGTTCCCAGCGCCGTCAGGAATCCCTCGGCGAGATACGTGTCGAGACCGACGTCACGGAACGACTCGTCGGGATTGGCCCAGGAAACGACGAAAACCGTTCGACCCTGTTCGACGGCATAACGGATGAAGCTGTTCTTCGCCCTGAGATCGAGGATGTAGTATTTGTTGATCCATGGCGGAATGATCAGAAGCGGTGTCCGGTAGACCTTGTCCGTCAGCGGAGTGTACTGGATCAACTGGAACAGTCGATTCTGGAAGACGACCGATCCTTCCGTCGTGGCCAGATCTGTCCCGACCGTGAAGGCTTCAGGATCGGAAAGCGTAATCGACAGCCCATCCGGACTGGCTTCGAGGTCACGGACGAAATTTTCGAGTCCGTCGACCAGCGACCGGCCGTTTGACTGGACCGCCTTCTCAAGGGCTTCGGGATTGGTGGCGAGGAAATTTGTCGGCGCCATCATGTCGGTGAACTGGCGCAGGATGAAGTTGACCTGGTCCCGGTCCTTGGGATCAAGGGCATTCAGTTCGGCTGTCGACGACCGCAGTGTCTCGGACGATAACAGGTACTGCCGCCGGATGAGATCGAAATACGGATGGCTGTCCCAGTGTCCGCTGGCGAAGCGGCGGTCGGTGGGTGCACCGGAATCCGGCCTGTCAGGCTTCGACCCGTCCTCGGCAACGTCTCTTCGGTTCTGGACTTCAGCCCAGTTCCTCAGGCTTTCGCCCCAGAAACGGACCTGGGATTCAATAAGGCGGGCAGGATCGTTCACCATTTCGGTGAGATAGGCGGCGGCGGCCTTGACATGGACATCGTGGTCCAGACCTTCGAGCCGGGGGTCTCGGAGCCGGCGCTTTTCCATCGCCTTGACGAGGCGGGGAATCAGCGCATTCAACCGCTCGAGATTCTGCTCCAGTTCCGATGCCGGTGATTCCGATTCCGGGGTCATGGATCGGTTTCCTCCGTTATCGCTTGTTGGCAGCGCTGCAACGCCACATAATACCTCGGTTTGACACGATTATGAACAGGATCCTTGTCGATGCTGCGCTACGATCTCCAGGAAAACCTCTGCCTTTCGCATCAGTGGATGGGGACGTCCATCCGGGCTTTCTGGAGTCAGCCAGCCTTTGCGTTCACACCGAGCCCGATGCCGTCTCTGCTGGCGGCCTGGGGACAGGTCACGGCTCGCGCTTTCAGCCGCATGCGCGTCGTACCCGAATGGAACATCGAATCCCGGGACCTGGACGGTCACGGCCTCCGCATCCACGAACGGATGCTTGCCGACAAGGCGTTTTGCAGCCTCGTCCGGTTTTCCATCGATATTCCCGATCGTTCCAATGACGCGGTTCCAGCAAATGGAGCGGCCCGTCCCCAGATCCTTCTCGTGGCTCCGTTATCGGGCCATCACTCGACATTGGCTCGCAAGACGGTCGCCAGCCTTCTGCCCGTCTGCGACGTTTCTGTTACCGAATGGAAGGATGCCCGCTGTGTTCCCTTGACGGCGGGCCGCTTCGATATCGAGGACTACACCCGGTATCTTGTCGAATTCATGCGACTGCTCGGACCGGATATCCACGTGATCGCCGTTTGCCAGCCGGCTCCGCTGGCGCTCTCGGCCACGGCCATTCTTGCGGCGGCAGACGGCGATGCGACCTGCACGCCGAAGTCTCTCACCCTGATAGGCGGCCCCATCGACCCCGATGCCAATCCGACGGACATCACGGACTTCGGCAACCGATTCACCATGGGGCAACTGGAGTCGGGCATGATCCAGACCGTCGGCCGGACGTTCCCCGGCGCAGGCCGACGAGTCTACCCAGGGGCCGTCCAACTGGCTTCGTTCCTGTCCATGAACTGGCCAACCCATGCCCAGGCCTTTTCACGCCAGATCCGGCGGGTGGCCCGTGGAGATGACAGGGAAGACGATCGCCACAACAGCTTCTACGACGAGTATTTCGCGGTCATGGACATGACCGCCGAGTTTTACCTGTCAACGGTCGAACGTATCTTCAAAGGGCGTGAAATTGCCCGGAACGCGTTTTCTGTCGGTGGCGAACCGGTCGACATCAACCGAATTTCGGAAACGGCCGTGATGGTGGTCGAAGGGGGACGGGATGACATTTCGGCGCCGGGTCAATGTCTGGCAGCCTTTGACCTGTTGCCCAATCTGCCAGATTCCATGAGAGAATCGATCCTCGACCCCGATGCCGGCCACTACGGCGTTTTCTCCGGCCGTGCCTGGCGGGAACGAATTCGCCCCCGGGTCCTGGCGTTCATCGACCGCCACAGCTGCTGAACGCCGAGGCGCCATCCGATCGGGGTCCAGCCGGAATCCGACTGCGTCTGACCGGCTGGTCCCGAGGGGCAGGGGTTTCGGGTTTCGGTTTCGAAGTGGCCGCCAAGGCAGGAACCCTGAATCACATGGCGCCTTGGCCCGCCACCATTCATCTCCTCAATCGTTCTCCCGTCGGATCAAAGAGGGGCGTCGTCAAAATACGGGCCGGACGCCGGTCACCAAGAATCTCGATTTCGACGTCAAGATCGTCGGTGATCAAGTCCATCGGAACGAACCCGAGAGCGACGGACGTTCCGGTATGATGGGAAAAACCGCCAGATGTGCAGAATCCCCGGACGGCTCCGTCAATCCAGATCGGTTCATCCGCCACGACGTCGGCGTCAACGGCGTCGACCTCAAACGCGCAGATCCGGCGTTCAGCTCCGCGTTCGTGTTCGGCCAGGACTGCATCTCGTCCTATGAATGCGGCCGTTTTCTTGAAATCGACGAATCGATCGAGGCCGGTTTCAGCAGGCGTGTAGTCCGGGCGGAATTCGCGGTTCCACGAGCCGAAAAACCGGTCCAGACGGAGTGACATCATCGCGCGCATGCCGAAAGGCCGCATCCCGTGATTCCGTCCCGCATCGATCAGAGTTTCGAAAAGCGCCAGCTGGTTTTCGGCATCGACAAGGATCTCGTAGCCTAGATCGCCCGTATAGGAGATTCGCGAAACGAGTGCGTCCGAGATTCCGACGTCCATGCGGCGTGCGTCGAGGAATCGAAACTCCGCGGCCGAGACGTTTTCCCGCGTAACGGCGGAGAGGATGTCTCGAGCCCGGGGACCTGCGATCTGAAAACCGATCCGCTCTGTGGAAACGTTCCGGATCGAGACCCCTGTCGACGGCAACCGGGATCGGAACCAACGCATGTGAATGGCCTGCATTCCGAACGATGCAGTCAGTTGGAACGCGGACTCCGAGAGGCAAGTCACTGTGAAGTCGCCGAGCAGCCGGCCTTTCGGGCTCAGCATCGGGTTCAAGGTAATGCGACCTGGGTCCGGAATCCGTCCGGCCATGATGTGATCCAGCCAGTTCCGGGCACCCGGGCCGGTGACGCGGTACTTGCCGAAATTGTGGATCTCGTTGATTCCTGCATTGGATCGGACGGCCCGGACCTCTGCGGCCGTCGCATCGAAGGCAGAGGACCGGCGAAATGTAGGGGATTCGAAACGGGGTTCACCCGACAGGGCGAAGTAGTTGACCACTTCCATGCCATACTGGAATCCGAAGACCGCGTTCCGCGCGTCCCAGCGGAGATAGGCCGGGGTGGTCAGCAACGGTCGGCCCACGGGAAGTTCCTCGTTCGGAAAGGTCACCGAGAAGCGTCGCTGATAGTTCTCCACGACCTTGATCCGCGTCCAGTCGGGGGTCGCCCACGGGCCGAAACGCGCAACGTCCATGGCATACACGTCGCGTTCCGGTTCGCCTTCGATGATCCATTGGGCAAGCGACAGCCCGACGCCGCCGCCCTGGCTGAACCCGGCCATGACCCCGCAGGCCGACCAGTAATTCCTCAGCCCGGGAACGGGTCCGACAAGGGGATTGCCGTCGGGTGCGAATGTGAAGGGACCGTTGATGACCGATTTGATTCCAGCTCGGTTCAGGACCGGAAACCGTTTTTCGGCCCGGGCGATGCTGTCAGCAATCCGGTCCAGGCGGTCCGGCAGCAAAGCATGCCCGAAGTCCGCCGGCGTTCCGTCGACCGCCCAGGGTTCGCAGGCTTGTTCATAGAATCCGATGCAGATTCCCTGTCCTTCCTGACGAAGATAGGTCTCGCCCCCCGGGTCCATGACGTGCGGCAATTCCGTGTCGCGTTCTTGGAGTTCGGGTACCGTTTCGGTTACGAGGTACTGGTGTTCCATGGGGTGTAGCGGAAGATCGACGCCGGCCATTCGCCCGACTTCCCGACCCCAGAGGCCGGCAGCGTTGACGACGTGCTCGGCGTGAACCATCCCATCTCGGGTCATCACGTCCCATGTGCCGTCAGGCCGTGGTCGGGTCTTGACAACGGGATTCCTGAGACGGATCTCGGCCCCGCCCATCCGGGCGGCCCGGGCGTAGGCATGGGTGGTTCCGGACGGATCAAGATGACCGTCAAGCGGGTCGAAGAGACCACCGATGATCCCGTCCGTGCAGGTGATCGGGGAGAGCGCCCGGATGTCTTCCGGCGTAACGATTTCGGTTTCAAGGCCCATGTAGCGGTGCTTGGCCCGCTCCGCCAGGAACATGTCCATGCGTTCGGGTGAATCGGCAAGCGTAACACCGCCCACATGGTGCAGCCCGCAGGACATTCCGGTGAGGTCTTCGAGTTCCCGATAGAGACGGATCGTATAGCCCTGGAGTGCCGCCATATTGGTGTCGCCGTTCAGCGTGTGAAAGCCGCCGGCTGCGTGCCAGGTCGAACCGGATGTGAGTTCAGACCGCTCCACCAGCATGACATCGCGCCATCCAAGCCGTGTCAGGTGGTAGAGAACTGAGCAGCCGACGACACCGCCGCCAATCACGCACACTCGGGTGGCCGTTTTCATGGCCTGACTCCGTTCAAGTTCCGTCCGTCAATCGAACGGACCGAGAATTGCCCAACAACGATGCTGGGACAAGAAAAACCTGGCGTTTCCAACCCGCTCCGGGCTTCCGGCCGTGAGGGTCGAGGCATCGCCGGACCTGGCGCCGGTCAGGTCTTCGATGAACCGATACTGCGATGCGACTCTCGGGTATGGGCAAGAGAATCCATGATGTCGCGAAACTGGACTCGTTGCGGGAACAAGGACCCACGCCGACAGAACTCGCATGGCCGGAACCGTGGAACCGTGACACCATCTGAATCGTCTCGGCCGTACAGACCGAACATGCGAGGAGTTGCGCACTTTCTTCCGGACCGGGATCTCGCGAAATGTTCGAAGGGGAGTGCCGCAACGGGAACGGGACTACGGTTCAATAACGTCAACGTTCCGGGTTTCGTCCTGCGCCCCACCGCCAACCGCGTGTTCCGCATCATGGCCAAGCGAAGGAAGATCAACGTCGATGGGTTCACGGGCATCAAGCTGCACTTGGTCATCAGGCATAAGGGCGACAACATGGCCGGCAAGATCACGAAGGGAAACGGTGACGATGGCAGTGCGGTCAAAGGAATGACCGACGGTCTCGAGGGTTGGACCGTGGCCGAATAGGGTTTGGTCTCCGGTACGCTCTTGCAGAAAGTCTGGTAGTGGGGCTGAAGCACGTGAACCGGATTCGGACGATCACGCGCAATCACCTCATGCCGTTGATCGAAAGGCCGCTGCCGCACTTGCACGGGGGGAAGGAGTTACGCACAGGTCACGAGACTCCAACTTATGCATTACTCTATAAACTTTGGTGCCAAGGAAAGGGTGATACGTGAATGACGTAGGCCTGGGTAATGCCCTGCATCGATTTCCGGTCAATGCCTTCGTGCATGTCCTTTTGTTCTTGGTTGCCTACTCGCTCGGCGACACAAGGGTCAAATTGTCATAGCCTATCCGTGACTGCGGTTTAATTTGATTGCTATATGTCGCTGTGCTGCATCGGCCTGAACTGACTCCATCCATTGGAAATTTTGCGAAATGGAATTTCGGAGAAATGGTCGAAATGACAGTCCGTCGGCAAAACCTGCAGAACTCGGTTGTGACGGAGTGATCAGGAGAAACAGGGCGAGATCCTGCCCGACACAGTTTCTTAGATTGCGACTCCTCAAAACTTGCAGTTGGTGCTGTTGTCTGTCCGCAGCATCTCGCAAATGACCTGATTTCTCCCTGTGATCGCGAGATCGAGCGGGAGTCTGTTACAACTGTCGGCGATTGTCTCGTCGGCACTGAGCTGGAGCAACTCATCCACGGCTTGGGCGTTGCCGGAGGAAACTGCGCGGTGCAAGGCGGTTTGGACTTGGTCATCCGTTGCATCGACGGGAACACCAATCATGGCCAACATCGAAATCACGCCCAACGTGTCGTTATGATCGGCTGCAAGGTGCAACGCCGTGCTGCCGTCAGATGTGGTCAAATCGGGACTTGCCCCAAGTCCTGCAAGCCGTTCAAGTTTTTTCGGGTCTTGTGTCAGGGCAGCCAAGATGTGCATGCAGGTCAGATTCTCGTCAGAAATCGCAATATCGACGGAGCCGTCAACCAGACTTAGAAGAAGGTCTTCAGATCCATCCCTCAGGCAAACCCTGTGCAAGGGCATTTGGGTCTGATTGTCCCGATCTCTCGGATCCGCTCCGGCAGCGATCAATCGATTGATCACTTGCACGCCTTCGTTCCTCCATGCAGCCCAGCCCAGTGCGGATGTGCCATCACTGGTTTTCTGGTTGGGGTCTGCACCGTTTGACACTTCGCGTTCCACCCAGTCGGGGTCTTCGGAAGTCACGGCATTGAACAGCGACGACCATTCTTAGTCTTCGCTAATTGCAACCGTATTCATGTGGAAGGCACGGGCACAATCGAACCCGTCCCTGCCGACGCTGCCCCGGTCTGGCTTGTCGGCCATTCCCGGGTAGGGAGAATCGGGAGGGGGTCCGGAAGCGGCAAGGCGACGATCCGGTCGTTCAACACCATGCGCCGGCAGTTGCGGGAATTAATGGAATTCCAGAACAACATGATGGCGGCTCTGACGTATGATCTGCGGAGCCGAATCCACAGCCTTGAGAATCGCATCAGGAAGGAGTGGTTGGACCCGCAGGCACAGGAAAGATCGCTGGAAATCCTGAGACAGATTAGGGTCTTGACGGACGATACCCTGTATCTTCTGACTGGACAGGGCGCACAGGAGGCATTCGAAAGCGACGAGTTGCGTTCCCTGGTCGAAGCCGTCTTGGACGACATCAACGAGAAATACCAGGAAGTCCATTTCGATGGCGGACCGAGGCGATTGGTCGTAAAGGCACGTGGAAATGCTCTGTCTAGGATGATCGAAAATCTCGTCCGAAACGCACGGCTCCACGGTGGCAATGCCGAAGTCAGCCTTGCACAATCAGGCAACAAGGCAATCGTCGAAGTTTCGGATCGTGGGCCTGGCGTGCCGACCCGACTGCCAGATGGAACAAAGGTGGACGTGACGAAACCATTTGTCCGCGGTGACCCCTCCCGCAGCATCAGGACTGGTGGTTCCGGTCTTGTGCTTTCGATCGCACAAGGCATAATCGAGGATCATGGCGGATAGCTCGATCTTCTCCCCCGCGAAGGTGGCGGGACCGTCGCCCGCGTGACTTTGCACCTCTGCCAGAAGAGGCGTTGACTGCACATCGGAATTGAAGACGCCGGAATGAAACCGCCAATGCCTCGCCACAAATCGGTTGTGTTCTGTACGTAATGGTACATTTCCGGATACTCGCGCATTCTCAAGAGAGCCAGACCTTCAGATCTCCACACATTAACCGCCTTTCGAAGGTCTTTGCCTGCTGCAAGCAAGGCTCGGAGGAATCGATTTCCACGGAACCTTGAACTGAGGGAATTCCAGTGACGATTCAGAAGGCAACAGACAAGAAAACCCCGTCAAGATTGGAGATCGTGTTCATCGCTTGCTCCGCCATGGTCGTCGCAATTCCGACGTTCGGATCGGCAGCTTCCATGGCCAGTCTCGACAAACAGGTTGATGTGCCACAAGGCATCGGCACTTGGCAGCGGATAGACCTGCGTGCCAACGGCGAAAGTGAGATTGGGACCGATGGTCGTCGCCTTGAAGTTGCACAGGAAGGTGACAGTGTCATGACTCGCACTGGAAAAGAGCAAGTCCGGCAAGACGAGAACGTGGCCCTCGCGAACGAACCGGACGCGACGCCCGACGAGATCGGCCATGCACGCAAGCTTCTGATCGCGCTCGGGTACCGGACTGGACGGGCGACGGGTACGATGAACCCGCAGATTTCTGCGGCGATCGTGAGTTTCCAGAAGGATCATGGCCTTGAGGTCAAGTCGGCGGTTTCGGGAATATTGATCGATCAGTTGCGCGTTGCGTTGGCCGCTCGACACATGCCACCGCCGCCACCGGACAACCTTGAGCTTGTGTCGTCTGCGACAGGGTTTGTGGTCTCCGATGATGGTCATCTGCTGACCAACCAACATGTGGTCGAAGGATGCGATGCGATGCGCGTCCGCGATCTGGGCTGGGCAAATATCGAGGCCTCCGACGAAGACATCGACCTTGCCTTGATTTCTTTGGAATCAGGAACGGTTCCCGGCGTCGCTTCGTTTCGTTCCTGGCCTTCTGTGGCTTTGGGGGAAGCCGTCGTCGTCTTCGGGTTCCCGGAGAGAGGCGTGCTGTCAGCGTCGGGCAATGCAACGACGGGAGTGATCAGTGCGCTGGAAGGTGGCGCCGACGAAGACTATCACCAGTATCAGTTCACGGCGCCGACCCAGGACGGCAACAGCGGTGGCCCCCTGCTGGACGGTGCCGGCAACGTGATCGGTGTATTGGTGTCTGGCATTAGCGAATTGGAAGCCGTGAACTTTGCCATCAAGGGCGAAGTCGCGATTTCGTTTTTGATCAGAAACGGACTCCAGCCTGTCGTGGTTTCCGGCAAACCCACAAGGCCGCGCCCGACCGAGGCGGTCATCGCCGAAGCCATGCATTACACCGTCTCCTTGGAATGCTGGGAAGAGTCGAAGTCGGGAATTCTCGGCGAGGAAAGGGATTCGGGTTCCGGGAGCCCGCTCGACTTCGGTGCCGACGATCTCGATCGAGATGACCTTGGCGAATGGAATGGCGATGGCGAATGTGACGATCCCCGGTTTGCCGGTGACGGCATGGGTTCCCGGGTCTTCACGCATTTGGCCGGACGTGACGCGACCGATTGTCGAGCCCTGTTCGATGCCGGGAAGATTCGACTGCGGAAAACCGGCGATATAGCCGGGCTCGATTTCGGAGACGATTCCAGCCAATGGGCAAACGACGGTGAATGCGACGACCCGTCGTTTGAGGGGTCAGGCATGGCGATGTCCGTCGATGACCATGACCAGCGGTCGGATGCGAGCGACTGCCGCGATGCCTTTGCAACGGGCATGGTGTGGTTCCGAGGAGAGCGGAGTGCCGCCGACCATGGCGACGCTTCAGGCTCGGGTGACGCGTTTGACTTCGGTGCCGATGATCTCGAATGGGATGGACTTGGCAAATGGAATGGCGATGGCGAATGTGACGATCCCCGGTTTGCCGGTGACGGCATGGGCCCCCAGGTTTTCACGCATTTGTCGGAGCGTGACGCGACCGATTGCCGCGCCCTGTTCGACGCCGGGACGATTCGCTTGCGGCAAACCGGAGAGATTGCCGGACTCGACTTCGGAAACGACTCCAGCGAATGGTCCGAAGATGGCCAATGCGACGACCCGTCATTCGAAGGTCCGGGCATGGCAGCAATCGTCAACGACGATGACCTGCTGTCCGATGCCAGCGACTGCCGCGACGCCTTTGCCGCAGGCCAGGTGTGGCTCCGCTGAGGGCCGGGCGCAGGCGACGATAGCAACGATGCAGAGTCTGGCGGCACGTTCGACTTTCCTATCTACAGGCCCTTGGGTCGGCTTTGACGCGACTTGATGTTGCGGGGTCAGGGATTCGAATACCCGAGTGCGGCGACTCCGCCGACGATCAGAGCGAGGCCCAGTACCTGAAGGCGGTTCATGCGTTCGCCGAGCAGGATGCAGGCAAGAACGACCGTGACGACGCTGAATGTCGACGAAACCACCGCCGTGAATTCCGGGTTGGCCGTCATGCCTCCTGCGAGCAGCAGGAAGAATCCAAGCGTGTCGAGGGTCCCATGGGCGGCGATCAGCCCCTGGCGCCGCCAGGACAGCTGCCAGAATCGAAGGTCGCGTCGCTGAAGGGCGAGAAGCGCAAGGATCAGCAGAAATCCGATGGCGCGACCGAACCAAAGGGCGGCGAAGCCGTCTGACCTCGTGGCGCCTTCCTGACCGGCGATCACTGCAATCGCGTAGATCACGCTTGCACTTCCGGCCAGGGCGAGGATGGAGAGTGTGACTGGCGGTTGACGAATCGGGTCCGTTGCAGGCTGGCGTCCGGCATCCGTGGCGCTGCTGCCCGATGGCTCGAGAGCCGTACCGACCAGGATGACGCCGACAACGATGGCTGCCATCGCGGCCGTCTCCAGGCGATCCGGAACGCGGCCGACAGCGGCGGCGAACGCGACAACGAGGACCGGATGGGCCCCGACAATCGGCGCAACGACAGTGATCGGGCCCCGAGCCAGAGCGGCAAAGAACAGAAGAAGTGCCAGAGCCAGACCGATTCCGTGGAGGACGATGAGCGACACCGCGATCACGTCGTGCGGCGGCGCGACACCGAGACCCAGCCCGACCAGGGTCAG
Source organism: Paracoccaceae bacterium (assembly GCA_028874915.1). Lineage (GTDB taxonomy): Bacteria > Pseudomonadota > Alphaproteobacteria > Rhodobacterales > Rhodobacteraceae > JAPPHA01. Next base: position 64,821 of record JAPPHA010000039.1, read on the forward strand.
GCCGACAGTGCCGACGGCAAGCATGCCGCAGAGCGTCCGGTCGGCACCGAGACGCACGGCATTCCGATTGGCAAGGAAGTCGGCGACGCCGAGCGAAATCGCGCTGAGGATGCCGAAAATGACGGCGATCATGGCGCGTCAACCCGCTCCCCGGAATCGGCCTCACATGGGTCAGGCGAGAGCCAGTCCCAAATGGGTGGAAACCGAACGGAATCGGGGTTCGGGGTCATTGGTGGCATTTGTTTGGGTGCCAGTTTCTGTCTTGGCGTCAGCGCTGCCGTTCCGGAATCAGTCCCCTCGGGAAGAATCGGAGAACAACGATCAGCAGAACACCCATGGTCAGCGTCCGCATATGGGCCGCCGAAGCAAGGAGATGGGAACGCAATGCGTTTCCTTCGCCCATGCCGGAGGTGACCAAGTTCATCAACAGGTGTCCTGCAGGTTCCGATTCGATCCAGAGGAACCAGACAAGAAATCCTCCGAGAACGGATCCCCAGTTGTTGCCGGATCCGCCGACGATGACCATGACCCAGATCAGGAATGTGAACCGAAGAGGCTGATAACTCGCTGGCGTGAGCTGGCCGTCGAGCGTTGTCAGCATGGCCCCGGCAACCCCGACCACCACCGATCCGAGAACGAAGACCTCGAGATGGCGGCCGGTCACGTCCTTGCCCATGGCGTTGGCCGCCACTTCATTGTCGCGGATGGCCCGCATCATCCGTCCCCAGGGTGAATTCAGAGCCCGTTCCGAAAGCCAGACGATCACCGCCAGGACGGCGGCAAAGAGCAGCGCGTAATTCAGCTTGACGATGATGGCCGAAAGCGTCACCCCGTCGGTGCCGAACCGCTCCGCGAGGCCGGTGATCCAATCCGTCTTCACGAGATCGATCTCGTAGGGGACAGGCCGCGGCAATCCGGCGACGTTCTTGACGCCCCGAGAGAGCCAATCCTCACTCTTGAGGATGGCGACGATGATCTCAGAGATGCCGAGGGTGGCGATCGCCAGGTAGTCCGACCGGAGACCGAGCGCGAGCTTGCCGATGAACCAGGCGGCTGCCCCCGCAAACGCGCCTCCGACAGCCCAGGACAGAATGATCGGAAGTCCGGCGCCCCCGAGGAATCCCGTGCTGGCCGGGTTGATCTTTTCAATGGCGTCGGTCGCCGGCCCGAAAACCCAACGGGCCAGCAGAAAGCCGACGATGAGGATGCCCGGAATCGCGAGGGTTCGAGTTCGACTCCGGGGCAGGTGCCGCCCGACGGCAAAAGCCAGAAGAATCGTTGCCGCGGCGACGGCTCCGGCGGCGACGACACCCCGACCACCAGCCGCCCACGCCTCCGGAACCGGGGCGACCGACACCAGCATCGCCGCCAGCCCGCCAAGGGCCGCGAACCCCATGATCCCGACATTGAACAGCCCGGCAAATCCCCACTGAATGTTGACCCCGATCGCCATGACCGCTGAAATCAGGCAGAGATTGAGGATCGACAGGGACACGTTCCAGGAATGTATCCAACCGGTGGCCGCCAGCAGGCCCGCCATGACCGCGAAATAAAGGAATTGTCGTTTCCGGTCGTCGGCCATCAGACGGACTTCCCGCGAAAGATCCCGGTTGGCCGATAAATGAGCACGAGCACGAGAATCGCGAAGCTCACGGCAAACTTGTACTCGGTCGACAGCAGCTGAAGGAGTGTCGACGGCGACAGGGATTCCGGCAACAGGTAGCCGAGGAATTTCTTGTAGGCGTACGTCACGGAGATCTCTGAGAACGCCACGATGAAGCCGCCGGCAATGGCACCGAACGGATTCCCGAGTCCGCCAACGATGGCCGAAGCGAAGATCGGCAGCAGCAACTGGAAATAGGTAAAGGGCTTGAAGCTCTTGTCGAGCCCGTAGAGGGCGCCGGCTATGCACGCGAGAGCGGCTGAAATGACCCAGGTGATCGCAACAACCCGTTCCGAACTGATGCCGGAAACAAGCGCCAGATCCTCGTTGTCGGAGAAGGCCCGCATCGATTTCCCGGTCCGGGTCCGGTAGAGAAACCAATACAGTGCGAAGACCACCACAACGGCTGTCGCAAGGGTCAGGCACTGGCTCAAACGGATGGCGATGCCTTCTTCCAACCCGGTCATGGCCTTAAATTCGCGAGCCTTGAGAAGGAACCGGGCACCATCGGCGAATCTCTGGTCGCCCGGGCCGATGACGAAGCGGACCACGCCATTCAGAACGAACATGACCCCCACCGAGGCAATGACAAAGACCACGGGAGCCGCCTTTTTTTGCCGGAATCCACGATAGACAAGCCGGTCTATTGTGAGCGTCATGGCGGCGGTCACGGCGATCGCTGGTGGAAGGGCGATCAATGCTGTTGGAAACGGAGCAATCGAGACTCCGGATGCCTGCAGCCACCAGGTCAGCAGCACGGTAGCCATGGCGCCAAAGGCCATTGTGTCGCCATGCGCAAAGTTCGAAAACCGAAGGATTCCGTAGACCAGCGTCACGCCCATGGCGCCGAGTGCCAGCTGACTGCCGTAGGCGAGTCCTGGGACCAGGATGAAATTGGCAAACAGTGCCAGCGCGTTGAGGACGTCCATCTCAGCCGGTTCCCGACGCGCCGGAGCCCGACCCGCCGGACATGCCGATCGCGGCGGCAGGCGCATGGCCAACCGGAAGTCGTCCGTCACGCGCCAAGAAAGGATCTCCGGACGTCCGGATTGGCGAGAAGCGCCGCTCCGGTGTCCGTATAGCGGTTGCGGCCCTGGACGAGGACGTAGCCCCGGTCGGCGATCTGCAGGGCATGTCGCGCGTTCTGTTCGGTTATCAGCACGGCAATCCCCGTTGCTGCGACCTCCAGGACGAGGTCAAACAGGAAGTCCATCACCACCGGCGAAACGCCTGCCGTCGGTTCGTCAAGCAACAGGACTTTCGGCCCTGTCATCAGGGCGCGGCCGAAGGCCACCTGTTGACGTTGACCTCCGGACAGCTCGCCAGCCGGCTGGTTGCGCTTGACGTCGAGAATCGGGAACATCTCGAAGATGCGTTCCAGCGTGGGCGTGACGTCGTCGCGCCGGAGGAATGCGCCCATTTCGAGGTTTTCCTGAACGGTCAGCGATGGAAAGACATTGCCTGTCTGCGGAACGAAGGCCATGCCTTTGGTGACCCGTTCCTGTGGGGGCAGCAGGGTGATGTCGACACCGTCTAGGGCGACCGTTCCCTCCCGCAGTTGGATCATGCCGAACATCGCCTTCATGGCCGTCGATTTGCCGGCACCGTTGGGGCCGACGATGACGGCCACTTCCCCGGGTTCGGCAGCGATCGTGCAGGCGTGGAGAATGTCCGCTTCGCCGTAGCCGCCGGTCATGCCGTCTCCGGTCAGGCGGCTCACGCGTTCGTGCCCGGTTCATGGCCGGCACCGCGGTAGCGCTTGCCAAGATAGGATTCGATTACACGATCGTCGGCCCTGATGGCGTCGGCAGTGCCTTCGGCAAGCACCTTTCCTTCCGCCATGCACACCACCGGATCACAGAGGCGGCCGATGAAGTCCATGTCGTGTTCGATCATACAAAACGTATAGCCGAACTCGCGATTGAGACGGATGATGGCATCGCCGATCCGGCGAAGAAGCGTCCGGTTCACGCCGGCTCCGACTTCGTCAAGAAAGACAACCCGGGCGTCCGTCATCATGGTCCGCCCGAGTTCGAGGAGCTTTTTCTGGCCCCCCGAGAGATTGCCGGCCCGTTCATCGGCTACCGGCGTCAGATCAAGGAATTCAATGACGTTGTCGGCCCGCGCTCGAATTTGCCGTTCCTCTTCAGCGATCCGGCGACCCGAGAACCAGGCATGGACGAGGTGCTCGCCTGACTGATTCCCCGGAACCGTCATCAGGTTTTCGCGCACGGTCATTGTGGCGAATTCATGGGCGATCTGGAATGTCCTGAGGACGCCCTTGCCGAAGAGCGCGTGAGGGGGCCAGCCGGTGATGTCTTCTCCGTCGAGAAAGACATGGCCGGATGTCGGAAGGTAAAGGCCGGCAATGACGTTGAAGAGAGACGTCTTGCCGGCGCCATTCGGACCGATCAACCCGGTAATCGTGCCTTTTCGGATGGTGAATGTGACACCGTCAACGGCGGCAAATCCGCCAAACCGCTTGCAGACATTGTCAATGTGGATCACCGGCGGCGCCTGTCACCGATGCCCATCACGGGCGTGCCGGTCCGGCTCCGGGATGGCCGGACCGGCTGGTTGCCCGACCGCAGGCTTAGCGGTAACGGACGGTTTCGATCGCTCCGCCGCGGATCTCCACTTCCCGATAGTTTCCGGCGGATTCGCCTGGTCCGATCAGTTCGACAGCGGAAGCTCCGACATAGTCAATGTCGCCGCCATCGGCGAGAATCTTCAGGCCCTTGGCCAGTTCGCCCGGAAAGATCATTTCGCCTGGCGCGTTGGCCACATCCATGACCGTTCCCTTGATCATCTGGCTGTCGGACGATCCGGCTGCCTGCATGGCCAGCAACAGGAGGGCCGCGGCGTCGTAAGCTTCCGGGACGAAGGGGGCGTTGCCATCAAATCCTGCAGCGCCTGCCAGGTCAGCGAACTGAGCTTTGCCCGGGCTGTCGGTGCCGGGAGCCTGGCCGAAGGAACCATCGAGGTCGGGTCCGATGGCCGCTGGCAGGCTCTCGCCGATCATGCCGTCCGGAAGGACGAACGTGTCGAAGGCTCCGCTGTCAAGGGACCCCTGAATGATTCCACGGCCGCCCTGGTCGACGTATCCGGCAACCACCAGAACGTCTCCACCGGCTGCCGCCAGGGCGCCGACCTCGGCGCTGTAGTCACCCTTGCCGTCTTCGTGGGGAGCATTGATGGTGACTTCACCGCCGGCCGCTTCGAATGCGGCCTGGAAACTGTCGGCGAGCCCCTTCCCATAGTCATTGTTTGTGTACGTCAGGGCGACCGACTTGATCCCCCGATCCATGATGACGTCTGTCATGACCTGGCCTTGCCGGGCATCGGATGGCGCGGTCCGGAAGAAAAGCCCGTCGTCTTCAGCCGTCGAGAGCCCCGGTGAGGTCGCCGATGGCGAAATCATGACAATTCCGTTCGGACGGGCGGCGTTCTGGAGAATTGCGCCGGTCACGCCCGAGCAGTCCGCACCCATGATGGCGTTGACCTTGTCGGCCGTAATCAGCCGTTCAGCCGCCGCCAGTGCCGCCGCGGAGTCGATACAGGTGGAATCGCCCCGAACCGGGGAAACGGTCATTCCTCCGAGCAGCATGCCGGAGTCGGAAACTTCGGAAATCGCCAGTTCGGCGCCCATGGCCATCCCCGGAGTCAGGGATTCGATCGGGCCGGTGAAACCCAGGATGATGCCGATCTTGACGTCATCGGCCCACGCGGCCGGCGCGTTCGACAGAACCGCCGTAGCCGCCGCTGCAAGGAAGTATTTCCTCATTGTGACTCTCCTTGATGTGATCGATGTTCGAAAGGGAACTGCACGCGTCAAGTCTAGCACTGCACCCCCGAAAAACCAACGGTATCCGCCTCACCGGCCGGAAGCAGGCTCAAGCAGAAACCCCGCAGCCGGCGGGATCTCCGGCAGGTCGTCCTGACGTTACGCGTGGGCCGTCGCCTGCGAGCCGCGCTCCCGATAGGGTGTCGTGCCGTAGAACGCGCGATAGCACTTCGAGAAATGCGACGGTGACGCAAATCCGCAGGCGAGGGCGACGTTGATGATCGTCATGTCGGTCTGCATAAGGAGATTTCGGGCCTTCTGCAGTCGGAGTTCCATGTAGTAGCGTTTTGGCGAACGATCCATGTAACGACGAAACAGCCTTTCAAGCTGTCGGGCCGACATTCCCACATCGTTCGCAAGAACCCTCGGCGAGAGCGGTTCCTCGATGTTGGCCTCCATCTTCTGGATAACTTCCGAGAGCTTGGGATGGCGAACACCGATACGTGCCGGAAGCGACAGTCTTTGTTCGTCGCGATCCGTTCGCGCCGAACTGTAGATCATCTGGTCGGCAATCCAGTTGGCCGTCTCCTGACCGTGATCATCGGCAATCAGCCTGATCATCAGATCCAGCGAGGCTGTGCCCCCGGCCGATGAATAGCGGTTGCCGTCAACAACGAATACGGATCGGGTCAGACCGATCTCCGGAAACTCCTCGGCGAATGAATCCCTGTTTTCCCAATGGATCGTACACTTCCGACCTGACAGCAGTCCGGCTCGGGCGACGGTATAGGCGCCGGTACAGAGTCCTCCGACGGGGATTCCCTTGCGCGCCTCCCGGCGCAACCAGTTCAGGACCGGCTTCGTCGTCGCACGCTGGACGTCGACTCCACCGCAAACCAGCACGACGTCGTCATGGCGAACGGAGTCGAGACCCATGTCGAGCATCAGTCTGGTTCCGCTCGAACTCGTGGCAAAGTCCCCCCCTTCGCCGGCGAGCTTCCAGCTGTAAGTACCACCGCCGGGATCCTGGCGGTTCGCCAGCCGCAGTGCGTCCACGGCAGCCGAGAGGGAAACCAGTGAGAATTTGTCGAGAAGGAGAAAGACATGCCGGCGAGGACGGAATCCCGGGTGGCGGCAAAACTCGGCAACATGCGTCCTCATGGCCGCACCCCAAAGTCCGAAACAGCCCTAACCGCGATGTGGGGCCGAAAACGACACTGTGTCGATTTGAGACGGTAATCAAGCGCGAATTGCCAATTGGCATCGCTTAGGTTCTGAAGAGGTCATCATGTGGCCCCGCTTGATGATGCCGGAGAACGTCGACAGGGCGGTGATCGACGTTTCGCTGGTATTGCCCAACGAAGTTGCCGTATCCCAACGACTGGGGCTCCGAGGTTCCAGCGCGGCCGGCGCCGCGCCCTCCGGGCCCGACAGACTTTGCTGATGGCGACGATTTCAAGAGCATCAGGCCCCTCCGGTTGCTGCGCGCCGGCCCGCCACGTTCTTACCAGCCGACCGGAGGCTCCAGACCCGGGTCCGGCGGTACGCCCGGACCCACATACGGCCGGTACCGGAACAGCATCGGAAACCGTCCGGATCCCGGGCGGCGTGGTCATGGTCGGAACCCGGCAGGCGGTCCTGCCGCTCGATGGTGAGGCCCCAGCCCGGCGGAAGAGAATCGGACCTTTCCGGATCGATGCGACTGCGGTCACCAATGCCCGGTTCCGGGAATTTGTCCACGAGACGGGATATGTCACGGACGCCGAACGGATTGGGGATTCTTTCGTCTTTGAACGGTTTCTTCCGGCGAACGCGCCGCCGAGTCGGGCGGTCGCCGAGGCTCCATGGTGGCGCGTTATCGATGGCGCCGACTGGCGCCGGATCCATGGTCCCGGGAGCGATGAGGCGTGGGAACCCGAGCACCCCGTGGTGCATGTGACCTGGAATGATGCGTCCGCATTCGCGGACTGGTGCGGCGGTCGCCTTCCGTCGGAAGCGGAGTGGGAACACGCGGCCCGCGGCGGGCTTGGAGATGTCCGATATCCGTGGGGCAATGACGAACCGAATGACGTCGACTTTTTTCCGTGCAACATCTGGCAAGGTCGATTCTGGGACGTTGATCTCGGTCTGGATGGATATGTGGGTACGGCGCCGGCACGATCCTTCGAGCCGAACGGGTATGGCCTTTTCAACATGGTCGGCAACGTATGGGAATGGACCGCGCAGCCCTTCAGGGTCCGGTCATTGAAGAGAACCGCGACGCGGGTTCACTCCGGGAAACGAGGCTACAGGCTGGTCAAGGGCGGGTCTTTCCTGTGCCATGCATCCTATTGCCACCGATACCGCATCGCCGCGCGCACGGGCTCGACGCCGGACAGCTCGACCTCCCATCAAGGTTTTCGCGTGGTCTACGACTGACGGCCTTGCCATCGGGGCGATGTGGCTCCTCGAAAGTCCAATCCTTCCCCCTGTTGGTCAGGGCCAGTTCGCGGACCTCATGCAAGGTTCGGTCATTCCCCTGGGAGCAATTCCTGGGGATTCGTCGTCGAGGTCAGCCACGGCCGGTGCGGCTGAGGACGTCTCGCCCTCCAGTCGATGGTGACGGGAGTAGGGACCTCAAGGCGTGGCCGGCGTCCTGAGACTGATCCCCGCCATCCTGCATCGCCGGACCCGGTGCGGCGGCGCAGCGGTTCGGGAGTTCGAGTCTTTCCGGAAGAACCAAGCCTGCACGGTGACTGCGGATTTCGGAACCCGGATTCTTTCGGTCGGAAGCGGCTCCGCGGCATCCACCAACACATTTCTGTTCACGCATCTGACGAAGAAACGCGGTCAGCACAGGACCCGCAGAGGCACTCAGGCCAACCTGTCATCCCGTACCCTCAAGACGTCCGGCCGCTTCGACGCCGCATGGCCGCAGCTGCAATCGTCAATTGCCTCGGCGATCCCCCGCCAGGTCGGCTCCCGCATCAGACGACAATCGCCTGGCCAGGGCCGCGAAAGTGACCCGGGGTTTGGAACGAATGTCATTGAGGTACCGATCGGGAACTCGCGAAACCGACGCAACCAAGCTCTTGATCCTGTCATCGTCTCAAGTCCAGTTGCGCTGAAAGTCGGGCCGGACTGTTACCCTTGTTGCACTGGCGCAGCAAATCTCCCGGCGAATACGGATTGGTCACAAATGTTGCCAGGGACACACATTCGGGAAGCCTCCCAAGGAGGTTCGCTTTTCATCCGGATTCGTGTTGGCAGTCTTTGCAGCGTGCCTGGAACCGGGCCAAGCCTGTCAGTCGCCGTTATGACGACATTCGGGATTTCGGCTGGCAGTGTCCTGCGAAATCGAACCGGATCAGCAGGCGGTTCTCGCCCTCTCTGCTATCGTGCCGAGGACCTCGTCCGGGTCTCGGCGCCACCAATCGAGTTCAGAGAAGATTTCGACTTCATTGAGGCCCGAGAACCCGTTTTGCTCGACCATGCACCGCAGACGCGGAATGTCGATCACCCCGTCGCCCATCATTCCGCGGTCGGTGAGCATGTCGCGTGTTGGCACGAGCCAGTCGCAGATGTGGAACGCAAGAAGCCGATCGCTCCCCGCACGAGCGATCTGGGAATCAAGCTCGCTGTCCCACCACACGTGGTAGACATCCACTGCGCAGCCAATTCCCTCGCCCAGCCTGTCGCAGATGTCGAGGGCTTGGCGCATCGTGTTTACGCACGCACGGTCCGCAGCATACATCGGGTGGAGTGGCTCGATGGCAATTTTCACTCCGGCCGTTCGCGCATATTCCAGCGTTGCGGCGAGCCCGTCTTCGACCAGGCGCCACGCCGCCGGCAGATCTCGGCTGTCCGCGCTCAGACCGCCAACAACCATCACCAGGCAGGCAGCTCCAATTTCCTCGGCTTCGTCCACTGCACGGCGGTTTTCGTCGAGCACCTCGGCATCAAGGACACCGTTTTCGGTGAACCATCCGCCACGGCACACTCCTGTGACTTCAAGACCGGCGTCCCGGATTGAGCGTGCTGCCGCTGATGTGCCCATTTCCTGAAGCTTGTCTCGCCAGGGTGCGATGCCGCCAAAGCCATGCCGGACGCAGCCGTCAATGCACTGGGAGAGATTCCACCGCTCCCGCACGGTTGCCGTATTGAGCGACAACCGCTCCGGCCCGAGACCGCTCACTGTTCCACTCCCCTCACCGCCATCGCGGCGCGCACCCTTGCCGCCGTTCGTTCCGGGTCAGCGAACAAACGCGCGTCGTTGGCCAATCTGACGATGTCTGCAAGGTGGCAAGTGGACCGGGCGCTCTCCTGCCCGCCCACCATCGTGAAATGATCCTGGTGCCCATCGAGATAGGCAAGAAACACCACCCCGGTTTTGTAGAACCGCGTGGGCGCCTTGAAAATGTGCCTTGACAGGGGAACGGTCGGCGCGAACGTCTCGTGATACGCTGCGAGGTCTTTCGAACCGAGGTGGGACAACGCCCGCGATGCCGCCGCGGCGATCGGATCGAAAATGCCGAGCAGTGCATCAGAATAACCGCAGTCATCCCCGGCAATCAATTCGGGGTAGTTGAAGTCGTCGCCGGTGTACATCTTGACACCCTCCGGCAGGCGCCTGCGCATCGCGATTTCCTTTTCGGCGGAAAGAAGAGAGATCTTTATGCCGTCGACCTTGCTGGAGTTGCTGGACACGACATCGAGGCAGGTCTGCATTGCGGTCATGTGATCGTGAGACCCCCAGTAACCCGCGAGCGCCGGATCGAACATCTCTCCCAGCCAGTGCAGAATGGCGGGCTGGGAGAGTCCGCCAATGACGCGTGAATACACTCTGTCATAGTCGTCGGGACCGTCGGCAACTTTCGCGAGCGCGCGCGAAGCCATGAGAATGACCCGCGAACCCGCCGATTCGACGGCCTCGCACTGCATTTCGTAGGCGGCGATCACGTCATCAACGGTGGTGGTCGAGTCGGGAATCAGGTGGTCGGTTCCGGCACCTGAAGCGATGAGGTGGCCGCCCCGCCTGGCAATCTCGGTGGATCTTCCGATGAGTTCCAGCGACGTGTTCCAATCCAGTCCCATACCGCGTTGAGCGGTATCCATGGCCTCTGCGACTCCCAACCCGAGCGACCAAAGATGCTCACGGAACGCCAATGTCCTGTCCCAGTCGAGCGACGTGTCCAGCCACGGGTCGTTGTTCGCGAGTGGGTCTGAGACAACATGCGCGGCGGCATAGGCTGTCCGGGTCCAGCGACCCACGCTTTCGACGCGCGGAGCACCGGAGAGCGTGACGGTTTCGACCCCGCCATCGGCAACGGGAAGCGAGACGGTTGCTGTCATCGGTCAGATCTCCAGTGGAGGAACGTCGAACCAGCGACGTTCTTTCCAGCTTTGCATGCCGAGTTCGGCAAGTTGGACGCCTTTCGCGCCCTCTTCCAGGGTATAGCGCCAGGGACCGTCCTCGGCGACGTGGCGCAGGAATGCTTCCCACTGAATCTTGAAACCGTTGTCGAACTCTGCGTTGTCAGGAACGGACTCCCACGCGTCGTAGAAGTCAATTGTTTTCGGTTGGTCGGGATTCCAGACAGGTTTCGGCGTGTTCATTCGGTGCTGAGTCACGCAAGAATGCAAACCTGCGACAGCGCTACCATGCGTTCCGTCAACCTGGAAGGTCACGAGATCATCCCGGCGCACGCGCACGCACCAACTCGAATTGATCTGCGCGACGATGCCGCCTTCGAGTTCGAATGTCGCGTAGGCCGCGTCGTCTGCCGTGACGTCGTAAGGGTCTCCGGATTCGTCCCAACGCTTGGCGATGTGCACCGCCCCGATGCAGCTGACGGCTCTGACCGGTGACACGACGTTGTCCAGGACATACCGCCAGTGGCACAGCATGTCGTATATGATTCCGCCGCCGTCTTCGGCCCGGTAATTCCAGCTCGGGCGCTGTGCTGGCACATGGTCTCCTTCGAAAACCCAATATCCGAATTCGCCTCTCACCGAGAGGATCCGTCCGAAGAAACCGGAATCACGAAGCCTTTTCAGCTTCAGCAACCCGGGGAGATCGAGCTTGTCGTGAACGATGCCATGCTTGACACCGGATTTCTTTGCAAACGCGGCGATTTCGACCGCCTTGTCCAGACGTTCGGCAACCGGCTTCTCGCAGTAGACATGCTTTCCAGCCTCGATCGCACGACGCAACAACGCGGGCCGCATGGCCGTCGAGGCCGCATCGAAGAAGATTTCGTCGTCGGGGTCGGCAAGGGCGGAATCGAGGTCGGTCGAATACCGTTCGACGCCATGCGCGATGGCCAATGCTTTGACCTTGTCCGCGTTGCGCCCGACCAGAATTGGATCCGGCACAAGGCGGCTTCCGTCAGAGAGCCGCAACCCGCCTCGATTCCGGATCGCGAGCACGGAGCGTATCAAGTGCTGGTTCGTTCCCATCCGCCCCGTCACTCCATGCATGACGATTCCGATACGCTTGCCATTCATCCGATCATCTCCTCGAACATCCTCTCACGGGGCCTCACGCGGTCCGAAAACGCGCCTTGGCCGCTTCGTGTTTATTGCGGTGGTCCCCGGAATTGGGATGGCCTTACCGTAGTCCACGGCCTGACTGCACACAACGATCTGACCTTGGGTAGGTGCCGTCCATTCTGCCGGTCAGTCGACTGACTCAAGATTGAATCCGCATGTTTCTCAGCCTGCCAGTTTGCTCGGGAATTGATCGTTCGGTTCGTGCTGCGCATGTGGACATGATGGCAAGGTCGGGATCGGAATCAGTTATGTCCGACCCAATCTCTCCTCGGCAGGCTGGCGCCGGATCGTTCTTTCCTCGATGCCGGTTCTGCACCCTTGGCCAGAATCGCTATCCGGGATCAGCAACCGTTCCATTCCCGGATCGGCACGACCGCCCGGTCCAGGCAGCAGCGTCCGGGCCCCGGCGCCGGGCATCAATGGCCGGCCCGCGGCGATCCCGTATTCGGCGGAACTGTTTTTGCAACGCGACGACAGGACGGCACAACAGGGAGGAAGGCGCAGGAAGTCGCAAGGACACCGTGCTTACGCCCGCTTCACGCGGCCCGTCGCGTTCTCTATGGTCGCGGAGGTTTCCCTCCTGAACTTCATACCTGTCTGCATTCGAGGACGGCTCTGCATCCCCGTACACCAACAGTTGCAGGGTGGTCGTCACCAAGAGCAGAACGGCCGGGACCGCGACAGGCATGCGGTCCCGCCGAAACATTCCAAAATGCCGGGTGTTTTCGGCATTACCCGCCTACCACGGAGCCCGAAGGCGACTTTTCGGCCCAGCGCTTCAGATCGGTTTCGGCGCCGCTACGCTACCGCGTTCGATCGACGTTACCGGGAGAATGGTTGTTCTCGGAACAGTTGCGCCTGGGTCGGTCATCATCTTGATCAGGAGTTCGGCGCTCAGCCGGCCGACTCCGAACTGCTGTACCCGCACGGTCGTCAATCCGGGAGGAACGAGATTGAGAAACGGGATGTCATTGAATCCCGTGACCGACACATCTTCGGGGCATGTCAGTCCTCGCCTTCCCAATGCGTCAATTGCTCCAAGCGCGAGACGGTCGTTCGCGCAGGCAATGGCTGTGAACGCGAAGCGACCACCAAGAAGCAACTCGGCGCAACGGCGACCCTCTGATTCGTCATAGCGCGAAGCTTCCGCGACTGCGGCACCGGGCAATGCAAGACCGAGTTCACCCGTCGCTCGGCGAAACGCGCTCGCCCTTTTCCTGCCGGTCGATGTTGTCGCCGGCCCCGCCACATGCGCGATTCGGCGATGGCCGCAATCGTGGAGATGCTGCACCATGAGGCGAATGCCCTCGGCATCGTCGTTGACGACGCTCGGAATCGACGACTTTTCGATCTCCCTGTTGGCGGTCACGATCGGCACATCTGCATAACCCGCCGCTTTGCTGCGGGAGTTTTCGCGTCGTGCGGCGACGTCGAGAATCCCGTCAACGCCCCGTTCCAGCAAGACATTGAACAGCGCGTCCTCCCTGCGCGGGTCGTCGTCGGTGTTGACGATGATCGGGGCATACCCGTGAGGCTCGAATACGCTCTCGGCGCCGCGTACGATCGCTGCGAACACGGTGTTCGTGATGTCGGGCAGCAACATGCCGACTATCATCGAGCGTCTTGTTCTCAATCCTCGAGCAATGTGGTTCTTTCTGTAGCCCATCCTGCGAGCCGCGGTGCAGACCCTGTCCACGACTTCGCTGGTCAGCATTGTCCGTGTTCGCGGGTCAAGGGCACGCGACACTGTCGACACATCGACCTCGGTCTCGCGCGCGATGTCCTTGAGAGTCACCGGCTTGTTCATCCGCCGTATTCCCCCTGCATCGCCACGGTGTTCAGGCACAGGATAACCGAAAGCAAGAAATGGCGCAATCGTTTGCACAAAATAGTGTTTGCACGTTGCCCATAAACAATTATAGTTAATGCAAACGATTGCGCCAGAATAGAACAGACTGACCAGGCTTTGGGGGGGACAGACGATGACGAAAGCGGTCGACTCAGTTGATTCTGCCAAACCAATCGTACGCGAAAAGTCGGTTTCTGCGGCGAAATGCGGCCTCCTTGAGCCACGGCCGATTTCGGCGATGCCGGTACCGTCACTGTCGACGAACCTACGGCACTTGGCGGAAGTGATCCGGGCTCCTCGCCGTTGCACGGAGTTGCGGCGGCGCCCTGGGCCTGCAATTCGGCAACGCCCGGGCACGTCGCAGAGGAATGGGACTCTGCCCCGAACGCTCCGATTTTGGCGCCGCGTTCACGATTGACCTGTGCGGTCGATCCGGAATCCGCGGAGTCGTTCCCTGCGTCGGTAACGTGATGGTGGAAGCGCACGTAACTGTCGAAGAAAGCCCAGAGCGCATCCGCGAGGTGGCCGACGAAAACGAAACGAGGTGCCCAGTCGACAGTCTCGTCAAGGATGCCGACGTCTGCATCGAAACTGTCTTGCTACGCGGGACTCCAGCCCGTTGCCGGACCACGCGACAATTGGAAGGGAACTCTCGATGAGCGATTTGAGAATCGGCTGGATCGGCATCGGCCGCATGGGATTTCCGATGGTCGAGCGCCTGTTGAACGCGGGCAACGAAGTGCGGATTTGGAATCGAACCCGGTCGAAGGCTGAGCCGCTGGCAGCAAAGGGTGCGACGCTCGTCGACAGCCCGCGTAACCTTGCCACCGTCGACGTTCTCTGCACCATGGTCTCGACGGGAAAGGATGTCGAACAGGTCTATTTCGGCGAGAACGGCGTGCTGTCGGGGAACGAAACACCCGGGATCTTTCTCGACTGCTCCTCAATCGGCGTGCAGCAGTCAGCCGAACTTCGCGTCAGGCTCGCGCGACGCGGGGCGGTTCTGGTCGCCGCGCCGGTGAGCGGCAACGCGAAATGCATCAGGGCGGGCAAGATGAGCGCGGTCGTTTCCGGGCCGCGCGACGCCTTCGACAAGGTCGAACCCATCATCGCTGCCATGGCCGCCAAGGGAGTCTCCTACGTCGGCGAAGGCGAACTGGCGAGATTCTGCAAGATTGCGCACAACGTCTTTCTCGGTGTCGTTACCCAGAATCTTGCCGAGATCACGGTTCTTGCGGAAAAGGCCGGCGTTCCGCGCCATGCCCTGTTGGATTTCATGAACAACTCGGTCATGGGATCGATTTTCACTCGCTACAAGACCAACGCGCTGGTCAACCTCGACTGGACGACAACGTTCACGCCGTTGCTGCTGCGCAAGGATCTGGATCTCGGCCTGGCCGCGGGCCGTGACCTGGACGTGCACATGCCGGTGACCGCCGCCACGCGCGAGGCGTTGCAGTCCCATTTCGGCGCGGCGAGCCTTCGGGATGATCCGGATACATACCTGCAGCAGGACTTCGCCGCATTGCTTGAAACCGTCGCTCTTGCCTCCGGCCTCGAGCTTGAGAGCGAGAACATCCACTGCCCGACCGGGCTTGAAATTCCGCAGGCCACGTGATGACAGTTTCAAGAAAGCCGCGCGCCGCGTTCGTCACCGCAAACGCAGCGACGCACATAGGGTTCAGGGCACATTTTTTGTGCCGGGACCCTCAACCATCAGCATAGGAGACAGACAATGAAGACATCCAAGGCAATTGTGGTGACCATTGCCGCGACGCTCGCGGCGACGGCATCGACGGCAGAAATCAAGATTGGTGCGTCCTTGCCGTTGACGGGATCGTTCTCGATCGCAGGGTCCAAGCACGAACAGGGTTACGAGCTTTGCGTCGACTTGATCAACCAGCGCGGAGGCATTCTCGGCGAGCAAGTCAAACTGATCATCTCCGACAACAGATCGGATCCGGCCACGGCAATCAACCAGTTCGAGAGATTCATCAATGTCGACCAGGTCGACGCGGTTTTCGGCACGTTCTCGTCTCGCCTGAGCTTCCCGGTCGCGAATATTCTGGAGAAGAACGGTTACGTACACCCGCTGCCTGCGGGCGGCGCGCTGAGGATATACACCCAGGGACACGAAAGGGTCTTCTATTTCCAGCCCAACGCTGCCGAATACGTCGGTGCCACACTGCAGGGCGTCATCGAGGACCTGGTCCCCGCCGACAACAGGCCCACGACCGCAGCCGTGGTCGCTGCTGACGATTTCTTCGCGAACGCAATCGAAGCCGGGCTGCTCGGAACCAAGGTCACCGACCCTGGGGACGGAAGCCTTGTCGAGGACATGGCACCGGGTTTCCTTGTCGATACCGGAATCGAAATCGTCTATTCCGAGAAATGGCCTGAGGAAGGCTTCAACGACTGGATCAATCTTGCGAATTCAATCAAGCGCTCCGGTGCGGAACTAATCGTGGCGCTGACCGCGTCCGCTGAAGAGACCGTGCAGATAACGCGCGCCCTGCAGACCGTCCGGGCCGAACCGAAGATGGTCTATTACAGCCAGGGAACGCAGTCGGAGTTCTACGAAGGAACCGGCGACGCATCCGAATCCGTCATGACACACACGTCGTGGCACCCCGAGGTTCCCTTTTCCGGCGTCCTCGCCGGTGAGGAATTCACAAACCAGGATTTCGTCGACGCGTTCAAGGCGAAGTTCGAGGAAATGCCCGACGAGGACAGCGCAATTCCCTTTGCGGTCTGCCAAGGCATCGAACAATCCATCCTCGGCGCCGGTTCGACCGACAACGGCGAAATGGCCGCGTGGCTCAAGGCGCGTACCAATGACGACCCGGTCCGCACGATCCTTGGCCGGTTCTCATGGGATTCGCGAGGACTGGCGATCGACAAGCCTTTCCTGATGGCTCAGTGGAACGGCGGTGAACTCCAGTTCATCTATCCGACAGACGAGTTCCCTGGCGTCGCGATGATGTCCTATCCAAAGCAGGGATTCTGATTGAAGCAGTGCCCGTCCCAGAATCGCCGGGGACGGGCACAATCTCCGAAGGCGGACTGCGGGTTGAGAGAATGCTGGACGTCAAAGGCCTCAGCAAAAACTTCGGAGGAATCAAGGCTGTCGACAATTGCAGTTTCGTTGCCGAGGCCGGATTGATCACTGCACTGATCGGTCCGAATGGTGCCGGCAAGACAACCGCATTCAACTGCATCAGCCGAACCATGGTACCGACCTTGGGCGAGGTTTGGTTGGACGGCGAGCGTATTGACCAGCTGCGTCCGCATCGGATTACCGCACGCGGATTGTCTCGCACGTTTCAGATTTCTCGAAACCTTGCCGACATGAGTGTCCTGGAAAACGTCATTTGCCAGTCCAAGATTCGGGGTTGGCGCGACCTGTTCAAGCCGGCGATGAGCTCAGACGAAATCGACAAGGCGCTCGGCATTCTCGAATTCCTCGGGATCACGCGGATCGCACACGAGGACGGGTCCAATCTGAGCTACGGCCAGAAGAAGCTGATGGACCTGGCAGCGCTGCTGATGAGCGATCCCAAGATTATACTTCTCGACGAACCTGCCGGCGGCGTGAATCCGACATTGCTCGAGGAAATCATCGGGCACATTCGAAAGCTCAACGAGCAAGGCCTGACGGTGCTGATCGTGGAACACAACATGGATCTGATTATGCGCCTTTCACATCGGGTCGTCGTCATGTCCCAAGGTCAAGTGATTGCGGAAGGAACGCCGGAAGAAGTTCAAAACGACCCGATAGTTCTCGATGCCTATCTCGGTGGAGACCAAGAGAACGGCAATGGCTAACCTACTTGAAGTCAGGGATGTCGTTGCCGGCTACGGGAACGGACCGGCAATTCTGAACGGAGCGAGCCTGTCGGTCCAGCCGGGCAAGGTCCATTGCATTATCGGCCCGAACGGGGCCGGCAAGTCGACGCTGTTGAAAGCGATCGTGGGCATGTTGAGGCTTCGCGAAGGCGACGTGGTTTTCAAGGGCAATTCCTTGAAAGGTCTTCGGCCTGACCAGGTATTGCGCAGGGGAATCTGTTTTGTTCCCCAGGAGCGAGCCCTGTTTCCCAAGATGACAGTGCGCGAGAATTTGCGCATGGGCGGGTTTTCCATGGCCGACAAAGCGGCACTCGAGAACCGGATCGACATGATCGAGGAGCGGTTTTCGATACTGAAGGAGCGGAGGGATCTGCCAGCGGAAACGCTGTCCGGTGGCCAGCAGCAGACACTGGCGATGGCGCGCACGATGATCCTGAAACCGGAAATCGTGATGCTCGACGAGCCCTCGCTCGGACTTGCGCCCAAGATCGTGAGGGAGGTTTTCAAGATCGTGCAGATCATGTCCGAAGAAGGCATCACCATTCTTCTCGTCGAACAAAACGCATTGATGGGCCTCAAGTACGCCAACTGGGGCGTCGTCCTTGACCTTGGCCGGACACTGTTTGAGGGCCCTGCCGACAAGGTGCTCGGCGACCCGCGCATCCAGGAACTGTACCTCGGAGGCAGAAGGGCTGCATGATTATCGACATCATCCAGATTCTTGCGCTCGGCATCTCTCTGGGCGGCGTCTACGCGCTCATGGGATCGGGTCTGAGCCTCGTGTTCGGTGTCATGCGCATCGTGAATCTCGCCCATCCCGCCATGATCATGGGTGGTGCCTACGTCGCCTACTGGGCCTTCCGCCTGGCCGGCGCCGATCCAATCGCGATGCTGCCGGTCGCCGTGCTGATCCTCGCCGCGACGGGGCTCGTGCTTTACAAGCTCGTATTCGAACGTGAGGCGCAGTCGGCACGATATTCCGAAATGACCGTGCTGCTGACTTTTGCCCTGGCGATGGTGGTCGAAGGACTGCTTGGCGCGATGTTCACCAATACGCAGCGTATCACTTCGCCGGAATACGCTACAGACGCGTATTTTGTGGGCGACGTGTTCGTACCCAAGGGACAGTTGTTCGCGGCCGTCACGTCGGTTGCCATCATCTCGGCCCTCGCACTCTTCCTGAAATACTCACGGTTCGGCAACGCGATCCGGGCGACCACGCAGAACCGGGAAGCAGCACAGCTGCTGGGCGTCAACGTGAACCATGTATGCCTTGTGAGCTTCGCCATCGGCGTCGGTCTTGCTGGCGCCGCAGGAGCTCTGGTGTCTTTCGTGTTCTCGTTCTTTCCGTCGAAACACTGGGAATGGATCGTGATCCTGATGTCACTCGTCGTCCTCGGCGGCATGGGTTCCGTGCTTGGCACGGTGCTGGCGGCATTCATTCTGGCCACGGCGTCAGTCTTCGTCGGGTTCTACTTCGGCGCTACATGGTCGACGCTCACGTTTTTCGTTGCGCTTTTCGTGGTGTTGCTCGTTCGGCCCCAGGGAATCTTCGGCGAAAAACCGGAGTTGGCATGATGAGTTTTCTGGACGCTCAGGACATCATCACGGCGCGGCGGACTTACAACGAAGGCCTGACCCAGCAGGTCGACAGCAGACGCGCTGCATGGTTTCCGCTGGTCCTGCTCGCAACGCTGCTTGCGTTGCCGGCACTGCAGTTCGTCGGCAACTACAACTACGTCATCCACTTGATCCTGTACACGGCATGCTACGTCGTCATGGCGGCCGGCTGGAACATACTGGGCGGGTTCGCGGGATACGTTTCGCTGGGCCACAACGTCTTCTTCGCCATCGGCGGCTACTTCGCGGGCATGATTCTTGCCCGATACGGCATCTCCACAATCGCGATGGCACCTTTGGCAGGTCTCGTTGCGGGCATCGCGGGCTACCTGATCGGACTCATAACGCTGCGCGTACGCGGTCCGTCGTTCATTATCTCGTCGCTCGCTCTCGTCATGATATTTCGGATTCTGTTCGAGAATTGGCACTTCATCGGAGGCGCTGCGGGGGTGGCGCTGCCCGCGAACGAACTCTCGGTCAAGTGGACGAAGTTGCCCTATTATTACGCATTCATCATCATGGCCGCCTTTGCGTTATGGGTAACTTACAGGATAAGGCACTCCAAGTTCGGCCTCGGGTTGCGGGCGATTTCGAAAGACGAAATCAAGGCCGAGAGCGCCGGGATCGACACGCGGTTCTACAAGGTGTTGGCTTTCGCGATTTCGGCGTTCTTCGTCGGAATGGCAGGAGCCGTATGGGGCGAGTATCTGACCTATATCCGTCCCAACATTTTCCTGGTCATCCTGGTTTCCGTAAACATGGTCCTGATGTGCATTATCGGCGGCAAGGGAACCATCGCCGGACCTGTCGTCGGCGCTGTCCTGATCATAGCGTTCAACGAAGTTTTTGTGGCCACGCTCGGGGCCTCGGAGATCAATGTCCTGGCGACAGGGCTGGTCATGATGCTGACGCTGATCTTCTTTCCGCTTGGCGTGGTCGGCACGCTGGCCAAACACAACCGGCTTCCCCGGATCCTGAACTGGGACTGACCCGGTGCCCGAATTCACCCTGTACAACGCGCCGCAGTCCACTTGCAGCCAAAGGGTGAGGTACGCGATGCATGCCAAGGGCGTTGCATTTGAGGAACGCAAGCTCGATCTGTTCTCTGGCGACCAGCTGACGCCGGAATATCTGGCAATCAATCCGAATGGCGTCGTGCCGGCTCTGGTTCACGGCGGAGTGCCGATTATCGACAGCGCAGTGATCCTGGAATACCTGGAGGACATTCTACCCGATGCCACGCCATTCCGGCCGAAGGACCCGGTAGAAGTCGCCGGGCTTCGGGCAAAGATGAGGTTCATCGACGAGGTGCCGACGCCGGCGATCCGCGTCCCCTCCTACAACCTTGCGTTCCTGCCGCATTTCCAGGCGATGAGTGAGGCCGAATTCCGTGAACTTTGCGAGAGCAAGCCGCTTCGTCGCGAATTCCTCATGAAGATGGGTCGAACCGGGTTTTCCGAGGCGGAAATGAATGGCGCCATGTCGCGACTGAGCCGGGGAATCGATCGGATGGCCAGCTGGCTTGAGGAAAGCGGAGGTCCATGGATCGCGGGCGAGGCGATGTCGCTCGCTGATCTGGCCATCATGCCTGTGATTGTCCGGATGGATGACATCAACCTGAACGGCCTCTGGGAAAGCCATCCGCGGATCGGAGAGTGGCTGCGCAGGATCCGGGCTACGCGGCATTTCGGAACAACTTACTACCCCGGATCGCTGCTGACCGAGAAATACCCGCATCTCGAGAGCCTGAGGAAAGCGCGGAAACAGTCAGAGGCCTAACATGCAGACACTCCCTTACGCGTTAACGGCCGTGATCGTCGGAGCGGCTTTGGCAATTCAACCGGCAATGAATGCGACGCTCGCGCGATCGGTCGGCAGTTCCAACGGAGCTTCGACTTTATCGATTGCGGTTGCGCTTCTGACGATGCTGGTGCTGATCGCGTTCACAGGTGCCGGCGATATATCCCGGGAGCGGCTGGCCGAAGTTCCATGGTGGATCTTCCTCGCCGGTACGGTTGGAGCCCTGTTCGTCGCCGGCGGTACCTACATTGCTCCGGTCACCGGAACGCTTCTGTTCTTCGTCTGCGTTGTCGCGGGCCAGTTGCTGGCGTCGACAATTGCCGACCACTTCGGAGTCTTCGGTCTCGAAGTCCGCGAAGTTTCCCCCATGCGCCTTGCCGGTGTCGGACTGGCACTTGCCGGTGCCGTGATGGTCGGCAACGGGTAGCACCTGGTGTTCCATGATTCCCTGCAACCGGTCTGGACCGGTCTGATCGGACGACACGGCTGCATTATCGAGAGGTTAGACATGAACCCGGCACTCACACCACAAATCCTGACTCCGGCTGATCTGGAACCGCACTGGAACTGGGAAGGCAGGTTGCCCGCACTGGGGCACACCAACACCGATTTCGAACGCCGTGTCGATTTCGACCGGCTGCGGCGTTACCGAATCTCGCGCACTCGCGAGGCGCTCCGGGCAAGCGACTGCGGCTCCCTCCTGCTCTTCGACGTCAACAACATCCGTTATGTCTCGTCTACCAAGATCGGAGAATGGGAACGCGACAAGATGTGCAGGTTCTGCTTGCTGACCGGCGATGATTCCCCGCATGTCTGGGATTTCGGTTCAGCCGCGGTCCATCACAGGAAATACTCCGACTGGCTGCTGCCTGACCATTGCCGAGCCGGGGTCGTCGGGATGCGCGGAACCATCCCGCCGAGCTTCGGCCTCATGAAGCACTACGCGGAAGAAATTGCCGGTCTTGTCAAGGACGCGGGAATGACCGGGATGCCGGTCGGCGTGGACTACGCAGAAACCGCCATGTTCCACGCCTTGCAGGAAGCGGGACTGAACGTCGTCGACGGCCAGCAAGTCATGCTCGATGCCCGCGAGATAAAGAACTGGGACGAGATCCAGCTTCTGACACAAGCGGCCAGCATGGTCGATGGCGTCTACCACATGATCTACGAAGAGTTGAAACCAGGGATCCGCGAAAACGACATCGTGGGGCTGGCAAACAAGATGCTCTACGAAATGGGTTCGGACGACGTCGAGGCCATAAACGCGATCTCGGGCGAGCGGTGCAATCCGCACCCCCATAATTTTACGGATCGTTACTTCCGCCCGGGCGACCAGGCATTCTTCGATGTCCTCCAGTCGTATCAAGGCTACCGAACCTGCTACTACCGGACGTTCAACATCGGTCGCGCGACACCTGTCCAGCATGACGCATACAAGAAAGCGCGAGAGTGGCTCGATCTTGCCATCGACGTTATCAAGCCCGGGACGTCAACGGACAAGGTGGCGGCGTTGTGGCCGGCGGCGCCGGATTACGGGTTTCCGGACGAGCTTGCGGCGTTTGGCCTGCAGTTTGGCCACGGCCTGGGCCTCGCGCTGCATGAGCGACCGATCATCAGCCGTGCCGTCAGCCTCAGCAATCCCATGGAGATCCGGACCGGCATGGTGTTTGCACTGGAGACTTACTGCCCAGCGAGCGACGGTTTCTCGGCAGCACGGATCGAGGAAGAGGTAGTAGTCACGGACACCGGATGCGAAGTCATCTCGCTTTTCCCGGCAGAAGAGCTCCCGATTGCGAATCGATACTGACCGTTCCCTGCACGGAGTTCTGCCATGGACGAAACGCTGAACAACAATGTCGGGCAATTCTTGCGTATGTATCGCCAGATGGTTCGCATTCGAGTTTTCGAGGACAATGCCAACCAGCTGTATCTCAGCGCCAGGATGCCGGGTCTGACACACATGTACTCCGGGCAGGAAGCCGTCGCTGTCGGCATATGCGAAGCCCTGACTGACAAGGACCACGTCACTTCGACCCATCGCGGTCACGGCCACTGCATTGCCAAGGGCGCCCGGTTCAAGGAGATGTTCTGTGAACTGCTCGGCAAGGAGGAGGGCTATTGCCGCGGCAAGGGTGGTTCGATGCACATCGCGGATCAGGCCAACGGCAACCTCGGTGCCAACGCCATCGTCGGCGGTTCCACCGGGATTGCAACGGGTGCCGCGCTCACCTCCAAGATGCAGGGCAAGGGCACGGTCACGGTCTGTTTCTTCGGAGACGGCGCCACTGCCCAGGGAATCTGGTACGAAGTCATGAACATGGCGGCCCTGTGGCAGCTGCCGGTCATCTACGCCTGCGAAAACAACGGATACTCGGAATACACTTCGACGGCGGAAATTGCGGCAGGATCGATCATTGCGCGTGCCGAAGCATTCGGAATCGAGTCGTACAAGGTCGACGGTCAGGACGTGCTTGCCGTCAATCGGCTGGCCCAGGACCTCGTAACCAGGGCACGAAACGGAGACGGACCGTTCTTCGTCGAACTCGAGACATACCGTTTTCACGGTCACCATGTCGGAGACATTAACCGCGCCTACTACAGGTCCAAGGATGAAGAGTCAGAGTGGAAAACCGAGAGGGATCCGATCGCCAATTTTCGCAACTGGCTGCTCACCGAGAACATCGCCGGTACCGATGAGCTCGCCGCCATCGTCGCCGAGGTCGAGGCCGACGCTGCCGCCGCCGTGGCTTATGCGATGGAGGCGAAATTTCCCGAGCAGTCCGAAGTTGACATGCATGTCTTTGCAGGCGTGAGACATTCCTTGCCATACATCGATGGATCAGCCCGATGACGCGCGAGGTCACGTTTTCGAAGGCGGTCAACGAAGCGATCGCCGAAGAGATGCGCCGCGACAAGTCCGTTTTCCTGATGGGCGAGGATGTGGCCGAAGCCGGAACGCCGTTCAAGGTGCTGTCCGGACTCGTCGAAGAATTCGGGACTGACCGGGTTCTCGACACACCGATTTCCGAACCGGGGTTCATGGGAATTGCCATTGGCGCCGCAATGACCGGGTCACGGCCGATAGTCGACCTGATGTTCGGAGACTTTCTCTACCTCGTGATGGATCAGCTCTGCAATCAGGCTGCCAAGACCCACTATATGTCCGGCGGCAAATTGAACGTTCCGCTTGTTCTCCGCACAAATCTCGGCGCCACCCGCCGGTCCGGCGCCCAGCACAGCCAGTCCCTGCACGCACTGGTTGCGCATATTCCCGGTCTGCAAGTTGCATTGCCCTCTTCCGCCTTCGCCGCCAAGGGTCTGCTCAAGACTGCCGTTCGCAATGACAATCCGGTCGTGATCTTCGAAGACAAGCTCATGTACCAGGAAAAGGGACCGGTGCCTGAGGGGGAATATCAGATACCTTTTGGCGAGGCTGAAATCCTGCGCGAAGGCGAACACGTGACCTTGGTTGGCACATCGTCAATGGTTCAGGTCTGTGGCGAGGCGGCCGAGATTCTGGACGACGACGGCATCTCGGCCGAAGTGATCGATCCGCGGACGATCGTCCCCCTTGACGAGCAGACCATTCTCGACAGCGTGAAGAAGACCTCACGCGCCGTGGTCGTTGACGAAGGCCATCGCAATTTCGGCGTCACCGCCGAAATCGCATCACGCATTTCGGAAAAGGCGTTCTACTACCTCGACGCGCCGGTCATCCGCTTGGGCGCCATGGACGTGCCGGTTCCGTTTTCTCCCGCATTGGAAGACTTGACCGTACCGACCCCTGAATCCGTCGCCGATATGGCGCGCAGGATCTGCCATGGAGAGCATGTCCATGGCGCATGAGGTGTTGATGCCGGCGCTTGGCATGGCACAGGACTCCGGTGTCATCGTTGCCTGGCACAAGTCGGTCGGGGACCACGTGAAGGCCGGCGAACTGCTGATGGAAGTTGAAACCGACAAGGCAGTCATGGAGGTTGAAGCCCAGACCGACGGCTATTTGAGCGAGATATTCTCCGGCGAAGGTGAAGATGTGCCTGTAGGCCAGGCAATAGCCGTGATCGCTCTCACACAGGATACCCCGGCGTCCGGTCGTCCCTCAGCGCCGCAACCCGCTCCCGTTATCACGCCAGAAACGGGAACCGCACCGGCCGATCGGCCCGCAACGGCGTCTCCTCCGGCGGCAAGAACCGAAAAGCCCGCCGGATACCGCATCCTTGCCTCGCCGAAAGCGCGCAGCCTTGCAGCCGAGCGCGGTCTCGACCTGTCGCGGCTCGTCGCGTCCGGTCATCCGCAGCCATATCACGTTGCTGACCTCGATCTCCTGACCGACATGGAAGCCACCACAAGAGTCGGTGCCGCGACTGCGACACGTGCCAGCGCACCCGCTTTGGCGTTGCAGAACTTGTTCTCCTGGCTCGAAACGGAAATCGAACAGGTGCCTGGTGCGGTGCTTGCGGCGTTCGCCGCCGCTTCGTACCGGGCTGCCGCAGAGATCGGAATTGTCACAGTGCTTGTCCGAGAGCCGACCAGGTCAACAGCAGTTTTTGTCGACCCGGACCGATCCGGACTGGCTGCACTCGTGCCGACGGATACTTCGTCGGCACCCGACCTTGTCCTGAATGACCTGACATCTGAGCGGGGAACCGAATTCCGTCCCGGCGAAGGCAGTGTCCCGGAGTTCAGCGTGGCATTCGAAGGCGATCGTGTCGTGGCAACTCTTGCGGCGACTACTGTCTCTCTCGATGACGATCAGCGATTCGCCTGCCTTGACGACTTCGTGGGGCGCCTCGACGAGCCCCTGCGCCATCTGCTCTGATGCCGCGATCGGCTCCAGTCGAAACCGGCGCTGTTATGGCACGGGCTTTCGCTGGCCGACGCCTTGTCTTCCGCGCACGAGATTCCCGGATATTCAGCAAGAGACCCGATTTGGAGTTGCCGGGCATCCTGTCGACGTTGCGAATTTCCGGCGCGCCTTGAGGGGCATCGAATGACGAAGGCGATTGCCAGCCCGTCCGTACGCTCACTGGCGGCACGGCGAGGCATAGACATCGACGCACTTGCCGGTCGGCTCGGCCGCGAGACAGTCGTCCGCGAAGACGTGGTGAACACGATGCAGAAATCGCAACATGGTGCAGCGGCTTTCTGGGACGTAGATCACGCCGCCTACGGACCGGTCAGCGAGGAACCGATCGCTCGAATTTCCCGGGTTGCCGCCAAAAACCTTTCTGCCGCACAGACACTCATCCCGGCAGTGACGCATCACGACGAAGCCGAGATCGGCGCGATTGAGGATCTTCGCGCAAAGTTCAAGCTTGAGGCCGCCAACCGCGGCACAAGGTTGACCGCGCTGGCCTTTCACGTCGCCGTCCTGACCCGGTGCCTGCAGGAGTTTCCCCGATTCAACGCGTCGCTCAGCGCCGACGGCGAGGTCCTTGTCCTGAAGAACTACTGCCACGTCGGGCTCGCGGTCGACACTCCGCGCGGGCTTGTCGTCCCGGTGATCCGGAATACGGACCAGAAGGGGATCTTTGCGATTGCCGATGACATCGCTGATCTGGCGAACCGGTCCAGGGAAAACGCCGTGCGTCCCGAAGAAATGGGCGGCGCATCGATGACCATCACGAACTTGGGCGGGATCGGCGGGACTGCGTTTACGCCGATTGTCAACCCGCCAGAAGTCGCGATCCTGGGGATCACGCGAACAAGGTTCCAACCCGTCTGGGACGGCGAACAGTTCAAGCCCGTCAAGATGGTCCCGCTCGATCTTTCGTATGATCACCGCGTCATTGACGGTGCCATGGCGGCCAGGTTTCTCGCGCACTATGCACGGCTGATTGCTGAGCCCCGCCGGCTGCTCCTGTGACGCTTCCTCTGCCTGAAGTTCGAGGCTTCTTGCAGTTCAGGCTACGCAGGGCAGCGTGACCGCCTTACGCAAGCCTCCTACGGGATTGCGCAAGGCACATGGGAGCCACTTGGCCTCGTAGCCATGGGGTCACAATTCCGTCCGCGCCGGTTTCGAAGACCTCTTTAAATGGATCAAGCAGCACCTGCGAATAAAGTCGTTCCTGGGCACCTCGGCCAATGCCGTGAAGACCCAGATCTTGAACGCCGTCTCCGTCTACGTGCACGTGGCCATCATCAGGAAACGGTTCAACTCCGAACTCAGTCTCCACACAATCCTGCAGATTCTGGACGTGACCTGTTTCGAGAAAACTACTTTGTATCGACTGCTCACCGATTCCGAAACCGCTTCTCGTCAGACCGGTCGTAACTGGGGCATCTTGCCGGGGAAATTACGACGGTGAATGCCCGATTATGGATCCGTGACTGGCCGTAGTCAGCATCGGTAACGTCTGTCGCTGCGCCGGTGACGAGGCGTCGAATTCAAGGGCGGGAAAATGGACTGATTGCGGTCCCGGGCGTCAGGCTGTTGCGCGTTGCACGATAAGATCGGCGAGCCGCGGGACGGCGGGAGCGCCGGCCACGCCCAGGCGATTGGCCAGGTAGTCTCCGAACGAGACCCCGAGCTTGCCGCAGGTCTTCAGGTTCCCGAGACCGGCGTCCCGGGCCTGGCGC